>JACFOH010000007.1:87802-110078 GCA_019454405.1 Promineifilum sp.
GCCGGATTACTCTTAACTTCGAAGTCGAGAATACCGGCCAATTGCTTCCTGATTTCGCCGACATTGTAATCGATGACGTCCAGCGAAAGAAGGTTGCGTTCGGTGCTCCGACCGCTGGGATCCCCGATCATGCCCGTGCCGCCGCCGGCCAGGGCGATAGGCGTGTGGCCAAAACGTTGCCAGCGGGCCAGCTGCATCATCGGCACGAGGTTGCCGACATGGAGGGTATCCTTGGTGGGGTCAAATCCGTTATACAGCGTGATTTTCTGCTCGCTCAGCAGATCATCAAGCCCTTCCGTCTTGTCGTAGATAAGTCCTCGCCAGCGCAACTCATCGATAATCGTCATTGCCATCTCTCACTCCTGTCAAACGGATTCCCGGATTTGCAGATTTCTCACAACAATAAAAAAGACGCGGTGGCGCCGCGTCTTTTGCTCTCGTTCGCCGTCGTTCTTCAGCCGCCGGCAACCGTCAAGCGCGCCAAAAGCGCGGTCGTTACAGATTGCCAACCATAATAAGCTTTGTGAACGAATATTAACCGTCTCATGACACGACCATCATAACACGCGGCCCGCGTATCTGTCAATTACGATCGGACGTCAGACGCCGGCCATCAGCTTGTCGACCGCGGCCGACAACTGGGCCAGATTACGCACCATATACACCTGGTCACATAGAGGCGCGTATTGCAACATATCGCTGTCGCCGGTGCCCCATTGGCGGGGGGGTTCCGGGTTGAGCCAGATCAGGCGACGCGCGCGCTGTTGCATGTCCTTGATCAGATCGAGCCGCGGATCGTTGTAATTATTGCGGCCATCACCCAGAATCACGACCGTCGTCCGGCTGTTGATGCTATCAAGCCAGTTATCGTAGAGCGTGTCCAGGCTGCGGCCGAAGTCGGTGGCGTAATGCTGCGGCGAGCGCCGGTAGAAGGCATCCATGACCTCATCGATCGCATCACCGGCTCGATTGCCCGACATCACCGGGCTGATCTCTTCCATATCGCTATAGAAACCAAAGCTGCGCGTCTTGGCCACCTGGTCCTGCAACTCATAAGTCAGACGCAACATAAATTCGGCCACGGAAAGCATCGATCGGGAGACATCGCAGATCAGCACCAGGCTCGGCTTCAACTTCTTGCGCTTGAACTTCAACTCCATGGGCACGCCACCATAACGCTGATTAGCGCGGATGGTGCCTTTCGAATCAAAACGCCCCGCCTTGCCCCGCTTGCGACGCAACGCGGCCCGGCTGCGCAACTGCGTCACCAGTCGCTGCACTTCGCGTCGCAGGATATTGGCCTCTTCCTGGGTCAACGCTTCAAACGGTTTATGCATCAGGTCAGATCCGAACAGCTCGTTCGGCCGGTTGGCGCGCTGCTCGGCAATCTGTCGCCCAACCTGTTGGGCTACCTGCTCGATCAGAGCCTCTCGATTGGCTTCGACGATGCCCATCAGTTTCTCGATAGCGTCGCGGCTCATACCCATCTCGGCCAGGCGCTCCATCAACTCGCGTAGCTGCTCTTCCAGGTGGGCCAGGCCCATCTGCTGCAGCATCCGCCGTGTCACCCAGCGCCCCTCCTGCTGGCTATCGGCCCACTGGATACCGGCACGCTCGGCTAATCGCTCCAGCTCTTCCCGGGTCGGCCCCTCGCCGCTGGTCAGCCAGTCCATCAACTTCTGGAGGCGGCCGCTGAGGGCCTCCAGCGCGGCCTTGAGCATCGCCTGCTCATCCTCGCTCATGTCTTCCAGAGCGTTCTGTAAAGGCGGTCCGCCGGTACCAAAGTAAAGAGGGAACAGTTCTTCAAAGGCGGCGAAGTCGTCCGATTTCTTGATGAGGGTCGTTCGCAATAATTGGCGGAATAGTTCTTTATCGGTGATTCCGAGGAGCTCGACCGCACGCATGGCGTCGGCCGATTCGGCCATCGACACACGCACCCCGGACGCCCGCATTCCCCGCACGAATTCTATAATCCGATCGTCCATCTCGTCGCCTCCAGGCCCGGCGCCTAGCGGGTGGCTGGCCCCCTCCGGCCACCATTGCCCATCATGCGCCTGGCCTTCTGCACGTCCGCCTCGTACTTCAGCAGAACAGTCAGGGTATTATTCATCGTCTCTTCGTCAATTGAGGCGGCATTGAGGGCGACCAGCGCATGCGCCCAGTCGAGAGTCTCGCTGATGCTGGGAACCTTGCGCAGGTCCATATTGCGCAACTGTTGCACCGTAGCGACTGCCTGCCGGGCCAGTTCCGGTCGCAAGTCGGGCACTTTCAGGCGTACGATATCGAGTTCAGCATCGAGGGTGGGGTATCCGACATAGAGATAAAGGCATCGCCGTTTGAGCGCTTCGCTCAATTCGCGGGTGTTGTTGCTGGTCAGCAAAACCATCGGCTGGTGTTTAGCGTGGATCGTGCCTAGTTCGGGAATGCTGACCTGGAAGTCGCTGAGAACTTCGAGCAGGAAAGCCTCAAACTCCACATCGGCGCGATCGATCTCGTCGATAAGCAGAACCACTGGCTCGTCGGACGTCAAAGCTCGCAGAAGCGGCCGTGGCAGCAAGAAGTTCTCCGAGAAAAAGACGTCTTCCTCTTGGGCAAGGCGATTGGCGGCTTCGGCCAGGCTGTTGACATCACCCAGCACGTTGTGAAGGGTATCGCGCAGGAGCTGAGTGTAGAGCATCTGCTTGGCATACTCCCATTCATAGAGCGCCTTGCCTTCATCCAGACCCTCGTAGCATTGGAGGCGGACCAACGGCGCGCCCAGCGCGGCCGCCCAGGCCTTGGCCAGCTCAGTCTTGCCCACGCCGGCCGGCCCCTCCGCCAGCACCGGTTTGCCCAGCGATTGCGCCAGATAGATCACCGTAGCGATCTCATCGGAAGTAATGTACTGCTGTGCGCTCAACCGTTGGCTGACGTCGGATCTATCGTTGAACATCATTCGCTTGGTCTCCCATTTTTAACATACAGCCCCAGCCACTGCGGGGCAAACTCATCACTGTGCGATTGATAACGATTCTAGGAATAATCGGATATCGCGCAAAAGGTTGGTTCCGGTTCTTATGCAGCCTTCAGCCCCACAGCCTTATAAATCACAGGCCAGAAAGTACCAATGGTCGGTTTCCGAGAACCCTACGCTGCTGTACAAACGCATGGCGGTGGCGTTATCGCGCCACAGGCCTATCTCGATTACGTTCGCGCCACGATCGCGCAAACGACGGAGCGCGGCCAGGAGCAAGCGCCGGCCGAATCCACGTCCCTGATAATCGCGTGATATTCCGATCGGTTCGATCCGACCGCGTCCGTCGGGCAACAGCTGATGCCAGGCGACGCCGATCGGTCGCCCACCGACGACCGCGAAAAGCAAATCCTCCGGCCGATCCAGCAGCGCCATAACCTCCCCGCCGGTATACGGCTGCGACCACGGCATGCCGTAGAAGCTCTCGTCATAAAGACGGCAGAATTCCGTGACCGCACGAGTCCACGAAAAAGTCAGCAATTCGCACGATGGCTCGACCGGAGTGAGAGGAAGCTCGCTCGTGGCCGGCAATTCCAGCAAGCATTCTTCATGTTCCACAACAAAATCACGCCGGAGCAAGAAAGCGGCCACATCATCATCGAGGCTGTCTACACGATGAGACAATCGATTAAAGCCTATCGCCGGCGCTGTATCCTGAACATGGCGAAGCAGCTGCGTGCCCAGCCCGTTCTGCCGGCACATCGGAACGACGCCTCCCGTCAGGTCACCCACATCCGGCAGCCCTGGAACCGGATCAATCACTGCATAACCGACCGGCCGTCGGCCATGCGTTATGATCCAGGCGCGCGCGCCCGTTCCCAGTCGCACTTCCAGTTCTTCCGTCCAGACGGTCAGCCGCCCGGCATCGGCCGGAACGATCGCGGCATGGACGGCATAGAGTGTCGCGGCTTCTCCCGAACGATAATCGCGGATCTTAACGTGGATGCTGAACGGCCTCCTCTAATGATCTTGATATAGGCGACTTGATATTACAGCGCCCTCATGGTCAAAACCACAAAACGCGAAAATTTTTCCAGTTATTGACCGGTTCTTCCTCTGGTGTTAAAATTCCCGTCGTTGCCCTCATCGTCTAGGGGACCAGGACGTAGCCCTTTCAAGGCTAAGACCGGGGTTCGAATCCCCGTGAGGGCATCCGCCAGCCGCTCTTGTCCAGGAGCGGCTGTTTGCTTTCCGGCTTTGACCATCATACCGACATCGTATACATTAACGCAGAAATGAACAATACGACGCTGATAACTTTTGACCGCCGCCATATTCCAATGCTCAGGAACATTCAGGTTCCTTATGAGGGGTAATCCATGCGCATAGGTCTGATGCTCGGCTACTCCGCCGGCAAAGTTGAACTACCAATCGAACTGGTGCAGGAAGCCGACCGGCTTGGCGTCTACTCTGTGTGGACGGCCGAGGCCTACGGCTCCGACGCCGTGTCGCCTCTCGCCTGGTTGGGCGCGCTAACCAAGCGCGTCAAGCTGGGCACGGCCATCATGCAAATGTCCGGTCGCACCCCGGCCAACACCGCCATGACGGCCATGACGCTCAATCAGCTCTCCGGCGGCCGTTTTCTCTTGGGGCTTGGCCTCTCGGGTCCACAAGTTGTGGAGGGGTGGCACGGCGTCAGCTACGCCCACCCGCTGAATCGCACGCGCGAATACGTCGAGATCGTCCGGCGCATCTTCCACCGCGAAGCGCCGCTGACCTTTGACGGCACACAGTACCAGATCCCCTATCATGGTCAAGACGCCACCGGTCTGGGCAAGCCGCTGAAAAGCACGCTGGCGGCCGCGCCGGATATCCCCATCTATCTGGCCGCTATCGGCCCCAAAAACGTCGAACTGGCGGCTGAGATCGGCGACGGCTGGTTGCCCATCTTCTTCGCGCCCGAGCGATATGACGACGTCTACAAGCCCCATATCGAGGCCGGGTTGGCCAAGGCGGGCAAGAATATCAGCGATTTTGATATCGCCCCCACCGTCTCGGTCGTCATTAACGACAATCTCGACATCTGCTACAACATGCTGCGGCCGATGCTGGCCCTCTATGTCGGCGGGATGGGCGCACGGGGCAAGAACTTCTATAACGACCTTGCGGGCCGATACGGTTTCGCCGCCGAGGCCGCCGAGATTCAAGACCTCTATTTGTCCGGTGACAAGGGCGCGGCGATGGCGCGCGTGCCGGCTGAGTTGATCGATGCTGTGGCCCTCGTCGGCCCGAAGGAGCGCGTCCGCGAACACCTTCGTCTCTGGCTCAACAGCCCGGTAACGACGATCAACATGACCGTTTTCGACATCGAGACTCTGCACGTGATGGTCGAGTTAATGGCGGAGATAGCGTGATTTCGATAGACCAGGAACAGGACGCGGCCTGGCGGCTCCGTAACGAGCCAATCGACATCGGCGGCCGCGAGGAGCTGCTCGTCGAGCTGATCGGCGCACTGGCCCGGGCACGGCCGCTGACCAGTAACCGCTACAATCGTACGATACAATCTTTCGTCCGGCGCGGGCTCCCCTGGCTCTCCAAGGGGCAGGTGCAGGCGGTCTATCGGGACTTGTGCGAGGCCGGCTACCTGACGTTCGATCCTGATCTGCGCGCCCATTTGCAGATGAAGCCCATGCGAACGCAGTCGGGCGTATCTACTGTCACCGTCCTGACCAAGCCCTATCCTTGCCCCGGCCAGTGCGTCTTTTGTCCCACCGACATACGCATGCCCAAGAGCTACCTGCACGACGAGCCGGGGGCGCGACGGGCCGAGCGACACAACTTCGACCCTTACGACCAGACCGCATCGCGGCTGCAAGCGCTGGAAGCCATCGGCCACCCCACAGAGAAGATCGAACTGCTCATCCTGGGCGGCACATGGTCAAGCTACCGGCGCGACTATCAGGAATGGTTCGTCAAACGCTGCTTCGACGCCATGAACGGCTTCGATTCGACCACGCTGGCCGAGGCGCAGACAGCCAACGCCATCGGCCGTCGCCGCAATGTGGGATTGGTCGTGGAAACACGGCAGGACCGCATAGACATCGACGAGTTGCGCTGGTTCCGCACCCTGGGCGTCACCAAGGTGCAGGTCGGTATCCAGTCACTCGACGAGCGCGTACTGGCGCTGAACAAGCGCGGGCACGACGTTCAGAGCACGCGTGACGCCTTCCGCTTGCTACGGCTAGGCGGATTCAAGATCCACGGCCACTGGATGGCCAACTTGCTCGGCGCAACCATCGAAGGCGACATCGAGGATTTCGGCCGTCTATGGAGCGATCCCGCCATCCGCCCCGACGAACTGAAGATCTATCCCTGCATGCTGGTTTCCAACGCCGAACTCTATGATTATTGGCAGCGCGGCGAGTATACGCCCTACACTGAAGATGAAGTGGTAGACGTACTGGCAGCGTGCAAAGCCCAGGTGCCGCGTTACGTTCGCCTCAGCCGCGTGGTGCGCGATTTTCCGACGACCAACGTCGTCGCCGGTAACAAGAAGACTAATTCGCGGCAACTCGCCCAGGAGAAACTACACGAACAAGGGACGCCTTGCCGTTGCATCCGCTGCCGTGAAGTACGGCGAAAAGCGATCCGCTTCGAAGATCTGGAACTGCGCGACCTCATCTATCATACCGATGCGACGACCGAACATTTCCTGAGCTTCGAGACGCTCGACGACTACCCGACGGCCGATCGACTGGCGGGCTTTCTGCGCCTGTCGCTGCCCGATCGCTCGCTCCCCCATCCCCTACCCGAGCTGGACGACCACGCCATGATCCGTGAGGTTCACGTCTACGGCCCGGCGCTTAATCTGGGCGACGATAGCCGGGGTGAGGCGCAGCACATCGGGCTAGGGACACAACTGGTCGATCGCGCCAAACAGATCGCTCGTGAGGCCGGCTTCCGACACATCGCCGTCATCAGCGCCATCGGCACCCGCGAATATTACGCTCGATTGGGCTTTGAGCTGAACGGTCTGTATATGACTTGTGCGCTGGATTAAGCCATTCTCTCGTCACCCACCGATTTCTTTACATCGAGCCGGTTTTAGTTGACAATTTGCCCTGTCTATGAACACGATTCGCTTTTCGCTCATACGCCTATGGCTCTGGTTGCTTAAGGGGCTATCTACCGACAAGGCTGATCCGGCTGATGTGTACTTCAGCTACCGGTTGCTGTTGGGGCGCGAACCGGACGCTCCCGGTTGGCGCAATCAGTTACATGCCCTGAAACGCGGCCGCAGTCGCCGGGAAGTGGTGGAAGGCGTCATAAACTCGTCCGAGTATCGCTCACGTAACGAGCCGAGCGAGATCACCTGCGTCGATGTCGGGCGTTTCGCTATGTGGCTGGACAAGGAAGATAACCTCATCGCCCAAGGCATCATAGCTACCCGAGCTTACGAGCCGCATGTCACGGCCACACTGGAGCGAGAACTCACGCCGGAGAGCACATTCGTCGATATCGGGGCCAACATGGGTTGGTTCACCCTTCTGGGGGCGGGCCTCGCCCGGCGAGTGATCGCCATTGAACCAAACCACAACAACGTCCAGTTGCTTTATCGCAGCTTGTTGACCAACCAGTTCACGAATGTACAGGTGCATGAATGCGCCGTGACGGATGAGCCACGACTCCTGGAACTCAATTTCCTGCATTCCAATGGCGCGGTGATGGCCATAGGTGAGATGCGAGAATCGACCACGGTTGTCCGAGGTGATTCGTTAGACAATCTGTTGCGCGATGTCGACCACATCGATGTGATGAAAATGGATATCGAAGGGCACGAACCAGTCGCCCTGCGCGGCATGGTCCATATCCTGACACATCATCGTCCGGTGCTGTTGGCCGAGTTCCACCCGATGGCCATTCGCGCCATTTCCAACGTCGAGCCGGAGGCATTCCTCAGATCATTGAGCGACTATGGTTACCGCGTGTCGGTCATCCGCCATGGCGGCACGGAAGTCGGCCCCCTTGACGTCGCCGGGATTATCAGTGAGTGGGAGACCCTGAACCGCAAAATGAACGGCCAAGGGACTATTCACCTCGATATTATCTGCCGGCCGAGCTGAGATAACCATCATGGAATCGACGTCTCGCAGAACCATCGATGAAGCCGCCATCACGCTCCGGGAGGGGCGCCCCGAAGACGCGGCCGCCAATATCGACTTCTTCCGTCGCATGTTCAGCGAGCCGGGGATCAACCTCATTACCGAGGCCGATGAATACTTCCCCACCATAGCGGGAGAAGCGCGCGCCATCCGCGATATGAATCAAGCCGATAACAGCCTCTACCTCGTGGCTGAAACCGGCGGCCAAATCGTCGGTGTATTGACGCTGAACGGAGGCAAACGCCGTAATGTAAGGCATTCGGCCGTCCTGGGCATTACCGTGGCTCGGGAATGGCGCGGCCGAGGCATTGGCCGGCGCCTCATGGCCCACGCCGTTGAGTGGGTGCGCCAAACCGATATCCTCACACGCATCGAACTCCACGTCTTCGCTCGCAATACCATCGCGATTGCCCTCTATGAGTCGCTCGGCTTCGAGGTGGAAGGCCGATTACGAAACGCGGTCATTCGTGATGGTGTGTACATCGATGATCTAATCATGAGCCTGCTGCTCTAGCGCTCACCCGTCGAAAGACAAATAAAACCCAAACCTTGCAGGGAGTAAATAAAATAGTGGAAAACAAGAGCATGGAACCGGCCGACGTGACCAAGCTGATCGAGGAAAAAGGGCTTGAGTTCGTCGATGTTAAATTCACCGATCTTTTTGGGCAATGGCAACACTTTTCGCTGCCGATCGAGGTTTTCAGCGAGGAGGCTACTTTCGAGGCCGGCTTGGGTTTCGACGGTTCCTCCATCCGTGGTTTCCAGGGCGTCGAGTCGAGCGACATGATCCTGATCTGCGATCCATCGACGGCCATCATCGACCCGATCTGCGAGACGCCAACGCTCAGCCTGGTAGGCGACGTCTATGACCCCATCAGCCGCAAACCTTATTCGCGCGACCCGCGTTACGTGGCCCGCAAGGCGCTGGCCTTCTTGCAAGGCACCGGCATCGCCGACACGGCCTACTTTGGCCCCGAGGCCGAGTTTTTCGTTTTCGACAAAGTGATGTATTCGGCGGGCGAATACTCCTCAGCCTATCAGGTCGACAGTGTGGAAGGGCCCTGGAACAACGGCATATTCGGCTTCGGTCACTCAGTGCCCCACAAGCGCGGTTACTTCCCCGTGGCGCCCTTCGACACGCTGCAAGACCTGCGCGCGGAGATGGTGCGCACGCTGATCCGGTCCGGCGTACCGGTGGAACTGCACCATCACGAAGTCGGCACGGCCGGACAGTGCGAGATCGATATGCGCTTCGATTCGATGCTGAAAATGGCCGACAACGTCCAGCTCTATAAATACATCGTCAAGAATGTCGCCCAGAAGCACGGCAAGACAGTCACCTTCATGCCCAAACCGATCTACGCCGACAACGGTTCGGGTATGCACACCCACCAGAGCTTGTGGAAAGATGGACAGCCGCTGTTCTACGATGAAAACGGCTATGCCGGATTGAGCCAAATGGCCAAGTGGTACATCGGTGGCATCCTGAAGCACATTAATGCCCTGCTGGCCTTCTGCGCGCCAACGACTAACTCCTACCGTCGTCTGGTGCCGGGATATGAGGCGCCTGTCGTGGTGGCTTACTCGGCCGCCAACCGCTCGGCCGCGATCCGCATCCCGATGTATTCCAAGTCTCCCAAGGCCAAGCGCATCGAGTTCCGCTGCCCCGACCCAGCGGCGAACCCCTATCTGGCCTTCGCGGCCATGCTTATGGCCGGATTAGACGGCATTCAGAACCAAATCGATCCGGGCGATCCGGCCGAGACCGATCTCTTCCACGAGGAGAATATGAATCGTGTGGAGACGACCGTGGGCAAGCTCAACGAAGCCCTCGACGCGCTCGAAGCCGACCACGACTTCCTACTGGAGGGGGGCGTCTTCACGCCAGATATCCTCGACGCGTTCATCACCTATAAGTATGAGACGGAAATCGGCCCGGTCAGCCTGCGACCGCATCCCTATGAATTTCTACTCTACTACGGCATTTAAGTGAGAACGACGCGCGTCATTCAAGCGCGTCGCACAGTTTAAGGGCGCGTATGGCCTCGATCGTGACATGGGCTGAGTTATCCGCGCCTTCATCGGACGGCCAGTGGCCGGCTTCGTCGCGCAGTTCGACAAGCCGGCCAAGCGCTGTACGTACCGTCTCATCATCCGCGCGGACGCCCCCTTGCCGCAAAGCCATGACCATCCAGGCCAGATTCCCGGCCGATAGATCGTCGACTATGCCGCGCAAGTAGTGCAGGCTCTTCTGCGCTTCGTCGGTCATGCCTTGATGTTGCCACACGGCGGTCGCCAACCAGTGCGTCTGGGAGAATGACGGCAAGGCGCCGGTCTCGCCCAGGTGGAAACTCAGGTACATAGCAGCATCGTGGACGGCTGAGGGAACAAGGCCGGTCATCGCCACCCAAAAGGCACAGTTAGCCGTTACGTACAGGCCCGCGGCTTCGTCACCGGGTACGGCCCACACAGGAGCGCCGGCAGCCTCGATAGGGTCTTCCTCCCACGAGCCGTCGTAATGCTGCCGTTCAACCAGAAAACGGACCGCATCGATGGCCATCTGCGACGTGCGTTCGATCCCCATCTGGTCGATCTGGGATAGTTGATAGCAGGTCGCGTCGAGCGAACTGTAATCCGGCGCCCAATAAGGCGACCAGCCGCCATCACTGCGCTGCGAACGCTCCAACTGATCGCGAACGTCATCCGGAGGCGATTCGCCATCCAGGATAAAGCGCAATCTGGCCCGCTCTATAGCCGAGCCACGGCGCTGGATATAGTCGATAGCCGATTGCAATTCCGATCGTTTCATGATCCAGACGATAGCAGTTCGACCGAGCCAGGTCGAGATCCCGCAGGCGATTCACAAATTTATAGAACGACGCCTTCAGGATCGTTGCCGGCCTCGACGATAGCCCGGCGAACGTCCACCATGCCCAGCAGAACCATCCCGACGATGAAGAAGATGATCAGACTGATGATGGCCACCCGCTGCGAGCCGGTCAATTGCACGGCCAAAGCGAAGGCGGCCGTGCCCAACCAGGACGTGCCGCGTTCGCTGATTTCGTAGAAACCGAAATACTCAGCCTCATGGTCGGGCGGGATCATCTGCGAGAAGAGCGAACGACTCAGCGCCTGCGAACCGCCCAGCACCAAGGCCAGCACCGCGCCCATGACAAAGAGTTGCACCGTATTGACCAGGAAGAAATAGGCGTAAATCACGATGGCCGACCAGATGACCAGGCTGAGCATGATCGCCCGCTTCGCGCCCAATCGTTCCGCCAGCTTGCCAAACAAGAGCGCCCCGCCGAAGGCGATAAACTGGATCATCAACACCAGAAGGAGTACCGTTTGCGCCTCAACGCCCAATTCCGACACCGCAAAGGCTGCGGCGACGACGATCACCGTCTGGATGCCATCGTTATAAACCAGGTAGGCAATCAAATAGCGTAAGGTTACGGGATATTCGTGAATCAATTCGCTAAGGGTGTTGCGGATCTGCTTGACGCCATGGGTAAACAGGTTAACCCCCTGGCGGTCGCGATTGGGGTGGCGCTGAATGAGGGTACGCTGCGGATAGAGATAGGTGAACACCAGCCACCAAACGCCGGCGCTGGCCAGGCTAAGACGGACCGCCAGCGTGGTATCCTCCATGACGAGCAGCATCACCAGGTTGATTAGCAGCAACAGGCCGCCACCCAGATAACCCAGCGCCCAGCCCTTGGAACTAACTTCGTCGCGGCGGTCCGGCGTGGCGATTTGAGGCAGGAAGCTGTTATAGAAAACAATAGCCGCTCCAAAGCAGAGGTTGGCAATGATGAACAGCAGGCTACCCACCAGTACCGCGCCGCTGGTGCCAAATAAGGCCATGTCCGCCTTGACAAAGAACAGGAGAATCGTGGCGAACGCGCCAATATAGGCAAAGGTGAGAAGCATCCGCTTCTTCAGCGCCGTATAGTCAGCTATCGTGCCCAGCAGCGGCAAGAAAAAGACCTGCAACACAACCGACAACGAAACGGCCGCGGGGTAAATCGCGCCCGGCTCGATGGCCGTCCCGAACAGACGGAGCGGTTCCGTGCTGGCTTCGGCCAAGGCCTGGATATAGGGGCCGAGCAGCGATGTGACGACGGTAGTACTGAAAGCCGAATTAGCCCAGTCATACATCATCCAGCCGAACAACTCGCGCTTGTCATTGATCACTGCGGTCTCGCCAGTCGCGGTCATGTATCCCTCCGAACAACTTTGATTTGTAAAAAGGACGATGGCCGCCCACAAGGCGAACCATCGTCCCCGAAGTCTCCAAGCTAGTGATTTCTCATCGTGGGGGATTATGCCCCCGCGTTTCTAATCGGGCAATTAATTCTCCGCCGGTAAATTCGCCTGGGGCGCGTCGAAGGCCGGCCGGCAAGGGTTGTAGTCATTGCCGATAACAACCCGATAATTAAACTCCGAAGACTCGCTCGACAGCTCGATCTGGCTGGCCGGTTTACCCATGACCCAACTGAACAGCCAATCATAGGAACCCTTGAAATTATCGCCGTAGTAGGTCATCTCGGTATAGTCCTGCATAAGGCGCTTCTCGCCCAGGACCGGCACGAACCCATACCAGGCTAGATTATCGGCGGCCAGCAAGCCTTGGGCCGGGTAGCCGCTGGCGTTGATGATCTCCACCGTGATCGGCGCCCGATCAGCCCGGTTGAGCGCCGGTGGCATAAACAGGCGGCGAAAGGTATCGCGCATCATGTTATCGCCTTCCCAGATCGGCAGCTGCACGGACGCGCCGCTCTCCGGCACCGTCCAGGCTTTCATCTTGCCCGCTACATAAAGATGCTGGATGCCGTTGCGTCGCACATCAGGGGCCAGCGTTGCCAGTTGCAGGATACGGCCGATGTCCATATCGGTTTGGACATACTGGCTGAACGTGGCCCATAGCTCCGGCACCTTGGTCACCAGGCCCAGATCGACGCCTTGATTAAACATCGCGTGCAACAATTGCTGCTGGCGCCGGCCGCGATCGAAGTCGTTGGTCGTCAGGCGTGAACGAGCGTACCACAGCGCCAGATCGCCATCCATATCATGTATCCCGGCGCCCAGCTTGAACCGTTCCCAGTTCTCCTCCAGCGTCGGATCCAACTCAGGTGAGATCAGGCGCCAGTCTTCCAGCGGGCAACTGACGGCCATCGTCACCCCACCCATCACATCGACGATCTGCTTGAACCCCTCAAAATTAACCCGAGCATAGTAATGAATGGGGATGCCAAAGTTATAGAGAATGGTCTGTTCCAGCAACTCGACGCCACCAAGCACATAGGCCGTATTCAGGCGCCCCATGATCCGGTTGGGCATATAGATGTAGAGATCGCGCGGCAGCGAGATCATCGATGCGGTCCGTGTTTTCTGATTGATGGACACGATGATCATCGTGTCGGTGCGGTCGCCATCGCTGCCGTCGGCATTGGCGTCCACACCCAGGAGCAAGATATTGGTCGTCCCGTCGGGCATGTCAAAAGCGGGCACAGGCGACGGGATCGCGGTCGGTGGAGTCGGCACGCCCTCGGCCATGGAGCCGGTGATGTTAAGCTCGGCCGTCGGGTTGATCTGCGGCAGGCTGGTAGGAGTGACCGTGGCGGTAGGGGTAGACGTCGCCTGTGCGGTAGCAGTCGGAGGCGGAGTAGCGGTATAGCTTGGTGCAGCCGGCGACTCCGTAACCTCGGCAGTCGGCGTATGGGTCTCCGTCGGCAGCTCTGTAGGGGAGCTTATCGGCTCAGGAGTTGACGTATCGGCTTCAGCCACAGATTCCACAACAGAAGCCGTGTTCGTCGGGAAAGGCGTCACGCGCGCCCCGCCCAGCGCTGCATTACAGGCAGCCAGAGTCAGGCCAGCCAGCAACAAGATGGCGTAATAAACATAACGGTAATTCTTTATCATAGTCACACATGCAAGCGGGGGCGCGGATCAGAGTTTCTCGCCAAACAACGGGTTGAGGCGGGCGAAGACGACATAACCGGCGACCAGAACGATCACTGCCGTCACAAACGTTCGCAACAGGAAGGCCGGATTCATCGACACCGGACCTCCACTGCCATATGTCCCCCAAAGTACCGTCCGATAGCCGTCGATGATCGAAGCCATCGGATTGACCCAGCGCATCAGCTGGGCCGGATTAAACGTGATGCCCCACACCGTGACAGCCTGACCGAACATCTCCAGCGAATAGAACACTGGCGTCATGAAAAACCAGGCCAGGATAACGACCTCGAGGATCATCAGGACATCGCGATAGAAGACCGACAGGCTGCCGAGCAGAAGGGTCAGCCCAAAGGTGAAGATCAACTGCGTCGCCAGGATAGGAATCACCCACAAGGCATGCCGGGTCAGACCGATACCGAAGATATAAAGAAAGACGATGAGCACCAGGAAGGCGAAGACGAAGTTCACCAGGTTCGACAACAATGTCGAGGCGGGCAGTAGCTCGCGAGGGAAATAGACTTTCTTCACCAGGGTCGAATTGCCAATGATGGAGGTCGTGCCGCTGGTGAGCGATCCGCTGAAGAAGTTCCACGGGATAAGCCCGGCCAGGACAAAGATCGGGTAGTCGCGGATCTGGTTGTTGGCCATCACCGAAAACAGGACCGTGAAGACCACCATCAAAAATAGCGGGTTCAGGATGCTCCAGAGAATGCCCAGTATCGAGTTCTTGTAGCGCGCTTTCAGGTCACGGACAACCATGTTACGCAGTAAATATCGGTACTGCCACAGTTCTCGCACCTTGGCGCGCCAGTTGCCCAGGCGCTGGTCGGCGTTATAGATATAGACGGGTAGTTCGCCGCCGGACTGCGGCCGACTATCAAAGCTCATCCGCTATAGAATCTCCCGCCGTCCGCCAACCAAAGCCGGCAGAACAGCAATCAAAGATTATAACCCTTTCCATTGGATTGCCCATGCGCCCCCGGCTGCCGTCAGGCACGCGATGGCGGATCAGTGGTCAGCGCCTCGTGATAGACCTGCTCAACCTGAGCCATATGGTCGGCCACCGAGCGCACCGGGGCGATGCCGGCGCGTAACGCAGCCACGCGCGCGGGGTGGCCTAATAGCTCCCGCAAAGCCTCGCGCAAGCCGTTTGCGTCCCCCACCGGGAAGAGCAGTCCGTCGACGCCGTGGGTAATCATACTCCCTGGGGCGCCGAGGGCGGAGGCCACGATGGGCAAGCCCGCAGCGAAAGCCTCGCGGATGGTGAACGGCGAACCCTCATACCAGAGCGAAGGGATGACCAACACGTCCATCCCGGCCAGCGCTTCCCAAATCTGGTCGCGACTGACCGTCCCGTGAAACCGGATGCCGGGATGCCGAGCCATCGCCTGCAGCCCGGCTGAATAGTCGGGAAATACCGCCGGATCGCCGTAGATATCCAGGGTGACGTTCGCCTCGGGCAAGTCGTTAACGGCCTCGATGAGGACATGAACGCCTTTTTGATGGCTTAGACTGCCGACGTAGCCGATCCGCAGCCCGCCCTCCGGTTGAGGCGTGCGTTGCGCCGCGATGCCGGCCACGACCTCCGGAGATACATACAGGCCGAACGGGTTGACGACTATGTGGCGGGTTGGGAAGCCCATCTCGCCATGGATGCGTTTGACGAACTCATTGGGAGCCATGATGCGGGCCGCGCCGCTGAAGACAGGCCGTAACAGATCATTACGACGGCGCATGATCGGCGCGGCCAGCGGCCCTAACAATCCGGCAGCGCTCACCAGTCCGGCGCGGGCCACGGCGCAACGGCCGCAGTTGTGGAAGCGCGCGTCCGGTCCACCACAAACCTCCCCGGTATCGTTGGTGTATAGTTGCCCATTGCCGCAACCGTACCAGTAATCGTGGAGGGAGATGACATAGGGAATCGCTCGCCGGCGCAGCTCCTCGGCGGCCGTCGCCGGAATACCCATCAGGTGTTGTAGATGAACTATATCCGGCCGCTCGCGCTCCAGCACGGCCGTGAAGGCAGCCGCCAGCGCCGGTTGTCGAAACGTGCTGCGGAAGACGCCCGTCGCCCCACGCTCGCCAGCCGCCACGCGGTAGATGCGCACGCCGTCCTCCACTGCCGGATCGAGCAAGAACTCGCCCGCTCGATTGAGCGGTGCGAACACAGCCACCTCATGGCCGGCAGCGGCCTGATGCTGAGCGACCGACTGCGTATACAGCTCCGTGCCGGCCACATGATCGGGCACGTATTGGTGAACAACATGAAGGATACGCATAAATCAGGACCGTTCCGCCATGATTTGACGGTAATGCTTGCCCACGCGCTCGACAACGGCCTCCCAGTTGTACTGGGTGCGGACCTTCTGCCGTCCGGCGTCACCGATGCGCCGAGCGAAGGTCTCATCCGTGATAATACGCTCGACCGCATTCGCCAGCCCATCTACATCAGCGAATGGAACCAGCAATCCGTTAGCGCCGTCGTCCACCACACCGGGAATCCCTCCCGCGCGGGCAGCGATGACCGGCACACCGTGCGACCAGGCCTCCAGCAGGACGATGCCGAACGAGTCGCTGCGCGAAGGCAACATCAAGAATTTGGCTCGTGCTAACACAGCATGCTTGTCGCTGTCCGATATCACGCCCAGCGGCCGGATCGCCGCTCGATCCTCCGGGGAAAGACGATGGCGATAACGTTTGAATTCCGGCGTGGACGAGCCAATCATAAGCAAGGCGATATCACGGCCGCGCCGCCGCAGCACCCGTACGGCATCGGCCGCATGCAACGCGCCTTTATCGAACGACTGGCGACCAATGTAGACGCCAAAGTCGCCCCGCACCTCATGATGATCCTCCGCGCTATAGGGTGACTCGGCATAATCTTCCATCACCGGCTCCACACCACCGCCGATGACCGCGAATTTCTCCGGCCGTATGCGATAGCGTGCCAGCCCTTCGGATTCAACTCGGGTCAATACCATCACCCGCGCCGATCCGCGCAGGATGTGAAGCTGGTGATCCATTGTCGAGTTGCGTGCCACCCGGCCGCCCGACCACTCGCCCAGATGGGCAAACGGCGTCGTCACCAGCGGAATACCACGTCGCTGGCTAAAGGCGTGGGCAGCCACCAGGCCATGCTCCCAGGATACATTGAACCCGTGAACGATATCGACATCCTCCAGGCTGTCCAGCGCCTCATCCAGCCCGTCGATAGACGGGAAGTTGCGCGCCAGCCTGGAGAGCCAGGTCGATTGGTCGCCGGGCAAAGCCGACAAAAGCACCATAAGTCTGCGCCGCTGCATCAGTCTGGCGCGACCACCGGCCGCAGGAAGCACCGGCCGGCGAATGACGCGGACGCCTTCTTCGATCGTATCCGAGGCGGCATCCGAGCCATCCCAGAAGTCGGCCTCGGCCGTAGCCGAACTGGTCACGACGGTGACGCGCATCCCCGCGGCGGCCAGACCGCGCGCCAGAGCCGCGACGTACCGTTCACCGCCACCCGGCAAGGGCACGTAGGCGGGCGTCACAATCGCGATATGGAGAGGAAAATCACTCACGGGCAGGGTCAATCAGGCAACAAGCCAACAGAACGTAAATAGGCTTCCCACCGCTGACGGACTTGCGGTTCCAGGAAAGTCTGCACGCGTTCTTTCTGGCGGGCGATGATACGTTGCCGCAGCGGTTCATCTTTCACCACGACGTCGACCAGCTCCGCCAAAGCCTCGAAATCCTTGGTATGAAATAAAATACCGGCATCGCCCAGGGTATCAGGCACGGCCGACGACGCATAGGCAATCACCGGCAGGCCGGAATACATGCTTTCGATGAGCGGCTTGCCAAACCCTTCATGCTCGCTCATGGAGACGTAGACATCGGCGCAGCGATAATAGGTCAGCATGTCCTGATGAGAGACGTGGCCGGTAAACTGGACGGCCGATTCGTCCAGCCCCAAATCTTGTGCGCGCTCTTTCTGCCAGGCCATGTACTCGGTGAAATCAATGCTGCCGACCAGCACCATCCGCGCCCGGGGCGAGATGCGGCGCAGGTGGTAGAGGAGCTTGAGCAAATCTTCCTGGCGCTTGTTGGGGGCGAAGCGACCGACGAAGAGGATCAACGGCCGGTCTCGGTCGCATTCAGCCGCAAGGGCTTCGTTAGTAGCCACGTCAAACTGATTCTCATCGAGGGCGATAGGCAGCACACCCGTGGGGGAGAAGCCAATCTCAACCAGCTCGCGCTCGTTGTAGCCGGAGTCGCCCAGGGCCAGCAAGGTCCTGGAGCGCATCTCTTCCAATTGGCGACGACCCTTATTGAGGCTGGCAGCCATCACCGGGTCAGGCGTGAAGAATCGGGGCGGCGTAATATTATGATAAATGAGGATCTGTGGCAGGCCAATATCTTGTACGCGCTCGGCGATATCGGAGCCGATGGCGTGGTGGTGGATGAGGCACGTCTCGGCCGGTTGCTGCCGGTACTCGCGGGCCGGGCGCGCGCGCCCCTCCAGCCCGGGCCGTATATGCTCAGCGTAGATCTCGGACGTGAAGCCCATCTCACGCAGCCAGCGCTGGATAATGAACACCTGGTCGCTGACAGCATCGCCAACCGAGATCGCCTCAGTGAACTGGTGCAGCACGCGCTCGCCGGCGCGCTTTTGAGCCGGTCTCATCGTCAGCTTATCCAACAGGGCCTGATACTTTGCCATCACAATATCCCAATTATAGTTCGACATGACGAACGCGCGGCCTTGTCGGCCTAATTGCTCACGAAGATCATCGGCCTCGAGCAGCATTTTCAGCGCGACCGCGAACTCATCGTAGTTATAGTAGTATAAGCCGCCGTTGCCGCGACGAGTCTGGGATTTTAGCACCTCGCATCGGCCATTAACGAGGGTCGGCGTTCCCATTAGCCACGCCTCCATAATGACCATCGAGAGGCTTTCATAGAGCGACGGCGTCAGCAACGCCTCGGCCGCCTGTATAGCATCGAATTTATCCTGCTCGCTGACGAATCCCAGCGAAATGATGTCAGGCCGGTCAGGTAGATCCAGATTCAGCCGGCCAATGAGCACCAGTTTGACATCGAGGCCGCCCTCGTCACGAAATCGGGCGAAATAATCCAGTAGCTCGGGCAGGTTCTTGGATGAATCCACCCGACCGGCATAGACGACAAATGGCCCATCAAGTCCATACTTGCGCCGAAACCGCTCAGCCGAGACATTCTCGGGCACGTTAATGCCCACACCGGCCACGATCTGCGTCACGTACTCATTATGGGCAATCCGATTGACCAGCCGCATCTCCGGTTCCGTGTTGTAGACGATAGCCTGGGGCAGATGGAAGAGCGGTCGGATGATGGGCAATCGGAGATACGGCTCATCGTGGGCCATCGGCAACAAAATAGCCTTGTCCGAGACCAGCGGCAGCCCGAAAACAGTCGGCGGGTAGAGATAGGTCACGAAGATGAACAGATCATAGTCATGGTAGGATTCGCGGATGTAATCCAGCAGGCCGGTCGAATACGGCCCCTGATCCTTCATCCATTGCAACTCATCGAAGAGCGTGCGCTCGCCATCAAACAGGGCGAGTGTCCGCTCGGCGAAATCTTCTTTCCGCGGCGCGTCGACCAGAAAGCGGTGGACGCACACGCCGTTCAGGTTGCTTTCACCTGACGGGTAAGCGTTATCCCAGGTATGATAATCGATGGCACAAGTGGTGATGACATGCATATCCGCCAGAGCGGTAAGCCGCTCGGCCAGCCAGCGAGCGAGCAGTTCCGCGCCGCCGTTGACCTCCTCGCCGTAACGCTGCACGACGAGCGCGATGCGTTGCTTGCTCAAAACAACCCCACCTTCGCTAACTGAGCGATGAACTGCCGGCGAACTTGTGGCTCGAGGAACGCCTGTACGCGGGCACGTTGCTTTTCGATTATGCGGCTGCGCAAGGCGTCATCCGCCAACAAAAGATCGATCAACTCGGCCAGAGGCTCGTATTTCTTGCGATAGAACAGTACGCCCGCGTCGCCCATGGTCTCCGGCACGGCCGCTGCGCCATAGGCCACTACCGGCAATCCCAAATACATACTCTCGATCAGAGGCACACCAAAGCCCTCGTGCTCGCTCATGGAGATGTAGACGTCGGCCGCCCGGATGTAGGTGACCATATCCTGTTGCGAGACCTTGCCGGCCAGTGTTAACCCCGAACGGACGCCTAATTCGCCGGCCAATTGCTCCACCCAGCGATCATAGCCAACTTCCCAGGGATCGCCGACGAGGTACAAATGCGCCTCTGGCCGCAGCCGGCGCAGACAGTGAAGGAGCTTGACGAGGTCCTCCTGCCGTTTGTTAGGAGCCAGCCGCCCGATGAATAGTAGCCGGGGGCCGGAACGGGCCAAGCCGGCCGCCAGTCGCTCGTTGAGCGGGATATCATATCGTTCCACCGGCAGGCAGATGGGCTGCACGGCCGTGCGCTCAAAGCCCGCCCGCTGCAGTTCGGCCTCGTTATAACCCGAGACCGCCAAAGCCAGTTCTGTCCTGGGGCGGAGGATTTCCAGTTGCCGCATGCCCAGCCGAGCCAGGTGAGCGCGCAGAGGATCGCTGTTCTCGAAGAATTCGGGCGGTGTGATGTTGTGATAGACGAGAATCAGACGCAGATCCCGATGAACGAGGGAATCAGGCATCTCCGAGCCGATGCTGTGGTGATATATCCCCCACTCTTCGCTCGACGACTGACGATAGGTAGCCATGGGCCGGACATCCGCGACCATGCCCCGGTGCATATGCCAGGCGTAGATCTCCGACTCAAACCCCAGGTCACGCAACCAGCGCCGCATCAACAAGGCCTGATCCGTGATGGCGTCGCCGGCCGCGGCTCCCGTCAAAAATTGGTGGAGCGTAGCTCCCTTCATCGTGCCGTCTGTTCGTCCTCTCCGGTCAGGCGACGGACTTCGCCTCGCAGGTCGTCGATCTCAGCCTGCTGGGTCTGAATAGTACGTACCATCTCGTTGAGGACACTGATCAGGTTGAGGTTAAGCTGGTTTTGCTCGCGCACCGAACGGTTGACATAAAAGAGAACCAGGTTGTGCATCTCGCCCCGGATACGGCTCCAGAGGCGGCCAAGAACAGGCGTCTGGGTGGCCGGAGACGAGGCCAGGTCCGGCTCGACCACGGGGGAAGAGAACTGATTCGCCTGCTTCAAGTAATAGAAGAGGTAGGCGTTGCCCGCGTCGCCGGTTGGCTCGGGATAGGTTGATACATGGCCGAACGCGGGGAAATCCAGACTCACACTGCCCAATTCCGCGCGGCGGTGGGCGGCGCGCCTTTCAACCTCTTTGACCAATTCGTCCGAACTGATTACGTCGTCATGGATTTCCAGCCACGGGCCGTTCGTCTGAGGCGACAATTCTGATTCATTCATAGCTTAACGTCATCGATGGGCACGGACACAGACCTGCTTGACGAGATATTCATGGCAGTCGCCAGATTCAGTTTGATCGGAGATATCCGCACAATCTGTATCCCGTTGGCCACGTGCTCGCTCGTTTCTATCCGCTTATCGGCAATTATTGACTCGGCGTGCCGGTCGATACTATTCTATAGTAATTCCCCACTGCCAGGTAGCGCATTGCCTCAAAAATAATGTTACCGAAGACAAAGTGGTTGCCTCATAAAAAGTGTTACTTTCGTCGCCATGATGAAGGGACACAAAATGAGTCAACAGAGTAAGCGAGAGCTTGTCGAGCGCATACGGCACCGCTATCTTCAGGGGAGCCGTACAGAGAAGACGAAGATATTGGATGAATTCGTGGCTACCACCGGCTTACACCGCAAGGCAGCCATACGGGCGTTGCGTCAAGGGTACCAACGCGGGCCAGAGCCACGCGGTCGCCCGCGCGTCTACACCGGGGCAACTGTCGCCGCCCTGGTCGCAGTGTGGCGGATATGTGGCTGTATCTGCGGCAAGCATCTGGCGCCGTTTCTTCCGGAAGTAGTGCCTATCCTGGAGCAACACGATGAGTTGAACCTGGATGGGGAGACACGCGCGTGTTGCTGCAGATGAGTGCGGTCACGATAGACCGTAAGTTGCGTGGCTATCGCCAGAAGCAAGGACGAGGCGCAAGCACGACCAAGCCGGGGATATTGCTCAAACATGCCATCCCTCTGCGGACATTCACCGAATGGGATGACGTCAAACCTGGCTTT
>JACFOH010000086.1 GCA_019454405.1 Promineifilum sp.
GGTCTATGGTGGGATCCTGCTGTTTGCTGGCTTGATCCACGGTGACGGAGAGAGGCTTTTGGTAGTCAACCTCATTGTCAGTATTCGAAGCGCTAGCCTTATTACCATTTCCTACCGAATCCAGCACACGATTTTCTTCGATAATTGGTTTCAAAATCCCATAGTCAGAAGTTATGGCAGAAATGGAAAAATTTTTTTTGTCTCCCGTTGGATTTGTAATACTCCAGGTAACGCCTGAAGCGCCCTCCGCTTCCTGCGTAATATCTGATGCGGTGAATGAATAAATATTAATTGGTTCGGAGAATTGAACATTGAATTTTATCGGCAAAGTAGTTGACGGATCAGCCTGACCGGGCGCTTGAACGATAGTCACCGTTGGGCGCTCGGTGTCTTTCATAACGACACAATCATTATTAGGATCGCCGCACGCGGAGTACGTTGGTACATAAGGATCAGCATTTAAATTTCCCGCGAGATCCTCTACACGGTTTTTCGGGATGGATGGAGCAACATCGCCGTTGCCGTTCGGATACCCGGATAAAATGAAAACTTTATCCTCGTCGCCACTTTGAGTGGAAGGGTCAATACGCCAGGAAACATAGGGAACGCCTGCGCCAGTCGCTCCCTGTATTACATCATCCGATGTGAACGTGGGTCGGTTTATTTTTTCGGCAAAAGTAACGATAAATTTTATTGGAGCAGTTATCGCCGGCTCAATTTGATCGCTCGCCTGCACAATTGTTATCGACTGAAATTGATTGTCAACTACATAGCTTTTTGTAAGCGGCGGGTCAGAAACGACTAATTGCTTACCGCCAACGTCAGTAATAGGGTTCAGGCTATTCGATGGGTTCAGGCTCAATGTTACAGTCCCATTTAAACTTGGGAGATTCCCCCCAGAGACGGTAA
This sequence comes from Promineifilum sp., assembly GCA_019454405.1. Lineage (GTDB taxonomy): Bacteria > Chloroflexota > Anaerolineae > Promineifilales > Promineifilaceae > Promineifilum. Next base: position 910 of record JACFOH010000086.1, read on the forward strand.
TATCATAAATAGAGCTTGTAATCTTCTCAACGCTAAGCGTTGCGCCAGTCACGCCAGTTACACTAAAGTCGCTCGCATCAACATTAATTACAGCCTTGCTGAAGGTGACCCTAAATTTAAGCGTATCAGCGTTGGTAGGCGATTTAGGCGGATCTCGGTAGTCTATGGCTTGAACAGTTGGGTCATCTGTTGTAGCGTCAATACGAATATTTTTATTCTTACTCAGCGAGCCCGTCTCTCCGGGCTTCGGCAGCAGTAAGATGGCATTCTCTCCCCCGACCGTGATTGAGCCGCCGTTTAAAGACAATGCCTTAGTTGAAACATAATCAAGGACGCTGGTGATATCGCCACTTTTGACGGTGTAGGTGAAGTTCAGCGTTCTTCCGTCACTCAGGTCAACAAAAGTAGCCAATCCATCCGTTGTCCCTGTTTCGAGTTGGAGCGTTGGCGAACCACTCACGACAACATCCTGTATAAACGTAACTTGAATAGATATGGTACCACTTGTTATCACATCAGTATCATCTGTTGATGAAGTAACATTGGAAACTACCAAACAAGGGATGGGGTCAGACAGATAATTCTGCGGATTGCTGGACGATGGGTTTTTTATAAAGTCACGCTTGTTATTATCGGTATCGTTGCAATTAAATGGACTCGCCGCGTCGGTCTTTCGTTCATAGCTTTGATCTACTTTAGCAGTAAGCGGCTTAAGCGGCGTTCCCTCAACATATGTTGTTTGATCGCACATTCCCACTTGATCGATGATATTGCCGGAAGCATCCAGCAAGGCAATTCCGCTATCATCTGCTATAGTTTTGGCTGATGTGTAGTAAGATTGGTCAAGAGGAACTGTGCCTGAATATCCATCTGAATTGCCGACAAGATAGCGCTGTCCCGGCCATAGCTTGGTTCCGGCAGGAATGCTTACAAGCGTCGTCAATGTAGAGCCACAACTGCTCGATTTTTTGATTACCCAGCCGCCTATCGTAATAATATTTCCCGATGTGTTAACTATTTCAATAAATTCGTCATCTATTCCTGATGGCCCTCTGGTTCTGAACTCACTGATAACGATATTCAACTCATCCACCGCCTGCAACGGCGCGGGGC
>JACFOH010000028.1 GCA_019454405.1 Promineifilum sp.
TAATTCCGAAGTATATCAACCGATCAGGAGCGAGTCAACCTGGACTTGCCCCTGGCTCAGGCGCCCAACTACTTATTGCTCGAGAATAACGATCTCCTTAATCACATCCCCCGGGCCGAGCGCTATCCCTGTTTCAGCCTCGATATTACTCGGGTCACGCAGAGTGATGGCGCTTAGGACGTCGTCACCATCTACTAGCTCACCGAAGATAGTATGCCGGCCATCTAGATGAGGGGTAGGTACGAAGGTGATAAAGAACTGGCTGCCGTTCGTATTGGGACCGGCATTGGCCATTGCCAGCAAGCCACGACGATCGAAAGTCAGCCCATTATCCGTCTCATCCTCAAAAGCATAGCCTGGGCCACCGCCGCCTTCGCCTGTCGGATCGCCTCCCTGAGCCATGAAATCAGCCAGCACACGATGGAAGGTCGTGCCGTCATAATATCCTTGATTAGCCAGGAAGACGAAATTATTAACAGTCAATGGCGCTTTGTCGTCGAATAGATTGAAACGCATCTCACCGCCTTTCTCCATGCGGATGATCGCCTGGTATTGTTTGGCTGTGTCGATGATCATGGCCGGAGGCGCGGAGTAATAGTTGTCTCGTTCCGCTGGAGCAAGTGTTGCCAGTGGTCGTTCTCCGGCCATCTCCGTTCCAGCAAACTCTCCTGCGACGCCTTTGTTTCGATTGAGGGCGAGGTAAAGCCCAAGTAAAACAGCCAGCCCTACGATCACGCCGCCGCCGATCAGGTTTCGCTGTTTGGTCTTTTGGCGTCGCAACCCCTCCTGTTTACGGCGTTCTGAGACAGAGGGGGTATGACCTTTGTTCTTTGACATGCTTTATTTTTTCCTCTTTATCGGATCACTCTTAAGGAGCACTATTTATCGGTATGTAATTGATGTTCGGCGCTGGGAACTCGGCCCTGGCTACTATTTCCGGAGGACTCTTGAGATCGTCCCACAGTAAACCCAGTGTTTCACCATCTGCGCCACCCTGTTCACGCAGGAAGCCGATATAGTCACTCGATGATAGTTGGTAATATAACGTTACGACGACGCGCGTTGTCCCAGCGGGCACGATGTATTCTGTATCATCCCAGTATTGTCCATCGGCGTAGCTTGCTCCCACCGGACGCAGCCCTGGCCGGTCAAAGGCCGCCACTGTGTAACCTCTCGGAGGGATGCGATTGTCCTTAATCGTGGTGTTGTTCAAGGCAAAGTGGAATGTCATCCCGGCTTGTAGACCGGCGAGATCGGCCAACTCTGGTGTGAGTCCTTGTTCGGCCTCATATACCTTGATAGCTGGGTCTTTTGTCAGCGAGCCTGTCGTTTGGTCATATGCCCCGGATTCATATATCAAATCATCGTTCGCGTTGTAAGCTCTGATATTGAGCCACAGGCGTCGCCCCTCGGGGTAGCCGGTAGGCAGTTTGTGGCCGGTCTCGTTCGTCACGCGCACAGACAAGATTTTTTGACCGTTCTCCTCGTCCAGAGCGATGTCGAGCGTTGCCGCTCTGGAGAGCATGCTGCGAGCTGCCAGCGTGGTTTGGTTAAGCGCGTTTGTTTCATTGCTTGGACTGCGCAGGCGCCAACGCTCATCCTGCAGGATTTGGGGCACCCATGAATTCCCACCCGCGAAGACATGAGCGGGCAGGCAGCCGGTGGTGTTGCAGTTGCGGAAGGTTGCGCTGAAAGCCGCCGCGTTGCCGACCTGGCGCGTCATGTGACAATCCTGACAAGAGGCGACCATACCGTCGAGCTTTGCCCCTGCGAATTGTGGCGCATAGACGCCCCCATTCGCATAATCACTATTGAGCCACTCTTCATATGTTCGCTCTACGGGGAACAGGTCATCCTTGCCGAACGAATCCGCAGCGGCCCCCATCTCATTGGGCCAATATTGTGGTTCTCCGCCGTTTGGCGGGTTCTCATTCCAGCTCAACAGAGGATTGTCGACGTTGTGACAACTGCCACATAGACGCGAGGCGGTTAGTGCGTCATTCTGACCCTGAAATTCGGCTTGCCAGGCGACGTGAAAATTAAAACCGGGTGACATGGCGAAAGGCCCACGGCGATTGTTCCCGGGATCGAGAAGTATCATAGCGGATCCCGAGTGGTCGGTTGGGGGGAGCAGGCCGAGGCCGGCTAATTCCTGATGTACTTGCGCGTTGCGTTCAGTCGCTTCGGGTTCTTGGCCGTTCTCGTCGAAGACGGGATCGATCATGCGGTGGCAAACCTCGCAAGCCAACCCCGCGCTGATATCCTCCGGATTCAATGCGCTGCCATCCGCCGGTTCGCTGCGCCCTTCATACCAGCCCTTCGGGGTATGACATCGAAGGCAATATTCTCCTGCATCAACCGCGTCATTTTGGGCCACAGCGAACGCGGCCCAAAATACGGGGTCCCGCCCCGCTTGTCCCATCATGCTGCCGCGCCATGCTTGATAGATGGGTTCAGTATGGCAACCACTGCAGGCAAACGGATTGGCGATGACGTCGTCAAGCATTCCCGGTTGAGTGCCCGGCAGGAAGAAATCTTCCTTGGTTGTCGGCAGTGGCAGGTTTGAGACTGACTGCCTCGAGTTTGAAACATCCTCGCTATCCTTCGCCAGGACCCGACCTATGGCTACTGACAACAGGATCATCGCGGCGAGAATGAGGATCATCCCTGTGATGAGCCTGTACCGGCCCGACCTTTTTTCTATGCTCGATGGCAATAGATCGCTATTGTTTTTGTTCATTGGCTTCCCTCTCTTTCCACTTATGCTCTAACCACCCGATGACTCCCAGACTCAGGGCAACAGCGACGGCCCCGGCCGTATAGCCCTCAATGATTGTCGCCTGGGTGATGAATAACGCCATCATCCCCAGAATGCCGCTAAACAGGTACAGGATAAGAATGGTCTCTCGTGGTGAAAAACCAAGCTGCACGAGGCGATGGCTCGTATGATCCCGGCCGGCCGTTGCAGGGCTGATGCCGCGTCGCAGGCGTGATAGGACGACCAGGCACATGTCGAATATAGGCAATCCAAATAAGAAGATCGGCACCATCCATGTGACGAAATTGGAATTATCCGGGAACCGTAGCTGGAGCCCCATCACGGCTAGCAGGAACCCCAGGAACATTGTGCCAACATCCCCCATGAAGATTTGTGCCGGTGGAAAATTGTAACGTAAAAAGCCGAGACAAGCGCCCAGCACGCCGGCCGCCAATGCCGAGATGAGGAATTGATGGTTAAAGAGCGCCAGCAACAAAATGAACGAGCTTGTCACCGCCGATATTCCCGCGCTTAGGCCATCCATGTTATCCAGGAAATTGATCGCGTTGGTGATCCCGAGGAGCCACAGCAGCGTTAGGGAGTAATTAACTATTTCGGGGACGGGCAAGCGGACGCGAATGCCGTAACGAGCCAGGATTAAAAAGCCCAGTATTTGTCCCCCGAGCTTGGCCCAGGCGGGTAGTGGTCGATAGTCGTCGATCAGGCCAGTCAACGCCACGACGGTCGTTGCCAGCACTACGCCGATGACCGTTGGCTGAGGGTTGCCGCGATAGTAGAGGAGGACGCCGATAATTGCTCCGATAAAGATAGACGCTCCACCCAGAAGAGGGGTCGGCGTCCGGTGTGCTTTGCGTTGTGAGGGCGCGTCGACTAACCCGAGCGCTAGCGCTACTCGGCGTACCCACGGAACACTGATTAGGGTTGTCGTCAGGGCGATGAGAAAAATAACAATGATAGCCAGCATAGTGGTTCCAAGGTCGTCGGGTTGGCGGCTCCCTTTCCGGCCCGAGATTTATTCTTCGCTCAGCCCCTTTAAGAAAGTTTCAATCTGCGTGGCCATCGCTTCATCGGCGGTCTCCAGAGCGCGTCCAGCCAAATCACGTGCCTTGGCTGTGTTACCCAGTTTGCCCGCGATTCGAGCGGCCAGGAACTCAACCTCAGCCGGCGGCACGACGGGAGGATGGTTTTGCGCCATGGCAGTTTCAGCGGCAGCGAAGGCCTCTTCGAACTCATCGAGTTGCCAATGAATTTGCGCCAGTTGCATCCATGCACGAACGTTGCCCGGAGTGATGTCTAGCGCCATATTCAGACTGGCGATCGCCCGGCGATAATATCCATCTCGATCGGTTTCAGAACGATCGGCGCAGGTGATCAAGGCGTTGGCGCGAGATAGATGGGTCTGTGCGTAATACGGATCTATCGTTGCCGATTCATCGTAGAGGGCCAGAGCGACATCGCAATCTTTTGCCACATCGAGCATCAACTGCGCATATTCGTTACGAATAATCGAATTATGAGGGCTGAGGATGAGAGCCGTCTCGTAATACCGAATTGCCAGATTCAGGCGTTCGGCGCGCTCGGCTGAGTCGTCGATAGCGACATACCAGCGCGTATTCAAGCGGGCCAGATTGGCGGTATGATCGGTGTTCAGCGGATTGATATGTTGTGCCCGCAGGAGTAGGTTTTCCGCTTGGGTCAATAGTCGAGTTTGCTCGGCCGCGTCCTCGGCGAGGGTTGCTCGTTCCAAGTAAGCTCGACCCAGGAAGAGATAATAGAAATCCTCATTTGGCGCGCGCTCAATGGTCGCTTCATAAACAGCGATAGCGGTATCCCAGGCGTTGAGCCTCGCCGCGGGATCGGCCTGCGTCGAGCGTGTGGCTTGACTGTCGAAGGGCTTGGCTTGTTTATAGATCATGTCCGCCCGAACTACCCGGATATTCGTCTGTGAGGCCAGAAAGAATGCAAGAACCATCGTCACGGCCAGACCTCCAAATGCGAGGGATGGAGTTGCTCCAGTCCGTGGCGTACGGCCGCCTCTTAGTCCGGACCAGCCTAGAGCGATGGATAGCAAAATAACGATCAGGAACAGCAAGAGATAGAAAAAGACAAGGAGATTTTCGATACCTTGCGATACTCGCAATATCGCTGCTGAAGTACCCGCGGCTCCGCCTTGATGGAATAACGTCGACCGATAATTAGCGGTATGGAGGTAGATGGCGAGAAGTCCTCCGAGAAGTGATGCCAGCACCGGCCAGGCGGCCGGCAACAGGGATTGACGCCATCGGATGTCCCATAATAACCAGAGCACGATCGCCCCGCCGGTAGACATGATCACAGCTGGCAGGTAGGTATCGGATATGAGGACCGGTACGGCCAGGATGACAAGTATGGTCGCTAACACGCCTCCGAAGTTTCTCGCCATAGGCCGGTTGATTAGCAATAGCACCCCAGCGGCCATGCATCCAAGGGCTCCGATTGCGCTTAGGCCGGCGCCGAGCGAGATCCCCGTTGGGACATCCGGGCCTAAAAATCGGACGACCATACCGATTAGCGCCAAAATAAAGAAGGTGCCGGCCGCAGCCAACCTTCGTCCATTGGGCAAACCTGCTCCGGAAGCAGGGAATCGTAGTTCTCCGTTCTTGATCATCTCCGCCAGGAAGATAAGCCAGCCGAGCGCCCATGAAAGAATAATGATCAACATCACGAACGGCCGATCGATGAAACCTTGTTGCGCGTTCTGTAATAGCGATTGGCGGAATACGTCGGCTGTCGTGAGATCGCCAGGAGAAGTGATTATTTTACCCGGTGGAAGGCTGTATGAGATGAAACCGTATCCCAATGTGCTTAGCATCAAGATCATCAATAGTGCGGGAACCCAAAGGGCTTGCCAGCCGGTTTGGACGGCCGGCTCAACTATAGTAGCCGTTGTCCGTCGCTTCCGTTTCCCAGCATGGATCGTTGGCGTAGGCTCGACGATAGTCTCGGGTTCTACGATCCCATGCCACGCTCGTTGGCCAAGCGCAAATGCCAAACCGGCAAATATGAAGAAATAGAGCCTCGTCACGGAAATAGCGATGCCGAAGTGAATTTCGACATAATGAGCCAATATGGCCGCGACCAGAGCATTCATTAACAGGTGATCGACGGCAAATGGTGAATCTTGCGTCTTTGTCACGCCTGTAGGGTTCTTTTCCGGACGCCCGAATAAGGCGTAATAGAAAAGATAGGTGACGACCCCCAGGATAACCCCGATGGGCACGGCTACTCCCAGGTAGACGGGATCGATCGTGATGACGGCTAACATAGACGCCAGCAACGCCCCGCCAACCCACAAGCAGATCAATACCCATGTATCGCGACGAGAGCGAACTACGCCCAAATAGCGGAAAGCGAAGAGTATCACCGCCAGATATAACGCTTGCCAGGCGACTAAACCAGCTATTCCGGTGATCACCAGCGAATCGAATGTCTCGTTGTGCGATCGGTCGGGAGAGGCATTGCGTGCCTCTACTGTCGCCAGCTCTGGCGGATAGACCTTGTTGTAGACGGTATACATAGATTCCGGGCCGTAGCCAAGAATCGGCCGCAGCCAGAAGAACGTGTCTTTTGTGCTATCCGGATATTCCAGCGGCTCACGGAGTGTGAGAAGGTCGATGACCCCTCGCCAAATGAGGATGCGCACGCGGCCGCTCTTTTCACGTCCGGCTGTATTGCTTGGGTCGAGCATCCGGCCGAACGTACCAATGGCCGGTAGGTCTCTCCACTCGTCTAGCACATCGAACACGCCGCCAACGACAGGAATGTCTCGTACCCCCTGTGTGCGTTCGGGTGGTATGTTGAACAGCAGTAACCATCCGGCCATCAGGACGATCAGGAAGATCCAGCCCATCCATAACCATTTCCAGCCAAGGCCGGCGATGATGAAGACGAATATTGCCAGGACTGACAAGGTCACGATCCCAAAGAAGAATCCCAAAGCGGCCACCGGCCCGACGGCAGTGCTGATTGGCTTGCTTATCAGTAGAGCTGCGAACGTGGGGACGAGGAATAGCAGAGCGGGGACGATCCCATGTAACTGGCGAGCAACTTGCCCTTCTTCGTCTACTCGCGCGTTACGCAGCGAAACTAGAAGGATCAGGATGAACGAGAATAAACCTATCGCCAGGCCGATCAGCGGCCCACGACTGCCGGACCAATAGAGCGTCAGCAATTGGATGATTAATGTAAAGATATAGACCGAGGCGCGGATGATATCAACCGTATCTAGCCGCTTGTCGCTCAGGATATTGTTGAACGCATCGATAATCCGGGATAGCGTCAAGGGGATGACCATGATTAGATAGGCGGCGATGAAGATCGCATTGCCCATCTGACCAGTCACGCGAGTTTGAACGTTGCCTCCCCATGGCAGTGGATCGAACCCAAAATGTTGAAGCATACCGTAGAGCGCCACCGGTATGCTAGCGGCGATGGCGGTGTTGATAATCCGACGTACCTGGTCGGGCCGGCGGAGGGTGGTTGCTATGACGCCAAAGAAGATGATGTAGCTAAAGGTTGTATAGGTCCCCTGTAATCGCTGATATGATCCCGCCCAACTAATCCGTGGGTTAACCGAAAAAAGGGTGGCTAACAAGTAGACAAGGATGATCCCCATAATCGGTAATACAAGAGGCTTATGCCAGATAGCCTCGGGATTTGAGAAACGAAAACGACTGAGATCGCGCCAACCTCTCTGGTCGATGAAACGTGTAATCCACGCGGCCGCCATGACCAGCGCGATCGATCGTAATAAAGCCAATTTGTCCGGCTCGAATACGCGCTCAGAGAAGATGTTGAAGAAAAGCGGAAGGGTGAGAATAGCGACCAGCCAACAGGCTTCCAGAAAGGCGTCGCACCAACGAGTGAGTCTTGAGTCCATCGGGCCTCTAGAATATCATAAACTGTCACGCGAATGAAATGGAATGAAGATAGAGGGAGCCAGGTTTACGGCATCGACGTCATGTTTGTCTCGATGACGTTTACTCGCTCAAGGACATCTTCCCAACGGTAATTCCGCAAGACGAAATCGCGCCCTGCTTTCCCCAGGCGCTGTCGCGCTTGAGGATCGTGCAGCAGGGTAATAATGGCTTGTGCTATTCCCTCAGTGTCGTCGGCGACGATAAGATGTTCCCCATCGTTTGCCTCTATCCCCGTATTAACATAACTCGTTGTGACGACCGGCAGCCCTGCTGCCATGGCTTCAAGAACCTTGTTTTGGACGCCTGCGGCGAAGCGGAGCGGGGCTACAAATATGGTTGCATCGTTGAGGGCGGCATTCAAGTCGGCCACGTGCCCCAGGACGTTCACGCCCGCCAGGTTCGCCAAGGCTTGTACTTGCGTACTTGGCTCAGCTCCGACCAGGTTTAACTGTGACGCAGGAACGGATTGGCGAACCAGCGGCAAGATATCACGGGCGAGGTATTCGGCCGCATCCACATTATGGAACACACCCATATGCCCAACAAATATCAAGAGTGGGGCTGCTGTCGTTTGCCCCGATGGTCGATAGCGGCCGGTATCGACTCCATTCGGCACGACGAGAACTCGCTCATCTTGCTTCCCCTGGAGTATTTGCCGGCGCTCAGCATTTGAGATGAGCCATGTTTCGTCGAAATGATGGATGATATCCTGCTCGTAGCGGCGAATGCGAGGAAGCTCTGCACGATAGATCAGCCGCCATTTGGGGTCGCGATACGGCAGCGATCGCTCGATCTCGGTGGAGATGGCGTCGGTTAGATCGAGAACGCGATAAGGGCGACGGCGGCCGGCAACGAATTGCGCCATTCGGAAAAGGTGGACATATACCAGATCGAACTGCCTCCGCGCCAAGAGACGATCGACGGCTCCCTGCATGACTGATGAGCGATAGTAGAGTGATTGGAGAGGCGTCGGTCGCCAGAGGTTCATAATCGTAGTTGTTGTTGAGTGCAATTGCCCCCGATGAACCAGTTGGATATCCTCGCAGAATTCGCGTAGCGGGCCGATATTGCCTGTCTCCCTGTCGTCGGCGATGAACGAGAGCAAGGTTATTCTGTGCTGGTGAGACAGAATCCGGAGGAAATGATAGGCCCGCAAACGGTCGCCACGGGTAGGCGGGTAGGGCAACCGCCCAGTTAGAAACAGGATACGCATATGATTTTTATCAACAAGAACGATACTATTCGCGTGTCGTCCCTGACTGGCCTGAACGACGCCGACACAGGTATGATACCGATCTCATGATAAAATCGCCAATTATAATCGTTGGCTGTGCCCGCTCAGGGACCACGCTACTCTATAATATTCTGTCAGAGGTAGATTCGTTGTGGTCCATCGGTGTCGAAAGCAAGACCATCGTCGAACGATTCCATCATCCTTCACTTAAGAATTGGGAATCGGGCGAGCTATCGGCCGAGGATTTGACGGTCGAATCGCGAGAATACATGCTTGGCGCGTTTGAATCAGAAGCAGCGCCGGGCGTTTACTGGCGGCGTGTTAATCGGTTTCGCGCTCGAATGAACCGTAGCGCTTGGTATGCTGCTATCAAGCGTCGCGGCCGATCCCGTGCTACCGGTTCTGGTGTGAGTAGCGGGCTGCCCGGCGGCGGGCTGGCACTCTTTCGTGCCTATGCTCAAGTACGTTATGGATTAGCAAGACGACTCTCGTCTTTCCGAAAGCCAATACGTTTGCTGGACAAGTCACCCGAGCATTGCTTGCGGTTGCCGTTTATGGCTGCCCTTTTCCCCGATGCCAGTATGATCTTCGTCATTCGGGACGGCCGTGCCAATGTCCATTCGTTGATGGAAGGCTGGCGCCAACCGCATCTCTTCGCTGGTTACGACACGCCCGTACCCGTTAGTAGCCCAGGACAATCGCGTGGACGTTGGGCTTTTACACTTATCCCTGGTTGGCAAGATCTTGTGGACCGTCCGCTTGAGGAGATTTGTGCTCATCAATGGGTGATTAGCAATGAGGCTATCCTGAACTATACGGCTACAGCGCAGGCGCGACCGGTTCTCATCGTACGCTATGAAGAATTGATCGCTGATTCCGATGCAGTCTTGGAGCGTATAGCTCGATTTCTGGACCTTGTCCCCAGAGATATTCCCGCTTACGGTCGTCCACTACCGGAGATTAACGTTGTTTCCCAACCCGGCGCTGAGAAATGGCGCCGCGAGGCGGATGCTATGGCCCGGGCTATGCCTATATTGAGGCCTATGATGGAACGTCTTGGTTATGATCCAGACGACTGGCCCTGATGCAGCAGCTGATCGTAGAGAGCCAATAATTTAGGCCCCATCATGTTCCAATTGTAGCGTGTTTCCACCAGGCGCCTGCCCGCGCGCCCCATTGCCTGAGCGGCATCAGGGTTCCTCAAGAGTTGTAATAATGTGGTTGCGTGGGCTGAAGGATCGGCGGCGTTAGCTAACCAGCCGTTGACGCCCGGTTCGATAAATAAGCGCGTTGAGGGCAGGTCACTGCTGACCACCGGCAGTCCGAAAGCCATGTATTCGAATAGTTTGGTCGGAATATTCTTCTGGTTTTTGGGGACTGCTTGCCAGGTAACCCAGCCAACTGAAGCCTGCCGCAGATAATTCCCGATCTGTTCAAACGGAACCCGACCGGTTATTGTGATCGCATGCGCAATGCCATGAGCGGCGGCGTCCGCCCGTATCTCGTCTTCCAGATCGGGCGGCATAAAGTGGCCGACGATTAGTAAACGTGCCGCCGGCATTTGCGCAACTACCTCGGCGAAAGCAGCGATCATTACTTTCGCCCCCCGATTGCGTTCCAGCCCACCCAGATAAAGCACGGTCGGGGTATGTTGAACCCTTTCGGCGATCGCCTCTGCGCCTCTGGCAATAAGATCGTCGCCGGGATAGTTGAACAACGTCGTTTTTGGCCCGCTGAATCCAGCGAAGCCGGCAGCGATGGCGTCGTCGGCAAAGATCAACCCGCTTTCGCCACGCACCAGTTGGGGCTCCAGCCGTCTGAACACGCCGGCCAGTGGATAGCGCACGAACCCCGGCAGGTAATCCTTAACGGCGATGAAATCCGCGTTCGCTTCGTGGATGTCGTAGATCGTTGGCTTGCCCGTCGCGCGACGTAGCCAGGGGGTGATCAGTAATAACTCCGGATCGTGGATATGGAAGATGTCCGCGTTAGTTTCGATGGCTATGCGGCCGATCGTTCGCCATAGTAAAGGTCGCCGGCTACGTGGAACGCGCGGCAGTCCACGAATATGTACGCCATCCTTGATTTCATCTTTGTCGTAGATAGCGATCAGGGTGACGTCATGCCCCGCATCAACCAGCGTTCGGGCCTCGCGATAGAAAACGCGATTGTCGAGCGCTTGATGTACCACCGATAGAATGGCGATCTTGTACTTGCGGTTCATGACGCCAAACAGTCCGCGTAAACGGTCGCGGTTTGCTCCCCGATAGTTTCCCAATCCAGGCCCTTGGCGATGTGCAATGCGGCTTCGGCCATGGCCTGCCGGTCATGGCTCTTGATCTCAACTAAAGCGTTTGCGAGAGCGTCGATGTGGTCAGGTTGATAAAGCAATCCGGCATCCTCACCTATTAATTCCGGCAGACATCCGAGTCCGGGCGCGATAACCGGCAGCCCATAGGATAACCCTACCATCACTGAACTCGAGGTTAGTACTTGGTCGAATGGGGCGACCATGACGTCAGCCGCCAGCAGGTAGCGTTGCATCTCGTCGTCAGGCACGAACCCTACCTGGAGCCGGATGCGAGGATCACTGGAAGCGGCCGATTCCAGCCGCTTGACCACTGCTTGCCCTCGATTCCTTCCGGCGATCAGGAGTACATCATTTTTATCTGCCACACGGCTAAACGTATCTACCAACTGTTCCAGCCCTTTGTAAGCGGCGATATTGCCGAGAGCCAAGTAGACGAAATGAGAGGCATCCAGCCCGAAGGTTTCCCGCGCGATCTCTCGCGTGATCGTCAAGGGATAAACATCCATATAATTGCCCATCGGTACGATGATCACCGGCCCGCGCCTCGGGAATCGTGACAACAATTCGCGACGGCCTGCTTCGCAATGGACGATCACCGCGGTCGCCTCACGCATCATTAGCCGCCGGACGACGATATCCAGGAGGCGAAAGGTCTTTCGATGTGGCAGGATGTTATGGGCCGTCCAGACAATATGATACCCTAGTTGCCGCGCTAATCTGATGCGCGAGACAAACCTGGCCACCTGTAATGGCGTCGAGAACCGCGCCATGTAGAGCCCGTCGAGCCAATGGAAATGGAGGATATCTATTTCGGACCGTTTGGCCTTTAACCAACCGGTATCTGGTAGGTGCTCCAGGAATTCGACAGTCACACCATGCGACCGTAAACCGTCTCGCAGCAGGCGTTGGTAGGGGTTGGGGTAGACCGGTAGGAAAGCGACGTTCATGGTGAGCTTACCGCATGTACATTCCGTGTAACAACCATTCTGCCGCCAGTCGAGGGATCGAGAACGGGAAGCTGAGGAGGGCCGCGGGAACTTGCCGCCCGTTCCCAATCAACCGCTGTCCGAAGGCATCTAATCGTCGCGTCTGCTGGACGATGTGATTAGGATACCACCATGCCCCATAACGACGTGTGATCCGGCCGTGTTCAAGTTGTCGGGACAACCCGCCAGTTCGCGTCAATGCTTTGGGCTGAACGCGATAGCAGGCTAAATTGCGGGGCAGATAGCGGAATTGCCCGACTTCGTGCGCGCGAATAAACCACTCCCAATCGAATACCCAGCGTAGAGAAGTATCAAGATCCCCGACTCGTACCCAAAGCGACCGGCGCCAGAAAGCAGCTGGTTGAAGGATGGGGTCCTTATTGACCAGGTAGCGACGTTCGAACTTTCTACGCACAAAACGGCAAGGTTCGATGCGCTCACCGACTTCATCGATGTACCAGCCTTCGCCATAGATTAAGTCAGCCTGCGGCTCGGCCATGAAAGCGTCGGCGATTGCGCGCAAGGTACCCGGCAAATAAAGATCATCGGCATTGAGCCACGCCAGGATATCACCCGTTGCTATAGCAAAGGCCTTGTTAATCGCATCGGCCGGCCCATCATCCGGCTCAATGATCACGTGCGATATTTGTCTCCGATATCGTTTGATGACTTCGATACTCTCGTCGGTCGACCCTGCGTCCCGGATGATATACTCGAGGTTGGGGTAACCTTGCTCGAGGACTGAACGAATGGCGTTTTCGATATAACGCCCCTGATTGAGTGAGGGAGTGACGACCGTAATACGGGGGAGGGCTGTTTCCTTTTCCACCGATTGACCTGTTTGCATCTCGATCGATGCGTAGTCGGGCGGCAGTTGCATTTGCGGGTCGATCATTTGCCCACCAACAGCCGGACAATCTGCTTGGCAGTTTTGATTGGTTTCTTTCCCTGCCGTGCTCCAGCGAGGATCAAGCGTAGCTGCTCTCTGACAGGTTTATTATGCCTTATGAGATGTTCCCAGCGCATAGACGGTTTGCCCGGTAACTGTTCGACTCCGTCCAATTGTGCCGTTAGTTCGGCTGCACGGTAACCCATCGTAGCGATCTGTTCTGGACCTAGCGCTGCGAGATAGGCGGATAATAAATGATGAACTTGCGGATCGCGGGCGTGCTCAAGCCAGGCGTTCAGACTTTCGACCGAAGGGCGATTGTGCTTTGCCACGCCCGTCGGATCGCCATATCGTCCCTTTGGCCGCATATGCTGACCATAGTCAAGGAGAGAAGGGTGATATGGCAATGCAAGCCATTCGCATAGTGCGCGGATGGTTTCTATAGGCTCGCGCACGAGCGCCTCGTATTGAACAGTGTATACCCTCCCTGTTGATCCGGCAATGAACTCTGTTAATAGTTGGGGAGCTGATAATAGATCGTCCCTAAAGTAATCAAATCGATTCCAGTCGTTCTTAACCCAGGTTCGCAGGATAGATGACAGGACCGCCGCGGGATTGCGTAGCAGGACGATAAACTGTGCTTGGGGGAAGACCTGAACTAATTCGGGCAAGACTTTATAGTATCGTGGCGTCTTATCCAGAAAGCGCGGTCGGTTTGCTTCCCGGCAAGCTTGGCCGTATAGCTCCATCGCCATGGCTCGTACAGCTCGGTAATATGCCTCTCGCTCATCGGTAAGTGTGCCCAAGAAATCCTGCAGAGCATGCGCGGCGACGGTAGCATCATAGTCGGCCGTGTGTCCAGTTTCACGTAAAGCGTAGAGGGCGTGGAGCATGAACCACGGCTCTGCTGTCGTGTGAATTGCCTCACTTCCTGCCAGGATCGATTGTAGTAGTGTCGATCCGGCTCGCGGTTGCGAAACCAGGAAGATTAAATCTGCGTCTGTGATTGCAGTGTTTGGCCGTGTCTCCATGTTGCTTAACGCAGGCTCCTGCGAGCCTTGGCGATCATGAGCGCTAAATCACGACGCTCAATAGCCATCAGAACGCCCCCGAACGATAGTGTGAACGCCAAAGCTTTGGCGGTTCCGACGATCCAGTCGTTGGGACAACCGGTTCCGCGACACAGCGCCCACGTAATCGCCAGTGCAGCGGCGACGCCGGTGATTAGCGCAACCGTTGGCCCTATGAATAGGCGCCATGCTGAGAAGTCTATGTAATCTCGCGCTGAGTACATAAGCGGCACAAGCCCTAGTAGCAATACCCCGTTGATCGCTAAAGCTACGCCGATAATACCCCAGGTTCGGCCAAGTAGATATAGCCCTATGACCAATGCCGCCAATTGAATTACCCGTACGTGGACGATGCGCTTCGGCTGGCCTACAGCGATGAATAGCTGGCTGACAGTTATCCGGATAGGATCGAGTAGCGTGAAGATCGCCATTAATCGGAAAACAGGGATCATCGGCAACCACTTATCGCCTAAGGCTAGGTGAACGAACTCCGGAGCTATAAGTACGAGCAAGCCGCCGAATAGAAAGCCGCTGCGGACCAGCACTGCATTCGTGCGAAAGAAGGCTTGAGAGAGCTGATGGCGCGCTCCCTTGAGCTCGGCGTAGGTTCCTCCAGCCACCAGATTCACCGGGAAAGCCAGGAATCGCCTGGGATAAGTCGCAAAAGTGTAAGCACGCGAATACAAGCCTAGAGCGTTATTCCCCAGATAAGCTCCGACCCAAATGTCGTCAAAATTATCGATGGCTTCGCTCAGCGCCGATTCCGTCATCGTTTGACTGCCGAAACGTAGGTAATAGCGAATCGTATCGTGCAGCCATAAGAATCGCGGTCGCCATACGGGACGCCAGACAAACAGGAATAATCCGGTGAGTAGTGTTGTCGCAATATCTGTTGCCAGCAACGCTACTAGGCCGAACCCCTGCCAGGCTAGGTAAACGGCAACGATCGTCGTGATAATGGCCGCGAGTAGATCGAGCAAAGCTAATCGGCGGTGTACAACGCGTCGTGTCAGAATGAACCGCGGCGCATCTGATAGATGTAATCCCGCGAATGACAGCGTGAGGACGACCAGCGCCAGTCGCAACGGCCCGGAACTTAGCCAATAGGATGCTCCGACCACAATAAGCGCCCAACCAGTTAACAGGATGACGCGGAGCGTGAAGAGTACGGCCGCGGCCTGCTCTTCGTCAGCTGTCTCCGTTGTTCGATGAAGGAACGCTCCGCCGAGGCCCCATAAGGGCAGGATTCCGCTGGCCGTGACGATGGACGTGGCCAGCGCGTAAGTGCCGAACACTTCGACAGGTAACAGACGTGCCAACAAGATCGAGCGGGCTAGCAGGATGACCACCTTGGCCAGGTTGCTACCTGCATTCCAACCAATGGAGGCGACGCTCCGTTGAGCCAGACTCATCGGGGTTACCCTCCAATGATTTTGCTACTGAACTGGTAGACTTTTAGGGCCTTGTTGTTCGGCCAGCGTCTGACGATACCAGTCGATTGTACGCCGCAGCCCTTCATCGAAATCAGTTGTCGCCCGAAAGCCGAAACGCTCATAGGCACGGTCGGTATTGAGCGCTCGCCGGGGTTGGCCATTGGGCTTGCTTGTGTCCCATTCGATGCGACCTGAGAAGCCGGTATGGTGGGCGATAGTTGTCAGTAGATCCTTGATGCTGATCTCATTGCCCGATCCGAGATTCACTGGATCGCTCTCGTTGTAACGCTCACTGGCCAGCACGATCCCTTCGGCCGCATCTTCTACGTAAAGGAATTCCCGCGTAGGCGAGCCGTCTCCCCAGGCCACAAGTACTTTATCGCCACGCTGCTCGGCCTCCAGGCATTTGCGGATCAGCGCCGGGATAACATGCGACGTTTCCAGATCGAAACTATCCCCTGGGCCATAAAGGTTGACCGGCAACAGAAAGATGGAGTTATATCCATATTCCTCACGATAGGCTTGGCTCTGAACCAGCAACATTTTCTTGGCTAATCCGTACGGAGCGTTGGTTTCCTCCGGGTAACCGTTCCATAAATCTTCTTCGCGAAACGGGATGGGCGTATATTTGGGATAAGCGCAAACGGTGCCGATGGCCACAAATTTGTCCACGCCTGCGCGCCAACTCTCGTGCAGAAGTTGCGTGCCCATCATTAGATTATCATAGAAAAATTCGGCCGGATGAGCGCGATTGGCTCCAATACCTCCAACCGAAGCCGCGAGGTGAATGATAAGCGTTGGCTGTGCATCGTTGAGCAGATCCAGGATCGCGTCTTGATAGCGCAGATCATATGTTTCCCTTAGGGGAACGAATATCTCGCCTGCCTTACGTGCGCGCAGGACGTTGACGACGTGGCTGCCCAAGAAGCCTGCTCCGCCTGTGACGACGACGCGTTGTTCTTCCCAGTTTATCATGATGCTAATTCCTCCTCTGCGTGCTCTTCACGCGCCCGCAGGAGCATATGTAGCCGGCTGACGACCATCTCCATTGCCACGCGATTGTGGCCGCCACCGGGTATAATGATATCGGCATACCGCTTGCTCGGCTCGACAAACTTCAAATGCATCGGTCGGACGGTACCGAGGTACTGCTGGACGACTGAATCAAGCGAGCGGCCGCGCTCGTTCATATCTCGCTCAAGCCGGCGAATAAAGCGCACGTCGGAATCGGTGTCCACGAATATCTTAATATCCATCAGGTCGCGCAGCTTGCGTTTGGTGAAGATGAGGATTCCATCGACGAGGATGATGGGGGCGGGATCGATCGAAATAGTATTGTCGGTGCGGCGGTATGTCGTGAAATCATATATCGGCATATTGACAGATATGCCAACGATCAGATCTTTGATGTGGCGAACCAACAATTTGGTTTCGAGGGAATCAGGATGGTCGTAATTGAGTCGCGCGCGTCGCTCGAACGGAAGATCGTCCCGATCCTTGTAGTATGCGTCGTGAGGTAAATACGCTATTTGTGATGCCCCAACTGCATCCAACACAGCTCGCGCGACCGTTGTTTTGCCCGAAGCCGTGCCGCCAGCCACGCCGAAGACGATGGGCTTGAATTTCAGGTTATTCGTTCTCTCCGGGTTTGTATCCATAAATCGAACGCATCCTATAACAAAAAAGCCCTGGTTCTCCCAGGGCTAGACCGCTAGAGCCACCCATCGGAATTGAACCGATAACCTATCGCTTACGAAGCGATCGCTCTGCCTGTTGAGCTAGGGTGGCATTGTGAAGAGAATTATATCAGGAGATCTGGTGGTGGCAAACCGTGTTCAATAAGCGCTGACTGAAGATGGGTGTGTGTCGGCCATAAGGAAAGTATGAAGAGGTCGTTCTATCTGCAGACCCCTGGAATGGGGTCTCCCTCTCCTTGCCCTGTATGTGAGGATGTGCTAATATAGCCGCTTGTGACACATCAGATGGGTGTGTTCATGGCGGGTGTGGTGTAGGGGTTAACACGTCTGGTTGTGGCCCAGAAGATCGTGGGTTCAAATCCCACCACTCGCCCTGAAAGCTGATGGGAGCCACATCAGCTTTTTTTGCGCCCGTAGCTCAATCGGATAGAGTCCTTGGCTTCGAACCAAGTGGTTGGGGGTTCGAGTCCCTCCGGGCGTATTGGTGCTAATCATTTGAGATGTATGCCCCACGGCCTGCCCGAGCCGATGGCGATCTTCGACTAGTTCGCTGGTTCACCGGGAGAAGTCAAACGTTATCGAGGTCGGTTCTCGACCTGTCGAGTTATAGTAATCTCCAATCGTCCAGTACACTTTCAATAACTGACGGATATAGGCCTTAAGCCACTCCTTATTGAGTTTCCACCCCGCAATTAAGAGTTACGGTGTAGTTTTGTTGCTCCGGCGTCACTTGGCAAGCCGAGATCGGCTGGTCCTGTGGGCAGTTGGCTGATGCGGCCGGTAGCCAGATGGCGCTGGCTAGGCAAAGCTGCCCGTCTTTACGATAACCCTTCGAAGTTCCTGTAGGCCCATCGGCCTGGAGCATAGGATCTTCTGCCCAGCTTTGCTCGGTCAGCATACCATTCAATGTGCTCACCACGGCCGACGGGCTCTCGAAATCGACTCCCGTGCCGGTGATCGTCGCCTGACAGCCGGTCCCGCTGGCGCCGGTCGCAGGATCGCTAAGTGGCTCCTCAGTCACCGTTGGGATTAGGTCATTCAGGAAGTGGGACATGGCTTGTGCTTGTCCGTCACATAATTCCATGATGAGCGGCTTGATGTTCGTAGAGGTTTGCGTTTCACTTCCCGCTGCGGGTCGGGTTACTTCGGGTTGAGTTGTAGCCGGAGAGCAGGCCGGCAGGGCCAACAATGCGGCGAGTAATATAATTGAAAACAAAATCCCACGGCTGATTTTTTGTGGCGACTCCATCATTGGTGCATCTCCTACTTGTATGTCCTTTGGAAAAATGATGTTGATCAAATCTGCCATACTAAGAACCTGACAGCCAAGCGTGACGTCTGATTGAAACTCGATGCCTAATTATATTGCGTCATGATGAGAGCAGCGTGAAACGGGTTTAGGTGAAGGCTTCCTGGGACCTGGCCCAGGACTCGAAAAGCCATTATCGATCTATTTGATTATGCTGATAATAGGCGCTAGTCGGGGGAGAGATTTTGGGTACAGGATGGCAGCAAATGAGTTGTTCAAAGAGGCGATTGGCACAAAGCGATAGCGCTTATGGATTTGAGTACAATTACG
>JACFOH010000029.1 GCA_019454405.1 Promineifilum sp.
TTTTATTTTCTACACAACTTTCAGCCTGTTCGAAGAAGCCGTCCGGCTAGTATGCAATACGCATTCTGGTCGACCCTCTCAAGGGCATCAAGGGTTTTATCGAAATCATGCCCCGCAAGAATAATGCCGTGATAGGGAATCAGGATCGGCATAGCCTGCTTACGCATAAGCTCCTCATTCCCACGCATCGCTTCCAGCACCTTCTCAGCAAGCTCTTTTGTATGCCCTGGGGCAGCCTCGCAATATCCGATTGTTCCAAATTTCTGCGTGCCTTCCAGTAAGGGTTCAATGGAACGACAAATCGCTGTGAATGGCATCACATTCATCGGATGCGCATGAATCACTGCATGAACATCCGGGAAATTGCGATAAATGTATAGATGCGACCAACCCTCTCGCGAGAAAAGCGGCGAACGCGATACTTCGTCGTCCGCCCATTTCCCTATCAAAAGCTGATCTGGATTCAAATCCCAATGATACTTTTGGCCCGCGAACGTCGGGCTCATGTAAATATCATCCCCATGGCGAGCACTAATATTGCCGCCAGCCAGGTCAGTTAACCGCCGATCGAACATCAACCGTCCTGCGTCACAGATCTTCTCAGCTATAGACATCATTCTTCAATTCCCTCAACGCATAATAAGGATATAGGCCTTCTCGATCCATCCGCGCCAGTTTGATTCGCTGATGGGATTATCTATAGCCCATATACCAATCCTCCAACAACTGTTCATATCTGAAGAATTCTGTATAGGGGCGTCCATATTGCCGACAAATAGAGTGTAGTTCTCGCATTCGCTCCCGGGCAATCGTATTCAGAAATATATCCCGATCATCCGGAGATACTCCTAGAGCTTCTTTCCAGACGGCTCGTCCAGCAAGAACTCCGCTTGCGCCAGCCATACAAGCCGACTCGACCTGTTGCGCAAAGACGGGAAAGTCAACGCCCGCGCTAAGGAGTACCCAGGGGATTTCCGAAGCTTGACTTATAGATCGGCAAGCTTCATCCCACGTCGCCGGATCCGCTTGTGCGTTTACATCAACAGGGAATTCGACTTTGAGAACATCTCCTCCAATTGAAGTGAGATCCGAGGCCGCCTGGACAACCGCATCAGTCCGCTGCTCGGGATCAAGTTGTGAGTCATCTGGATTCGGCGAGTAAGTTAAGATTTCCAGGAACAGAGGGATATCCAGGCGAGCACACTCATCATGAACTTGAGCGACCAATTCCTTCATCTGCGAAGCAGTTTCCGACTTTGGGTGATAGTAAACCAGCAACTTGACCGCAGAAGCCCCCAAGCGCTTGATTTGATCAACGCCCCAATCATCCGAGAGGCGACTAATTCTGGCGTGCTTTGGGCCGGCAAAGCCACTAACTTCAACAGTTACAATCAACCCACACGCCCCGGGTAGCGAGGAATCAGCGACAGAGGGTCCCGCACCGATAGAGGGATCAAGCAAAAACGCCGTTGAAACAGGGGCCAATGCTTTCACAGTCGCTCGCTTAAATGCTACCGCCTCTGTGTATGGTTCTGCCGATTCAACAAAGACCTTCTTAATCGCTTGACGATGGTCTAGTGCCAAAATATTGAAGATCCCATCTTGGTCAGCGCATTGGCTAAGCCCCCGGGACTTCCCCAATGATAACGTCTCTTTTCTCATTTCTTTCTCCAACTAATCTTTCAGGGTGTTTGTATTCCCCCAAGGTATTCAATGCATTTGTCCACACTAACTTCCACTGGTTCATCTGTATTTACAGTCAGGTGTGGAACTTCGAGTGGATCTGCACTATCTCGAAGGCGGAGATATAACGTATAACTTCTATTGGAAGCTAGATGGTTCCCCGAAATCGCATCTCTTTCAATCCGCCCTCTCGCGACCTCATCAGAACAGACACACTGAATAAAACGTAATTCGTGATTTTTCTCTCGACTGTAGCGAATCAGGTAGTCGACCTGAGTTTTCTTGGAATACGTGCGGCCATCCAGGACAATATGCCGATCAACGTCTTTTTTAAGGTGGTATTCAGCTACTTGAAGCATGACGCCAACAACAAAATCATCTTGAGCATCTGAATACTCAATATCCGATGAGGAAAAAAGAGCCGCACGAACGCTATCCTTATCTAGCACAACTGCAGAGAGTCTTTGTGACAAAAGGCGAGCAAGGGTGGATTTGCCCGTACCCGGCAGCCCGGCCATTACGATAATCAAGAGAGCGCACCTGTCTCCAATGTCAATCCATGAAGCCACTCAAAGGTCTCTGTTAGATCAGTGCTCTTAAAAATCAACGACCCTGCTACAACGCCATCCACCCCGGCCTTACGCAACGCTGAAACGGTGTGATCCCGGATTCCACCATCAGAAAAGACTTTCACTTTATGTTCAAGCCCAGCCTTAAGGACCATATCCTTAAATCGGCGAATTCTCTCGTAGATAAGGGCGGAGGGTTTTATGCCCTTGATGCCCATCGCTGTCCCCATCACGAGGAGCATATCGGCAAGTTCCAGGTATGGTTCTACAGCCTGTGGTATCACGTCAAGCCCCACGGCAATGCCAGTAGAAACACCTAGTTGCCGTGCTGCTTCGAGAGCGCTGGGCATGAGCGGCCCGTTCTCAACATGGACTGTAATTAAGTCAGCTCCGGCCTCGACAAAAGCGGGGACGTGCTCCCGAGGGTTAGTCGTCATCAAGTGCACATGAAACGGTCGCTGGGTGAGAGGCCGCAAAGCCGTCACCAGATCAGCGAAGAACAACAGGCCTGGAACGAAGTGCCCATCTGAGACATCGATGTGATACATATCGACATAAGGATCCATCCGGCAGATATCATCTGCGAAGCGAACCATGTCGGCCGACCATAATGAGCATTCCACAATTAAGCGATGAGTTGGCATTCCTTGCCAGAAATCCATAATTTGCCCTCTAGTTAAATAACAAAGAGTCCACACTTCAGGAAGTCAATTACTATGCGTTGTCATGTCCTCGATAGCCAAAGTCAGGTATTTCGACCGGGACACCATCGTTCATAGCGGACTCTTGAGCGCATATACCAGCACAGGTAATAGTTG
Source organism: Promineifilum sp. (assembly GCA_019454405.1). Classification (GTDB taxonomy): domain Bacteria; phylum Chloroflexota; class Anaerolineae; order Promineifilales; family Promineifilaceae; genus Promineifilum. Next base: position 3,071 of record JACFOH010000029.1, read on the forward strand.
CTGCGAGAACCTCATCGACCTCGGCTTTCCTATCTTCAACAATTGCGCGGAGGAATTGATGAGCCAAATGCGGATGAGAGCCACCATGACCCACTCCCTGCCGGAAGGACGTATGGCCCGTATCACTGACAGTCTCCCGCTTCGTAAATTTAGCGACCTCAGGAGGCAGCAATTGGTCCGTATCAGGACAATAGATTTTCTCAGCATCATCAATGCCGGTGTGAATGACATGCCCCTCATCTATCATCAATTCCCATTCAAACGATGCTTCGGTCCCGTATATATCAAAACCTTCGCGACATTGACGGATAGTTTCGTTAATCCATCGGGTGGATTCAGCCACCACATCGCTATCCTCAAAACGAAAAGTCGCTGTGATCACCGAATGCGGGCAGCCATGATTATTGGCACGAGCTTCGCTCAATCGGCCGGAGCCATGAGCGATGACCGATTTAGGTCGTTTGCCAAGGAGAGAAACGACAGGCGAGAGAGCATGGGTACCGTTAAGAAAAGGAGGGAAACCCTGCCAATAAGCAGGCCAGCCTTCCATCGCCATGTTTTGCATGTGGTCAGATCGGATGAACTGAATTCGGCCTAGCTTTCCTCGCTGGACAAGGTCCTTAACATATAAATACTCACGCGTATATAACGCGGTCTCCATCATCATGTATACTTTGCCGCTCTCTCGTGTTGCCTTGACTATGTCCTGACACTGTTGAACGGTTGTAGCCATTGGGATAGTCGATGCAACATGCTTACCGGCCGCCAATGCCGCCATCGTCATGGGGTAATGCTGAATGACCGGGGTGACAATATGGATTGCATCCAGCTCGGGGTTAGCGATCATCTCAAGGTAATCGGTGTAGCGTAGAGATGATGGGATCCCAAATTGATCTCCAACCTGATTCATGCGTTCCTCATTAGGAGCGCAAATAGCAATAAGTCCACCATTAGGGTGGGCCTGGTAGATCGGGATGAACTCTTTCCCAAAACCTAGTCCGATTATGCCTACGTTAACTTTCTTGTTGTCCATGTGTAGAACCCTCTGGTATGTTCGGGATTAAAAACCCGCCCGCTTTAAGAGATACTTTCACGCAGCCAGGGAATTGCAGATTCATAGTAGGCGAGAGTATTAGTCAAATTCGAGTGGGGCTCGAGAGTAATATAGCCGGCATATCCATCGGCTTTTAGTCGCTCAAGTAACCCTGTCATATTCACAGCCCCTTTAGTAGGAAGCGTGTAGTAGATATTCCGCCCCGCGTGATGCCCAGACATCTTTCCCCCTACCCAACTCGCATCGAATTCATGGCCAGAATCAAATATGCAGCCGTTCTTAATATGAACATATGCGATAACATCTCGCAGTATTTCATAACAATGCGGGAAAGCTTCATTGCCGGCTTGATAGAAATTAGTCGCATCCAGGTTTGAGCGAAAATTCTTTGACCTAAAGTGCTCGATAATAGCCAATACATTTTCCGGAGTATGGGTCATATCATGGGCCTCATTCTCGAGCACGAGAGTAACGCCAAGTGTCTCAGCGCGCTTCAAGGGCGCGGACCAGTAATGTTCAAGTATGTCAAAATCGAGATTGAATTGGGGAGCGATCAGGTTACAATAATGATTGACTAGGCCCGCCTCCAAGTCTGCAGCAATTTCTATGGCTCGAATCAGTTCACTGGTATAGAGGCCGACATCAGAAGCGACCTCTTGATGGAAAGCTCCTCCAAACGCCACACACGCGATTTGAACACCACTAGCCTTAAATTGCTTTTTAGCCTGCTCGATATCTCGGTCTCGATACAGACGATCATGGCAACTGTTCGATAACGGCTGGATGTTCTTCGCCCATAGTTCAAAATTACGTATCCTAAAAGAAGTAGTAATCTCGAGCGTTCTATCTAAAGGCAGATAATGGGAGAATACTTCCCCCGACATCGTGAGTCTCATCTCCAGAGCATCTCCAGGGTGGTGATACGCATTGTCTCTATGGTTTAGGAGGGGTGGCCATAGAGACAATGCGTCAATATCAGCAGCTTTCGTAAGCTGCCATGCCTAATTACTAGTCATTCGGGAAAAGCTGGTCGACGTTGTCTTTGGTGACAAGCGAAGGCGCAACCATCACTTCCTTCTCAAACGGTTGCCCAGCATAGAATGCATCGATGATCTTGAACGCTTCGACGAACTCAGCATAGGAATCGACCCAAATGGTGGCGTCGAAAGAGCCATCTCGAATGGCGGCACGGCCTTCTTTAGTCGCGTCGAGACCATACAGTTTAATCTTGCCGGTCAAACCCGCAGCTTGCAGAACAGCGCGCACGCCCAAGGCCATGCCATCGTTATTGCATACAATCGCATCCAAATGCTTCCCGGAGGAGAGCCAGTTCTCTGCCAGCGGAGTCGCATCATCAGCATTCCAGTTTCCAGCCCCTCTGAACACTACATTAATGTCAGGGTAATTCTTAAGGACATTATCGTAGCCTTGGGTAACCAACAAAGCTGAAGTCTGACCTTCAGTGCCGGTCATGATGGCGATGTCCCCCTTTCCTCCCAGATCCTTAACGACCTGCTCCATCTTAAGCTCGCCACCCTTGGTGAGATCGACCGCAACATATGCGGTGAGAAGCTTCTGAGCTTCAGGCGAAACGGACCCATGAAGCGTGATCACAGGAATATTGTGATTCGCCATGGTGTTCTCAACCACAGCATTCATCCCATCGAATGCCACCGGGTCGAAGATGATGGCAGCAAAGCCCTGCGTGGCCGCATTCTCGATCTGCGAGATCTGCTTTGCAAGGTCACTGTTAGGGTTGAAGACCGTTACCTCCCACCCATGCTCTTTACCAATCGCCACGGCGTTATCAGCCATGCCGGTCGTAAATTCATTGGCTATGTTGGAGGCAACCCACGCCACCTTCTTGCTAGGGGGCTGAGGAACAGTGGAAGTCTCTCCGGCAGAAGTCGCAGCAGGAGCAGGCGCATCACCTCCCGAAGCCTGAGGCTTCGTCGGCGCGGAGCCGCAACCCGCCGTCACCAGCAGGACTGAAACCATCACGGACAGAATCAAAACAACCAGTCTCTTCATTACATTCTCCTTAACAAGATATGGAACTTACTCTCTGGCGCAGATTCGCCAGTGAATACCTATATTGTCTTCTTGGCGGAGCGAGCGCGGATATCGATATAAACCGCCAGAAGAATAACAATGCCTTTCATAATCCTCTGGTAATTGCTTGATATACCCAGGATGTCAAAGCCGTTAGAAATCACGCCCAGGATTAGGACACCCAGGACCGTACCAATGATTGAACCGCTGCCACCAGACATACTGATACCGCCGATAACACACGCGGCAATCGCATCCAGCTCATAGGCCTCACCAACGGTAGGGTTGCCCGAGGTAATACGAGAGGCCATAAGTACGCCGGTCAATCCCGAAAGCGCCCCGGCAATCCCATAAATAATGACCTTAACCCTCTTGACGTTAATGCCTGAGAACTTGGCCGCGTTCTCATTGCCGCCAACAGCATAGATCCATTTTCCAAAGACAGTGAAGCGTGTGAGGATGTAGGCAATTAATGCCGTTGCGGCAAAGTAATAAATGAGCGATGGGAGCCCCAGGAACTGACTATTTGAGACCGCAACAAACTCTCGCGTAAGGTTAAAGATAGGCTTGTTGTTGGTAGAGACTAACGCTAGGCCACGCGCAGCAGATAGGGTCGCCAAGGTCATGATAAATGGGGCAAAGCCGATATAAGCAATACCTACCCCATTAATGATGCCGAACAAGGCCCCAACCGAAAGACCCGCAATAAAAGCAACAATGACAGGATATCCTCGATCTGCAGTTGTCATAAACGCGGCGGCCATGCAAGCCACTGCTAATACAGACCCAACACTAAGGTCAATCCCGCCTGATAGCAAAACTAACGTCATGCCAACTGCCAATATTCCGGTAATAGAAGCCTGTTTCAGGATATTGATTAGGTTTTGCTGAGTTAGAAATGCAGGCTGGGACAGCGCCATGATTATTACCAAAATCACCAAAGCCCAGAAGATACCGGTCTTCTTCCAGAATTCAGCTGAGCGAAGGGACATCAAATGCATTCTATAAGGGAATCCTTCGGCCCGTTTGTCAATTTGCATTCTTCATGCCTCCTAGTAAATAAGCTGTATTTCGTTACCTGCTCAATATTTATTGGAGAGGAGAGGCCAGTGCCATTATGTTCTCTTGGGTGATATCGGCTCCGCTAAGCTCGCCGATCAATCTTCCCTCACACATGACAAGAACACGGGTAGACATGCCTACCAGTTCCGGCATTTCCGAAGAAATCATGATCACCGCCTTTTGTTGCATAACAAGAGAATTAATTAGTTCAAAGATTTCGGCTTTGGCGCCAACATCAATACCCCGAGTTGGTTCATCGAAAAGCAGGATATCAGGATTGGTTAACAACCATTTAGCCAAGACAACCTTCTGCTGATTACCACCAGAAAGGTTTTCTACGTTCTGGCTATAGGAATGGACTTTGATCGCGAGACTCCCAACCATCTCCTCGACCATTTCCTTATTCTTCTTGATGTTAAGTAAGCCGAATCGAGATTCTCGGCGGTCGACACACATAGTAATGTTGTCCCCCACCGTCATGATCAGGTTCAGCCCCATTAGTTTCCGGTCTTCAGGCACTAACGCGATTTTTTGTCGAATGGCGTCATTGGGGTGCCTTGGAGCGAATACTTTATCCTTAACATGAATCTCTCCTCGATCAGGCTGCCGCTCGCCAAAAATCGTACTGACTAATTCCGTTCTTCCCGCACCCATTAACCCGGCTATACCTAGCTTTTCGCCGGCTCGCAAAGAAAATGAAACAGATTCAAACTCGCCATAACGCGTTAGATCGCGCACTTCAAGCAGAACCTCGCCAAGTTGGGAATCGCATGTAGGGTAGATCGTTGACAATTCTCGTCCCACCATGTCTCGAACCATCGCTCGACGAGAGGTTTCTTTTGTCGGCGTTACGTTGATGACGTTGCCATCGCGCAACACCTGCACACGATCACTTATCTGGAACAATTCGTCGAGCTTGTGCGAGATATAGATAATCCCTATCCCTTCGTCCCGCAGCATTGTGATGATGTGGAAAAGATCGTTGACCTCCTGTTGTGTAATGGCAGAGGTCGGTTCATCCATAATTAGGATCTTCGAGTTTAGCGACAACGCTTTTGCAATCTCCACCATCTGTGTCTGGGAGATACTTAAGTCTCGCATTCTAGTGGCAGGAGGAATCCTAAGGCGAAGTTTCTGTAGCCATGCTTCAGTCAAGCGCTCTTGCTCACGCCGGCTAACAAACCCAAACCGATTCACCTCACGTCCCAGAAATATATTTTCCGCGACAGTCATTTCCGGAACTGGATTCAGTTCCTGATGGATCATGGCTATGCCGAGAGCAAGTGCATGTGCTGGACCAGGGATTATCGTCTTCACACCATTGAGGAATATCTCTCCCGAGTCAGGTTGCTCGATACCCATCAAAATCTTCATGAGCGTGGACTTCCCCGCACCGTTCTCGCCGACCAACGCGAGTACCTCCCCCTCATTGAGCGAAAGGTCTACACCATGCAAGACCTCCACACCAGAGAAGGACTTGACAACTCCTTTCATGCGAAGAATCTCGGTCATTGAATCTCCTGAACGGACGATTTCAAAACTAACGGCCGTATCCAAAGTCTGGGATATCAACCGGCCTGGCGTCGTTCATCGCCGAAATGTGGGCGCAAATACCCGCCCCAGTAATCGTGGCAGAAGTAATGGCGTCAACCTCAGGTTGACGATCTTCAACGATTGCAGCGAGAAATTGATGCACCAGGTGCGGGTGAGAGCCTCCGTGGCCTAAGCCTTGTCGAAATGAACTTTGGGTTTTATCGGCTATGGCCTCACGCTTCGTAAAGACGGCAATTTCGGCGGGCAACAACTCATCAGTATCGGGGCACTCTATCGTCTCGGCATCATCGATACCTGTATGAATGACATGGCCATCATCGATGATCAGTTCCCATTCAAATGACATCTCTGTGCCATAGATGTCGAATCCTTCTCGACATTGGCGGATCGTCTCAAACAGCCATCGCGTAGATTCTGCAACCACGTCGGTATCTTCAAAGGTGAAGGTTGCTGTCTCAACCGCAAAGGGGGAGCCATACTTCTCAACCTTGTCTGGATTCAAGCGCCCGGAACCATGACAGGTGACAGACTTCGGTCTTTTCCCGAGTAGTTCAACCAGGGGAGAAAGCGCATGCGTTCCATATAAGAAGGGAGGGAACCCTCTCCAATAATCCCCCCAACCCTGCAGCATCATGTTTTGTGTGTGGTCGCTGCGCATAAACTGAATGTCGCCCAGTTTCCCCTCTTCCAGGAGTTTCTTCACATACAAATATTCACGAGTGTAAAGGGAAGTCTCCATCATCATGTAGTACTTCCCCATCCGGTTACTCGTGTCGACGATATGTTGGCACTCCTCAATGGTTGTCGCCATGGGAACAGTACACGCCGTGTGTTTTCCAGCCTCCAATGCTGCGATCGTCTGAGGGTAATGTTCAAGGATGGGCGTAACGATATGTATCGCATCAAGATCAGGATTCCTGACCATTGAATCGAAATCCGTATAACATAGATCTTTTGGTATATTGAATTGAGATCGGACAGCATCCAGGGTTTCGGGGTTACGGGTGCAAATCGCTATCTCACCGCCGTACGGATGTTGTTGATAGATCGGAATAAATTCACGTCCGAAACCAAGGCCAACAATACCGACATTGATCTTTTTATTAGGCATTAGAAGTACTCCTCACGTTGCTGATCATGCCAAGATACTGCTCATATCTGGCATCCCACTCCGTCACATCCTCTGGCTCGTAGGTACAGATCGAGTAGGAACGCCTGATAAGCTCACGTCCCTGGTCGATTGAATCGATCTCTTTAGCTGAAAGGAGTTGGACCAGGATGTTCCCTAGGCTAGAGGCCTCTTCAGGCCCAGCAAAGACTTGCCGGCCAGTGGCATTGGCAACGCATTGATTTAGAAAGTGGTTGTTGCTACCGCCTCCGATAATATTTATCGCGCGAAACTTCCTGCCGGTGGCTTCCTCAAGCTCGCCGATCACCAAACGATAATGCAAGGCGAGGCTTTCCATTACGCACCGGATGATCTGTCCAGGCGATTCCGGGCATATACTCGAGTATTCATTGCAATAATCCATCACCTTTTCTGGCATATTCCCGGGAGAGAAAAAGCGCTCATCATTAGGGTTAATCATAAATTGGAAAGGCGGTTCTTTGGTGGCAAGTTCTATCAGTTGGACAATCGAGTACGATACCCCCCTCTCGGCATAGACACGTTGGCATTCCTGAACAATCCATTGGCCCATCACGTTCTTCAACAACCGATGATGACCCGGAAGGCTTCCTTCGTTAGCGATGTTATGTTCATATGTATAGCCATTGATGATGGGAATAGGGGTCTCGACGCCGACCAAAGACCAAGTCCCACTGCTGACAATAATCGAACTATCGCCAAACGGGGCTGCAAGGAACGCTGAAGCCGTATCATGTTCGCAAACAGCAACAACCTCGGGCGATCGTAACTTGGGTAAATCATTACGGACACCACGCAATATGCCCACTCGCGTCCCAGGCTGGATCACTTCCGGAAATATTCTCGCCGGAATGGAGAAGACGTTTAGAATCTCAGAAGACCAGGTCCCGGTGGCGAAGTCCAGCATCTGGCTAACCGAAGATATCGTGTATTCGGAATGGATCTCACCAGTAAGGAAGTATGAGAGTAGATCAGGGGTAAAGAGCAAGGTACCGGCACCTTCCAGGAGGTAACCTTGATTTTCCAAGCTCATCGATGCCAACTGCATCAATGTTCCAAAAAGGGCGTTTTGATTGCCGCTCAAACGGTGCAGCTTTTCCCTGGATATCAATGAGTAGATCCTTTCTTCGTTGCGCAGAGTCCTGCTATCTCGATAACAATGCACCTGTGTGACAAGGCGTCCGTCTCGATCTAGTAGACCAAAATCATTTGAGTAAGAATCAAGTCCAATGCTGGAGATAACTTCTCCGCCTTGTAGAGCTTTCGATATCCCTTCCTCAAGGTTGCGGTATATCTCAAGAATGTTCCAGAACAATTCGTCCCGGATTGCTATAGATTGATTTTTAAAGCGGCTGATCTGTTTAAGTGCCAGGGCGCGGCCATCATAATTCCCTTGGAATATCTTTCCGCTCGAAGCGCCCAGATCAAAGGCCAACATCTTCATAAAAGCTTCGCCCCGTATTTCAATCAATCATTCAGCAATAACAATCCTGGCCTTACGGTCTTGGAACATCTTCAATTTATCGGGATCGGCCTTCGCGTCTGTGACTACAACATCAACCTCGTCCAGAGATCCCATGTGAACTGCGCCAATTAGCCCGAATTTTGAATAATCAGCTAGTAAAATGAACTGCCTGGAGCGGCTGAGCATATTCCGTTTGACTTCTATTTCCAGGATGCTGGCATCAGTCATGCCACTCCTTTCATCAACTCCTCGACATGACATAAATGCTTTATCTGGGAAGAAATTTTCGGCACAGCTCTTGGACAACAACCCGGTCAAGGAATAATTCTTTGCGTTGAAAATCCCCCCGAGGCCAATCACCACGATATTGCTGTTGTTGAGCTCTCCAGCCTCGAGCATAATCTGTATCGAGTTTGTCAGAACTGAAAACTTAATATCCCTCGGCACATACCGTAGTAATCCGATGGTCGTCGAACTGTTATCAAGGAAGATCATGTCTCCATCTTCAACAAATGACGCGGCCGCTTTACAAATACGCTGCTTCTCTTCGTAATGTTGTACTTCCCGCACTTGAAGCGGATATTCATACCCGTCACTCCGATTACTCGAAGTCAGGACAGCTCCCCCGTACGTTCTCTTCAAGATGCCAGCCGCCTCCATATCCCGTAAATCACGACGGATCGTTTCTCTTGATGTAGAGAATTGGGAGGCCAGACGGTTTACATTCACATTTCCTTCGCGCTCAAGCGATTCGAGAATCAGAGAACGTCTTTCAGCACCGTACATCCATCACCTCTATCCAGGTTCGTACAGACCACTAGCCAGGGATTTGGTTGGTAGACAAGATCCGGTCAATTCTGACCATCTCTTTTTGGCGTTCCGCTTCGTCGACGTCGAACCCAACGCTGGATTCATGAGCAGCTGTTGCTCCAGAGACTGCGGTAGCAAACACCAGGGTATCTTCAAGGGTCATCTGGTTATGGAAACCGTAAACAAGACCAGCCAGATAGGCGTCCCCACATCCGACTGTATTTTTCACATTAATTCTTGGGGGATAGGCTCTCAAGATCTTGTCGCCTCTCTTGATCAACGAGCCACTCTCTCCCAAAGAGACTGCAACTACTTCGATCGGATAATCATCAAAAATATCGAGAGCCTCAACGATTTCCGAGAACCTCCCGATATTCAGAGGCTTTCCGCAGATCTGCGATAATTCATCCAGATTAGGCTTAACCAGGAAAGGCCCTTCTCTCAGGCTCTCACGCAAATAAGGTCCGCTTGTGTCTAGAAAGACCCGCACCCCGATTGCCGAGAATTCACGGATGATCCCTGAATATATGTTTCTGGCGCAGTTGCTGGCATCCCCGGACAGAACAAGATAATCACCGCCCTTCACGTTCTTACGAAGGACATCTTCAACCTTATCCAAGATTATTCCTGCGAGGGGCTTGCCCTGTTCTGCGACTATTGTGCAATCGCCGGAGGATTCGACAATTATGATATTGGTACGGGTCTCAACCTCATCCACCTGGATAGTTTCTGTCTTGACACCACGCTCATGAAGCATTGATATCAATCTATCCCCAGCTCTCCCGCTTACGCAAAGGATCGCCTGATTTTCTTGTTCGAGGATTTTTAGATTGAGGGATACATGCGTTCCCTTCCCGCCGATCGTTTCCAGTGTTCGAGCAGATCGATTTGTCTGATTTCGGACAAACCTCTCAAGAAATATCAACTTATCTATGGCGGGATTAATCGTTAACGTATATATCAAGTCTTTCCTCAATCTGCTTGCCTAAGAGAGATTGATTCCGTTCTTGTGACTATTGATGTGAATTCTACAATAGAACAAACAATAACGCAAGCGTTTTAAACAGGTTAATGACCGTTCCGTTGCGTTACAAGTTCATTATTGACCGTTTCTTTCTGTCGAGGCAAAATTTCGCTTACCATTACAAGCCGAATGTCCGTTTGAGTATCGGGTTCTTGTCATTCTTATTCTGAACTCGCAGACAACAACCTCGGGAGGATAATCTACCTGCCCCAGAGGCATGTCTCGAACTGGAAACGGCTCACACGCCTTTGGATTATCAGCCACGGACAAATATTGGAACTTTGGACACTCCATCCTAATTAAGGTTCATCCTTCAGATCTAGATCAAAGTACGGTAAACTCGTATGCAATTCTTATAAGGATATATCGTCATGACCCAACCCCTTACCCCACCTAAATGGTCTTTAGAAGATCTGCTCCCAGAACCTGTCGAGCACTCGCTTGAATTAGCTCTGGACGAACTAACGAAGAAAGTCACCGCGTTTGAGGAAGAACGCGGCCGATTGTCTGATTCAATTTCGCAAGACGACTTCCTGCAACTCCTCAACCGATTCGAAGACATCTCCCGCCAGGCCGGCGAGATATTCGCCTATGCCTCCCTCAGCTTCTACGCTGACACAAAGAATCAAGCCAGTCTCAATCTACGCGACCGCGTCTACCAGGCGCTCACGTACATCGAAAACCGCACGCTGTTTTTTACCTTATGGCTGAAGGGGTTGCCTGAAGAAACGGCGAGACGAATCACACCGCAGGAAGGCGATTACCGATATTACATCCAGGCGCTACTCAAATTCAAGCCCTACACGCTGAGTGAGAATGAGGAGCAGATCATCAATCTGAAGGACGTAGACGGTATCCATGCCATGACCAGCCTCTACGACATGATCACCAGCTCATTCGCGTTCACCATGACCGTGGACGGCGAAGAGAGAACGCTGACGCGCGATGAGCTAGGAGCCTTATATCGCCACCCCTCGCCCAACGTACGCGCCGCTGCCTACCAGGAACTATTTCGCGTCTACAAAGAGAACAGCAGTATTCTGGCCCAGATCTATAACCACCGGGTTCGGGATTGGCATTCTACGGGAATCACGATCCGCAAGTACCCAACACCCATTTCAGTGCGCAACCTGGTTAATGATATTCCCGATGAGGCTGTCGAGGCCCTGCTCGACGTCTGCACCGACAATAACAAGCTCTTTCAACGATACTTTCGGTTAAAAGCAAAATGGTTAGGAGTCGACAAGCTGCGACGATATGACATCTACGCTCCATTAACCTCGGCCGATAAATCATACGAGTTTGGTCATGCGGTCGACCTTATCATGGACAGCTTCCGGCGCTTTTCGCCGGCCGTGGCTGATATGGCTCAGCGTGTTTTCGATGATAACCACATCGACGCAGAGATCCGGCCAGGCAAGCGGGGAGGCGCGTTCTGCTATAGCGTCAGTCCAAGCCTAACGCCGTGGGTTCACGTGAACTATACGGGCAAGGCCCGCGACGTAGCCACCATGGCCCATGAGCTTGGCCACGCCATCCACGGCATGGCCGCCGGCAACCGCTCCTATCTCACGTTCCACGCGCCATTACCCTTAGCAGAGACGGCATCAGTATTTGCAGAGATGTTGCTCACCGATCGTCTATTGGCCGAGGAAACGGATCCGGCGGTCCGGCGAGATTTACTGGCCTACGCTGTGGATGATGCCTACTCCACAGTTCAACGTCAGGCATATATCACCTTGTTCGAGCGCGAAGCCCACAAGCGCATTATGAACGGGGGAACGTATGACCAATTATGTGCGGCCAATCTCGATAACGTTCGCTCCCAGTTCGGCGATGTCGTGGAAGTCAGCGACGATTTTCAATTTGAATGGATGGTCATCCCACATATCTATCACACCCCCTTTTACACTTACGCCTATAGCTTCGGCCAGCTACTGGTCCTGTCGCTCTACCAGCAGTACCGCACGCAAGGGGATTCATTCATCCCGCAGTATATGAAACTATTGTCATACGGCGGTTCAGAGGAACCGGCCAAAGTATTGCACGAGGCGGGATTTGATATCGCCTCTCCGGCATTCTGGCAAGGCGGCTATGATGTTTTGCGGGGCATGATCGACGAACTGGAGAACTTATAAGATGTCGCTGAGGGCATAAGCCGATCGTAACGAGTCTCGATCAGCCCTGAAAGATCCGTTAACAGGGGTGCGTCTTGCAAATCAATGGCCGGCCGCAAATCAAGGGGCGTCAAAATGAATAACCCTGACGCCACAGGAGGATTTGCGGTCGGCATCTTCAAACTATAGCTATCGGCTTACCCTTCTTAATTGCCGAGCGTCGCAACCATAATGGCCTTGATCGTATGGAGGCGGTTCTCTGCCTGGTCAAACACGATCGATGCTGGCGATTCAAACACCTCTTCGGTCACTTCCATACCATCCAGACCATATTTCTGATAAATTTGCTCGCCGACTGTCGTCTCCCGGTTATGGAATGAGGGCAGGCAATGCATGAATTTGACCGACGGGTTGCCACTCATACGCATTAGATCGGCATTAACTTGATAGGGCATTAATTGTTTGATGCGCTCTTCCCATACGGCATCTGGTTCTCCCATCGATACCCAGATATCAGTATGGATAAAATCGACACCCCTCACACCCTCTTCCACATCTTCGGTCAGGGTCAGTCGCGCACCAGTTTCCACAGCAATCGTACGCGCCACGTCGATCAGATGATCGGCCGGCCATTCTTCTCTGGGCGCGCAGATACGCACATCCATACCCATTTTACACCCACCGATCATGAGCGAATTACCCATGTTGAAATTCGCCCGTCCCACATAACAATAAGCGACGTCTCGTAGAGGCTTCGTTGAATGCTCATGCATCGTCAACATATCCCCTAGCAACTGCGTGGGGTGAAACTGATCGGTCAATCCATTCCAGACAGGCACGCCGGAGTATTCGGCCAAAATCTCAACCGTCTCCTGAGCAAAGCCGCGATACTCAATACCATCGTAGAAGCGGCCGAGCACGCGGGCGGTATCTTTCATTGACTCCTTATGACCAATCTGAGATCCGCTTGGTCCCAGATAGGTTGTACGCGCACCCTGATCAAAAGCCGCAACCTCGAACGCGCAACGCGTGCGAGTGGATGACTTCTCGAATATAAGAGCGATGCTCTTGTCGACCAAGTGTTGTTTCTCATATCCTCCGTATTTGGCTGCTTTGAGTTCGGCCGAGAGCTTCAGAAGAAAACGAAGTTCAGCGGAGGTGAAATCCAATTCTTTCAAAAAACTGCGGTTGCGAAGATTAAATGCCATCTTTCATCCTTACCCGGCTAACTCTTCCATCTTCCGGGCCAGTTCAGTATCGAGGTCGCTAATGGTATCATCGAGTTCGTGGGTGGAGAGGTTGACTTCAACTCGATTGTAGGTATTGGACCAATCGGGATGATGATCCATTTTATCAGCCTGGACCGCGACACTCACCATCCAGCCTATCGCTCGCGCGAACGTTTTGAATTTGAAGGTTTTATGGAGTTTGCCGTCCTTCACCGTCCAGCCGGGCAACTCTTTAAGAACAGCGTTTATTTGTTCATTCGTAAGCTTGGTATGGGCCATCATATCTCCAATTTTACTCGCCTCCCTCCGGTTGAAAATGGGAAAATGGGAAAATGGGAAGCCGAGCGTGAACTTCGTTAGAGATCAAATCTATACCGGCCGGGCGCGGTCAATGGAATAAGTCCAGACCGGGTATGAACGGCCGGTTGGTCGAAAGCCAAACCGTTCATACAAGTGGTGCGACGCTTCATTATCTGACTGGGTGTTAAGCGTTACGGTGCGGATATTCTGCAATCGATACTTACTGATAGCTGTGGCCAGCAAGGCCGCGCCGATGCCTCGCCCCTGATGGTCTGGATGCACCGTCATACGCGCCAGGTGGGCGTTCCCTTCGCCACCCGTGCTTACTTGATAGGCAACCGGTTTCTCATCCAGGAGAGCAACATCAAAACTGAGGGAGTTGCGCCAGGCAAGCTCGAGGTCTGACGCGCTATGGCGCCACCTGGGTTCAAAAGCAGCCGCCTCTATTTCGACCAGGGCCGGTATGTCCTCGAACATCAAAGGGCGAAGGTACAATTCGGGTGGCATCTTGAAGGGGGGAATCGCCAAATCTTCCTTACGGAACGCTATAACGTCGATACTATACCGGAAGCCGAGACGTTCCAACCAATGCAAAGGCCAATAATCGGCTAGAAACCACGAGATATCTTCAATGGCTGGATCGAGGTTCTCGAGGATTTGGGCGAACATGGCCTCGGCTATAGCGAAGCTTGCAGTCGACTTTGCCGCGGCTACACGCACCCAGGCCGCCGGCGGCGGATCAGCCGTGATGGCCATGCAAGCGGTCAGACTGTCTCGTCTTCGCCCATCCCCCGCTCGATCCTCTTTCCCTTCTTCATACACGACAAAACCGGGCAAGCCCAACCAATCTCCCGGCGGCCGCCAGTCAACATGAATATGAACATACACGCCCATTTGAAGCAGCTTATGAATCGCAGAGGCATCGCTTAATTTGGCCACTCGAACATGCTGCCGCAAGGCCGGATCCGCATCCATGGAGTTTGCCATTTGCATATCGCTATTGTACACTACATAAGAATCTTAAGAAGTGATCCCGTACAGTGCGGTGCTAGGCAGACACAACACATAATGGCAGGTCTCACACCGGTCTGCCCAATCGAAAGATTATGGCAATCGATCAGGCAAAGGCGCGACAATTAGAGAACACCGTCGCCACGCTGAACAAGCGCTTCGGAGACGGCATCATCATGCGCCTGGGTCAGGCGACCCATATGAACGTGGAGTCGATCCCTACCGGTTCGATCTCTCTCGATATCGCGCTGGGTGTCGGCGGCGTTCCGCGCGGCCGCATCAT
>JACFOH010000087.1 GCA_019454405.1 Promineifilum sp.
CGCCGACCTGGCCAACCTTGCCGCCCATAGAGGTGACCTCAACACCCATGCCGCTTCCTACGGAGCCTTCTTCGCCTTGATTTATTCCCCGGTTTATCGTGAGCGATTTTGGCCGCGAATTGCAGCAAGTAATGTAGTTACATTTTTCGGAGGTTACCTTTGCTCGGAAGCCCGAGGCTGAGAAGAAGATCGAGGTAAGGACTTTGTATCGGATGAAATATTATACAGAACATATTGGCAGATCGATCCTGAGGCAAATAATCAGCCGAAAGGTCATCATTTTGATGGCCCTGGCTCTGATATTCTCATTGATCATCGCTGCCGGTCCGATTGTCAAAGCTGATGGTGAACAGAATATCCACATCTATTTGGGCGGAAGCGATCCCAAAGATATTGATTATTCGGCGATCTTCGTTGAAAAAATGCCTGAACCGGTTCGCATCGTATCAGACCAGCTAACGATCATAAGTGATAGTGGCATGATCACCGGCGCCAAAGCCAAGATCACCAACACTGAACGGCCTGATTTTAAGGTTGAAGCCTTGGGTATTGGAACTGCCGTACCGGGACTGGAGACAGAATATGTAGCTGCAACCGGCGTGTTGACTATCACGGGCCGGCACACGGTTGCCGATTATGAAATGGCGTTGCGTTCGCTGACCTATTTCAATAGCTCTGATTCCCCCTATATCGCAGAGGATCGCCTTGTTGAGGTAACTGTCAGCGATGGTCAGAGCGTTAGCCCGCCGGCTGTCAGCACGGTCACTATCCAGCCCGTTAATGATGCTCCGGAACTTAATCCTTTGTGTCAAATCGGTGTTATGACGTTGACCCCCATCAACGAAGACAGCGCGCCCACAAACGGTAATTCGATCTCGACCATTATTAAATCGGGCGAGCAGGACGGGCGGGTTTGCATCACAGACAAGGATAAAAGCGATCCCAGAGGGTTTGCGATCATCGGGATCAACTCAAGCAATGGCACGTGGCAATATTCGATCAACGGTGGGGCAAACTGGGAGAACTTTCCCGCTGGCGTGTCACAGGAGTCGGCTGTGTTGCTTAGCGAAACAGCCCGCATACGGTTTATCCCCAAGCCTAATTTCTTTGGCCCGTCCCAATTTGACTTTAAAGCGTGGGATCAATCGGGTGGGAGGGCCAACGGCTCGACGGGCGTCAATACATCGCCCGGCGGCGGCACGACGCCATTCAGTAAGGATGCCGGCACCGTCACGATTCAAGTCATATCTGTTAACGATCTACCGGTGGTCGATCTGAACGGCCCCGGCGATGGTATAGATTACAGTACCTTACATTACGCGGGCGGCGGGGAGCCGGTTCCGATCGCTGCCTCGACGGCGACCATCACCGATATTGATGACAGCCTGCTGACCAGGCTCACGGTCACCTTGACCAATCCGCTGGATGGCGACGCGGAGCGGTTGAAGGTTGAACTGCCGCCGGTAAGCGCTATCAGCATCGATCCCTATAACGGAGCCACTGGCGAGCTGGTTCTGCGAGGCGAGGCCTCGCCTGCGGAGTATGAGCAGGCGTTGCGCAAGATTACTTATGCCAACGCCAGCAATACCCCGACACTGGAGGATCGAATCGTGACCGTTGTCGCGCGCGATCGCGAGAGCAATAGCGTCCCGGCACGGACTACCATCACCGTTAAGCGACTCAATCATGCCCCTGTTCTCGACCCCGAGGCGACGCTGACTCTCGGCGATATAGCCCAGAACGACACCGACCCACCCGGCGCGCAAATTTCGGAAATTTTGGCAGCCGCGGGCGATCCCATCACCGATATTGACCCCGACTCGCTGCGGGGTATTGCCGTCATTGGAGCCGGATCGAGCTACGGACAATGGCAATACAGGATCGAGGAGCCGGTGCGCA
>JACFOH010000030.1 GCA_019454405.1 Promineifilum sp.
TCATCGCCGGCTTCCCAACCGGCAATCGGCCAGCTTATCGGCATGAACCTATGTGACATGAATTCATGTCACATGTATACATAACGCAGTCTATCATAGTGAGCCTTTCGCGGCAAGATGACTGTTGGCCTGGCGCGGCTTCCCAAAAAGTCCGTGCGGATGAATAATTGAAATTGGAAAACCATGATGCTTTCTTGCGCGCTAGTCACATTCCGGTATACTACGGTAAGTTTCAGTTAATAGCATCAGATACATTGAAATTTCAGTAGAATTTTGCGTATCGGCCTGGCGTGAGGTCGCGGTTCAACCAGTTTGGGATTTGAAAACGCTCACCAGTCTCATAGCACGGTCAACTCGTCGGCCTTTGTCATCCCAATGTAGACAACTTGTTGCGCACGCCTTGGTGGCGCTTGGTTTCAGGGGCGCAACACGTTTGCACGGGCGAACACACGCCGGTAAAAACACCTTTGATTTACTTGGATGAATTCTGGCCGATCCAGATAGAATATGGATGTCGTTTAATTCATTTGAGGTTTGTCATTCAAGATCTAGCGAACCGGGAGGAAAGATTGAGCGCCAATATTGAAGAGAATCAGGTAATGACTGTGCCGCAAGTGGCAGAATTTCTGCAATTTTCAGAGGCAAAAGTTTATCGTCTGTTGAAAATGAATGAACTTCCGGGAGTGAAGATCGGCGGCCAGTGGCGTATGTTGCGATCGGTGCTTGAAGAGTATATGCGCTACCCCATGAGCACCCAAAGATCGGAATTGATGGCCCAGACCAAACGAGACGCCTCATCCGACAAATAGCAAGATTGGGCATTTTGAAGAGAACTCAAAGCAAATCGCGATCGCGACCGTTTCATCGTGCAAGTCTTCGCGGTAATTAGCAAGCTATAAACTGAATAGCGGCATACGTCAGGCACCCGAACGAATACATAGTATGACACAAATATGGCGCTATAATGCTTGCGTCATGGCGAACAGGCTATGATTCATTAGTCTTGTACCAAGCCCCACGCTTGGGCAATTTCCCCCGACGTCACAACCTTTCCCCAGCGCCCATCTATCCTGTTCAAAGCAGAATTCAGGACTTGCACGTCCGATCTCCCTGAATCCGTACAGTCTGCCGGGACGACGGGAAAGTAATCGTACTGAAACCCGTCACGTACAGTACATTCCACGCATATATGGGTAGACACGCCCGTGACAATAATAGTTTTCATGCCAATCGAGCGCAATACCAGATCAAGCGAAGTATTGATGAAAGCGCTGTTGCGATGTTTCGTGATGACGTAATCTCCCGGCTGCGGCAAAACACCGAAGAACTCCGCACCCCATGTATCGGGTCGGCAGAGTTCATTCGACCATTCCTCATAGCGAGGCAGTGAGCGAATGGCGCTTGAGTCGGTCCATTCATCATGAATCGTCCTGATGAAAATGATTTTTAGGTTAACACGACGCGCATTCTCAATCAGACTATTCAGAGGAGAAACTATCGCCTTTACCGAGGATGCGTCGCTACCGGCCCGCCCGCAGGCCCCATCTACATGGCAATAATCATTTTGCATATCGATAATAAGTAATGCGGTTTCTTTGGGATCAACGATTTGTTCAAGACTGTTCATATCCAACCCCATTCAAATACACTCGAGTGGTTGGGCCATGTCGTCGCCCCAGCCCTATCTAATCGACGTGCCCCCGATTGCTTAAGGGACACCTCATGTATAGGGAGGCTCAGACAAGGCCCAACCGATTAATCCCACACCTGCCGATACGAAATCGCACAAAACGAATTCTACGAGACAGTTACCTTACCACATACAGTTCTTTAGGGAACGTGCTCAAGACCTCATGCCCGGTTTCCGTCACCAGGACAACATCCTCAAGAGCGAAGTTGCCAATTGTATGGTTGGGTTGATCCCAGAAAATCGGCTCGACTGTCAGAACCATATTGGGTTGAACGATAACCTCGCTACCTTTGGCGATCGAGGGCGGCTCATGCATATCAAGTCCTACACCATGACCAACCCGCTCTAGCCCAGGCACATGTTCCTTCAGGCCATAATTGATGAGTGTTTCATAGCAAGCGTCAAAGATCTCATGCAGCTTGATACCCGGCTTAATCACATCGACGCCAGCCTGCTGAGCGGCAAGCTCACCGGCGAAGATCCGCTTTTGGTCCGCACTTGGCTCGCCAATACAGGCCATGCGCATGAAGTCAGACCAATAATATTTGTAATTGGCCCCCACATCGGTGACAACGATATCGCCCGGATTCAATGTTTTCTCAAACGGTTCGACATTGACCATGCCATATTTCATTGGTCCTGAACGCACCATCAGGAAGCCCGGCATCTCATCGGTTTGCAGAGCAAGCTCCGCCATGATGATTCCTGCCAGCTGACGCTCCGTCATGCCTGGGCGCATGGCACTGAATCCGCGCTCAAAGGCTTTAGTGGTTGCATCACAAGCCTTGCGGAGCGCATCGATCTCCAGGGGGGATTTGATCATCCGCAGGTCCCACAGCAGCGGGCCGGCGTCGACCAACTCATACCCCTTCAACTTGGCTTCCAACCCCTTGAAGTCTTCCTGAGTCATACCTACTCGCGTGCCATATCCGAGTTCTATGCCGAGTACACCCTTGTCTCCACATGCCGTACGACAAGCATTAAGGAAAGCCGTCAGGGGATCTGGCGCGACATCAGTGCGCCGCCAGCCACCATATGCAGATATCTCATCCACCCAAGAAGAGTGGTACGAAACCTCATATAAATTTTCCGGGATCACATTGATAACGGGCTTATCCTTATCTCGGGGGACGACGACACCCATCGGTCGATGCTTGGACGCCCAACCAATAGTGCGCAGGCCAGAGAAGTAGATGACATTGGGTTTCTCGGTAAGCAGGAGGGCATCGATACCCCTTTGCTCCATTAATTGGCGGGCCTTATCGACGCGCCCCAGGAACTCCTCAGTTGGAAATAGTGAGTATTCTGGTTGACGATTGCTCATTTTACTTGTCCTTTTTCTATCTTTTATCTCTCAAATGATTATGAAATTTGCTGGCTGAGGGGGTGGAATCAGGCTTGGGGACGCTCCCCGGTTTCCATGAAATGAAGTAGTCCCTCGCGGCCTAATCCATCGATCCCTATATTCTTGGCATTCCGACCCAAGGCCCAGTAATCCGTTTGTTCAACCGCGGAGAAGATCGCCGTAATGCTATCATTTATAGGCGTAGGGATACCGGCTGCCCGGCCTATCGCGGAATAAAGCACAGTGCCATAAGGCACATCTTCCTTTATGTAACGCTCGTGAATCTTGTCCTTAAGGTCAAAAGGCTCGCCCTTCACCCGATAGATATGTGGGCCGCTGCCCATCTCCCGATACAGGTCGTCGATTGGGACAACATCCAATCCCAGTGCTTGTTGCAATGCCATCTTCTCCGCGTCAACGGCATCCAGCAAGCGCAGGACGCCATCAGTCATCCCCTCATTCATGATAGACAACAGGCCTTCGGCGCGTTCGACTGCAGCATAGTTTAACAGCATGGGAGCCGGATGGATTAGGAAGTTGGGGTTGTTCATCCCTGGATCAAGCACATTGGGCTTAGGGAGCAACCGCAAAGTATCCCCTATCGTTTCCACCAAGCGTTCCGTATTCCGACCTGGGAATGCAGCGGCTCGGATGAGAGAGGGTAATCTGATTCGGATCTTGGTGTCGGCTACAAAACGGGCAGACTGAGGCATAGTTACCGTCTCGCCAAGCAAAATATCATCGAGGCTATAGCCGGCTTGCCTCAGGATGGGCGCCATCTCCAGCGTGCCGCAAGAACCCGTCAGAAGCAATAATATGTGCCCCGGCTTGAGATAGGGTAAACAACTTTCTACCATGAGGCGCTGCCTATAAGCTGGAACCGCGATCAGGATCAGCTGAACGTCTCGCATTGCCTCCTGGATATCCGTCGTAATAACCGGTATTGGGACGAACTCCTCTCCCAAAGACCCCTCGATCTCTACTCCGCCTCGGTCGATCAAAGGTTGCATCCGCGAACTAAACTGAGGCAGATTATAAAGAATGGCATGGAACCCACGCCGGGCGAGAGCCGCCGCGGCGGCCACGCCTGCCGGCCCCGCTCCCATTACAAGGACACGTTCAATTTTCGTCATGCATTACTCCTATTATGATTTGTACAATAAACAGCCGAGCGATTGCAGGATGCCGAAACCATGATCCTAGGCGAGACTTGCAGTAGCGTGGCCTTCATCTAGAGCTTCCCTCTCGCCGGTCACTAGATAATGTTGAAACATCGTAGGTGACATTCCAGCTAACCCCATCGCAACCAGATTGCGCCCACCGGCCTGGTAATCTTTCCGTCTAGCGACGGACAAAATGCGATTAATCGCATCACAAATCGGCGTCTCTATACCCAATAGGTCGCCGAGAGAGGCGAACAAGACAGTGCCATATGGAACATCTTCTTCGATATAGCGATCCCAGATTCGATCACGAATTCCAAACGGCTCGCCTTTTGTTCGATAGACATAGGCGCCGGCCCCCTTCTCGACATAGACGCTGTCAATATTCATGATCTCTAGCCCCATCGCCTTTTGCAGCGACATTTTTTCGGCGTCTACTGCATCCATCAAACGCAAAACACCATCTGTCATACCTTCGTTCATTAACGATAGATACCCATCGCTCCTCTCCACCGCCGCATAATTGAGGAGCATGGGGCCAGGATGGATAATGAAATTAGGGTTATTCAGCCCGGGTTCGAGCACGTTTGCTTTGGGGATGAGCTCGATCGCATCGCCGACGGCCTCGACCAATTGCGGTGTATTTCGTCCGGGGAACGCGGCGGCTCGTAGCTTAGCCGGTAACGCCAGCCGGACACGCCGTTCTCCGAGTCGTCGCGCCGCTTGCGGCAGGCTAACAGTCTCCCCGAGCAACACCTTATCTAGAGAAAGGCCGGCCTTCCGAAAGAGGTCCGCGCCTTCGAGTGAGCCGGCAGATCCGGGCATCAACAGAATGACATGTCCCGTTCGGAGATAGGGTATGCTTCTTTCCAGCATATCCCGCTGAGCAAACGCTGGCACGGAGATGAGGATTAATTGGCTATGTCGAAACGCCTCGTCAAGGTCAGACGTAACAGCCGCAATGTCGATCGTATCTTCCCCCAGAGCTCCCTCGATCTCAATCTTCCTGTCATGCCTGATCTGCTCGATATCGGAAGGATAGCCAGTGGGACTATACAAACAGACAGAATATCCCCGTTTAGAGAGGACGGCTGCGTTTGCCAACCCACCAGGCCCGGCTCCCATAACCAGGATACGTTCAATGGCTTCCATTTGTATTCTTGTATTTCTCCATTACATATTGCGCCGGTGGGTTCATCCGAACAGCTCCCTCGCCCCGGCATATATGAGCCGGGTCCACCTATAATCTTTGGTCATAGTCTCAATTCATTTGAACGATGGCATCAATCTCAACCTCGGCACCCAAGCCAAGCTTTGAGACTTCCATTGCTGCACGCGCCGGCAATGCATTAGGAAAATATTCCCGATAGATGCTGTTCAGTTCGGGCATTCGAGTGATATCAGTCACATAGATGGTGATCTTTACCACCCAATCCATTGAAGAGCCGGCTGCCTCGATAATCATCTTAAGGTTCTCCATTGCTTGTCGGACCTGCGCAGGAAAGCCTTCCGCAATCCTGCCGGTTGGCTCTTTACCTATTTGCCCTGACACAAAAAGGAAACCGTTCGCTTTAACGCCAAGTGAAAAAGGGTTGGGGGAAGGGGGAATCTTGTCGGTTGTAACAGTTTGAATTGTCATGGGTGATTTTCTCTAACTCGTATTTTCTATTCTTCGTATTCTTTGCTTCTCAATACCAAATGGGTTCATGGCGAGGGTGGATGCATCGCACGTAGTGGCCAGGAGCCATTTCCACCAGCTCCGGTTCAGCTATCAGGCATTCGGGGGTGACAAAAGGACAACGCGAGCTGAAGCGGCATCCTGGTGGTAAATCGATAGCGCTAGGAGGTTCACTATCGATATTAGTTCGCTCGCGCTTGACATCAGGATCTACCAGCGGCACTGCTTCCAGCAGCGCGCGCGTATAGGGATGAAAGGCGCGCTCGATGACCTGCTTAACAGGGCCGATCTCAACGATTCGGCCCAGGTACATTACAGCGATTCGATCGCATAGATTCTGCACAGTGGAAAGATCGTGCGAGATGAAAATGATCGTGAGGCCAATAGTGTCTCTAAGCTCCGCAAGCAAATTTAGAATGCCACTACGGACCGACACATCTAGCATCGAGACCGGTTCATCCGCCACAACAAGATCGGGTTCCAGAACGATAGCGCGGGCAATGGACACTCTCTGTCGCTGCCCACCGCTCAGGTTGTGCGGATAGGCATTGAGTAGATCGTCTTCGGGCTTCAGGCCAGACCGAGTCAAGGCGAGTTTTACTCTCCGGGTGCGTTCTCCCTTATCACGAACGCCGTGTATGATGAGAGGCTCGACCACAGTCCGGTAGATCGTAAATCGCTGGTTGAGCGTTGCGTATGGGTCTTGGAAGATAACCTGCACACGCTTTCTAAACTGCTTGAGCGCGTCGCCGTGTAACGAGGAAATATCGGCGCCATCGAAGGTGATGGTCCCTTCGGTTGGTGTTTGCAGTAGAGTGACAAGCTCGCCCAGCGTGCTTTTTCCGGAGCCACTTTCGCCTACTAATCCGATTATTTCTTGCTTCTTCAGTTGAATACTGACACCGTCAATAGCCTTGACGAAACGCTTATCCGGTTGGATGAGGCTTGCGAACATGCTTTGCCGGACCGGATACCATTTCTTGACATCATCGACTGATAGTAAAGGTGTTTGAGGTGTGGAAAGTAATATGTTCTCACTCATGATCCAGAATTGTTGGGGTCGACCCTTCTACACAAGAGTCAACATTAGCCTAACCTGCCGGGACCTGGCGCCAGGTCTCGGCCTTTGCTGCAAGCTCGCGCAACTCTAACGCTCGATCCACATAATGACAGGCTGCCTTTTGTCCCGAGGGCAACTCTACCATTGGAGGTTCTGATTGCCGACAAAGCTCAGTGGCAAACGGACAACGCGAAGCAAAGCGACATCCAGTCGGAGGAGGATCCAGGTTAGGGGGGTGCCCCGGGATCGAGATCAAGGGTTTATCTACCCTTAGCTCAGGGAATGCATTCTTCAATCCCATGGTATATGGATGGATAGGCTTTTTTAACACAGCCGACGTTAACCCATATTCAACTATCTGGCCGGCATACATAACTGCAATTAGATGACAAGTTTCTGCCACCACGGCGATATCGTGCGAGATATAAATCATGGCGAACTTTAATTCGTTTTGCAGTTCGACGATCTGCCTGATGATACGGTCCTGCACGACAACATCCAGGGCTGTAGTAGGTTCATCGGCGATAATCAATCGAGGATTGAGCGCCAGCGCCATGGCGATAACAAGCCTTTGCTTCATGCCGCCACTTAACTGATGAGGGAAATCCATCAATCGTTGTGGATCGATCCCCACCATTGTCGCCAATTTTTCAGTTCGCCGGCGCGCGTCGTCAACTGAAATCGATTCGTGAGCCCGGATAGCTTCAACGATTTGATCGCGCAAGCGATAGACGGGATTGAAGCTGCTCAGCGCGTTCTGAGGCACAAGAGCGATATCTGACCAACGAAGACGGTTCCATTCGTTTTCTGAATAATGGCTGACATCTGTCTTGTCCCACAAGATGGCCCCGCCGACAACCGAGCCGTTATCAGGCAACAAGCCGAGGAGCGATTTCGCAAGAGTCGTTTTACCGCAACCAGACTCACCCACGATACCTAGATTATCGCCAAGCTGTAATTCAAAGTTGACTCGGTCAACTGCCTTTAAGGAACGGCGCCCTTTGTATTCGATTTGGAGGTCTTTGACTTCCAGCAAAGGTGTATCCATTACTCTTTCCTGATGCTAGGGCTTGCGATTGGCTCGAAAGCCCTGTTGATAAAATAAACCGAAATGACGATCAAAACGATGGCGATACCCGGGGCCAGTGTCCACCACCAAGCGACCCGCATCGCACCTGTAGCGAAAGCCGATTGCAGCATGCCTCCCCAGCTGACCATACGAGGATCGCCAAAGCCGAGGAAACTGACGCTGGCTTCGGCCATGATCGCCCACCCTACTGACAGAGGGATGTAAAGCAATACGATAGGTAGGATATTGGGCATCAGGTGAACATACATAATGCGTAAATTAGACGCGCCAGTGACCCGCGCGGCTTTGACGTACGGGCGCTGAACCAAAGACAGCACTTGGGCACGAATCACTCGCGCAGGGGCCCGCCACATCAGAAGGCCGACAATCATTATCAAATAAACAATCGATGGCCTGAGTAACGCAATGAGCAAGATAGCAAATGGGACAAAGGGGATGGCATAGGCAATATCGACAATACGCATCAGGATCGTGTCAACCCAGCCCCCATAAAATCCAGCGATCAGACCGACGTTAGCGCCGATGAACGTTACCACGAAAGCAGCCGTGAAACCGACCAATAAGGCAATCCGGCTACCATAAATTACCTGACTCAAGACATCTCGAGCCATATTAGTCGTGCCAAATGGGAAATATCTCGATGGTGGCTGCAGAATAGCCGCCTTCCCAGTCTCAGGATGCTTAAGCACTTCCATTGGATCATGTGGGGCCAGGGCCGGAGCAAATATCGCAACAAAGAAGAAAAGTGCCACCACAACTAATCCAAATAGCGCTAATCGATCCCTGAGAAGTTCTCGAACAATAGATGACGACGTTGACATAATTTAACCTTCTGTCATTAATCGTAAGATATTCGTGGGTCAAGGTAAGCATAAGCCAGGTCAGCGACGAGGCTCATCACTGAAACCATGATGGCCAAGAGCAGGAAGGCTCCTTGCGCAACCGGATAGTCATGTGAACGAACCGCCAACACGATCGCTTGACCCACCCCCGGCCAGGAGAAGACGACTTCAATCTCTGCCATGCCGGCGATGGCCAGGCCGATATAAACAGCAGCCGCAGTAACAACAGGCAAGATCGCGTTGCGGACGCCATGCTTCAACAAAATCGTCCGCCCCGGTAACCCTTTTGCTCGGGCCAGTTCAATATAGTCTTCTTTCAATACCTCCAGGAGGGTATTACGAGTCAACATGACCGGCAGGGCAACTAGGTACAATCCCGCCACCACAGTAGGCAAGATAAGATGATGAAGGAAGTCGAGGTTCAGGTATTTGTCCAGGCCGCCCGTGGTGACATAGCCAAGGCTTCGTATTCTGCCACTTGGGAACCAACCTAGCTTGAACGAGAATATCATCAACAAAATCATCCCGATCCAGAAAGTTGGAGCGGAACGGAAGAAAAGCACCAAACTGATTCCTAACGAATCCTGCCATTGACCCCGTTTGGCAGCAAGGAAAGCGCCGAGAAGTACTCCTAACACGTAGGCGAGGATAAATGAGGTGAATGCAAGGATGATTGTGTTGGGGAGCACGCCCCCTAATTCCTCAGCGACAGGCCGATGCGACACAAACGAACGCCCCATATCTCCCTTTAGGAGATTCCCTATATAGATGAGGTATTGTTGCCAAAGGGGTTTATCCAGGCCGAATTTATGCAAGATTTCCTCGCGCACAGCCGGATCGAACGTAGAATCGACCATAAAAACTGTCGGATCCCCTGGGGTCACCCGAAAAAGCACGAAAACTAATGTGATGATCACCCAAATCGTGAACAGGCCGAATAGCACTCTTCGCAATAAAAACCCGCGATAACCTTTCATCCTTACTCCTTATGAGTTGTTCTAGAATCCGGGCGCCCTATTTGCCTTGCAAGCATTTTCATCAATAAGATCTTGTTTGTGAGCAGGATCACACCGAGCGCATTTACTATTCCTTTTCCGTTTAATCTATTGGTCGGGCTGTGGTTGCCGCGATGCTAAATGCCCGAATAGTACTGACACCTCAGATGATGATTGTTGCCTCGGGTGAGCCACTCTATCCAAACGTCATCTTGATAGCGATGTGCTTCAACGTCGAGTGTGCCCCTCGTGCAGTGCATCCAAGGCGATCTAGAAAACAGGTATTTGCGTGTTGGGTGGCACTTGCGGAAAGTATCTTTCCAACGCAAGGGGGCGACCCAATCAGATACAATAAAAGCAGACGATACCCACAATCACCTCCTCCGATATTTCTAGGCGAATGCCGGGAAGATAGATTCAGCAAATTTGGTGATTTGTGCCCGGAAATTATCGACCCGGTCATCTCCGAGATTGATAGAAAGCTGGTTGACTCCTGCATCCCTCAGGGTTTTTATTCTCTCGATTATCATTTGCGCATCACCAACCATTGCAAAGGTATCGACGCACTCATCCGTTACGTGCTTTGCCGCCTGTGGAATACCTTCAGTCCAATAGACATCTTTTATCTTGCGGGCCAAACCGTCATCCATGCCGACGCTCTGCAGTATCTCATTTGGCGCGCCGCCAATAATATGTGCAACCGAACGTCTGACTTGTTGCAGAGCGCTCGCCCGATCTTTAGTAAGAATAACGGTCAGCCAACTCACGATCCGCAATTGTGATATATCACGGTTGGAGCGTGCCGCCCCGATTTTCACCTGGTCGATCGCGTGGGTAATTCCTTTTTGATTACATATCGCTCCGATAATGACACCATCGGCAACCTCACCCGCGGTCTGCAAGACATAGGATCCGCGCCCCGCGATGTAAATGGGCACGTTACCAGGAGGAGGAACATCGAGGCGCACCCCAGCGACTTTGAAGTATTTACCGTGGTAATCAATTTTTTCACCAGAGAGTAGGCCATGACTGATCTCTACCATCTCGCGAATCTTGGTACCCGCGTGCGAACCGTCCAGGCCAAGTGGAGTGAGCATTTCCTTATTGTTACCGGCCCCAATCGCAATATGTACGCGATTGGGGGCGGTCAGGGCCAGGGTTCCAATACTACGAGCGCTAGTAGCTGGGTGGCGTGTGTGAGGGTTAGTGACGGCCAGCCCGATCTGAATCCGTTGAGTAGCCTGCCCAACCAAACCCAGCATGATGTAGGGGTCCGGAAAGAACGTCTGGTCGGGTAACCAGAAGAAATCGAAACCCAATTGTTCGCCTAATTGGGCCAATCCTATGTGGCCACGATAATCCTCAGTTAAGTGATGACCAAAGCCGAATTCCATATCCCTTCTCACCTGTTTTCTTATTTTCTACATGTCTTAGACAGATAGAGTCTCGACATCACCTTCGCGGTATTTGATTAATTTTTCTTCGTCAATATCCACGCCCAAGCCCGGCGCAGTGGGAACGACAAGTGCGCCGTCCTTCATAGGGATCATCTCTTTGCCTAGATCTTCCTTTAGCAGGTATTGACCGCTCATCTCACATCCCAGATCAATCGCGGGACTGGAGGCGGCCAGATGAAGGCCGGCCGAGGCGCCGATGATGCTCTCCAGCGCGCCGCCAACATAACCGCGCATATTGAAGGTCTGAACGATGGCAGCCATTTTCTTCGAGTTCCCAGGTCCGCCGGGGCCGATAATGTAGATGCTGATGGCGTCGGCGGCGCGCGCCTTGGCCAGGACCGCCAGCTGTCCGATCGAGGATTTGACCGACTCATCGGCCATGATCGGAATCGACGAGCGTCGAGTCAGTTCGACCATCCCTTCGATATTGTCGGCATGGATTGGCTGCTCTACGAAATCCAGGTTATAGGGCTCGAGCGCTTGCAACACTCTATAGGCGGTCTTCAGATCGTAGCCTTGATTAACATCGACGCGAAGGCTAATCTCGTTGCCCACAGCTTCGCGCACGGCGCGCACGACCTCGACATCATCCATCCCATTTGATCGGCCAGCCTTGATCTTGAGGATCCGCCAACCACGCTCAACCATTTGCAGGGCCTCAGTGACGACTTTTTCAGTCTCAACGATAGGCAGAGACCAGCTTAGAGGAATGGCATCCCTAACCTTGCCCCCCATCAGGTTATAGACAGGGGTATCCAGTGCCTTGCCGGACAGATCATAGGCGGCCATCAGTAAAGCACCCTTTGCCCGACCGTTCCCCGGCACTGCCCGGTCCAGGGCTAGCGTCAACGCTTCTCGATCCATAAAACTTTTGCCCAGGATGGCCGGGACGAGCTTATGGCGCAGAACAACACGAACGGTATGGGGGGTTTCGCCTAGCTGGGAATGACCAACCATGTGAGGTGCCTCGCCCCAACCAAAACTCCCATCTTCAGCAATGAGTCTTACAACAACGTTTTCCTGAAAATGGGTCGTGCCAATCGCCATTTGATGGGGGCGATTAACTGGTAGGCGAAGTGATTGAATCTCAACTGCTTTGATTTTCACAAAACAACTCCTGATTAAGTAGTTCGGCTATCCGAAATAACTGCCGCCGTTGACGGACAGTACCTGACCTGTAATGTATCCGGCTGATTCAGATGCCAGATAGGCCGCAGCTGCGGCGATATCATCGGTCGTGCCAACGCGACGTACGGGGCGTTGTGCGCTGGGTTGCATACCCAAGTCCAGTAATAGATCTGTAGGAACTCCCGATGGAGAGATCGCATTGACAGTAATACCATGCGGGCCAAGCTCAGTGGCCATAAAGCGCGTGAGACCGATAACGCCGGCTTTTGAGGCAGCGTAGTGAGGGCCGATCCCTCCTCCGGTCTGCCCGGCGATAGATGTCAGGTTGATGATCCGGCCATAGGCTGCATATTGCATGAAGGGGATAACGGCTTGGGAACAAAGATAGGTTCCCTTAAGATTAACGTCTATAACCCGATCCCACATCTCTTCATCTAGATCGAGCGTGCTTGATTTCGAGGCGAGGCCGGCGTTATTTACTAGCACATCGATCCGACCGAAGGTGTTGCCTACGGCTGTAATCGTGTGAGCCACCTCATCTGGTCGAGAAACGTCCGCCTGATAAGCAGTTGCCTTACGGCCCATTTCTCGTAACTCATCTACTACACGATCGGCTTCTTCTTTGCGCCGATAATAGATGATAGCGATATCCATATTCGCGCCCGCGAGCCTGACGCTTATCCCGTGGCCAATGCCGCGGTTTCCACCAGTCACGATTGCAACTCTATTGCCTTCCATAGCGGTTTTCCTGTGGAAAAACTTGGATCGAGAAAGTCAGTTATTAGGGTGGGGCACGCTTGGCGCACCCCACCCCAGGACTCAAAGGGATTAGTTGTCCGCAGGCATGTAGAGCAGGCCGCTTGCGTCCCACTCATAGCCAGCAGCAGCTAAAATCTCGCGTGCCTTATCTGGATTGAATTCACGGACCAACTGATTGGAGCTATGCCAAAACTCGTTGGCAGGGGCGATCACACCTGCGCCCGGCTCCCCAGCGCCACCCAGGATAACATTCACAATCGTATCGTAATCGAAGGTGTAACCAATCGCGTCCCGGAAAGCAGGATCGTCAAATGGCGCGACGCGGACATTGAACCCGACAACACGTATCGAGATACTATTCTTTCTCTCTACTGTCAGGTGCGGAACTGCTTCGGCCAGTTGAGCCTGGATTACGCTCAAGGGCTCATAGTTGACGTCTGCTTCCTGGTCTACCAAAGCCTGGAAAATAGCATCCGGGTTGGCATAGATAACCTCGGAATAGAATTCCGGGCCGACGGGGAACTGATAGTTTTTGTTAGCGGCAGTCAACAATTCTTCGTTAGCGCGCCATTCTTTCAGAATGTACGGCCCACTGCCGATTGGGTTTACATTATTATCATAATCGGCCTTTGGATCGGGGATCTGACTCCAGATATGCTCGGGGATGATGTAGATCTGCGCGAACGTAGCCATGAAGATCGATGCATCCGGCTTGACCAAGTGGAAGATCAGGTTGTAATCATCGACAACCTCAATCGAATCAATGGTCTTCAAGAAGGGCTTGTAGATGGACGAACCCTGTTCTTTCTGGATGTCGTAGCTGTATTTCACATCCTTTGCCGTGACCGGCACGCCATCACTGAATTGCATCCCCTGGCGCAACACGACATGGATCGTTGTCGGATCGATGACTTCCCAACTTTCTGCTGCACAAGGCACTGGCTGGCTATCCAGACCGATACGCGCAAGTGTGTCATAGAGTTCGCGCATCATTTCCGTATCAGAACCAGTCGTCTCAAAGAAAGGATTCAGGTTTCGAGGGAGTTCCGTATTGGCGACTCTGAAGGTGGTCTTGTCAGTCTTGGGGGTAGCGGAAAGCAACGTCCAGTAATTATAGATGCCCATACCCGGCGCAACCTGGATGTTCTCCCATAGGTCGCTGTTATAAGCATCAACATCAACCTCGTTCCAGGCAACAACTGCGGGAAGATAGCCGGGACTTGCAAGCATGTCCTGAATCTTAAAGACAATCTCTCTACGCTTGTCAACATCCATCTCAGCCTGCTGCGCGTCGATCAGGGCATCGATTTCCGGATCGGAAAAACCCATGAAATTCAGGCCGGTATAGTAGATCCTACGCAGCAGGACATCCGGATCGAAACGCTCCGGGCGACCGTTATAGCCAAGGGTAAAAGCATTAAAGCCCTCACCAGTGCCATACAAGTCGACTTGTTTTTCATAATCCATTGGCTGAGCTTTCACCCGCAGCCCAAGCTTTTCCCATTCTTGCGTCAATAGAATTCCGAGTTCATTTCGCGCAGGATCGTGTTCCGCCGTTGAAAAGACAAAAACGACCTCAGGGACAAGGCGGTCGGGCGTGAGAGCGGCTTTCTCTTCGACCGACGTAGACGGTTGGGTGGGCTTTTCTTCAGCAGGTGCAGGTGGCTGGGTGGGCTTTTCCTCAGCGGGGGCAGGGGCCTGGGTAGGTTCGGCAGCAGGCGCCTGAGCTGCCGGCGATGAGCAGCCTGAGAAGACCAATATGCCGAGCGCAAACACGGTCAGCAAGCTTATGGCGAGGAATCTACGTAAGGGCATGGTGTTCTCCTTATCTAGAGATTTACAGGTTGGTTAAAGTTCTTGAGGAAAAAACGAGCGCAGCTTGATCGTAGCTTGTCAATTGCCAGGCATGGCCAAGATCGCGCACCCTGCTTTTACCTATTTTCTTCGTTGCCGTCGGGTATCAAACTTCTTTTTTCCTTCTGTTCTTCTTCTCCTTTCGACCCATCTTGTTTTATGCAGGCAGATAGATCGCATAAGATTTCTTCTAAAAACGCTGCTATTTTAGCTATTATTATGGAATAGTATAGGGTTTACCAAAATTAACCAAAGCTTCCGAAATATAATAGTCGATACTATTCCTGATACGGGTTACATAACCCACACTGAGAAAACAGAGTTCATAGCCATAATCGGCACCTCTCTTGAGATAGGACGATTGACTAAACAGAGAGGTTGCTCGATCTCAATACTAGGATTCATCATCCACATAAGGCCCATTAGCTGCGATCCCCCTTCTGGTGGAATCCACATGCCGCCTTGTTGCATCCATCGCCTTTTCAGGATCACCGGACATGAGGTATTCCAAAATCTCTTTATGATCTTTTACAGATTTCTGAGCTTGCCCGGGGATCCGCAATAGCGAGTATCTCGGCCCAAACATTGCGCCAACAATTCCATCGCCGAGGAGTTTCAGCAGCCGATTTCCACTTGCTTCATACAATAAACGGTGAAATTTGCGGTCGGCATTGGTTACTTCCACAAGAGATCCCTCTTCGATGCATCTCTCCATTTCTTCAACGGATGCCTTTAACTCATCGATTAGTTCCTTCGTCAGCGCTTTGGCTGCTTCATAAGCGGCATAACCCTCAAGGAGTTCGCGCACTGCCAGTACATCAAATACTTCTTCGCGATGCTTAGAAAACCAGGCTTGTAGTTCCTGTGTGACGTCCGTTTGAGGAGGGGAATCGATAACAAAAGCCCCCTTACCGGGAAGAACTTCTACCAAGCCCTGGGACTCCAGGATGCGTAAGGCTTCACGGGCTGAGGCGCGACTTATCCCCAGCTGGACTGTTAGCTCTTTCTCGCTTGGCAGCTTATCCCCAATCTTAAGGTGTCCTTCTTCGATCAATCCCGTGATTTGATCAACAGCTAGTTCGGATAACCGTTTTGTGCGCAACGGTAGTAAGGATAGGTGATGGTTTGATTCAGTCTTCAACGTTTGTTCCTCCTTTAACGTTTAACGTTGTTTCCCTTAACTCAACATGTCGATTAAGTGTTCCAGATGTTAATTCACTAAAATTATGTGCTACTGTTCAACTATGATACCTGACTGGCGGTCTGACAAGTAGCTAACTATAACCAGTATTATAATGTGTTATGATAAAGAGTCAATATGGTGTATCAGGGCAATCGTATATCCGATGACGCGGGTTGAAACGCCGCGCCTGCCAAACAAAATCCGTTGGAAACGGGTTACAGGGGGAGCGCGGAACACGTTTCCGGCGTTTCGGCCACACCATCGACGGCTCTTCAAACCGGTCTTCAGCCGGTTTGGCTTGTCAGGTGCGGGGTTGAACCCGCACGAATGGGGTCGACGCAACAATTTATACCGAGTATGCGATTGCCCTGATGGATTGCCCTGCTAAAAAGCCCTATTGGCCTGATGATCGTATAATCAGGGGGATGATCACGTTGACCGACCTGGATATT
>JACFOH010000088.1 GCA_019454405.1 Promineifilum sp.
CGCTCTTGCTCGATATATTCGGCCGCGGCGGCGTAGCCGGCGATCGTCTCGCGGATACGTTGCTTGTCTAGCGGGGTTGTTTCACCTGGATCAGCCATGTTGGGAATCAAGGATATTATACCATGAACGGCGGCCGAGAGCCGGGCACCGCGCTCTCTCATGTCAAATGCGACAAAGGGTCGGGCCACACGATGAGTCTGGGCGTAGGCCAAGCACAGTCCGGGCGAATTCGCCTTCGAATTCAGAGCCACCATCAGTTTGCAGGAGTTGGCATGACCCGAAGCAGGTCATGAGCTCTTTTAGAGCTGCCTGGCCGGCCAAGCTGTCAGGATAAATCAGGCTTCCCAACATAATTATTGCCGGCAGCACGCGAATTTAGTTACCAGCTTGTATTTCCGAAAAGAACCCTTGGAGTCGAGCTAACCAAGGTATTAGAAGCATCGGTCGCCTCTTTCGTAAACACCTGTTGAACAAGGTGGCGCAGAATTTGTTGCCCGTATTGTTCGCTGCGTTCTTCTACAGCAATATATGTTTCGATGACGTAAGTATCTAGCTGGATCCAAAGGACATATGCCAAAAGGTTTTCATCGTCCTTGCCTGCTCGAAGATGCCATGATGTGGACCGTTCCGTCAGCAAACCCTTGCTCGCTTCATCGAGCAAGCTTGCGTCATGCAATATCTGAACGCCTTCCTGTTCCAACGCGACATCAACGTTTTCCAACTGACTTCGCCCGGCCTTTTCCGACGCGAACTTGTATGAAGACATACTTACGATTGCATTATCAAGCTCGCTTTCCCTGGATTGAACAAGCAATGTGGTCGCCACTAATTCAGACCATCCCGATAAAATACCCGGCGCTGGCATCGAATCTCGCTGTCCGGCTACCCGGTCAGGCCCAATCACTGTTATTGCGTCTCCTATTTCCGAGAAGTCCTCTGCATCCAGAAGTATGTGATGTGTATCAGGCGAATTTCCAGGCTCTGAGACTGGTGACGACATGACAGGACCTTCTTGCGTCGGGATCATTTGACAACCGGCAGCCACGGTGGGGAATACAAACACCACAGCCAGCGCAAAAATTAACAGGCTGTGTGCTCTCGATGCTTTCATATTCATTTGATTCTCCTTGCTCAAAACTATGTGATTAAGTTTTGCAGCGGGCCTGGCCAGCCCAGGCACACGAACGTAACAGTGGCATAATTTGCTCAGGAATATCCTCTAGCCCAACCGATCAGTTCATTGCCATCCTATCGTGAACAGGTTTATAGTCCCCGTTGGGGAACCTCCCAGCATGATTGCTCTATCATGCGAACGTCATGACCATGTCACAACTATATTCCAATCGTATCATAGCTGTGTAAGCGCCAACCCACGGCGCAGGCACGTTTAACCTATGCTATATCTATGAGGTGCGTAGTCCATGGTCACAGATAAAGCGTTAGTTTCAATTGACTCACATCCATATCGGGGTAACCACGGTGAGAGTACTCGGTTCGGGTTGCTCGGCCTTATGCAGATAGCCACAGACATAGCTACCACAGATGTCGACGATTACATAAAGGCAGATACGACCGACATAATTCCGATGCTATACGTATCGGCGCTAAGTCTCTCCCCCAGCCCGCCACGCCGTTCGCGTGCCACGCCGTTCGCGTGCCACTTCCCCCCACGCCCCAAATGATGCATAATCATTCATACTATGGCCGACACATTCTCTTTCGGTGGGGAAATCGTCTGGCGGCCGACGCCCGACTATATC
>JACFOH010000089.1 GCA_019454405.1 Promineifilum sp.
GTGTAATAAGTTTACTATTAAAAATCAGGAACACAGTCTTTCAGGATACTACTACCATCAACAACCTGCAGCAGGCTAGGATTGCCCAAGCAAACCCAAATAGAGTTTAAAGTCGTAGTTTAAGTGTATTAGAAAGTGCGCCGCCGAGAAGTTCGCCAAGTTTAAAATAATTGAGAAAAGCGGGTCCGTTATTCGGTTTGAATTGTTTGAAAATGATTCCGATGATGTACCAACTGCAATGTGGGTAATGCACAGGTCCAAATATATTTATACGGATGATTTAAAGAAGGCTTGCGCCAATCTGAAAGTTACTGAAAAAGAGTTGTTGGGATATTCCTGAGTCCTCATTAGTTCGCGGCCTATTTTCCCGGGGGCGTTTTCTTGTCCGTATTTCCATAACCATATAGAATTATCTGATGAACAGGAAGGCCGTAATAATCCTCTCGGGGGGAATCGACAGCACGACGCTGCTGTACGATACGGCGGCGAAGGGCTACGAGGTTTCGGCCCTCACATTCATCTACGGGCAGAAGCACGAGAGGGAGATAAGCTCGGCGCGGGCCATATGCGGGCGTATGTCAGTCCCTCACATGGTCGTCGATCTTTCGGGGCTGAAGCCGCTCCTTTCCGGCTCGGCGCTGACCGACCCGGGCGTCGATATTCCGGACGTGCCGGAGACGTCGGAGCACTACGAGACGCTGAAATCGACTATAGTCCCCAACCGTAACGCCATATTCCTCTCGATAGCCGTCGGGTACGCGGTGAGCTCGGGGGCGGGCGCCGTTCTCTTCGGGGCGCACCATTCCGACAGGGGCGTCTATCCCGACTGCAGGGCCGAATTCGTCGAGGCGTTCCAGGCGGCGGAGAGGCTCGCGACGGACATGCCGGAGCTTCGCATAGAGGCCCCCTACGCCGGGTTCGACAAGTCGGAGATAGTCCGGCTCGGGGCCGGGCTCGGGGTGCCGTTCGGGCTCGCCTGGAGCTGCTACAAGGGCGGGGAGATACACTGCGGGGTGTGCAGCTCCTGCAGGGAGCGCAAGAGGGCGTTCGCCGAGGCCGGGGTCCCCGACCCGACGGGGTACAGGGCATGAAGATAAGCGAGATATTCTTCTCGCTCCAGGGCGAGGGGATAGAGATAGGGCTGCCGACCGTGTTCGTCAGGCTCTTCGCGTGCGACCTCCGGTGCTCGTGGTGCGACACGATGTACGCCGTCGAGGGGAGGGATTTTAAGGACATGACCGTCGAGGCCGTCGTGGAGGAGATAGCGTCATACGGGTGCCGGAGGGTATGCATCACGGGGGGCGAGCCGCTCATCCAGGCGAAGGAGGCGGCGGCGCTGGCGGCGATGCTTACGGCGGAGGGATACTGCATCGTCCTCGAAACGAGCGGGCACAAGATGCCCCCGCCCGAGTTCTGGGGGGAAAACACGGTCATCAGCATGGACTGCAAGTGCCCCGGGTCGGGGATGGAGGGGCGGATGGACTTCGGCCTCTTTTCGAAGCTCCGTCCCGGGGACCAGCTCAAGTTCGTCATA
This sequence comes from Promineifilum sp., assembly GCA_019454405.1. Lineage (GTDB taxonomy): Bacteria > Chloroflexota > Anaerolineae > Promineifilales > Promineifilaceae > Promineifilum. The sequence continues at coordinate 1,535 of JACFOH010000089.1, forward strand.
GGCGGCGACGCCGATTACGAATACGCGAAGAAGGTTATTTCCGACAATGAAATCAGGGCTAATATCATATTCCAGCCTGTGGGCGGAGAGGGGCTCGGGGCGCTGACGGACCGCGTCCTCGCAGACAGGCTCGGCAGGGTGCGCGTCCTGCCGCAGCTCCACAAAAT
>JACFOH010000031.1:0-2741 GCA_019454405.1 Promineifilum sp.
AAATAAAAGGCCCCAAGCAATTGGGGCCAAACTGGTCGCGGGGGCAGGATTCGAACCTGCGACCTCCGGGTTATGAGCCCGACGAGCTGCCTCTGCTCTACCCCGCAACAACAAGAAGTAATTATAGGTTAAGATCGTGGAAAGTCAAGCCGGATTGACTCTCTTTCTGTCCCCATCTATAATTAAATTGAACAATATCATTTTTGTCTTGCGGGTGCGTGGGAAAACCACGCTGAGATGTTCTATGATCCGGAACAAACCGCTCAACCTGATCCAGGTAATACTGGCGTAGGGAAATGACGCTCGATCGTTTCTATCGCCCCTGAATCAGGGGCGATTTTATTTTGGGAGGCGCGAAATGAAACGGATTGTCATTGGGATAACGTTCCCGTTGCTCCTCCTGTTGGTCGCTTGCTCGGCCGGCGGAGGATTAGCCGGGAGAAAGCCGCCGGTTGTCCGGCTGATGACCCACGATAGTTTCGATATGACTGCTGAATTGCTCGCCGACTTCGAAGCGGAATCGGGCATTCACGTGGAAGTCTTCAAGGGTGGCGACGGTGGCGAGATTGTGAACAAGGCTGTCTTGTCGAAGGATGTGCCTTTGGCTGATGTATTGTATGGCGTCGACAACACCTTTCTCAGTCGGGCGCTGGATAACGATCTGTTCCTGTCCTATGACTCGCCTGTGCTGGCGGACATCGCCGACTCGCTGAAGCTCGACCCTGAGAACAGAGCGTTGCCCGTTGATTTTGGCGATATATGCCTCAACTACGATGTAAGCTGGTTCGCTGAGCGCGGGTTACTACCGCCAGAAGGGTTGGCTGCTCTTATCGATCCTGCTTACTCGGGCTTGACGGTTGTTCAGAACCCGGCGACATCGACCCCGGGTTTGGGCTTCTTGCTGACGACCATCGGGACATATGGTGAAGATGGTTATCTGGACTATTGGCGACAACTGGTAAGCAATGATGTCCTGGTCGTCAATGACTGGGAAACGGCGTATTACAGCTACTTCAGTGCGGCGTCTGATGGCGACCGCCCGATCGTCGTCAGCTATGCGAGCAGCCCTGTGGCTGAAATGTACTATGCTGAGACCATGCCAGATCGGCCGCCGACGGCCGCGGTCGTGGCTGATGGAACGTGCTTCCGCCAAATCGAATTCGCCGGCATCCTGCGCGGGACTCCGGTGGAGAAGGAGGCTCGACAGCTGATTGATTTTTTGCTGAGCCGCCGTTTCCAGGAGGATATCCCGTTGAAGATGTTCGTCTATCCGGCTAATGAAACGGTCGATCTGCCACAAGTATTCGAGCAATATAGCCGCATACCTGTGGCGCCGGTTCAGCTTGACCCGGAGAGCATCGCCACTAATCGCGAGGCCTGGATCCAGGCCTGGACGGAGGTCGTCTTACGATGACACGCCTCGCGCCTGCCACGATGCGCAATTCCTGGATGCCACGACGGATCGTGGTGGGCGCCGTTTTCCTGTTGCCGGTGCTCTTTTTCACTATTTTCTATATTTACCCTCTGGGTGCGATCTTCAGATTAGGTTTATTCCCCAGCAACAAACTGGATACCTCTGCGCTGACGCGCCTTTTTACCTCCTCATATCTGCTGCGCGTGTTATGGTTCACTACGTGGCAGGCGGCCGTATCCACGTTTTTAACACTACTCTTGGCTTTTCCCGGCGCCTATGTTCTGGCCAGATTCCAGTTTCGTGGTAAATCATTGGTGCGAGCCTTGGCGACGCTACCCTTTGTGCTGCCCACAGTTGTCGTCGCCTCTGCCTTCATCGCACTGATCGGCCCGACTGGGATCGTCAACAACTGGCTGCGAGATCTACTGAACCTGAGCGCTGCTCCTATTCGTTTGAATCAAACGGTGTGGATCATCCTGATGGCTCACATCTTCTTTAACTACAGCGTCGCCCTTCGCCTTCTCAGTACCTATTGGCAAAATCTGCCCCCGTCGTTGAATCAGGCCGCTCAGATGTTGGGTGCGTCACCCCTGCGGGCGTTCTTTGAGATAACCTTGCCGTTACTTCGCCCGGCGATCATGGCCGCCACAGTGTTGATATTTATCTACTGCTTCACCAGTTTCGGCGTGGTCGTCATTCTCGGTGGCCCACGATTCGCCACCCTGGAAGTGGAGATCTATCGGCAAGCGCTGCATCAGTTTAACTTGCCGGTCGCCGCTGCTCTGTCTCTGTGGCAGCTACTGTTCACTTTTATTCTAATGTGGATATATACACGCACTCAGGCCAATATTGCCCGGCCGGTTCATGCTGGCCCGCGTCGCGTTGTGGAGATGACTGTGCGGACGGTGCGGCAGAAAGCTTTTGTCTACGGCAATGTGGCCGCGACTCTTCTGCTGGCAGGCACTCCGCTCTTGGCTCTCGTCGCCCGGTCTCTTCGTGGTCAGAGTGGCCTGACCCTGGCTTATTACAGCGCACTTTTTACCGACCAGGCCGATTCTCTCTTTTTTGTGCCGCCCGGTAAGGCGGCGCTGAACTCGGTTCTCATCGCTCTGACGGCAATGGCCGTATCGGTTATATTAGGGCTTATCGCAGCGCAAATATTGACCGGATGGGAGCGAACATCCCGACATATTTCGTTGACTCGCGCTCTCGACGCGCTCTTGATGTTGCCGCTGGCAACTTCAGCTGTCACTCTCGGGCTGGGCTATATCATTGCTCTGGCTCGTCCTCCTTTTAACTTTCGCTCTTCTATTATTCTGCTGCCATT
>JACFOH010000031.1:2841-15261 GCA_019454405.1 Promineifilum sp.
CCTGCTATTGGTGGTCTGTGTTGTCGCCTTCGTCGTGATCGAACATTTCCGCTTTGGCGGGGAGGGGGAGTTCTAGCCCGTGTCACTGTTGGAAGTCATCCATGCCCGGAAAGCATTCGCGCCCGAGAGCATCGCCGTCGACGATGTCAGTCTCGAACTTGATAGTGGAGAAATCCTGTGTTTGCTCGGCCCTTCCGGGTGCGGCAAGACAACCTTGTTACGTCTGATCGCGGGCTTGGAAACCCCTGATGCTGGCGTGATTCGTTTCGATGGCCATGATATGACCGGTGTGCCGTCCCATTTGCGCGACTTCGGTATGATGTTTCAGGATTTCTCGCTCTTTCCCCACATGAACGTGCGCGATAACATCGCTTTTGGATTGCGAATGCACCGCCGGCCACCTGTCGAGATAGCCGCGCGTGTGGCCGAGATGCTCGAGTTAATCGACTTGAAAGAGTTCGCCGATCGAGATGTAGCTTCTCTTTCGGGTGGCGAGCAACAACGTGTGGCTCTGGCTCGTGCCCTGGCCCCCAGCCCCAGGCTGCTAATGCTCGACGAACCGCTTGGTGCGCTTGACCGGGCGTTGCGCGAACGCCTCATGGTTGAAGTACGGGACATTCTGAAACATATCGGCATGACGGCCGTCTACGTTACCCACGATCAAACCGAAGCCTTTGCCGTCGGCGACCGATTAGCCGTGATGAACGCCGGACGGATTGAACAGGTCGCCTCTCCGTGGGAGACTTATCATTATCCGGCAACGCCTTTCGTGGCGAAATTTCTCGGCTACCAGAACCTCATCCCGGGAATAGTCGATGCGACCAGCGAGATCGAGACGGCCATTGGCCTCTTTCGTCTGACCGATGCCCCACTCCTCGCTGGTTCGACCGTTACCCTGCTTATCAAGCCAACGATTGACCGTATCGGGTCGCCATCGGCCGGAGAAACCGGGCCGGCTCATATCGATGGCGTAGTCGATGAAGTGGCATTTCGCGGCCGCTTCTCCCAGCTTTGGTTGACAACCGGCGAAACCCAATTACTCTTCGAGACTAACGGAGACCTATCACTTAATGTAGGCGATACTATCCGAGTCTATATTGTTCCCGCTCAATTACAGGTCTATGAGTCGGGCTCTGTGCGGCACTCGTAACTCTCTCTTCGAACATGTATACTTTGCCTTGAATGCTAACGGAGCCGAATGATTGATGGCTCTGAACGACAGCCTGACATATGCTAAATAATCTAGACCCCGCAACTATTATCGCGCGCGTTATCGTCCTGCTCATTGCATTCACGCTTCATGAGCTGGCGCACGCGCTGACGGCCGATTATCTGGGTGATCCGACCCCCCGCAATATGGGTCGCATTACCCTTAACCCGCTCAAGCACCTTGACCCATTCGGCACGATATTGCTGATCATCGCCGGCTTTGGGTGGGCCAAACCAGTAATGACTAACCCGATGAACATGCGCGGTAACCCGCGCACGTCGATGGCGATTGTGGCCTTGGCCGGCCCTGTATCCAATATTATCATGGCGGTATTGGCGGCGTTGGTCTTCCGTCTGGGACCATTCAGTACCACATCATTTGCGCCTTCAGGTTATTTGCCGTCTCCCTCATACGTCTTGTTTGAGTTCGTCTGGATTAACCTCATCCTGGCTTTCTTTAACCTGATTCCCGTGCCGCCACTGGATGGGTCCAGAGTCCTGTACGCTATCTTACCGGGTGAATTCGCTTATCGAATACGGCCGTTTGAGCAATATGGATTCATCATTTTAATGATGGTCGTATTCTTCGTTCCGTCGGTCCTTAATACCCTGGTGGGCCTGCCGGCTTCTATTACATTGCGCTTTCTGCTCGGTTTAGCGTGATCCGTCTCCCGTACCGAATCCGGCAACTGTGTAATAACCTGACCGCTGGCCCGTTGACAGAAGCTGAACGTGCTGAAATTGCTGAACACTTGACGGTTGCTGAACGCGATCTCTTCTTTCGTTTCACCTATGCCGACCAACAGCATAGTTACTGTGTCTTTCACACCCTGCGCGAGGCGGGTTATAATCACCCGGATTTACTAACGGCGGCTCTCTTGCATGATGTCGGCAAGATACGCCAACCACTCTCGGTCTGGGATCGCACTGTGATCGTTATCGGTAGCAGGTTGTTTCCGGGACAAGCCAGGAACTGGGGACGTGGTCCTCTCGATAGTTGGCGGCGGCCATTTGTTGTTCGCGCCCAGCATCCGGCGTGGGGCGCCGAGATGGCTTCGGCAGTGGGTTCTCGACCCCGCGTGGTTGAGATGATTCGGCGACACCAGGAGCAGGTTGTTGGGGATGACGAGATCGATCGCTTGCTGATCATTCTGCAATGGGCAGATGATCAAAACTAGAGGAGACGGCTTATGCAGGCTCAGACAATTACGATTGTAGGAATGGACCGGACGGGCGTTTCTATTGCCAAGGCTATTAAGGCTTCCTCTGCTGGATTGAACATTATCGGCCATGATCGCTATCGCGATTTGGCGGAACGGGTGCGAGACGAGTTGGGGGCGATTGATAAAGCGGAGTGGAATCTGGTCAAAGCTGCTGCCGCTGCTGACATACTGGTCTTGTCAGTCCCATTGGCTGAATTACATACCAGCCTCCAGGCGATTGGGGATGAATTAAAACCTCATGCGCTGGTGCTCGATATGTCCGTCCTCAAGGGCCTGAGCCAGAAATGGGCCGATCAGTTTCTGACCCATGGCCATTACGTTGGGGTGATGCCCGTGCTGGCTGCATCTTACCTGAATGACGGGCGAAATGAACCGGAAGCAGCGACAGCCGATTTGTTCAAGAACAGCATCTTTTGTCTGATGCCGTCACCCAACGCAGCTCCGCAGGCAGTTGATACGGCCGTTGATTTTGGTCGCTTATTGGGCGCTGTTCCTTATTTCGTTGATCCGATGGAGTATGACAGCCTTGTGCAGGGGGTGGAAACCCTCCCGGGACTGGCCGCAGCCGCTCTTTTTGGGGCGCTGCAAAAATCAACCGGCTGGCGAGATATGTTGCGCTTTGCTAATTCATCCTTTGCCCTGGCGACTCAACCGTTGCAGTACGGCACTGACATCACCAGTCTTGCGCTGCATGATAAAGCCGTGACATTGCGATGGCTCGATGCCCTTCTGGAGGAGTTGGTTGATTTGCGTCGCTTGATCCTGGAAGGAGATCGCGAGATGATCGATCTGACGTTGGGGCAATTGCTCATTCAGCGCGAACGGTGGATCAAGGAGCGCGGCCGGAACGAATGGACGGAAGACAATGATCGCGAACTCGGTCAGCTTTCGGTATCCAATCAATTCCTGGGTGGCTGGCTATCCGGGAAACTGGGTAGAGACAAGCGGAACGGCTAACTCCTTGCCTGGTTCAATCGTCATTTTCTCGTATTGTGTCTTCGGTTGTGCGGGATATGCCCTGGAGACGAATGCTGATATCTATCCCCCGGGAGTGATCCATTGCGCGTACTTATGATTGCGCCGACATCTTTCTTCAGCGATTATGGAGGTCATATCCGTATCCTGGAGGAGATACGGGCATTGGAAGAGCGAGGCGTCGAGATCGCCGTCGTTACCTATTATAAGGGTCGTGACGTGCCAGGGATCGATATCCGCCGAACCGCGCCTTTGCCATGGCGTACTGATTACGAAGTAGGGTCGTCGCGTCACAAGATCGCTTTCGATGCATACCTGGCCGTAAGGTCTTTGAAGGAGATTCGGCGCTATCGGCCGGACATTATCCACGGCCACATGCATGAGGGCGCTTTGATCGGCGGGGTTCTGGCGCGTTTATACGGACTTCCTCTGGTGTTTGATTATCAGGGAAGCCTGACGGCCGAAATGGTTGACCATCATTTTCTAAACCCGGAAGGGTGGGTCTACCCCTGGGCCTTTCGCATGGAGGCAGCCATCACCCGGCGTCTGCCGAACGCTATCCTGACCAGTTCCAGCCATGCCGGCGACCTTTTGCGCGAAAGATTCGGCGTCCAACGGGACTTGATCCATGCCTTGCCTGATTGCGCTGATGCGGTGCAGTTTGATCCGGCGCGGTTCCCGTACAAACCCGGCAATCATCCTCTGCGGGCGCGCCTCAATATATCACCCGAAACGGTCGTCGTTGGGTATCTGGGATTGCTGACTGATTATCAAGGTATCCCACACCTGATCGAATCAGCGGTTGACTGCCGGCGAAGAGGCCTTGATGTCCACTTCCTGATCATGGGCTTCCCCAATGTCGATCATTATCAGAACCTGGCTCAGGCGCGCGGAGTGGATGACATCGTTACCTTTACCGGTCGAGTTCCCTTCGATGACGCCCCTTATTTCCTCAGTGTTTGTGACATCGCCGCCGCGCCCAAGATGTCACTCAGCGAGGGCAGCGGCAAACTTCTTAACTACATGGCTATGGAATTGCCGGTTGTTGTTTACGACACCCCGGTGAATTGGGAATATCTTGGCGATTTGGGTGTTTACGCACCTACCGGAGACGCGAGCGCGTTTGCAGAGGCGCTCGTCTCGTTGATCAACGATCCTGTGGGCCGGACGGATATTGGCCGCAAGCTTCGCCGGCGAGTCATCGAGAAATTTAGCTGGCCGGCCGCGGCCGAACAGATCCTTGCGATCTATAAAGACTTGACAAACCGTGAATGAGTTAATATACTACAAGTTCGCGGAAAACCGTCTCTTGATCGAATTATTTAAATTGATTGCGAGCGAAAGAGCAATTGAACAGGTGCAAGCAAGGATTGCACCTTTTTTGTGTGAAACGGTTGTCAAGTTATTCTAAATGGTGAAGTAGTCCTTCGCCCTCCAGGGAGCAGGTGACACAATATGTCCAGCGTTTTTACTAAAAGCTACGCCAGAACAACCCGACCGATGGAATTGCCGACTCTGATCGACGTCCAGTTACGCTCGTTTGAGCAATTTACGACGGAAGGATTGGCGGAGCTTTTTGATGAGATTTCTCCCATCGAAAGTTTTAATGGCGACCTGAAGCTTTATTTCCCTAGCAAGCGTGATGAAGTTAAGGGATTCGAGCTGAAATATTGGTTCGAAGAGCCGAAATATAATGTTGAAGAGTGCGTTGAGCGCGACATGAGTTACGCTGCGCCACTCTACGTTCGGGTCTTGCTCTATAGCGCCGAGCAGGATCAACCTATTGAGCAGGATATTTTCATGGGCGATTTCCCGCTCATGACCTCTGCCGGTACATTTATCATTAACGGTACGGAGCGTGTTGTCGTCAGCCAGTTGATTCGCTCGCCCGGCGCCTATTTTGAAGTCGAGGAGGAGCGTACCACCGGCCGGCCTTTGGCCATGGGCAAACTCATCCCCGATCGCGGCGCATGGATGGAGTTCGAGACGCGCAAGACTGATTACTTGACGGTCAAGTTTAACCGCAAGCGTACAGTCCCGGTGACGCTTTTCTTGCGCGCGATGGCCGCCATTCCCGATGGCCTGGGCAACCCGCTTATAAAAGAGGGGACTGACGAGGAACTGTTATCGCTGTTCGCCGATGTTGATACCAACGGCGAGCACCTCTACATCCAGGGTAGTATTGAGCAAGAGCCCCATTGGGACGAAGGGAAGTCTATCCCGGAGCAGGCGCTGATCGAATTCTACCGGCGTATGCGCCCCGGCGATCCGCCCACTCTGGATAACGCCTCTCAGTTTTTGCAGGAGCAACTCTACGATAATCGTCGCTATGATCTGGCTGCCGTTGGCCGATACAAGCTCAACAAACGCCTGAATCTTCAATCGATTGTGCCTCTGACACATCGCACCATTACTCAACACGATATCGTCAATTTCGTCCGCCATATGATCCTGATCAACAATGGTTTGGAGGGGCCGGACGACATCGACCATCTGGGCAATCGTCGGGTGAAGACAGTTGGGGAGTTGATCCAGGCAAAATTGCGCGTGGGTTTACGCCGTATGGAACGGGTCGTCCGCGAGCGCATGTCGATTCGCGAGAGCGATAACGTCACGCCCGTCTCTCTAATCAACATCCGGCCGGTCGTGGCCGCTATTCGTGAATTCTTCGGCAGCTCGCAGCTGAGCCAGTTCATGGAGCAGGCTAACCCGCTGGCTGAATTGACCCACAAGCGTACCTTATCGGCTTTGGGGCCAGGCGGCCTGCGCCGTGAGCGCGCCGGTTTCGAGGTCCGTGACGTTCATCACAGCCACTATGGTCGCATCTGTCCCATTGAGACGCCGGAAGGCCCGAACATTGGCCTTATTGGTCGTTTGGCTACCTACGGCCGCGTTAATAAATACGGTTTCATCGAGACCCCTTACCGGCGCGTGCTAAATAAATTGCCGGTTGGGGACGAGTTGATCGACCATGATGCCTTCGTCAATATCGTCGATCCGGCTACCGGTGAGATCATCGTTACTAAAGATGAGACGATCACGGCCGAGCAAGTTAAAGCTCTTCGTGACGCCGGTATCGAAGAAGTGCAGGTGAAGCCTTTCCTGACCGATGAAGTTATCTATATGTCGGCCGATGAGGAAGACCGTTATACGATCGCCCAGGCTAATGCCAAGATCGATGAGCGTGGTCAATTTGCATCGGCGCGCGTTTCATCGCGACGAAACCAACAATTCCGCTTCACTTCGGTGCAACGCGTGGACTTCATGGATGTCGCGCCGCGACAGATCGTCGGCGTATCGGCCGCCCTGATTCCATTCCTCGAACACGATGACGCTAACCGTGCCCTGATGGGTTCGAATATGCAGCGACAAGCTGTGCCGTTGTTGCAACCCGATGTGCCGATCGTCAGCACCGGTATGGAGTTACAGGCAGCGCTGAACTCCGGTCAGGTCGTACTGGCCGATCAGCCCGGTGAGGTCGTCAGCGTCTCTGGTGACAAGATCGTCGTCGCCAATGAGAACGGAGTGCGCACCTACAACCTGCGCAAATATAATCGTTCCAATCAGAGCACTTGCATCGATCAGCACCCGATCGTCTATCGTGGCCAGCGTGTGCAGATCGGTGATGTACTGGCGGATAGCTCTTCGACGCATAACGGTGAACTGGCTTTAGGTCAGGACGTCGTTGTGGCCTTCCTCTCCTGGGAGGGCGGCAATTTCGAGGATGCCATCCTGGTTAGCGAATCGATGGTTCGCCAGGATCGCTTCACCTCGATTCATATCGAAAAGCATGAGGTCGAAGCGCGAGACACCAAGCTTGGCCCTGAGGAGATCACCTACGATATCCCCAATGTCAGCGAGGATGCCCTGAAGGACCTCGACGAACACGGCATTATCCGCGTGGGCGCAGACGTTAATGAGAATGACATCCTGGTGGGCAAGATCACGCCCAAGGGTGAGAAAGAACTCAGCCCTGAGGAGAAGCTCTTGCGCGCCATCTTCGGGGACAAGGCGCGGGAAGTGAAAGACTCCAGCCTTCGTCTGCCGAACGGTGCACGGGGCAAGGTGGTCGACGTTCAGGTCTTTGATCGGCAGCACGATCGCGATCTGCCTGCCGGTGTGGAGACAATGGTCCGCGTCAGCGTTGCCCAGCGACGCAAGATATCCGAGGGCGACAAGATGGCTGGTCGCCATGGTAACAAGGGCGTTATCTCCAAGATCGTTCCTATCGAAGATATGCCGTATCTCGATAACGGTCGTCCTATCGATATCATTCTCAGCCCGCTGGGTGTTCCCGGCCGTATGAATATCGGCCAGATTCTGGAGGCTCACCTGGGTTGGGCTGCCAGCCGCATCGGCTTCCGAGCTATCACGCCGGTGTTTGACGGCGCGACGGAGCATGAAATTTCGGCTGAACTTGGCCGGGCCTGGCTCATTGACCATGCCTGGGATATAGCCAGTGAGTGGGCGTGGGATTGGTTGGCTGAGATCGAATATGACATGAGCCAAATCGAAGACGACGACCGTGCTCGACGTCTGTTCGTCGTCGCCTGGTTGAGTGACCTCGGCTACGACGCTGCGCAACTGGAAATCGACGAAAACTACGCTCGTTGGGCGACTGTTCGCGAGTGGCTGCGTAGCCGTGATTGGAATCCGGACGAGATCTTCCCCGAGAATGAGGAAGAGAACGTGGAGGCACGCTGGTTAGAGATCGAAGAGAAGGCTATCGAGGCGACAGTTCGCGAATGGTTCGCCATGATTCTCGAGAAGTATGGCGACATGCTTCCTGAGGAAGTCAAAGTCGATCCGGCGACGGCCGAAGTCGAGCAGATGGTGGCTCTGTCGAACGTCATCACCACCCATACACATATTCCATTGCCGACGATGGGGAAGGAGCGTTTATTCGACGGCAAGACCGGCCGTCCGTTCGACCAGCCGGTGACTGTCGGGGTTCTCCATATGTTGAAACTGGCGCACCTTGTGGAAGACAAGGCGCATGCTCGCTCTACAGGTCCGTACTCGCTAGTGACACAGCAGCCGTTGGGCGGCAAAGCTCAGTTCGGCGGCCAACGTTTTGGTGAGATGGAAGTCTGGGCGCTGGAGGCGTATGGCGCGGCCCATACCTTGCAGGAGATGCTGACCGTCAAGTCGGACGACACGCAGGGCCGGGTTAAGACGTACGAATCCATCGTCAAGAATGAGCCGATTGAGGAACCGGGCGTGCCAGCATCCTTCCGTGTCCTTGTCAAGGAACTGCAAAGCCTTGGCCTGGCTGTAGAGGCTGTGACCGAGGGTGGCGAGGTTGTGCGATTCGGCAAGGACGACGACAAGCGGACCAGCCGGAAGTGGGCCGGGGATGATTTCATGGCCCTGACTCGCACAAGTCATTAATAGTTATAGGGCCGGCTGCATGTAGCAGCCGGCCCGTTGAGATCTACCCTGGGGAAAATGGCGTCGGCAAGGAAAATAGTATTGACATTCTAGCCATTTCTGTTAGGATTGTAGATCGTATGTCAACCGCATGAGGTAGCGATGTGCAGCGTCGTTACTAATTGAATAGGTCGAAAACGATGGGGGCCATCGATAGAGAAAATACTACGATGGCCTCCATATTGTCGGAAATGGTTGGGTATTCTGTCCCCTTCCGTATATTCAGACGATTTCATTGATTCACAGTTGAATAGAAACCCCCTTACTACTGCGGGCGATAAGGAACGAAATTTCGTCACCTTCCGATGCAGCGGTTTGTGGCGTTTTTGTCTTAGAGTAGCTTTCAGCGCAGAGAGTTTCAGAAAGGAGAAACGTTAGCTTTGCCAACAATTAATCAACTTGTCCGCAAGGGACGGAGCGTTAAGCCAAAGAAGAGCAAATCTCCGGCACTGCAATATACCTTGAATTCCTTCAAGCAGCGGCGTACACGCCAACCTATGGGCGCGCCGCAGAAACGTGGGGTCTGCACTCAGGTGAAAACCATGACCCCCAAGAAGCCGAATTCGGCGCTACGAAAGGTGGCTCGTGTTCGCTTGTCAAATGGCATTGAAGTGACCGCCTATATTCCCGGCGAAGGTCATACGCTGCAGGACCACTCGGTTGTATTGGTTCGTGGCGGACGCGTGAAGGACCTGCCCGGTGTGCGTTATCACATCGTGCGTGGCACCTTGGACGCTGGTGGTGTGGTCAACCGTAAGAAGGGCCGTTCCAAATACGGCACGAAGACCGCGAAGAAGAAGTAACCGGTCAAATAAAACCTGTTGGCAGTCTCTTTGATGTTGACTGCCGGGAAAAGAAAGTCATGTCCAGACGATTCCGTCCTGAAAAACGCGAAATACAACCTGATTTGCGCTACGACAATTTACATGTGTCGATGTTCGTCAACCGGCTCATGTATGACGGCAAGAAGAGCGTAGCCCAGAGTTTGATATATGACAGCTTCGACATGATCGAAGAGCGCGCCGGCCGTCCTGGGGTAGAGGTGTTCGAGCAAGCCTTGCAGAACGTTATGCCCCAGATCGAAGTGCGGCCGCGCCGTGTTGGTGGCGCCACTTACCAGGTTCCTATTCCTGTGGAACCTTATCGTCAGGTCTCGTTGGCCATGCGTTGGCTATTGAGCGCTGCTCGCAATCGTGGCGGCCAGACGATGGCTGATAAGCTTGCCAGCGAATTTATGGATGCGGCGAATAATCAAGGCGCTGCTGTGAAAAGGCGCGATGACACGCATCGTATGGCTGAGGCCAACCGTGCCTTCTCGCATTTCCGGATTTAATTAAGTTATGGCGAATTATCCGCTGGAGCGAATCCGGAATATCGGCATTATTGCCCATATCGACGCCGGTAAGACGACAACCACCGAGCGTATCCTGTATTACACAGGTGTGATCCATCGCATGGGCGAGACCCACGAGGGTACCGCCACGATGGATTCCATGGACCAGGAGCGCGAGCGTGGGATCACCATCTCGTCGGCGGCGACCACGGCGTTCTGGCTCGATCACCAGGTCAACATTATTGACACTCCCGGCCATATCGACTTTACGGCCGAGGTGCAGCGTAGTCTGCGTGTTCTTGACGGTGGCGTCGTTGTCTTCGACGCGGTAGCTGGGGTCGAGCCACAATCCGAAACGGTCTGGCGTCAGGCCAACGGTTACCATGTTCCGCGGATCTGCTTTGTTAACAAAATAGACCGTACCGGCGCAGATTTCGAGCGTACAATCGGTATGATCAAGGATCGCCTCGGTGCGAATCCTGTACCTATTCAGTATCCTATCGGCGTGGAATCATCTTTCCGGGGTATTGTTGACCTGCTCGACATGCAGGCTTACTACTGGAATGATGTAGACTCCGGTCTCAAGCCCGAGATCGGACCCATCCCCGAGGAGTTGGTGGAAGTCGTCGACGATGCTCATCGCCATATGATGGAGAGCATTGCCGAGACCAATGACGACCTCATGATGCGCTACCTGGATGGCGAAGAGATCGGCGTCTCCGAATTACGGGCGGCCCTTCGTCAAGCAACCGTTGAAAACCGCGTTACGCCCGTCCTGTGTGGTAGCGCCTTGCGCAATCGTGGTATCCAGCGCCTCCTCGATGCTATCGTCTACTACTTGCCTTCACCGCTGGATATCCCCGCTATTGAGGGAACTAACCCTTATACCGGCAAGACTGAGGCGCGAAACCCATCGATCAACGAGCCATTCTCGGCGCTGGTTTTCAAAATCGTCACTGATCCCTATGTGGGACGCCTGGCGTACTTCCGCGTGTATTCAGGCTCGGTTGCCGTAGGTGATTCGGTCCTTAACAGCACAAAGGACAAGCGCGAGCGAATCGGTCGTATTCTGCGTATGCATGCTGACCACCGCGAAGATCTCAAGGAGATTCATGCAGGTGATATCGCCGCAACACTCGGGCAGAAAAACACCTTCACCGGCGACACACTGACTGACGCGAAGGCCCCCATTATCCTCGAGGCGATTGACTTCCCCGAACCGGTCATTAACCTGGCTATCGAGCCGAAGAGCAATATCGACCAGGACAGGATGGGGAACGCTTTGCGTGCCCTTTCGGAAGAGGATCCGACCTTTCAGGTCAAGGTGGACGAACAGACCGGCCAGACCGTTCTTTCCGGTATGGGTGAGTTGCACCTGGAGGTCCTGGTCGACCGCCTCATGCGTGAATTCAAGGTCGCGGCTAACGTAGGCCAACCTCGTGTTGCCTATCGCGAGACCATCACGCGCCCGGTCGATAAGGTAGAGGGCCGTTTTGTACGTCAATCTGGCGGTCGCGGTCAATTTGGACACGTCGTTCTGCGCGTCGAACCGCTGGAGCCTGGTTCCGGCATCGTCTTCGAAAACGCTATCATTGGCGGTGCCATTCCGCGCGAATTTATTGGCCCGACAGAGGCCGGTATTCGTGAGGCGCTGGAAAGTGGCGTGCTGGCTGGCTATCCGGTAGTTGATTTGAAGGCGACCCTGATCGATGGCTCTTTCCATGAGGTCGATTCTTCGGAAATGGCCTTCAAGATCGCGGGTTCAATGGCGATCAAGGAAGCTCAACAACAAGGGAAGCCTGTTTTGTTGGAGCCGATGATGGCGATTGAAGTCGTCGCCCCGGAAGAATACACAGGCGATGTTATCGGCAACCTCTCAGCCAATCGCGGCATGATTGAGGGAATGGAAATGCGCTCCGATGGTCTGCAGACGGTGCGAGCGCTTGTGCCTCTGGCCACGATGTTTGGATATGCGACGCGCTTGCGCTCGATGACTCAGGGCCGTGGTACTTTTACGATGGAATTCCACCACTATGCGCCGGTCAGTGAATCGATCGCGCAAGATATCCTGCACGGCCGTAAATAGGCTTGTCTGGTGTGGTTCGTTAAGCGTATTCAACAGAGGTTTTGACTACTAATTATCGATTTCGACGGCCAGACGCCGGCGAGGATTTATAGAGAAGGAAGCGATTACGATGGGCAAAGAGAAATTTCAGCGCGGGAAACCGCACGTAAATATCGGCACGATCG
>JACFOH010000090.1 GCA_019454405.1 Promineifilum sp.
GTTCCCGGAACCAATACGCCCGGCCGGTCAACGTCACCGCCGCCTCGGTTCTGTACAACAAATCCGGCAGCGTCTCCATCCATTGAAAATCGGGCGTTATGCCGTCATCACTGGTCAGCAGAACGGTTTCGCCCCGTTTGATTGTCCACGGCATTGTGGCCAGCGACGACGCGCGTATGTCGACGCAGCGATGAAGCCAGCCGACGAGACCATATAACGTAGACGCGCGGGTGTCCTTGCCGCCGCCGGTGACAATCGTCCACGCCTCCTCAGGGAGGTCATCGAGCGTCACGGCCTTGTAGCCTGTAAATAACCGGGTACCTGTCATTGTCACTCCTTGCCTCCCTATAACGTGTAAAAAATCGGTTCGTAACTAACCGCCCCATACCACGCCATTGCCAACGCCATGACGGTATCATCATGCATGCCGGACGGCGCCCCGTAACGCATCAGCCCGGACGGCGACCGATCCATCTCATAACTCTGCAACTCGTTGATCAGGGTCGGATCGGGCAATATCGCCAGCGCGCCCTGCTCAAACGCCAATGCCAGCGCGTCGATGATCGCCGCCTTCGTGGCGTTGGTGGTCGTAAATCCCTCAACCGGCAGACCATCACGCATCAACTGCTCCACCATCGGAGCGCCCATTGCGTTCATCTCAGCAATAACACGCTCCGGCTTGAATCGTTCGTATGTCGCCAGAACGCGGCCGCGCTGGACGGCATAGTCGATCTGATTGAACCGGTCGAGGTATACAAGCTGGTTCAACGTCGCGTCAACGATAGCCAGCACGGTGAAGTCCCGCGACCGCGCCCAGTCAATACCCATGATGTATTGGTGGCCCGGCACGGCGCTATCTTGCGGCGTTGCGGTGGCGGCTTCCATAACGCGCCGGAAGACGCCGCCGGCGTCGTCGAGGAACATCGCGTCAACTTCCTGAGCGACGATGCGTTCCGGCCCTTGCCGCAATTCTGCTATTTCCTCAGGGGCCAATAACGGGTTGACTTCTGTCGGCATTTGCCACGAACGCCACCCAGCGTCACTCTCTTCCCCGCGCCGCCATAATTCCCAGAATCCGTTCCGGCCTTTGGGCGTTGACATGATCCACGCATCGCCGCGATAATCAGCCAACGTGTTACGAATAACGGCGTGCCAGATATAAGCCAGGTCAGGGATAAAGGCAGCCTCATCAACGATAACCCGCTTGTACTTGCGACCACGCCCGGCAATGGGCGAATCAAGGCTCCAGAAGTCCAATACGCCGCCGGTGTTGAATTCCATGCGGCGCTCTTGCTTGTTTTTGTTGACAATGATGGGCGCAAAATAGAACTCTACCTCACGCCATACCTCGACCATGAACTTGTATGACGGCGCGAACCACGCAACGGGATAACGCCGCATGGCGGGATCGGCGATCCGATCAATGCCTAACGCCGTCTTACCCGCGCGACGACCGACGCAAACGACGTTGAACCTGGCCGATTCACGCACAACCTTCGCTTGCCATTCCAGCAACGGGGGAACATCGAGGCGTATATCAAACGCCTTGCGCTGACCGAAGGTGAACGGCCCGGTGCTAATCCGTGGCGTCGGTATCGTTATCATCGGCCTTGCCAAAAGCCTCCAGAAGCCGGATAGCTTTATCGGTCATCACGCCATGCAAC
>JACFOH010000091.1 GCA_019454405.1 Promineifilum sp.
CTGGCCCTACTCGCAGCGTTCTCCCTGCTGTTGGGCAAGGTGGAGCGACGGAAATAACCTACCCCGGCCGCCCCGGTTGCGTCCGTCAAAACGCGCCGGGGATTAGGCCGATAGGCGGCGCGGTGATTTACCCGCCGTGTTGGGGCTGATAACTATCACTGCATGTGTAAAACAGTAATAGTGGTGTCTGGCAACTAGCGGCCAAAGGAAACCCAAATCAATGCGTTATGCGGTCGGGAACTGGCCCCGCCCGACCGCATGATGTGAACGGAGGAATAACGATGAAAGAGCTTCTTTCTAATGGCACAGAAACTGAAAAGACCTGCCCATTATGTGGCGCGAAATTGATCGTGAGAACTAACAGGACAACCCAGCACCAGTTTCTCGGCTGCCCTCGCTGGCCAGATTGTCAACACACGGAATCAATCCCCGAACAAATTCGGATGCGGCTGTCTGGTCAGCCGGAATTGTTCGACCCTCATGCAGAGGTGGGGGAATGATGACTCGAGGATATTGGCAACCGCGAACCCGTAGAGGCAAACCCGCAATCCGGTGTCAGCGCTGCGGCGAACCGAAACCGCCGCGCGAACTGTATCAGTACGTAGACGGCAATAATGTCAGCGTCACTATGTATGGCGGCGTCGATCCTGAATCCGCCGTAGTACGGCCGCCTGTTTGTCGCAATGGAGAATGGCAATGAGTAACGAGCCGCGTGATGCAAACGGAGGAATAACATGACACCCAGCGACATGATAATCAGCGCGGACTCCTGGCTATTCGCCGACCCGGTTCGCGCTCTGGCAATAGGGGGTGGGTTCTGCGCCGTGCTATTGTTTCTGAATCTGGTCAAATCCGGCCGCGCCCTTGAGACGCTATTCTACGTCGCCCTCATGTGGGGTGGGGCGTTTGGCCTGATGGCGTGGGCTACTGACGATCCGTCGCAGATGATGCAATTTGTCATGATCGGCGGCGGCCCGCTGGCGGCTATCATTCTGTTATCGGCCGCAACCCGGCGCAAGGCGCAGCCATGACCGACTACAGCCAACGCACGATCACCGAACTGGCCGCCGCCCTGCACATGCGCCGGCGGCAGTTGCAACCCAGCCGCCCGCGGCCGGTGAAAACATCGGCAGAGGTCGAGGCAGAGGTGCGCCAGTCGATTGAACTGCTGAAGAGCGGCATTGACCCGCGCGAAGTAGCCGAGATGATCGGCATATCATTCCCGGCCATGCGCCAGCGGCTGTATGACCGGGGAGTTATGATCGAAGACTTTAGTAACGCATCGCGGAGGAAACATGATGCAACGCTACGAGACACTGATCACCGCCGATCAACCGGTGATCGAGAGCGAGACCCGGCGGCCTGTACCGTTCCCTGAATACGTCACAGCCTATGCCCGGATGCAGCGCGGTAACGCCGTCATAACCGTTGGCGGTCTCCTCGCCGCCGTCGCCGGTGTGCTGTACGTTGACGGGCTGCCCGGCGAGTTACTCATGCTGGCCGGGATTGGGCTGGGCATCGTTGGTTCGTTTTCCATCGCCGTCGCATGGGACGCTCACCGGCAGTATGGCGACGAGTTCGCTATATCACGGACTGTTCACTATAGAAAACCCGACGCCATCGCCCGGCCGTTCAACC
>JACFOH010000008.1:0-4192 GCA_019454405.1 Promineifilum sp.
TGCACCAGCCGGCGCAGCGGCCGCGCGCCGTATTCGGGATCGTAGCCGTTCCTGGCTAGCCAATCCTTGGCCGCGTCCGTCGCTTCGATTACAAGGAAGTGCTCGTCCATCCGCTCGTTGACGTCGCCGATGATGATGTCGACGATCTGCCGGATATCCTCCAGTTGCAACTGGCGGAAGACGATGACGCTGTCGAGGCGGTTGAGGAACTCCGGCCGGAAGCTGCGCTTCAGTTGCTCCATGAGCTTCTTCTGCATGTCGCGGTAGCTTTCCTCGGCGAGGATGGCCGAATCCTGCTTGAAGCTGAAGCCCAGGCCGCCGCCCTTCTTGATCATGTCCGCGCCGACGTTGGACGTCAGGATGATGATCGCGTTGCGGAAGTTAACCTTCTGCCCCTTGGCGTCGGAGAGATGGCCCTCTTCCATGATCTGCAGCAGCAGGTTGAACGCCTCGGGGTGGGCCTTCTCGATCTCGTCGAAGACGACGATGGAGTAGGGGCGACGTCGCACCGCTTCGGTGAGCTGGCCCGCGTCTTCATAGCCCACGTAGCCGGGCGGCGAGCCGACCAGCCGGGCGACGTTGTGCCGCTCCATGAACTCTGACATGTCGAGCTGCACCAGCGCGTCCTCGCTGCCGAACAGGAACGTGGCCAGGGCCTTGGTCAACTCGGTCTTGCCCACGCCCGTCGGGCCGAGGAACATGAACGAGCCGATCGGCCGGCGCGGGTCCTTCAACCCGGCGCGGGCGCGACGGACCGCCTTGGAGATGGCCACGATGGCCTCTTTCTGGCCCACGATGGCCTTTTCCATCTCCTCTTCCATGCGCAGCAGGCGCGCGCTTTCTTCTTCGGTCAGCTGGTAGACGGGGATGCCCGTCCACATCGACAGCACCTCGGCCACATCTTCGGCCGTCAGCACCGGCGCGTCGTCGTCGCTCGACATTCCGGCCCGCAGCTCGTTGAGCTGCTCCTGGATGTCGTCTTCCTGCTCGCGGATGCGAGTGGCGTCGTCGTAGCGCCCGGCCTCGACGGCTTCGTTGCGCTGGGAACGCAGCTCGCGCAGGGTGTCATAAGCTTCGCGAACGTCGGCCGGTTGTTGCACCCGGTACATGCGCACGCGCGACGCGCCCTCGTCGATTAGATCGATGGCCTTGTCGGGCAGGAAACGCTCGGTTACGTAGCGCGTGGACAGCGATACGGCCGCCTCGATGGCTTCGTCCGATATCAGCAGATTGTGATGCTGTTCGTAGGCGCCCTTGATCCCCTTCAGGATTTGCACGGTTTCTTCGGCGCTTGGCTCGTCGACGTGTACCGGCTGGAAACGGCGCTCCAGAGCGGCGTCGCTCTCGATGTACTTGCGATACTCCTCGAGAGTCGTCGCGCCGATACACTGCAGTTCGCCGCGCGCCAGCGACGGCTTGAGGATGTTGGCCGCGTCGACGGAACTGCCCGCCGAGCCGGCCCCCACCAGCATGTGCACCTCGTCGATGAAGAGGATCGCGTCGCTCGACTTCAGCTCTTCGATCACGCGCTTGAGCCGTTCCTCGAACTGGCCGCGATACATCGTGCCGGCCACGAGGCTGCCCACGTCCAGTTGCAGGACGCGCTTGCCATGCAGCGATTCCGGCACCTGCCCGTCGACGATGCGCTGCGCCAGCCCCTCGACGATGGCCGTCTTGCCCACGCCGGGCTGGCCGATCAGGGCCGGGTTGTTCTTCGTCCGGCGAGCCAGAATCTGGATGACGCGCTCGATCTCCGTCTGGCGGCCGATGACCGGGTCCAGGGCATATTCCTGCGCCAGCGCGGTCAGGTCCGTCGCCAGTTGATCGACCAGCGGAGTCTTGCTCTTTTCTTTCTTGGCCGGCGGCTGACGGCGCTGCTGTTGCTGTTGTTGTGGCGGCGCCTCGGCTGTCGAGACGGAGCTTTCTTTCAGCATGCGGCGAGTTTGTCGCCGGATTTGCTCGGCGCTGATGCCGAACTTGCGCAACACGTCGATGGCCAGACCCTCGTTCTGGCGAGCCAGGCCGAGGAGCAGATGTTCGGTGCTGATGTAATGTTGCCCCATCCGTCGCGCTTCTTCGACGGCATATTCCAGGATACGCTTGGTGCTGGGGGACAGTTCGGTCTTTGTAAACGGTGTGCGAGTTCCCTGACCACCGGAAAGGCGCTCGACCATGGCTTGCACGCGCGTCACCTCGAGACCGAGATCACGCAGCACGCGGCCGGCGACGCCGCCGTCTTCCAGCAGCAAGCCGATCAAAACGTGCTCGCTGCCGATATAGCTGTGATTGAGGCGCTCCGCCTCATCCTGGGCCAAACTCAACACCTTGCGGGCACGTTGAGTAAATCGTTCCCAATTTTTAGAATTCACGGCTTTCCACCTCAGGGAAAATCATACAGATACGGCGATCTCTATGCTACAGAGTAGCACGACATCGCGACTACATCGTGTTTAGCATGGCCAGGTCTTCTTCGATGAATTTGTCCGACGCCACCTGGCGCAGGCTTAAACCGACCTGACGTTGCTTTGAGTCCAGGCGAATGATCCGGACGGTGATCTTGTCGCCGGGCTTGACGACGTCGCGCGCCTGTTCGACGCGGTCTTCCGCCAACTCGGAGATGTGGATCAGCCCTTCCAGCTGGTAATCATCATTCACCCGGGCGAAGGCCCCGAATTTGGTCAGGCGGGTGATCTCCGCCTCGACGAGTTGCCCGACGCGATAGAGATCCTCGATGCGTGTCCACGGGTCCGCTTCCAGTCGCTTGATGCTGAGGGCGATGCGTTGCCGATCCTGATCGACGCTGAGGACTTGCACCTTCACGGTGTCGCCCTTCTGTAGCAGGTCGCTCGGCTTTTGAATGCGCTTCCAGCTCATCTCCGAAAGGTGTACCAGACCCTCGACTCCACCGATGTCGACGAACGCGCCGAAGTCGGCCAGATTAACGACCTGGCCTTCAAAGACAGCTCCCTCTTCCAGGGAGGAGAGAAGCTCGCTTTTGCGCGCCTGACGGATTTCACGTGAAGCGGCCTGTTCGGAGAGGATCAGGCGATTGCGCGGTCGATCGACTTCGATCACCTTGGCCAGCATGGGTTGGCCAACCAGTGATTGATACGCACTCTGCCGGCCGTCCGATTCAGTGTCTTGCAGCCGGTCACGGCGCAGTTGCGAATTGGGCACGAAGCCGCGCAACTGGCCAACGCTGACGAGCACGCCGCCCTTATTGAAGCCGACGATCTCGGTGTCTATCGCCTCTTGAGATTCCAGAAGATCGGTGGCAAGTTGCCAATCCTGCTCCTCGGCCGCCCGACGATAGGAAAGAATAATGTTGCCGTTGTTATCTTCCGGGTTCGTGATGAAGACGAGGATCTCTTTGCCTTCTTGCAAGAGCTCGCGCGTCGCGGAGTCGAACCCCGCCGTCTCCTGGTTGGGGATAAGGCCTTCGGACTTAGCCCCAATGTCCACGAGAATCTCATTATTATGGATCTCAACAATTCGACCCGTCCGGATTTCACCGGCCGTTGGAAGATAGACTTCCTCGTCGAGGAGGAAGTTCATGGGATGTTCGGCGTCGCCAAATTCGGAGTCAATCATTTTCCTAAAATACCCACCTGCGCTGAGGGTCCTCCCCCGCGCCCGATTTTGACGGATTATACTTTGTTTAGGCTGCTTGGCAATAAAACTAATGTATTGTATACGTTGCGGTCATGGCTGGACGAGCGCGATCTCTTGACGGGACGGAATACCCTAATGCTGCGAATCGGATCATCCGCCTGTACCCGCTTCTTCTTTTTTTGTTGGCCTTTCTGCCGCGGCTGGCCGCTATAGGTCGTTACATCACCCCGGACGAGTCGATCTGGGTCTACCGCTCGATCCTTTTTCGCGAGGCGCTTCTCAACGGTCGTTGGGCGGATACACTCGTCGCCGGCCATCCGGGTGTGACGACGACCTGGCTTGGCGCGGCCGGCATGACCTTCCAACTCTGGCTTACGGGGGAGGCGCGAGCCTCTTACGATTGGTTGGTCAAGATGGCCGTTCTGACGCCTGAAAACGTCGAGGCCTACCGCCATTTGAGCGTTCTCTTGTCTGGCGGTCGCGTCGCCGTCGCTCTGGTGAATAGTCTTGGCATCGTCGCTGTCTACTGGCTGTCTCGCCGCCTTTGGGGGCAGCGGGTAGCTATGGTCGCGGGACTTCT
>JACFOH010000008.1:4292-6795 GCA_019454405.1 Promineifilum sp.
TTATCGTCGCGTGCCCGTGTCGCGGCCTTCCTGAGGAACGGCATCGTCTGGGGTGTAGCGTTTCTGTTAGTGATATTTGTGCTCTACCCGGCCCTCTGGGTGACGCCCGCGACTGTCCTGGCCACGGTGAGGGGCAGCGCCAACCGTCATCTCGGAGAGGCCCTGCGCGAGACGTTTTTCCTCGGTCAGGTCGCTTTCAATCATGGCCCTCTCTTCTATCCGGTCGTGCTCCTTTGGCGTCTCAGTCCGGTCGTATGGCTGGCCATGATTCCGGTGGCGGGGTTAGCGCGCGCCTGGCGAAAACGCGGCCGCGGATTACCGGCGGGAGCCTATCCCGCGTTGCTGCTCTTGCTATGGGTTGTCTTGTTCCTGGGCGCCATCACCCCTGCGGCCAAGAAGTTCGATCGCTATATTTTGCCGGTGGTTCCGGCGTTGCTTATTTTAGCTGCGGTCGCCTGGGGCGCCTGGGCGAGTCGTCGGGGCCGGGCTGCCTGGCGGATATTAGCTTTGGTTGTGGCTTTTCAAGCCATCTATTGGGCCGCCTTCGCGGCTTACCCGTTAGCGGCTTATAACCCTCTGGTCGGCGGGCCGCGCACGGCGGCGGCCGTCCTGCCGGTCGGGTGGGGAGAACCTGTCAGCGCGGCAGGGCGGTGGCTGGCGGATAACGATCCGGAGGCAGCCGGTCGGCGAGCTATGGCGGGTATTGTGCCTGCGTTGGCGCCATTCTTCCCCGGTCAGACGCTGGTGGCCGGCCGCGACGATCCGGCGACCGCCCATTACCAGGTCGTTACGCTAGGGGGACGACAACTTGATCCGGCCGGATGGCGAGCGCAGATCGAAGGACTGACGCTGGCCCATACGGTGCATTACGGTGGCCTCGACCAAGCCTGGATTTATCAGCGGATGTCGCCGCGCGCGCCCGTTCTGCCGGCTCCTCTGGCCGAACCGACTGTTTTCGGCGAGCGCATGGCTCTGGTAGCGTACGAGCAGTCTATGGTTGATGACGCGGTTGATATCGCCGTCAAATGGCGCCGTCTCCAGCCGCTGGCCGCCGATGAGCGCTTCACGCTGCGGCTGGTTGTGCGCGATAACAGCGGCAACCTGTGGGCTGTCGAGGAAAACGATTTACTGAACGAGGCAGCCTTTTTCCCGCCCGACTGGCCGACAGATGAGACGGGGACGGTGCGCTATCTGCTGGAGCTGCCGCCCGGCATTCCGCCGGCGACCTACCATGTCGCGATGTCGCTGATCGATCCTCGTACTGCGGGGCAACTCCCTGTGCGGGTTGGAGACGTCTTTCATGGCGTACTCTACATGGTCGGGGCGATCGACGTGCCGCCACCGGAGAACATCGTCTCAGCTTCTCGCCTGCAAATCCCGCATTTTACCGAACAGACCTGGCTGGACGGCAGGCTACGCCTGTTGGGGCATGGCGATATACCGGCTGAGGCGTTAGCCGGCAGCGAGCTACCAGTCGATTTATTCTGGCATGTGCCGGTGGAGAATCTACCGACCGGTCTGAACCTGGCCTGGCGATGGCAACCCGCGGGAGGAGGAGAGCCGGTGGCTGCCCAAACAACGCCGCTCAGCCGCTATGATACAGAGCTATGGCGTACCGGCGAAACCATCCAGGAGAAATATCGGGTTCCCTTGCCACCCAAGCTGTCCCCTGGGGACTACGAGTTGCTGGTCGAGCCGTTGACGGCCGATGGAGAACCTCTGGGCGAAGTTTATAACTTGGGAGATGTTCAGGTTAACAATATCGACCGGCTCTATCAAGTGGATGTACCGGTGCCGTTCCTGGTGAGCTTCGAATCGCTCGACCTTCTGGGCCTGGATAATACCGAACTTGTCGCCCGGCCGGGCGAGGCGCCGGAGTTGACCCTATTCTGGCGGAAGTACGCGCCGTACGGCCAGGTGTACACGGTCTTTATCCACTTGCTCGATGAATCCGGGGCGATTGTCCAGTCCGCCGATCATTGGCCCGGTGGATTGCCGACGGACATACTCGACAGCAGCCAGATCGTTATCGATCGCTTCGCTATTCCCCTGCCGGCCGATTTGCCTGCAGGAACTTATCAGGTGCGGGCAGGGCTATATTCGTCCGAGAGTGGCGTGCGGTTGCCCGCCCATTCTTTCGTTGAAGAGGGAACAGGGACGGTAGGAGCCGATTTCGCCATCCTCCCCCTTCAAGTGCAGGTGGTATCACCATAGGCCCCGGATGATCACCGGCAAGCGATTACACCTCTCTCTCGGCTTGATGGTCGGGTTGTTGCTGCTGGCGTTTGCCCTGCGTCTACTCCGCCTTGATTATCAAAGCTTGTGGTGGGACGAGGGCATCAGCCTGCATCTGGCGACGTCAGGCTTTGGTGAGATCATTCGCGACCGGCTCGATAATATTCACCCGCCGCTCTACTTTTTCATTCTGAAGGGTTGGCTCGCGCTTGTCGGCGTTTCACCTTTTACCGGACGCTATCTAAGCACATTGGCCAGCTTGACTCAG
>JACFOH010000008.1:6895-49005 GCA_019454405.1 Promineifilum sp.
CTCACGCTGTCGTGGCCATGGCCAGCCTGCCCTGGCTGCTCGCCGTGCTGGGGAACTGGCAGGCCGTTCGCGCCGAGGCCAACGCGGGAACGTTCATGACCGACCCCGTGCCGCTGCCGTTTCTTTTTTCACAGGTGTGGGCGTTTCATCTGACGGGTCTCGCTGGATCACTGGCCAGCGAGTTCGTGCGGGTGGGAGCCGGGCTGGCGGCGCTGCTGACCCTCGTCCTGATGGGGCTTCACCTCTTGCGACCGCAAGATCAGAAGCGCAGCCATGCTGTTCGTCTATTAACCGCGCATTGGATCGTGCCCCTTATCCCGGCTTTGCTGGTCTGGAGTGTGCGCTCCTTCTCGCACCCACGTTACATCGTCATGTTCGCCGCGATGTTGATCCCGCTTGTGACCTTCCTCATCTATGCCCCTCGCAGTTGGGCGGCGAGATTCATGGGCGTTGCCCTGGCCGTTTGCGTCGTGTCGCTGAGCTTCTGGGGTCTCGGTCGGTATTTCTTCAGCGCGGAGTCAACCAAGCCTGATATCCGTGGTGTGGCGTCTTATCTGGAATCGGAGGCCGGGCCGGGTGACGTTATATTCGTCCCCGATACCGACTGGTCGCTGCCGTTCGAATATAGCGGAGAGGCCGCCGTCGTTATGCCTCATCTATCGGAGTCGCCTCATGCTCCGGGATCCGTTCTTGCGCGTGTCCTGGATTGCACCGGCGACGAGGTTTGCGCTGAAAGTGGCCGCGTCTATGTGGTCGAATACCCACGCGGCACGAGAGATTGGCAGAGCCGATTGCCGTTTGAACTGGAACGTCGCGGGTATTGGTCGAACCTAGTCCCGTTTGATGGCGTGAATCTGCGCGAATACCGCCTGACCGAGCGAGCCGGCCCGTTGCCGGTTTGTGGTTCTTCCGAGTTGGTGTTCCCCGTGGTCCGATTCGACACCCTGCAGCTCGAGTCTGTTTGGGTTGAGCAAGATGCGGCTTCGGATACAGCCGTCGCGGTCGCTTTGTGTTGGCGTACTGCTGGCCCAACTTCGGCCCCCCTGACCGCGAGCCTGGTGTTGCGCGATCCGGTCACGGGCGAACGAATCGCGCAGGGGGATGTCTCGATGCTCAACGACGCAGGGGCGACGACCGATCGATGGTTGCCCGGAGAGACAGTGATTACTTATCATTTGCTGCCACTCCCACCCGGCACGCCTCCGGTTGATATGGCCCTTGCGCTAACTGTTTATCGGGCCGATGATGCTACTATGGCGTCACTTGAGGGTTTCGATGAATCAAACAACCCCAGTGGCCGGTTGATCTCCCTGGGCGCCGTTAGCCTGACTTCTCCTGTCGGACTGAGCCCGACTCCGTACGAAGTAGCCCAGCCCCCGTTATGGGATGTCCCAATTGAGTTCAGCGACGGCGTACAACTGGCTGGTGCGCGGTTTAGCCCTGGCCCGTACCGCCCTGGACAGACAGTTCGGGTTGGGTTGACGTGGCGCGCGACAGCCGAGTCTATGCCCGATCTTCCCCTCTCGTTGCGACTTGAGCAAAGCGGCGTGATCCTGGCTGAAAACGATGATCCGCCCGTGAATGGACGTTATCCGACTGACCGCTGGTTACGAGGGGAAACGGTGTTTGAGTATCGCGATATCCGCGTGCCTCCGGGCGTTGAAGGTCCCGTCCAGCTATGGGTTAGCGCGGGTGGCGAGCGAACTGAACTGTTGGGTGAGGTGACGGTCTCCGGCGCTACGGTTCTTTTTGACCGGCCTTCGCCTCGGGCTTCTGCTGATGTCCAGTTTGAGCATGGGATCGCCCTGATCGGTTACGACCTGCCATCGGAAGCTCTTGCTTGGGATCACGTCGTATCGATCACGCTTTATTGGGAATCAAGCTCAGGCGAGATCCCGACCGGCTATACCGTATTCGTGCATTTGCTGGGCGAGGATGGCACGCTGCTTGCCCAGCACGATTCGCCTCCAGCTAACGGCACGCGGCCGACGGATGAATGGTTGCCGGGTGAATTTATCATCGACCCACATGAACTGGTTTGGCGAGAATCCGGCTACAGCGGGATCGCTCGGATAGCCGTCGGTCTCTATGATCCTTCCACCGGCCGCCGGTTGACGACGGCCGATGGGTTTGATCATTTCGAGCTGCCGTTGATATTGCAGGTTAGGGCCGCGCCCTAGATTATTTGTCGGGCTTGGCTGTGTCTGTTTCCCCGGTTTTCTCGCCGCTCTGTTTGCGAGAGCCTAGAGCCAGGATAATGCCGCCGCTAATCAGTACGAGGCCAGCCAGCGGCAAGAGCAGATTCATCGTGCGCGCGGGCGAGGCGACACGAGATACATCTGAATTTCGCGAGCTGACGCCTGGGCCGGCGGGCCCATTTCCTATCCCGGTGACCGGCGCGCTGTCCTCGATTTCAGCCGAAACGATGCCCGGTGCCGGCGTTGTCTTCGGTTCGCTCTGGATATCACCGTTGCTGTCTTCACCTCCCGTGACATTTCCACCAGCAACCGGCGATGCTTCAACCGCCGCGACAATTGTAGCCGTTGGGGATGGGGTTGGCGTAGGCGTCGGTACGCAGGTCAGGAGGGGGGGCGGTGTCGGATTCCAGGTCGCGCCGGGAGTAGGCGTATTCCCGTTGATCTCTGGTGCGGCAACTTGAGGAACCAAGGCGGTATTGCCGAACTCATTTACTTCAGCATCGGCCACCCAGCCCACGGTCTCATGGTTATACTGGATTTGCCACCATTGAGCGTAGAGCGCACGACCAATGATCGGCCGCATGTCTTCGGCTCCCAGTTCGACGATTTCGTCGTAGTCGTAGCCTGGCCCAGCGTAGACGATCGTCGCCTTAATTGCCTTGACATAAGGAGTTTCGTCACATATTCCTGTGATAGCTGGCACGCTTTGACTACTGCTCGTCGCCGATGCAGACATGGTTACGGTTGGTAGAATCTCCGGGCTTGACCCAGAGCCTGGCGGAGGTGGCTCGGTTGGTTGGACATCGGGCTCCGTCGTAGGCGGATTGCCGGGGTTGGGGGTGGGTTCCGATGTTGGCGGTTTGCCGGGATCAGGTCGATTCGGGTCGGGAGTTGGCGTGCGGGTAGGGATTGTTGGGTCTTGTGCCCACACGGCTGGAACGCTGGCGAGCACGAGCGCGATCATCAGCCCCAGCAAGATCGTTATCTTGTTGTGTTTACTCATCTTCTTGTCCTCCATACCAATCGAACCCCGTCGTTATCGTCAGCGATAGCGAATATCTATAGTCGTGTTCGTGCTTATATCCAGATTGAACGTGAGGCTTTCGCCCGAAACTTGCACAGGCGACGGATTTGCCTCCAGGAAAGACGCCCCCTTGGGCAGGGATACCATTAGCCGTAACGGCTCCTGTTTAGTTCCCGGTTGCTTGTAGATATTTAGCCGGTAGATCGAGTCGCGGCCGTCAGGTTCGATGATCCCGGCCGGCAGCTCATACTGAAAGTAAGTTGTCACTGATTCGCCCCGACGCAGCAAAAAGAAGTTGGCGAAGGTTGTGAGCCACGGAAGATCGTCGATTTTTTGTCCGTCGCTGTCCCAAGTTTCACCGCTGAACAGCGTATCGCCTGGTACGATATGACGACTTGAATCAAGAAGGTTGCTACCCAAGGGCGTGTAGATCCGGAGGAAATTCCAGTAGCATTGGTCGGCCAGACTCAGATAGTCGTCCGCTCGTTCGAACTCCTCTTCCACGCCCTGATAGCAAAGTTCATCCCCAGGTGGGCCGGTGTGACGGTAGTTGATCGTCAGCGTGGCTGTTGGGCGTTCGCCGAGAATGACGTCATATGAAAAGGAACGTTCAACCAGGATGTTAACTTTGTTGTAGCCCATATTGGAGTCGATGGCCATCCAGAAATCACCCGGCGGAGATTGCGGCAAGTGTCCATCCCATCCGAGTTCGGCCAAGGTGGCTGCGGTACCGGGATCGCGCACATAGACCGACAGATGTCGATCTTTAGATGCTTGGGTCATGTTGCTCGCTAGTTTCACCAGGTTGATAGAGCCGGGTTCCATCTCCATCTTGACCAGAATGGCTGCTGCGAAGCCGCCGAGGAAGGCCTTGCGATTCTTTACCCATTCGCCAACTTCTTGCCCCTCCTGGATATCTCGCGCTTGCCGTAGCGCCTGCAGTAGATTATCGGATGTTATTACCTGGTCTGTACCAGGGACTGATATCGGGCCAGTGGCGTCAACAAGAGTACGCAGGAATTCTTGATCGATCGCTATGACGCCATCGGGGAGCGGTGCGTCCTGACCGTAAGCATAGAGTTGCATTACTTTTTGGGCCGAGACGGGGAAGTCCGGCCAATAATTGGCGTCGCGGAACAGAAACAGCTCCAGGCCCATAAAATCATAGAACGGTTGGGGCGGAAATCCGTACGGCTTCTCGCGCCAGTTGTCTATTTGATTTGCGTCGCCGAAGTTCAGATCGCGTATCTGCCCGTCCATAATCGTGAGCAGACCCGCGCCGGTCAGAAACCCGCCCGTGGCTCGCAATTCGTCCTCGTTCTGGGCCATGATGAGATAACGTCGCGGCCCGTCTTGCCCCAATAAATAGGGTAAGTGCGGAGCCAGTGCCAATCCGCTCTCGGCCGCCGGCATCCATTTGTCTGAAGCCATCAGGAGTTGTCGAACACGCCACGGCAGTGTATCTCTTTCGACGGCGGCATCTAGCCCCGCTGCCGCAGCTGAATAGCGCTGGATCGCGTTATCGGCCGCTTCAAGCTCCGGAGCCGCGTCTGATAAAACAGGGAGCAGTTCACCCAGTCGCATCGGACTGAAATCGTCGCGCTGCATGATCGCTAGCGCCGGTTTCAGACTGCTGATGGCCGTTGCGCCCGCTTCTGATCCTGCGTCGGCCATATCCAGTAAATAAGGTGAGGCGACGAGTGTTGGTCCTAGTTTTGGAACCCAGCCAAGATAAGGAGCGAACGGCCGGATAATGCCCAGTTCATCGCGCAAGACGACGATATTAGCTCGCGCATTAAGTACCAGAGTTTCGGCCGCATCGGGATCAAGCTGCGTGAGGCCACCGGCCATCAAGGCGCGTGCCTCACGCTCGACCGCCATCAGAGATCGAGCGGCCTGGTAAACACGCCAGCCCTTCAAGCCCACCCAAAGGAGCAGGATGAGCAGGCCAAGCAGCAGCAAAAGCCGAGCTATTCGGCCGGTCGGGACACCAGACTTTGGCCGCTCGGGTTCCCGTTCGGACGCTTTATCCGGGTCAGGCGTTTGTCGTGAATAGTAATTTCCTGAAGTCAATCTGTTCTCTCAGCGCATAATAAATAGGGCGCGCCGCCTTCTCTCTCTGGGCCGATGCCGGTGATCGATGTAGGCGCCTCCGGCGATGAAACAAGGCTGACCAGACAGAACGGCCGTTTATGCTCATTGTCATGGTGTAACGCAGGTAGATCGTCTTGTCGCGGTATCGACAGGTCGGGATATTGCTCCGCTAAACGAGCCCGATACCAGTCGAAGGCGAACAGATTGGCATCTACCAGGCGCAAATCAGGTCGAACGCCTTCCACCTGTTGGAAATACAAGAGTGTAAAGATAGTACGATCGCCCGGTGTAAGCAAGAGCGCGTTCGCCGGAGCTGTTTGCAGGACAGCATCTGCAAGGTTGCGCGCTGAGTATTGCCCGCGTAGATCGCGTGCGCCGAAGGTTAAAATCACCAGAATAAGCGGAAGCAGCAAGGCAGCCATGCCCAATCGTTGCAATAAGGGGGCGATAAGTAGAGCCAGGACGAGGAATACCGGCAGGAGTAACACAGCTGCGTCCGGCGTGTCATACGACAGAGCAAATAGCATATACAGGAGCGAGGTTCCCACCAGCAAATAGGGTATTGGCCGAGAATTGATTGCCGGAAGGCGCGCCTCGGCTGGTTGATCTGTTGTCGGTGGCAGGCTTGCTTTCCAGACGACCAAGGACACCACTGGTCCCAGTATCATTGCCTGCAACAGGCTGAGCCATCGCTCAACGCTGATGGTCGGTTGAATATTAGCCGCGTAGAGTTGTCCACTGACGAGCCACCACCACCCGGCCAGATGAGTCGGTTGGCCCCAGATGACGGGGCTTTCGCTTAGCCCCAGCCACGGCAGGAGCAATAAGGGCGATAATCCTAGGGCCAGTCCGATGCCTGCTCGCCGCCATTGGCGATAGCCGTCAAGGAGAAAAACAGGGAGCCATAGCGCCGACGTCAGATGTGTTGTGATGGCCAGACCGAGCCAGAACCCGCTGGAAACATTGGCTCCATGCCGGCTCCAGACAAGCAAAAAAGCCGCGAGCATGAATAGATTGAGGTTGTACACCTCGGCCACTACCGCCTGGCTCCACACCAAGGGGGCGAAACCGAAGAGGAGCGCGGCGCTCACGGCCGCTTCCAGCCGTATTCGGGGGCGCAATGTGCCGATAATCAAGACGGTCAGCCCTACGGCCGCCGCCGCGCAGACGGCCGAGAACAGATTATAACGGAAAGCTACACTCCCCAATGGAAGTAGACTGAACAGCTTCCCCAGCAAAATATAGGTCGGGTATCCAGGTGGGTGGGAGACGCCTAGCGTCGCTGAGGCGGTGATAAGCTCGGCGCCATCATAAGCGCCATTCGCCCAGCTCAAGTCGGGCGCCAGTGTGAAGACGTAGATGCCCAGCGCTATCAGAGCAGATGCTAATGCCGGCCGGCGAAATCGAGCCAGATCGACAGATTCTGTTCCCGGGTAAGAGGCGCAGGCGGGTGTAGCCGTCATAATACTGACTACCTGGCGCCCTTCCCGCGCAAGACGACCGGAATTGTGCGCGCCAATATCGCCAAATCGCGACCGAGGGAATAATGCTCGATATAGTCCAGATCCAGATCGACCCGCTCATCCAATGACAGGTCTGCCCGGGCGTTGATCTGCATCGGCCCTGTGATGCCTGGCTTGACGGCCAGCCGTTGCCGATGCCTGTCAGAATAGTAAGCCACTACGCGCGGCTCTTCCGGCCGCGGTCCCACGAGACTCATGTCTCCTTTAAGAACGTTCCAAAATTGCGGAAACTCGTCCAGGCTCCAGCGACGCAGAAAACGACCGACGGTGGTGAGGCGTGGATCATTGTCCAGTTTGAGTACCGGCTCAGTCAAACCGAGGGATGTCACCAGTTCGGACCACTGTTCGGCCGCGCCAACTTGCATCGTCCGGAATTTAATCATGATGAACGGCCGGCCTTGTTCGCCAATGCGCTCCTGCCTGAACAATACCGGGCCTTTGGAATCCAGTTTAATCGCCAGGGCGACGAGAGGCCATATAATCAACGTGAATACTATGCCGATTATTGCTCCGGCCAGATCGATTCCCCTCTTGAGAATAAATTGATGTTTCGTAGCGGCGGGTTCGCTGCCGATGTCGCGGCGCGGGCGTAGGGTACCGATCAGATAGCCGGCGCTCAGGGCGGTCGCCCGCCCGAACAGTAGTAACGGCGAGACGGCCGCCACCGCACGGTCTTTGTTCCAGGCTTTCCTCACGAACGGGACCGTTGTTAACAGAAATATCAGCGACAGGAACAGGATAGACGTCCCGACCAGTTCGAGATTATGCGCCCAGCGTTTTGCGCCTAGCGCCGCGACAAGCAATGGCCCCGCTATCAGCGTGATAGCAATAGCCATGACCAGAAGCATCTGAACTTTCATGACCTGTGGCGTGTGAGAATCCCCGACCACCTTGCCGGGAAAACGCCGCACGACCTGGGCTTTCCAATAGCCGATAGTGGCTTTCTTACGAAGATAGGCCGCCGGCGTGGCGCTGTGAAGATGGTCAACGACGGCCGCTTCCTGGAAGACCATGCGATAACCGCGATTGGCTAGCCGGAACGACAGCTCCTGATCTTCGAGATAGTCGAATCGCTCATCGAAGCCATTATGAGCCAGTAATATATCGCGACGATAGGCGGCCGAATAGGTATCGATGAAATCGATGGATTCCTGTGTGCGCAGAAGATCATACTTGTCTTCGTATTCCAATTGGACGAAACGGGCGATGAGCGAGCGCTGGCGGGTTGCATAAGCCCCTTTACAGGCTGCGACCTCCGGATCATCAAAAGGAGCGCAGATCTGCTGGAGCCAGTCCGGATGTGGGACGCAGTCGGCGTCCGTGCAGCAGACAAGCTTGCCCGAGGCGGCGTGAATACCGGCGTTTCTGGCTGCCGCCGGTCGGCCGCGTGGCGTTGAGAGTACTGTCGCGCCGGCCTCCCTAGCCCGTGCGGCCGTCTCATCCGTTGATCCGTCATCGACGACGATGATTTCATAGGGGCGGTCGAACGACTGCTCACGCAAGGCGACCACGCAGGCGCCGATCGTAGTTTCGGCATTATAGGCGGGAACGATGACAGATACTTCTGCCGTCATGGAGACGAAGAGCCGCTGATTGGCACGTCCAGCGGCAAGACGCTTCGCCATCGCCATTTGCTTCGTGAGGCGGCGATGATCCCCAGGGCGATCTGGGGCGCGACGACGACCAGATATAACAGAATCGCATAACCGGCGACGGCAGCCTCATCGGTCAGACCGGATTGCCACAGCATGAACGCCGCGGCTCCGTTGAAGACGCCGATCTTGGCGGGAGTGCTCGGTGGTGCGATGGCGAGGCTGACGACGATGTGAATCAGCGCTGCATCCAGGACGGTGAGGGGTAGGTCGAGCGCCGGGAAGAGGACGTAAGGCAGCGCCACCGCTAGAATGGCGATCATCAAGGAGAGCATCAGTAACAGGAGGATCAGGCGCCGATTGCGCAACGCAGCCAGCCCTTCCAGTCCTGCCACCGCCAGCTTCAACAGCCAGATTTGCAGGCGTTGAGGGAGCGGGCTGATGGCTTTGCGCCAGAGCCGGATAACCAGGTCCGTTTGATAAGCCAACAAATAGAGCACAACCAATAGAGCCAGGGGCAGGATGATTACCAGCGCGCCCGGTCGCTGAATATAGTCAGGCAGGAAGGCGAATGGCAGGACAAAGATGATGGTCAATCCGAAGAATACCAGGTCCAGGGTCTTTTCCACTACCAGCGTACCCAGGGTGCGGCCGCCGCTTGTGCCGTTCTCCTGATTCAGCGCGTAGATGCGCGCTACTTCGCCCAGTCGTAGAAAAGGAACGACCAGATTTACATATTGACCAAGCGACAAGGCCCAAAAAGCCGAGGTGAAGCGAATAGGCGGATGCTCGGCAGGATACATGAGTTGCCAGCGCCATGCTTTCAGGACGATTGTTAACGCCATGATCGCCACAGCCAGAGCGGTATATCCTGCTGACGCTTTTAGAAGCTCGGCGCCGATGGCCGCCAAACTAATACGGCTTGAGAGGTACCACACCCTGGCCACGATAAGGAGCGTCGTCAGGCCGAGGTTTAGCCATGGCCAATAGTGCCGCCACGATTTACCAGTCACCATACGGCGACCCTCCGTGGCTTCACGATGACTTGTTCGCTCGCTCAAATTCCACCCCGATTAGCCTATTATAAAACGGTTGGCGAGAGATTGTACCTTGCGGTTACCGGTGGTTCAATTCAGGCTGTCACGTCTCATTGCGTCGGGTGAAAAGGATAGCGGCCCCGATTGTACATGCCAAGAAGACCAACAGAGTTATGAAGAAGCTAAGCCACAGGAAGAGGAGGCCGTGATCTCCGGTCAGTTGCGTATCCGGTATACCTGCGCCCGAGTTCTGTCTATCCATCTGCTCCGTAGCTTGCGAGCCGACGACCGGAAGAGGCGCTATCGCGTCGTGGCCCGCCTCAGTCGGTGGATAAGGGAAGGTGTCGGGTTGTGCAATTGGTGGTTCCTCGATCTGCGGCGCCTCGACGGGAGGCGGATACCCCACCTGTTCCAGCCCCAAGCCTGATACCGGCCCTGACATAACCAAGCCGATCATTAACGCTAATAATCCAGCGATTACCCTGAAGTGTATTATAGTTCGTTGCACTTGGATACTCACTCTCCGCGCCGCTGCCGTCTATTGTCTCGAGATATGGCGACCAGCGCGAGAAGACATATCAGGATGAGCGCTCCGGCCGGGATCGTTTGCCAGGGGTTGCCGGCCGTGATTACCAGACCGACGCCTACCAGCAAAAGACCGCTCATGAGGACCGTCTGAAAGCGCGGTTCGCTCATGACTTGCCGGAGGGGGCGGTCGAGCTGCCTCGCCATCCAGTGATAATAGCTAAGTCCAGCCAGCATGAGCGCCAACCCGGCGACCCAGAAACTGCTGCCAACCACTGATAGCCAATTAATCATAATATCCGAGCATTATAACATCTGTGCCGAAGTCCAACCGAACAGTTCACGTTAATATCAGCTTGCAGCTGTTCATGGTTAATCGGACCCGGCTAAGCCTCTTTTACGCCGTTTTTGTGGGTATACTTGAAACATGGCTAAACGACAAACGCAATATGTATGTCAGAATTGTGGCCGCACGACTCCGGCCTACATGGGTCGATGCCCTCGTTGCGGAGAGTTCGATACGATGGTTGAGCAGTTGATCGAGTCAGAGTCAACCGCTCGTGGGCGCAAATCGGCCGGTCCGGTTACGTCGCGCCCGGTTCGCCTGCGTGAGGTGGAGACCGATAGTCTGGATCGGCTGAGCTTGCCCGTCCAGGAATTTTCCCGCGTCCTTGGCGGAGGGTTTGTGCCCGGCTCCCTCATCCTTGTCGGTGGCGATCCCGGCATTGGCAAATCCACATTGTTGCTGGAGATCGCCGGCCTGACGGCCAATCTTCATGGGCCTGTGCTCTATGTCTCGGGGGAAGAAAGCGCCCGACAGATTAAGATGCGCGCTGAGCGCTTGCGCATCGAAGCCGAGGATCTCTTTCTGGTGACTGAAACCAGTCTGCACGCCATCCTTGATCATATCACGGCCGTTCGCCCCGTGATGACCATCGTTGATAGCATCCAGACGACCTACGACGAGAATCTTACTTCATCGGCCGGCAGCGTCAGTCAGGTGCGGGAATCGGCGTCCCGCCTGCAGGAAGTAGCCAAGCAATCAGGCGTGGTCATCGTTCTGGTTGGCCACGTGACCAAGGAGGGCGCCATCGCTGGGCCACGCGTGTTGGAGCACATCGTCGACACGGTGCTCTACCTGGAAGGCGACCCGTTTCATCGTTATCGCCTGTTGCGTAGTGTGAAGAATCGCTTTGGCGCTACCAGCGAGGTGGGTGTTTTTGAGATGGTCGAACAGGGCATGGTCGAGGTTCCTAATCCATCGGAGGCCTTCCTGGCTGAACGTCAGGCTAATGCGCCCGGATCGGCAATCGCCGTTACGCTGGAGGGCACGCGGCCGTTGCTCGTCGAGGTGCAAGCCTTAGCCAGCGGGACGACCTTCGCCAACCCACGCCGCACACCAAACGGAATTGATATCAATCGCCTGCTCTTGCTGACCGCTGTGCTCACGCGACGCGTCCATATCCCGTTGCACGATAAGGATGTGTTTGTCAACGTCATCGGCGGCTTGCAAATATCCGAGCCGGCGGCCGATTTGGCGGTTGCTTTGGCGATCGCCGGCAGTGTTAAGGATCGGCCTGTCCATGCTGATATGGCCTTCTTTGGAGAGGTTGGGCTGAGCGGGGAGTTGCGAGCGGTCAGCCAACTGGAGCCTCGGCTGAAGGAGGCCGCCAAACTGGGTTTCAAGCGATGTATCGTCCCCCGGACACGCCAATTAAGCGCGACCGCCATCCCGAAAGGGCTTGAAGTGATCGGTTGCCGCAGTCTGCTGGAGGCCGTCGATCTGGCGTTGATCCGCTCTTGAAATTTTCTGACAACCCGCTATAATCGCGAATTCGTTGCACGGTAATGGCAATGCACGGCCATCCCACCGGCTTCCGCTCCCGGCAAGTGACCGGGGGCAATGCTCGCTAGAGTAAATTCCAAGGAAAGGAGATTTGCAACGTGCGTGATTACGAAGTAACTGTTGTTATCCAGCCATTGCTGGAAGAAGCTGAGCGTAACGAGTTGATCGAGCGCCTCAACAATCTGCTGGTACCCGCCCCTCGGGAAGAGGGCGACCTGGTCGCCAATCATTGGGGGGTCCGACAACTAGCTTACCCCATCAAGAAATTCCAGGAAGGCTACTACGTCCTCTATGAGGCGAAGCTGAACCCGACTCGTATCAAGGATATCGAGCGCAGCCTGCAGTATAACGAGGATGTTCTTCGTTACCTGGTTGTGCGCAAAGATGACTAGTTCCTAGGCGAGGGGTGTGGCGATGGCACCAGGCCGCAGCTTGAATAAAGTCATGGTCATCGGCTGGCTGGAGGGCGAACCCGAGGTGCGCCAAACGCCCAGCGGCCGTGCGGTGGCTTCTTTCAGCGTTGCCACATCACGCAGTTGGACCTCGACTGAAGGCGAGAAACACGAGGAGAAAGAGTGGTTCAACGTCGTCGCCTGGGGCTCCCTGGCGGAGATGTGCAGGGACCGCCTCATTCAAGGTCAACAGATCTATATCGAAGGGCGATTGCAGACCCGTAGTTGGGAAGACAACCTGGGTCGCAAGCACTTTCGCACTGAAGTCGTCGCCCAGGATTTGATAGTGCTCTCAGAATAAAGAGGATAAACAGATGCAAGCTACAAACCGTCCGAATCGGCGTTTTCGCCCCACCAAGCGTGTATGCCAGTTCTGCGTAGACAAGATTGAAATCGATTACAAGCAAGTGGATGTGCTGTCTCGTTATGTCAACGAATTCGGTCGTATGCGGCCGCGCCGTCAGACTGGAACTTGCGCCAAGCACCAGCGCGCGCTGGCCCGCGAGATCAAGCGCGCTCGCCACATCGCTTTGCTGCCATTCGTTTCCGATTAATTCATTGTTGCTGAAGATCGTAAACCGATATGGCTAAGAAAACCCAGAAGACTGGCGAAACCGAAGACCAGCGGCAATCGCGCAAGGACATCCTGATTGCGCGAAAGCAAGAGCGCCAACTCCGCAATATTCGCATCGCGGTTGCGGTGATTGTCGGGTTCATTGCCCTGGTTATCGGTGTCGCACTGGTCAACGAATTGTTCATCACTCCTAATCGTGCAGTCGCTACGGTGGGAGATCATACGATCACGCTACGTGAGTGGCAGGATCGCGTCAAATTCGAGCGGGCCCAACGCATTATCTTCCTGGAGAATCAGCTGGAGGCTTTCAACGGCGACGTCGGATTCGTTCAGCAATTCGGCGGCAGTGTCATCAATGAGCTGTACGATCCCCAGACAATGGGACAGAATGTCATTAATGACATGGCTAATGGGGTGGTGATTTGCCAGGCAGCTGAAGAGCGGGGCATTGTGGTCACTGATGCCGATGTCCAGGCGCGGATAGGCGAAAACTATTCCTTTTATGGCGAAGGCGTCTCACCGACTCAGATACCTAGCCCAACGGCGACCCTTCAGCCAACCCCATCTCTGACGCCCATCAGCACGGGGGTCACTACGGATACTACCCAGATCGAGGTGACTTTACCGGCGCCGACTGCCGGCCCCACCTCGACACCGGCTCCGACGGCGACCCCTGTATCCGAAGAGGAATTTCTGAGTCAATACAGCGAATTGGTTGACCAACTTAAAGCCCTGGGTGTGAGCGAATCCATTTACCGTGATGTCGTTCGCGCACAGCTATGTCGTGATAAATTGATCGATGCGCTAACCGAAGAGTTGCCCATCTCACGTACAACTGAAAAGGCCAGCGTTTTCCTGATCACGGCTACGAACGAGGAGTCCGCTAACGAAGTACAGGCGATGGTGAAGTCTGATGGTTTCCTGACTGCCTGGAATACGATCGTGAGCCGGCCGATTGACCCCGATGCTACTGATGCGCCTGCTACCGACGCCTATGAATTGCAGTGGCGCACGCGGGAAAACCTGTCATCCAGTGTGAGTCCGGAAGTTGCTTCGGCCGCCTTCGATCTTGACCTCAATACGCCGAGTGACATCATCCCCGCTATCGGCGCAGACGGCAAGACGACCTACTACATTATTATGGTCAACGGCCGCGAACAGCGCGATATGACGGAGACTGAGCTCCAGACGGCGCAAGCGAATGCCTTGTCCAAGTTTGTCGATGAGCAATTAGCCGGCAATCTGAAGATCAACGATGTCTGGCGCTCCCGAGTGCCAACGCTGCCGGCGCTGGATCCTAAATTCCTGGCCGCGCCCACAGCGACACCGGTTGTTACCGCGGCTCCGGCGCTGCCTACCACGGAGTCAGAATCCGGCGACGGGGAATAACCTTCCATCGTTGCTGAGCATGATTAACGGGCCGGGCGGAGTGTCACTCTGTCCGGCCTTGTCTTTTATGATCCTGGACATGCAGGTTGGTGAGAGACAGGAAGGCGGGTGTCTTCGTGCCGGTTTGGTGGCATTCGCTAACCGGTGTCCACATGTGAAAGCGTAATCAGATTCGGTTGATTTCGCGTCATAAAATGGCTGTGCTATACTTTTATCGCTCGTTAAATGCGTTATCCCATAGGCGAACGATGGTTCGCCTTTCCTTTTGCCCGGAGTCGAGGCTTCAATCATGATTTTCTCCTTGGCCGCGGACAAAACCGTTTATTCCAATGAACTAGAAGGAGTGCGCTGTGAACCTACATGAGTTTCAGGCCAAGCGACTATTTGCGGAGCACGGTATACCGATCCCGCGAGGGGAGGTCGCTTATACACCGGAGGAGGCCCGGGAGGTTACCCGAATTTTGGGCGGCAAAGCAGTTGTCAAGGCGCAAGTCTTGACTGGCGGCCGCGGCAAGGCTGGTGGCGTCAAGGTCGCTCAAAGCCCGGATGAAGCCCAGGCTAATGCCGAGGCCATCCTGGGGATGCAGATCAAAGGCCTTACGGTTAATAAGGTGCTGGTCGACGAACTGGCTCCCGGCATTCGGCAGGAGCTATATCTGTCGGCGCTGATTGACCGCGGGCAGCGCCAGCCGATGATCATGGCTTCGGCCGCGGGCGGCATGGACATCGAGGAGGTTGCTGACAAGACGCCGGAGAAGATCCATATCGTTCATATCGACCCGACACTGGGCGTGCGTAGCTATCAGACAAACTATCTGGCCAAGAATATGGGTTTGCCGCGTGAGCTGTGGGGCGATTTTAACAAGATCGTCAGCGGCCTGTATGATTGCTTCAAGAGTAATGACGCGTCGCTCACGGAGATCAATCCGTTGATCATTACCGGCGAGGGTAAGCTCATGGCGCTCGACGGCAAGATGTCGATCGACGATAACGCGCTCTCCCGTCACCCACGATTGGCCGAGATGCGCGATCTTGAAGAGGAACCCCCCGCCGAGGCAGAGGCTCGCCAGGCCGGTCTGACCTTTATCCAGCTGGACGGTAACATCGGCTGCATGGTCAACGGGGCGGGTCTGGCGATGGCGACCATGGATATCATCAAACTCTATGGCGGTTCCCCGGCTAATTTCCTGGATATCGGCGGTGGCGCGCGTGCCGATCAGGTGGCGACTGCGCTTCGCCTCATCTTGTCG
Source organism: Promineifilum sp. (assembly GCA_019454405.1). Taxonomy (GTDB): domain Bacteria; phylum Chloroflexota; class Anaerolineae; order Promineifilales; family Promineifilaceae; genus Promineifilum. Next base: position 22,400 of record JACFOH010000008.1, read on the forward strand.
GATCCCAAAGTCGAAGCCGTATTGTTCAATATCTTTGGCGGTATCACCCGTGGGGACGAGGTCGCCCGAGGGATTCTGGCCGCGCTGGAGCAGATCGATACCCCCGTTCCGATGGTTGTCCGCCTGGCTGGAACGAACGCCAAGGAAGGCCTGGAGCTACTGGCCGAGGCGGATATGATGACTGCCGCGACCTTGTCGGAGGCGGCACAAAAAGCAGTGGCCGCGGCCAAAGCGGCTCGCGAGAGTGGGAGGGCGTCATGAGTATTCTCGTTGACAAGAACACGCGATTGCTGGTGCAAGGCATCACCGGTCGCGAAGGCACATTCCATACCAATCAGATGATCGCCTTCGGCACGAATGTAGTCGGCGGCGTGGTGCCCGGCAAGGGCGGACAGCAATTTGACGGTGAAAAAGGCTCCGTGCCTATCTTCGATTCCGTACGCGAGGCGGCCGAAGCCACCGGGGCCAATGCGTCGATCATTTTTGTTCCGGCCAAGTTCGCTCCGGACGCGATGTATGAGGCGGCTGATGCGGGGCTGCCGCTGGTCATTTGCCTGACCGAGCACATCCCTGTGCTGGATATGATCGCCGTGCGCTCCTACCTGGATCGATACAACACCAAACTCATCGGGCCAAACTGCCCCGGCCTCATCACCCCCGGCGAAGCCAAGCTGGGGATTATCCCCGGCAACATCGTCATGCCCGGTACCGTCGGCGTTGTCTCGCGCAGCGGCACGCTGACCTATGAGGTTGTTTACGCTCTGACACAGCGCGGCATTGGTCAATCTACCTGCGTCGGTATCGGCGGCGATCCGATTAAGGGCATGGACTTCATCGATGTTCTGGAGTTGTTTGAGGCGGATCCGAACACCTCGGAGGTCATCATGATCGGTGAGATTGGCGGTAATGCTGAGGAGCAGGCGGCCGCCTATATCAAACAAAATATGACCAAGCGTGTCACATCGTTCATCGCGGGGCGTACGGCTCCTCCCGGACGTCGTATGGGGCATGCGGGGGCTATTGTTGAGGGCAAGAGCGGCACGGCCGAAGGCAAGATCGCTGCTCTCGAGGCTGCCGGCGTACAGGTGGCTAACAACCCCGACCAGATCGTCGAGATGATCGCTCGCTAACTCTTCGACCTAATGATCCACAGATTTCGCGGCCGTGCGGATTCACTGATATTCCCACGGTCGTGAAATCTGTGGCTTCTCTATATCCCCCGTGATCAACCGAATCCGGCGCGGGTTCGACCCCGGCTTCCTCATTGTTTTACTCATCTGTGTGTTGGCCGTGTGGCCGCTCATTAGCCGTGCCAGCCTGCCCGAGGGAACCGATGCCGAGCTTCATATTTTCCGGCTTCATGAGCTGAGCTATCTCATCCGTGGCGGCGAATTTTACCCGCGGTGGGCGCCGGATTTTTATCACGGTTACGGCTATCCTATTTTCAATTACTACGCGCCTCTCATCTATTACCTGGCGCTTCCATTTGAACTTTTGCCGTCCGTCGATGCTACTCTGGCCAGCAAGATCGTGTTGGTGATCGGCATGATCTTAGCCGGGGTGGGGCTTTATGGTTTCGTGCGCGACAACTGGGGGCGTCGTGCCGGATATGTCGCCGCGGCTCTTTATGTCTACTCGCCTTATATCCAGTATATCGATCCTTATATTCGCGGCGCGCTGCCTGAGGCGTTCAGCTTTGGCGTATTTCCGTTGGCCTTGTGGACACTCGACCGTCTACGGCATCGTCGATCGGCCGTTTCGTGGGTCGCGTCGGTCCTGGCTGTCGCGGCCGTCATCCTGAGCCATAATCTCATGGGGTTATTCTTCTTCGGATTTTTGGCCTCGTGGGTTGTCTGGCATGCCGGTTTGGCGTGGTGGCAGGGAAGGCAAACAAATGGTCAGGGAGATTGGCCAGCGGTTGGCCGAATGGCGGCCGCAATGCTCCTCGGCCTGGGGTTGGCTGCGTTCTTCTGGCTGCCGGTCTTCATGGAGCGAAACGCTGTTACTCTCAATACGCTCATCGGTCAAGGCGGACACTATGATTTTCGCACTCATTTCCTGAGCTTGCGCGATTTGCTGGCTTTCTCACAACGGCCGGATTGGGGGGCGACGCAATCGCCGTTCCGCTTTAACCTGGGCGTAGTTCAAGGGTTGCTCGGTCTGCTGGGGGTAGCGGCCTTGCTCCTTGGTCGCGCGCGCGAACGCGCCCAGCTTCTTTTCTTCACTTTAGCCCTTGTTGTCGTTACCTTTTTGATGCTTCCCATCTCTGAACCTGTTTGGGATGCCATCCCCTTCCTGCCGTTCTTCCAGTTTCCCTGGCGTTTATTGGGCGCGGCCGCGGCTTTATTGGCCATATTGGGCGCGGCGGGCGTTGAAATGGCGGTCGGTTGGGTCGGGACACGCAGCCATCGCGGCTCGGCGTCGTCGTGGCTCTACGCCGCGGCTACGGCATTGCCCATGATTCTGGCTTTGCCTCTCAGTCAGCCGGCGGCGTGGGAGCCATTCGGTGAAGTGAATACGTTGCGCATGTCGTTGATCGAGAATAGTGGCCGCTGGCTCGGCACGACATCGACGGCTGATTACGTGCCGGCCACGGTTATCATGTTGCCCGATCGGCGCAACTCGGTCGTTGCCCCGATCCAGCAGGGCCTGCCGCCCGATCGTGTCAACTATGATGCGATGCCTGATGGCGCGGCTGTCCTGACCGAGGTCGTCCGGCCTCTTCTGACACGCTATCATGTCACCGCACCCAAACAGTTCCGTCTCCGTTTGTTTTTGTTCGACTTCCCCGGCTGGCAAGTTACGGTTGACGGTCAGCCGGCCGAGACGGAAATCGCCGAGCCGGAGGGGTTTATCGTTGTGTTGGTTCCCCAAGGAGAGCATGTAGTCGAGGTTAAATTCGGCTCTACGCCGGCCCGAACAATGAGCTGGCTCGTCTCTTTGTTCTCATTAGGCATTGCCCTGGCTGGAGCGTGGCGTATCAAACGCACCCCCGATCAAACGGTACCTCGGCCGGGTAACGAATCGGACTCTATTCGTGCCGACGGGCCCATCATCGTTGTTGTGGGTGGAATTGTTTTGCTCGCTATCCTCCTGGAACCGTTGGGCTTTTTTCACTACCATTCCGAGGGGCGGGAACTGGATATACCCGCTATCTCTACCCACGTCAATTTCGGCGATCAGATTATTCTCTTGGGATACAATGCGTCGGCCGCCAGCCTCAGACCGGGAGCTACACTTGATCTGACTCTTTACTGGCAGGCACAACGCTCGCTTGATATCGATTATCAGGTATTCGTCCATATTCTGGATGCTAACGGTGTGTTGGTGGCTCAATCAGACAAAATTAACCCCGGTGAATTCCCGACTCATCGCTGGCCATTGAATAAATATGTGCCCGATATCCATCATATCACACTGCCGGCCAGCTTACCGTCGGGAGAATATACTGTAGCGACTGGAATGTGGGTTCAGAGCGAAGGTTGGCGCTTACCCGTGTTCGATAGCTCCGGCCAAACCATCGGCGATCGCGCCGATCTCTTCACCCTGAGGGTCAAATAAGATGCCCGCGCGCGTGATCAGTGGCAAAGCCAAGGGGCGTCGCCTCAAGCTTGTCCCAGGCGATACCACGCGGCCGATCATGGATCGCGTGAAGGAAAGCTTGTTTAATATTCTTGGAGATATCCAGGGCACGCGCTGGCTGGATCTGTATGCGGGTACGGGGCAGGTGGGCATTGAAGCTCTTAGCCGGGGCGCGGCTGCTGTTGTGTTTATCGATAAAGCGCGAGCCGCTATCCAGACCATCCGCGATAATTTGAATCATACGCAATTGATGGATGGGGCGACCGTTCTTCAGACGGACGCCCTCACCTACCTTCGCGATTCTGGCGCATCCCCCTTTGACGTCGTCTATATCGCGCCGCCCCAATATCTGGAGATGTGGATTGAGGCGCTCAAAGCTATCGATCTCGCCGCCGGGCGCATATTGACGAGTAGCGGGTTGGCTATTGTCCAGATCGACCCGCGCGAATTTAAGGAGTTGGCCTTACAGAACCTGGCGCTCGTTGACAAGCGCCGGTACGGCAACACCTTGCTTTGTTTCTATCAGCGAGAAGTTGAAGAAGAAAATTCTCTCATGTATCCAGAATAATCTGGATAGTGCACACCCCTAGCTCGCCCCCGTTCGCGTCCAGCGCTCGCAATCGCACCCGATATGGGCCTCGCATCCATTGACTGAGGTCGGCCTCTCCCAAATCTCCGTCCATAACCGGTTGATTCATCGGTTCGGGACTGATCGGCGCCCACGTGCCCGTCGTTTGTGGCCCATTCAATTCGATCACATATTGGTGCAGTTCGCCCGTATTGGCTGTCCCGCGAAATGTGGCGCGTCGAAAGACCACCGAACCGTTTAGCGGTTCGCTAATCATCAATTCGGGAATACATTCGGCAAATGGGGTTGGGGTCCCGACGACCGGTTCGCTTTCCTCGACCTCTTGCGTGTCTGTGATAACTTCCGCTGGGCCTGATCCGGGAAATGTCGCCGTGGGAGCCAGCGCCGGAACCTCGACCAGCTCTCCCCCGCCGGCAGTAACTGTGCCCAATGGCGTCGGCGGGGCCAAGGGAGTGGTCAAGATACTGGGCGCCGGCGCCGCGGGATGGAGGAGTTCATCCGGCAGGGTGGGAGCAATGTATCTGTTGACATAGAACACCACAACGATGACGGTGGCGAAAAAGATGATGAAGCTCAGAGCGTAATTGCGCGCGTTAGTTGCTGTTTCCCGCTCCAGATTGAACATCGCCTGGCGCAAGGCGCGGACTGCACGAACCAATTCGAACAGATACCAGAAAAGCGCCATGGTACTAACGATGTAGATCCAGACATCGTTGCGAATCAGGAACAGATAAATACGATCCATTGAGCGGTATGGGTCAACAATGCCCTGGCGTCATCTATTCTGTTCGAGCCAGAATAGTCATACCTTAGCAAGATGCTTTATGCAAAGTGCGATTTAGCTTGCCTCGTGCAAACGGCTGATAACACCGCTGACGACGGCGATGAGTCGTGGGACGGCGCGTTGCCCCATCTCCAGCACTTCTTCATGGCCGAGTATCAGGCCGGGAGGTGGATCGGGCAAGGCCATATTGGCGATGGACGAGATACCTAATACACGCAGGCCGGCATGGCGAGCGACCACAACTTCCGAAGCTGTTGACATTCCTACGGCGTCGCCTCCGGCGAATTGCAGGAATCTCAATTCAGCCGGCGTTTCAAAGCTCGGCCCGGCTACGTAGGCGTAGACTCCTTCGCGTAGCTCAAATCCCTCATCGGCCGCGACGCGGTGCGCCAGCGTCCGCAATCCGACATCGTAGGGCGTGGTCATATCGGGGAAACGCGGGCCAAACGTTTCATCATTCGGTCCGCGCAATGGGTTATTGCCGGCCATGCCAGGAAAATTCAGATGATCACGTATGAGCATCAATTCGCCCGGTTGATAAGAAGGATTCAGCCCGCCTGAGGCGTTTGTGACAATCAAGGTATCTATCCCCAGCGTGGCCATGACCCTGACCGGCATGGTGACCCGGTCCATCGAATATCCTTCATAGAAGTGTGTGCGCCCCTGGAGGACGAGAACTGTTTGGCCTCCCATCGTACCGATGACGAGGCGCCCGACATGCCCCGGCACGGTTGAGACCGGCCAATGGGGGATTTCGCTCGTGGGAATGATATCCGGCGTATCGATGGCGTCGGCCAGCGAATTAAGACCTGAACCCAGAATCAGGCCAATGGTCGGCTGATGGTTTGTCTTGCTGCGAATATAATCTGCCGCGGCGGTGATCTCGGTTAGTGGAACGAATTGGCTCATATTCTTTTCTCATAACGGTTGGCTTTGGCCAACTATCGGTATCTCAGGCGTTGATCGCCGGTCAATTGGTTTCCTCTTCCACAGAATCCATTTGGGTATAGATTTGGGTAGTAGAGATGTTGGCGTGCCCCAGCAAGTGCTGGATATCCTCCAGATTAGCTCCCTTGCTCAGATGATGGACGGCGAAACTGTGTCTTAATGTATGAGGTGTCACCTCAGAGTTTAACCCTGCTTCCTGCGCATAGCCTTTGATAATCAACCATAGACCTTGCCGCGTTAATTTTTCTCCCCGATGATTCAGGAAGAGAGCTTGCTCTAATTTATTCTTGACTAATTGCGGCCGGCCATCGGATAGATACCGCGCCAGGAGAGCTTTCGTGTCGTCTTCCAAGGGTATCTCGCGGCTTTCACCCTGGCGCGTCGGCGATGATAGAACTGAGCGTTGCAGATCGACGTCTTCGACCTGAATCGATACGACTTCTGTCACCCGCATGCCGGTTTCGTAAAGGATATTCAACAGGGTTCTATCGCGCAGTAGCTTGGGGGAATCTCCACCGGTGGGTGCTGCCAACAATCGGTCTACCTCTTCGGGGCTGAGTGTCTGGGGCAGGCGCTTTTTGACTTTCGGTGAATCAATGTCCAGGGTGGGGTTGACTTTGACGGTCCCTTGCGAGAGCAGATAGTTGTAGAATGATTTGATGGCGGCGACCTTTCGAGCGATCGTGGATGAAGCATATGGCTGGCTCTTATGCTTCATGTAAGCCAAGTAGGCTTCGATATCACCTTCTGTGACGGCCGCCCATTTCGTCAGTGAAGAACCGGAATGGCCTTCAACGAACCCCAGGAATTGGCTCAGATCGTTCCGGTAAGCGGCGATGGTGTTGTCGGAATACCGGTATTCCTTCTCCAGATAAGACAAGAAGGCCAATAGTTGCTCTTCCATGGCGTTCTACTCCCTATACGTAGCCAAATTCGTCAGTTTATGTGGTCGAACACGAGGGAGCCAGGCCGTGGCGGGCAGCCAATTACAATATATCTCCTCTCAATTCATCCGCCGCTTCTTCACTATGAAATCAGGGCAGTATCGATGATGCCCAGCGCAGGATTTCATAGATTATGTCATGCAGCTTGAAAACATTATAACACTACTTTTCATAATATCAAATGCTTGTTTGCACATTTTCAGATAATATTTGAGATGGCTTGGGCCGGTCTGCCCCAAGCGGAGCAGATTAACACTATACTTTTAATCCGACTTTCAAGCCGAGAATTGAAAGGAGATTCTATGACTTCCAAACGCCCTACACGCACGATCATTGCCGGGGCCGCCGGCCGCGATTTCCATGATTTCAACACCGTCTTCCGTAATGACGATTCCTATCAGGTGATCGCCTTCACCGCCACGCAGATCCCGAACATTGAGGGCCGTCTTTATCCTCCCGCGTTGTCTGGACCTCTCTACCCCAAAGGTATTCCGATTTTTCCCGAAAGTGACCTGGAAAACTTGATTCGCAAGCATGAAGTTGATGAGGTCGTATTTTCCTATTCTGACGTATCGCATGAGTATGTTATGCACCTGGCGTCGCGTGTTCTGGCGGCTGGAGCCGGCTTCCGGTTCCTCAGCCCGCGCCAGACGATGTTGAAATCAACCAAGCCGGTCGTCTCGGTGTGTGCCGTACGTACCGGCAGTGGCAAGAGCCAGACATCGCGTAAGGTTCTCGATATCTTGCACCATCTAGGCTATCGCAACGTTGTAGCGGTTCGGCACCCCATGCCTTACGGAGATCTAGCGGCCCAAGCTGTCCAGCGGTTCGCCACACGCGAGGATATGGACCGAGCCCAGTGCACTATCGAAGAGCGCGAAGAGTACGAGCCTTATGTGGAGCGCGGCGCAGTGATCTTTGCCGGAGTCGATTATGAAGCGATTCTGCGCAAAGCGGAAGAAGAGGCTGACATTATTATCTGGGATGGAGGCAACAACGACTTGCCGTTCTATAAGTCGGACTATCATATTGTTGTGGTCGATCCACATCGACCCGGCCATGAACTCCGCTACCATCCTGGAGAGGCTAATTTGCGCATGGCTGACGCCGTAGTCATTAACAAGATCGACACAGCCAGCGCCGAGGGTGTGAATACGGTTCTGTCTAATGTGCGCCAGGCAAACCCGTCAGCTGTTATTGTTCGTGCGGCATCGCCGCTCTTCGTTGACGATCCTGCAGCTATTCGTGGCAAACGCGTGCTGGTTGTTGAGGATGGCCCCACGCTGACGCACGGGGAAATGGCTTATGGGGCCGGGGTGGTTGCTGCTCAGCAGTTTGGCGCGGCCGAGATCGTCGATCCGCATCCTTATGCCGTGCGCACCATTGCCGACACCTACCGCAAATATCCGTCTACTGGCGCGGTGTTGCCGGCCATGGGCTACAGCCGTGAGCAAATCGCCGATCTCGAAGAGACGATCAACGTCACGCCCGCTGACCTGGTCATCATCGCTACCCCGATCGACCTCGGCCTTCTGGTCGATATCGACCGGCCCAGCCAACGCGTGCGCTATGAGTTACAGGAGATCGGTCGCCCGACGCTGGATGATCTCTTAAAGGATCGCTTTATACCCTAGATTAGTTTTTGTCGCAGCGGCGCGAAGCTGCGCCGGTGCTCAGGACATGGACCGATACGGCCGAGTACCATCCGGTGCTCGGCCGTACCATATCCTTTGTGACGGTCGAAGCCATAGTCCGGATAGCGCTCGCTCAGATCAGTCATATATCGATCCCGACTCACTTTGGCCAGGATTGAGGCGGCGGCGATGCTGAGGCTCTGTTGGTCACCACGCACAACAGGACGTTGAGGTAAATTCGTGGCCGCTAATCGTAACGGGCCATCGACCAACACGGCCTCTGCTGCTGGCTCCAGTTGCGAGATGGCTTGGGCTATGGCCTGGCGTGTTGCGGAGATGATCCCGTGCTGGTCGATCCACTCGGCCGAGGCTTGCCCGATACCGTACGCGGGGACGCAACTGGTGATGAGGTCAAACAACTGATCGCGCGCGGCCGCGGTCAGTAGCTTCGAATCCCGAACCCCATGTAACCGTTCGACATAATTGTCGCTGGATGTGGATGGCATGGCCCTCAGAGGAATGATGACGGCGGCGGCGTAGACTGGCCCGGCCAGCGCGCCGCGCCCCGCTTCGTCAACGCCGGCCACCCACACGACTCCGTATTTGGCGGCCATCAGTCGCTCCAGCGATAGATCGGGGGTTGTGGGGCCGGAGATGGCCATCGTTTAATGGGTTTTGGTGGCGACGGGATCAGGCTGGCGCCGACTGTCGTAACGGCCGGTGAAGCCGTTATAGCGGATACGCAAGACTTCGCGGATCATATTGATGGTGTCGCGCACAGGGCTGACGCGACTGTTTTCACCGTAGTACCAGTCGATGGGGACTTCGATGATATGGTAGCCTTGTCGCAGGGCGATGAAGAGTAATTCGACGTCGAACGCCCAACCATCGATCGTTTGGCAAGGCAGAATACTCCAGGCGACCTCACGCCTGAAGCATTTGAACCCGCATTGGGTATCCTCAAATCCGGGGATGGCCAGTAGCTTCACATAGAAATTAAAAACACGGCCCATAAAGTGGCGATAGTGAGGTTCGTTATAGCGCACGGCCCCGGCGACTTCACGACTGCCGATGGCCACATCGTAGTCGCCCAATTGCAGCGGTAGAAACTTGGCGATTTCATCGATGGGCATGGAAAAATCGGCGTCGGCCATGAACAGGTATTCCCCTGTGGCGGCCAGCATGCCGGTTCGCACAGCGGCGCCTTTGCCTTGGGTCATCTCATCAAGCACACGCAGGTATGGCCGCGAGGCGGCAAATTCCAGGGCGACTTCCCGCGTGTTGTCACGGCTGTTGTTATTGACAATGATGATCTCGAAGGGGTAGTTTTGCGCTTCCAGGTATGTGAAAACTTGCGGGAGCGTTTTGGGTAGTCGCTCCCCTTCATTGTAGGCGGGGATGATCAAGCTCAGGAGGGGTTGTCGTGCGCTCATTCTGCACTTCATCAGGCCGGACCGAAGGCGATCCGCCCGTATGGAATTCAGAGTTTATCTGCCCTATGGGACCTCGTCAACCCGCGTCAGCCGGGATTCGATGGTCCGGTCATCTACTTGACGAGTAGCTTGTATGCGTTTTCGCGCCGGCAACATGCGGAAAAAACCGAACAGGCCGGCTAATTGTCCGCGTAGTTTGGCGCGTGCCGCGGCGCCTCGCCAAGCCCTTAGCGCGTCACGGGTGATGCGCCACTGTGCGCGCAGGATATCTGCGGCATGGGTGCGCAATAGAGACGTGGGGTAGTTTTTCCAAATAATGTAGAGAAAGTTACGGCCATCATAGTAACTACTGGTTGTCCCCCCTGCATCTGATGCTTTCAGTTTATGGTAAACGATTGCGTCAGGTACGTAGAGCACCTCCCAGCCGGCCAGTTGAGCACGCCACGCCAGATCGACGTCTTCGCATGAAAAAAAGAATGCATCATCCAGGAACCCGATCTCTTGTAGCATGGCTCGCCGGTAGGCGGCTGCCCCGCCACAGGCGCTGAACACGGGTTCCTGATGGTTATATTGCCCTTCATCTCGCTGCCAGATGCCACGATTGCCGGGGATGCCGTCGACCCGATAATAATCGCCGGCCGTATGGAAGCGATCGCGTTGATCGAACAACATCATTTTAGAGGCCACGATGCCGACTTGTGGGTGTCGGTCGAATGCGTCGATGATGGCCCCCAGCCACCCGGGATCGGCCTCGGTGTCGTTATTCAGCAGACAGACAAATTCCCCTCGGCTCATGTCATAACCGGCGTTGCATGCGCCGGTGAAGCCGCGATTTTCGCTCAATTCGATCAGCCGCACTTCGGGGAATGCTTTTCGTACGTACTCCTGGGATCCGTCCGTCGAGCCATTATCAACCAGGATGACTTCGTGATCGGTGAACGTCTGCCGTCGTAGAGCGTTCAGGCAAACCTCGAGATGTTGCACGCCATTCCAGTGGGGGATGATGACGGATGCGCGAGGGTGGGTTTGGCTCACGCCTCGACCCCGTCTTGAAAGAGATCGGCCAGAGCTTCTTGCCAGGAGCGCAGAGTGATGCCGATGGCCGCTCCGTTTCGATTATGTAAGGCGCAGAACGGAGGCGGCCAGGATAAGCGTGTGAATTCGCTGCCCAGAATCGGCGTATTGATAACATGCTCCATTCCTGCCAGTCGCAGGATTTCATTGGCGAATGCCCAGCGCGAGCAAGCCCCGCTGTTGACGAAGTGGTATATCCCGTAATGTTCGGTCGCGATCAGGCGGCCAATCGCCTCAGCCAGATCGGCCGCGTTGGTCGGGTTGCCTACCTCATCTGTCACGACGCGGATGGCCCCTTTTTCACGGGCTGCGCGCAAGATCGCGTGGATAAAGTTCCTGCCGCCTGCCGAGTAGAGCCAGGCTGTGCGGACGATATAATAACGGTTCAACAACGTCTGAACGGCTACTTCGGCGGCGGCTTTCGACCGCCCGTATGGATTGTGGGGCGATAGGGTCATCCATTCTTCATAGCCGGCGGGATCATCCCCGGAGAATACTTCATTGGTGCTGATGTGGATCATCGGGGCATCGGCTTTCTGGCAGGCCAGGGCGATATTCTGTGTGCCCAGGGTATTCACCCGATGGGCCAACTCTGGATCGCGAGCACAGCCGTCTACGTTGGTATAGGCCGCACAATGGATGACGAGTTCGGGCCGGGCTTCTTCAAACAAGGCAAAGACATTCCTGCGCTCGACGATATCGAATTCGGGCAGATCGGTTGGTATCAGATGGTGTTCGGTCAGGGTGGATTGCAGGGCCATACCCAGCTGACCCTTGGCGCCGGTTATCAGAATACGCATGGAACCAATTTTGGTTTGCTATGCTCGCCTTGTCAATGAACTGATGGTGTTCTGCCGGTTGTCCGTTGGCATAGCGTCGATCGCTTGACAAGCTGTCGCTTCCCCTCAATACTTATCGCCACGCAAATATCACCGGGCGTATCATGCGAATTGACGTACTAACCCTCTTCCCCAATATGTTCTCCGCCTACCTTGGTGAGAGTATCCTGCAGCGAGCGCAGTCAGCCGGGCTGGTCTCCCTTCAAATCCATAACATTCGCGGCTATGCGGAAGGCAGACATCGTGTGACCGATGAACCGCCGTACGGCGGCGGCGGGGGGATGATTCTAAAGCCTGAACCGATATTCAAGGCAATTGAGAATATTGCGGCTGAGGATCAACAGGTAAAGCCCAAAGTGATCCTGATGGCGCCCCAAGGCCGTCTATTATCCCACGCAGTAGCAGTGGAGTTGGCGGCCGAACCCTGGCTGCTTTTTCTCTGTGGTCGCTATGAGGGGATCGACGAACGGGTTCGCCAACATATTGTCGATGACGAGATTTCCATCGGCGATTATGTCCTGACTGGCGGGGAGCTGGCGGCATTGGTGACTATCGACGCCCTGGCACGTCATATTCCCGGCGTGTTAGGCGACGAATATGCCGCCGAGCGCGATAGCTATTCCACCGGCCTGTTGGAAGGCCCACACTATACCCGGCCGGAAATATTTCGCGGTTGGCAGGTCCCGGAAGCCTTACGCTCGGGGCACGCTGCCCGTATCGCGCGCTGGAGGCGTGAGGAATCCCTGCGCTTAACCTGGGAGCGCCGCCCCGACCTTCTGCTGACGGCCGAATTGGACGAGGCCGATAAAATATTTCTAATGGAACTGGCCCAGGAAACGATGGTCAAGTAGTTAATGGATAATCGAACGATGGAAGGAAGAACCGTTCGCCAGTCGAGAGTGACCCTGACCCAGATCATGGGCCTCACCGATGCAAATGTGCTCCGTAATGTTCACGGTGGCGTCATTATGAAACTATGTGATGAGGCCGGTGGCACCGCCGCGATGAGGCATGCCCGCCAGCCAGTCGTCACCGTAGCCGTTGATTCGATGGGTTTCCACTCCCCGGTCCATATAGGCAACCTTCTCACCGTGCAGGCGGAAGTCACCTGGGTCGGCCATACGTCTCTGGAGACCCGCATTATTGTCACGGCGGAGAATCTCATGACCGGCCAGGTGACTCACACGAACACCGCCTATTACGTCTATGTGGCTCTGGATGAGACAGGTAGTCCGACGGCCGTCCCGCCCATCATCTGTGAAACGGACGAAGAGCGCGCCCTCTTCGACGAGGCCGCCATACGGCAGGAGCAACGACTTTCTCGTCGCCGTCACGAACGGCCGATTAATTTGTAGCACGATGAATGCACTCTCGTCTCGGGTTCGCGATACGTCGTTAATCCTGCTGTTTCTCGGTCTAACAGCCATCTTCGTCGGCTATTTTCAGATATGGCTGCCCGGCCCTGCCGCCGGGTTGCAGATTATCGGGATAGAGATGGGGGAGTGGATTAAGTTTCTGGGCGTTGGGCCGCGTCGCGATTTGTTCTACTTGCCGCCCATCGTTGCCGGCCTGGTGATCTCCTTGCTGGCATCGACCTGGCCGAACGATCGATGGCAAACGTGGGTGGCGCGTGGGGTAGCTGTCGCTGTGGCTTTGCTGTCGTTCCCGGCTGTCGCGGCTATACAGCTCGAGCCGCCCAGTGAGTGGCTATTGCGACTTGGGCTAATCGGTTTCGTTGTTGTCGTGACAGCCCTGGGGGCGCTGCTGCCCAAACGTGCGGTTGCGTCCCCGTGGCCCTGGTTGCTCATGACCATTGTAGCCTTGCTTGGCGCGATCTTGTCCACGATCCAGTTCTTCGCTATCCGGCCGATTGTGGAGGAGATCCTGCGCCGGTCTATAGGGATAGGATTAGGGGTATGGCTCAACGTGACAGGTTCGCTGGTGGTGGCGATCGTCGCATTGGTTATTTTCTTCGCTTCAAGGCGTGGGCAACAAAAAAGGCAGCCGACCGATAGGTGACTGCCTCCTGATGAACCTGTTTGACCGTAATTGCCAGTCAGAGAGGTTATGACCGCATGCTGCTGTTGATGTAATTGACTGCTTCGCCGACGGTCGTGATCTTCTGGGCTTCTTCGTCTGAAATCTCGCCCTCGAACTCTTCTTCAAAAGCCATAATTAACTCTACCAGGTCAAGCGAATCCGCTTCCAGATCATCGCGGAAGCTTTTATCCAGAGTCACCTGGTCTTCATCCACACCCAATAGATCGACGATGATCGCGCGAACTCTTTCCTCAGTGTCATTCATTGACTGCCTCTCCTTCAAGGACAATTTCTAAAATAGTGCGCCACATTCCGCGGCCGCCGCTACAATTTAGTAAGTGATATTAAAATTCGAATACTCGGTTCGATCAGATGATGGCTACGCATCTTTGCGGATGCCAAGATGGGATTTTATGGCTTCCATTCAGAATGTCAAGCATCAACCCCTTGCCCGGATTGCCTAATAACTTGATGTATAAAACCCATATCCATGCCGATGGTTGCGCACTCTCATGTGATAATCGATGGTGAGGTGCGCAACCAGGCTTTCTGATTCCGCGTACAGATGATTAGTTGTGTCCGCGTTGATGAACCTTACTCTGCTTTATAAACTGGGTTGAATCAGTGAGGTGTTTGCGGCACAATAAAGACGATTAGTCGATTAGGAGATAACCATGGAAGAAAAGCGTTTGACTCGTGTGGAAGAAGGGCGAATGATCGCTGGAGTTTGTACGGGATTGGGGCGATATTTTGGTGTGGATCCGACGATTATTCGGATTCTCTTCCTCCTTTTGTTTCTGTTTGCTGGGGGCGGTGTACTACTCTACCTGATCCTCTGGGCCATCATGCCCCTCGATAAGGCCGGCTAATTACGCGATAACTTGATGGCATTGCGGGGGCGCCCGAATATATCTATACTATTCAGGGGTGGGACGGTAGCGTCATAGGCGTTACCGTCCCGTTTTATCTAAATACGATATGATCGAGTCGCTCCTTGCTCTGATCCCGGAAGACAGGCGTATCGCCCTGGCGAATGGCCTGGAACTCCCCGACCGAACGAATGGTTCAGTTCTGTTCGCTGATATATCCGGTTTCACGCCTCTAACCGCGACCCTGGCCCTGGAGTTGGGTGTCTATCGCGGTGCCGAAGAAGTCCTTAATCAGATAAACCCCGTCTACGAAGCTATCATCGCCGAGCTTCATCGCTATGGCGGGAGCGTTCTGGGGTTTGCCGGCGATTCCATCACCTGCTGGCTCGATGGCGATCGAGGAGAGCGTGGCGTCGCCTGCGCTCTAGCCATGCAGGAGGCTATGCGGCCTTTTTCCACCGTGCAAACGCCGGCCGGCACCTCGATTTCCCTGGCTATTAAAGTTGCTGTCGCTGCAGGGCCGGCGCGTCGCTTCGTTGTTGGCGATCCTGATATCCAACTCATCGACGTGTTGGCCGGACGGACGCTCGATCACGTGGCTGCTGCCGAGAAGTTGGCGGAGAAAGGCGAAGTGATCGCCAGCGAAGAGATCATTGGCGCCATCGACGGTGGCGCGCTCAGCGATGATTACGAAGTTGTGGAATGGCGCACGGCCCCTGCCGGAGAGCGCTATGCTGTCGTTGGCAGTCTCAGACGTTTATCGGAACCCACTCGTCAAATAGATGTATTCACCGGAACATTATCAAGCGAACAAGCCCGCGCCTGGACGTTGCCGCCTGTGTACAACCGTCTATTAAGCGGCAGTAAATTCCTGGCTGAGCTTCGTCCCTCGATCGCGCTTTTCCTGAAATTCTCCGGCATTGATTACGATCATGATGACGATGCGCAGCAGCAGCTTGATCGATTTGTTCGTTGGATGCAAGCCATCGCTCAGGCTCAGGGTGGTTTCCTCATCCAGTTGACGATAGGCGACAAAGGTAGCTACGCTTATTTCAGCTTTGGCGCGCCGGTAGCTCATGATGATGACAGTCTCCGTGCCGTTGCCGCAGCCATTGATCTTTTGAGAACGCCGCCCGAATTGAGCTATATCTCTGGCATCCAAATCGGCATCAGTCGGGGGCGGGTGTGGGCCGGGGAGTGTGGCGCCCGTAGCCGTCATACCTACGGCGTGATGGGGAATGAGGTCAATATGGCGGCGCGGCTCATGAGTCACGCTCAGCCGGGCCAGATCCTTGTTCGGCGTCGTGTGGCGGACGAGACGCGGCAGGTATTTCAATTCCGACAGTTGGGCTTGATTGCCGTCAAGGGTGGCGCCGAGCCTATCCCCGTTGCTGAATTGCTCGGCCGTCAATCTGCGCAAGAGAGCCACGGTTCATTATTTGAGATGCCACTAGCCGGCCGCACAAACGAACTGGAGCAATTGGGGCGGATGCTGGATGGCGTGTTGACTGGTCGGGGTCGCCTGGTTACGTTGCAGGGGCCGACGGGAATCGGTAAGAGCCATCTTATCTCTGTATTCCGGCAATACGCCGGCGCTAATGGCTTTCAGACAGTGACGGGGTCGAGCCAGAGGATCTTCCAATCCACGACTTACTACCCCTGGCAGCAGATTATTCGCCAGATTTTTGGTTTGAACGAGCGAGTGGCTGGTGCAGAGGGAGAGATAGATGCGGCTGACCAGATCGCCACTCTTGAATCAATATTGACCCAGATGAATCAGGATTGGCAAATACGACTCCCATTGCTTGGCGATCTGCTTGGCCTGCCTATCCCCGATAATCCCACAACGGCCGCTTTTGACCCGAAGCAAAGACAGGAATCCTTATTTGCTTTTGTAGTCGAGATCCTTCGAGCTTGGTCGCATTCCCAACCTTTGTTGCTGGTCTTCGAGAACGCACATTGGCTGGATGAGCCATCGCATAACTTGCTCGAGGTATTGGCCAAGGCCACGAGCGATGTCGCTATTATGGTCGTCGCTGTTACACGACCTCTTGTGGAGGATGATCCACAGCTTCCCCTCCTGACGACCTTCGGCCGCCTTGAGAACCATCAACAGATCCGGCTTGGTGAACTCGATTCGGTGGGGATCCAGCGCTTGTTGGAGGACTTATTGGGCGGCCCTGTCTCCTTACTGGCGAGACTCTTGATCGAGGCAAAAGCCCAGGGCAACCCTTTCTTTGCTCGTGAACTCGTTGATACTTTGCGCGAATCCGGCCAATTGTTGTCGGAGGACGGAACATGGGTGCTTTCCAGCGAGATGATCGATACGATGCGCCGGGCTAATATCCCGGTGCAGGATGAAGAAACCTGGGATCCGGCCAAATCGGCTGATCTGTCATCCATCAATCTGGGTATCCCTGATTCAGTTCACGGGGTGATCCTCGCCAGGATCGATCGTCTGCCTGAGTCACATAAGCCCACGCTCAAGGTTGCCAGCGTCATTGGATACAGCTTTGATCTGGGACTAGTATCGCGGGTCCATCCGCTGAAGCCATCGGGGCGGCTCCTCCGCGCCCAGGTCAACGACCTGGAGACCCGCGATTTTATCGCGCAGGATTGGCAGGGACACGATGGTGGAGAGCCGGCCACTTTCGTCTTTCGACAGCAAGCGATACAGGAAGTTTCCTACGAGACCTTGTTGTTTACCCAACGCCGCGAGCTCCATGGCAATCTCGCCCGGTTACTTGAGGAACTGACTCCTGAAGCTGTTGGCCAGATCGCTTACCATGCGTTTTTAGGTGAAGATTGGGAACGCGCGCTTCGCTATCACCTGATAGCCGGGAACCAAAACAAACAACTCTTCGCCAACCTGCAGAGCATCGACCATTTTCGCAAGGCTTTGGCGAGCGCTGAACAGTTCCCGGCCGAAGAAACCCTTGGCCGGCGCCAGGAAATCCACGCCAATTTGGGAGAATTGCTTGTGAACAGCGGCCAGAACGATGCCGGACAAGAACACTTGCTGACGGCTTTCGCTCTCGCCGGGCAAACAGGGGACTCCGAGGCACAAGCTTCCGCTTGCCGATGGATGGCCAAAGCTTATGAGATGCGTGGGCAATACGAACCGGCGTTGGAATGGATCGATAAGGGGCTGACTATCCTGGGGGATCGTCTTACACCGTCGGCTATCGAGTTGCGGCTTATCTCCGGCCTTATCTTCTCTCGCCTCGGGGATAATAAGCGCTCGGAACAGCAAGGCTTGGCCAGCCTTCAGGCGGCCGAGGGGTTGGGGCAACCAAGGATCGTCGCTCGCGCCCATAATCTCCTGGGAGTTCTCGATCGCAATCGCGGGTTGGCCAATGACGCTGTGGCCCATTTCGAGCAGGCGATCGCGCTGTATGAAGGACTGGAGGATCTCCACGGACGAGCAATAACCCAGAATCTAATCGCCAACGCCTATTTCGATATGGGACAATGGACGGAGGCGGATCGTTATTATCGCCAGGCCGGGTATATCTTTAGGCAATTGGGTATTGTTTACGACACTATCTTTGTCGATAATAACCTGGGGGGCATCGCACTCAACCAGGGTCGTTTCGATGATGCTTTACAGTTTTTGGGCCGCGCTCTTAAGGCTCTGGAGCAGATAGGTGGGTCTCTGTGGGTTATGGGCGCGCTGCACTTGAACCTGGGAGCAGTGAATATTCGTGGAGGCGAGATTGCCCTTGCCTTTGAACACCTGCGTAAAAGTCAGGAATTATTCAATCGCGCCAAGACCCGCGATCTACTGCCGGAAATGCACCGACGTTTTGCGGAGGCTTATCTGGCTCAAAGCGAATTTAGTCACGCTCGTGAAGAAATTGCTCAATCACTTGCCATCGCTGAAGAACTGGACGTCATTGGCGAGCAAGGTTTGACCCTGCATGTAATGGGCGTGATCGCCGCGGCTAAAGGCCTGCCCGCCGAAGCCGAGCAGGATTTCGAAAAGGCGATCCGACTCCTAAGCGATGTAGGGGATAACTATGGTCTGGCCTGTGCCCAGCTATCGCTGGCCGAGTTATCCGGGTATGAGCGAGAGGACAGCCGCCGGCAGAAACTCCTGGGAGAATGTTTGCCGATCTTTGAGCGACTTGGCGCTCAGGTTGAACTAGAGCGCGCCCGAGGCTTGTTGTAAATCATGGCTGTACGCAAGAGGGCAAGATGACGCTCAAACGTCATCTTGCCCTCTTGCTTGTTATTTCCGGTGGCTGAAAAGCGCCCCTGACGGGCAATGGTTATCGACGACTTCCCATGATGGCCGGTATTCTGACGGCCGACGTGGATTCCAGCGAGTTGAACTGATAACCATCATCGATGGCTGCCATGCTCGTATCCAGACCGACCCCGACCTGGGCGATGTAGTTGCAGGACTTGCCATTCTCATCTGTCGTTGCAAATGCAATAGTATAGACTCGGCCGTTACCGGATTCGTCTCGCTCAGATCGCAACATGACTTGAGCGCTATCGTGGATTTCGGCATCAGGATATAGACCTACTGGCTCGTCTTGCCATACGCCCAGAAGCGTTACGTGGTCCGAGATGCCTGGCCCGGTGAAGTTCACTGCATGCATCAATCCGTCGACAGGCGACAGTGTTGACAGAGTCGCATTGATTTCGCGGCATACGTTGTTCTCGTTCCCGTCGCTGACATACGTCCCCGCCAGGCGACCGGTGGTATCATCGTCGATGAAATAACCCTGGATGAGTAGATCATCTGCGGAACGCCCACCTTGCCTTGATGGCTCTGACCCTGAGCGACCCTGGGTGAGTTCTGTCATGACGACATCATCAAACTCATAAATGGTCCCGTTCTGGCCATAGGGCGACAACCAGAACCTGAGTCGTGTGTCGTTTGTTGCCGCGCCGAAATTACCGGTCGTGAAGTCCACGATAAATACCTTCCAATCTTTGGTCAGATCCAAGGTCGCCCCGTTCAGCCCCAGGTTGGTATAAGGCGCCGAATGGCGATGGAGGAACAATTGCATATCCTCCCCGTTGCTTGCGCGCGCCGCCAGACGAAGCCGGTAGGATGTATTGGGTTTCACGGTGAAACCGGTCTGGAATAATTGGACGTTCGTACCCCGCTGCGTGACCGTGATTTTTGCATTGTGGGTACATTCATACGGTTGACCAGTCACGACGTTGAATGAACCTGGCTTGTCGGAGAAGAACGACCAGAAGCTTTTGCTTGCTTCGAATCCCGGGTTTTTGATCAGATTCCCACTGATCGGGTCGCCACATTCGCCTGGGCCGGGAGTGGGAGGTGGTTCAGGGCCCGGATCGGGGTTGCCACCTCCTCCGGCCGGTTGTAGGACTACGCGGTCGATATAATACACTGTACCGGCTGCGTCATAAGGTGCGAACCAGAAGCGCAATCTGCCGTCCGTCAGGTTGGCGGCGTTCGGCGTCGTGAACGATATCGTGTAGGTCTTCCAGCTCGTGGTCAAGTCTACGATATGATTGGCGATGCCATAATTGGTGTGGGGCGCGCCGTGCTTGTGCAGGAATATACTCATATCCCGGCCGTTATTTGAGTAGGCGGCGAAGGACAATTCGTAATTTGTATTAGGCTGTAGTGTTAACCCGGTCTGATACAACTGGACATTGCTACCTGGCGCATTGATGATCATCTTCGCTGACGTCGCGCCCGCATAGGGATTCGTCGATTCAAGGCTGTAATTGCCTTGCCCGTCTGTGAAGAACTTCCACGGCGCGGCGCTGTTCTGGAAGCAGAAGTTAGCGATGATATTGCCCGGAACCGGGCTGCAATCGTCGCTGCCGCTATCAACGGTTGCGGCGATGGTGAAGTAGTTGCCATGATTCATCAGCGCCGATACATTGCCGGCGTTATCAACTGCCTGTACAAAGTATTCATACTGGCCGGCTTTGTTTATATTGACTGTCTTGGAGGCCTCCAGTGTGTTCTGATTGTAATCCAGATCCACCCGTGACCAGGTATGGCTGTCAACGTGCCGGTAGAGGACGACGACGCGCATAATCCCGGTTGCGGCTGCGTCCTCCGGTAAATTGGCGCCAGGATCCGGGTCTTCAACCAGCGCATTGAAGGTAATTTTACCGCTCGAGTTAGACGCGGCCGAAACAGCCCAGATCGAAGGTGACAGGAAATCGAGAGAATTTCCCAACTCACCACTACGGGCGCTATAGACGAGCAACTGCAGATCGCTATAGAGCCGCATCGTGCCTACGGTGCTGGGGCTATCAGCTGTCGATGTCGCATGGAATTGCCCTGGGACGACGACCAGTTGCTGCCTGAACAGAGAGGCCCCTTTGCTGATGTCCGTCATCCGATTCACGCTGGCGGGCATTGTCAAATACCATTGAGGTACATCGTAGCGAAGTTCTTCCTCGCCGTTGGCCTGGTCTGTTGTGGTATCTTCGAAGTTGATGCCTAGAATGGCCGGATCGAAGTTCTGTTCATCCGTGAATGTGCCGCCCAACATCAAGACGCCGCGAGCGGTATGGGTATCTGAACTTAGATTTAGAGTCGTTCGCGGCAGGATCGGCCGGCTACCCGTGCGATGGAGATCGGTTTCATTCTCGATCTGGTAATAGTGACCCCGGTTGGGCACGGATACCGATTCGTAACTGAACGTCAGGTTGAATGGCGTTTGCGTCAGCCCCGGCACGGCCGTGGAGGCCCTTGTACTGCTATTGAGCATGGCCTGATCGGCCGGCGCCATCCTGTTTCCTGGAGCTGTCAATGAGACGCTATTGCCTTGTGGAGGTACATGGGTTTGTGCCGGCAGTACGACTGACTGCATAGGTAGGCCATAAAGTACCATCTCGCCAATGATTTTCTCGTCGTAAACGCTGAACGATCCGGCCGCGATACTGTTATAGTATCGCTTCTTGGCCTCCATCAGAGAGTGCCCGACCGTGGAATTTTGACTCTGTGGACCGCCAGGTTTGTAGCCCAGTTCCTCGACGAAATTAAGCATTAGCGATTCGGAGTAGGCCAATAGATCCGCGTCGCCATAGCCAAAGCCGGTATTGCCGATGAATGTCGCGCCGTTGCGTGCGAACATCTGCGCCCAGTCGGAGCCGAGGAACGGCGTTCCCAGGTTGAAATAGTTGTCGCTGACGTTCAAGCCCGATTGGCAACCAACCGAGAAGACCAGCGCGCCGGCCAGGTTGTAACTGCCTCCGCTTAGTTCATCGGCGAAGACCAGATTGTTGGCTTCGTTCCGGGATCCATTGGGAAAGAATAATTTATGGTCGAAGTGGGAGTTCAGTGAAATCAGATCGTATCGCTGATTATTGAGCAATAGATTGCGAAAGTCATCGCCGCGCCATTGGTCGTTGATTAGGGTCGTCTGGTTCTGAATGCCGCGCGCACTAAGTTCAGTTGAGATCGCGTCCGCTTGATCGATGAGGAAATCATACCCCGTTATCAGGGCCGATGAAGGCTCAATGGTTTCGTTGCCGTTCAGATACACGTCGATCAGGTTCATGATCTCCGTTGGCGTTTCCACCAATCGGCCGATGCTATATTGTGGCAGATATACTTCGCGGCCAAAGGCGCTAAGAGGTAGCGGCGCCGCGTAGTAATCGTCGATCAGAAAATAGCGATTGTCATAAGCGGCCGCGATCGCTGGATCCAATGGAACGTTGTCGTCGGCCAGATAATCAAGATATCGACGCTGGTTGGCCACCAGGGTGTTATCGATAATGCGTCGATGGGGCAACATCTCGTCATTGCCGATCAGGACGATGTTCTCCAGGTTAGGGTAGGCCATGATCTGATCGTACAGGAATGCCTTGATCGTCCTCGCTACCAGATTGGCGGTTTGCGGGTTCTGGAATTCGTCCGGGGTGTTCTCGTCCCAAAGCCGGTAAGCGCTTCGTAAGGCGAAGTTGCCGCCTGTGGTTTGGACCTCGTCCAGATTGATCACCAGTCCGCCTACTGACGGATCCGCTGCCAGGTCAGACAATTTATCCGCCAGAGCATCAGCTTCGTTGGAAGATAGGTCGTACTTTTCTGTAAAACGAGCTTTGTTATAGAGGACCAAAGTTCGGACACCTGGATTGGTCGCAGGCGTTACGAAATCCGTCTCAGGAGATGTTGTATTGATCGGTACCGGAGTGTCCGGCGGATCCACCGTGACAGTCAGGGTGAAGGGCTGGCTGACGGCCGTGGGATCGGCCGCCACTACCGCTACGTAATAAGGCCCTGCCAGTTCATGTACATCGTAGATGATCTGCTCGTTGCCGTTATCCGGATCGTTAGCGGGTCCCTCTTTGACTGATATGCCGACCATCGTCCCGTCTACGTTGTCGCGGGCGATATTGCTGATCTGGGCGATGTTGCTCAGTTGCGCGATATTGGATATTTGGGCGATGTTACTGAGCTGGGCGATGTTGCTGATTTGCGCCAGATCGATGATCTCTCCGATGTTGGATAACTGAGCGATATTAGACAACTGGGCGATGTCGCTGAGCTGGGCGATGTCGGATAATTGAGCGATGTCGCTGAGCTGGGCGATGTCAGATAGTTGGGCCAAGTCTCGTAGCTGGCCTGTTTCCTCGTTGATAGCCGGCGCGAAAAGATAGAGGTCGTAATCAAAATTGCTTTGTAGCGCCATGGTGATGATTGAGCCCGGCGCTCCCACAACAAACCGGTAGAAATTGGGATCGGTCGGGTTATCGGCCGCGTCGACGATTGGGATGTCCAGAGGTACGGGATCGGCCTCATCGCGACCGGCATTGGTCTCGGGCCTTTCGTACGCACCGCTGTCGCAATCCGCCTCATTCGGTCGCGCTGCGCCTCGTTGGTCAGTGGATGGGCAATGACCGGCGACGCCCGTGGAGATTGCCGGGCTATCTTTACCGATGGCCATCGTTCGGGTAGGACCACCGTTTTCAGCCAGAGGCTGGAGTAATGGATCGCCTGTGGTTCCAGGGCAGCCGCCGCCCTCAAAATTGATGTTACCTGCTTCTGAATCGGCGCCACCGCTACAGTTCGACTCCACCCCGGCCCCATCCATAATGCTGTTGTAAACATTGAGGGTGGAGGACACTCCCCGATACCAGGAATCGCCTTGTATTTGGGCAATGTTATCGGCAAATGTGACGTTTACGATATCCATCGTCCCCGAGAGAGCGGCGAGGGCTCCGCCATCCTGACCCTGGTTGTTATAGAACGTACTGTTAATGACGCCAAAGTATGTGGCGTTGCTGGCGATTGCTCCCCCGGTGCCGCTTTCGTTTCCTTCGAAAGTGCTGCCTCCAACAGTAACGATCCCGCCCGGTGTTGGGTCCCATTCGTTGCCGGTATAGATCGCGCCACCGGCCGCCGCCGCCCCCTCCTCTGTTTGCCACCCGGTAGCTGTGTTGGTTGTGAACGTGCTGTCGTTTATGTTTAGTGATCCGTCCGTGTCGTTGTCAACGCAGATAGCGCCGCCGCCCCATGAAGCGTCGTTGTTTATAAATACGCTTCGGTCAATAGATATGCTGGAGTGGCTTGCCCTGCTGCTGTAGCCCTGACCGCCGAAGATAGCCCCGCCACACTCATTCCAACTGTTAAATGAGTCAACACCGTCAGACGATTGATTGCCCGCAAATGTGCTATTCAATACATTCAGAACGCCTCGTATGTTGGCGATACCGCCCCCCCAACCCCACGCGACGTTATTTTGAATGACGCTGTCTCGAAGTGTCAGCGTTGCGGCATGGTTGCGGATCCCTCCTCCGGAATCGTTGGTTATCCCGCCCTGGATGATGACACCGTTGATCTCGACCTCCAGGTGTGAGGGATCATCTCCTTCATAGCCCATTGGGTAGATATCGATGATGCGACCATCGTATCCAATATTCCCCTCGATAATCGGCGCTGTATTCGCTTCAGGATGCCTCTCGATAATCACACTCTTATGGATATCCAGATCGCCTGACTCGTTGGAGTCATCCATGTCTCCCATGTAGTCGGTTGCGAGCGCATACGACCCCGCTGGTAGGAAGATCTTATAGACGAAATCAGGATCACTTTCTTCATTGGATTTGGTGATCGCGCCGCGCAGGCTGCAATCGTTTGGGGCATCCGAACAAACCTGGGCTTCCGGCTCATTGGTGTCGTCGAAGCGATCTACCACGATGACCATATCCGATTCAAGCCCCTTTACGGGATGCCTACCGGATAGCAGCGCTACGGTTAATAATAAGCCCAGGATCAGGATTGGGCGCCAGGTGATGGGGTTAGGTGACATGGATGGACGGGGGCGAAGCATGTTCATTCTCCATTATCGATCGTCTGTTGATCGCTATTATTTGCGCAGATGCGTCGATTGGGCGCTGCTTGCGCAGGCGCCAGTAGACGATTGTCGTGGCTGGCTGTATATGACACAAAGTGCATTCCAGACTGTTGGTTTTAGCGAATCGACGGGGTGCGTTTAATGCCTGCTGCCACCCGTTGATGAAGCCGAGATTGCGATTAGAAATTCTACGTCTCTTTTTCTTGATAGAAAAATATTATGCAGGGGATTTTCACCGGTTTGTTATCTCGAACTCATGAGCATAAGCTGTTTCGCTTATGAAAGCAGATAGGAGATCTATTTGTATCGTGCGGTGCTGGACAAATTGCCTCCTGTTGTTTGAGCCGTAGCACTCGGATCTTGTTTCGCCTCACTTCAGGACGATCATTGCCCACTTCGATGAAAAATGAGTAACATATCAGTTGAGACTCAACGGTCATACCACTAGAAACGAATCACGAGCGGCTAGCTCAACGCGCCAGACATGATCCAGCATAATGGGGCGCTCATTTGTTTGTCGTCAATATGATAAGGAGAACGGCCTGTGACTAAATCCAACACTTTCCCATACGACTGGCATGAGGTGGCCCGGCTGGCGCTCATCTCACGCAAGATGGATGAGCTGGAAGAAAGCGAATTGACGCCACAGGGACATGTCACCTATCAGTTCTCGGCTCGTGGCCATGAGATCGGCCAATTGCTAATCGCCCAGATGCTTACCAGACCGTTTGATGCCGCCTCCGTCTACTATCGCTCGCGGCCGTTCATGCTTGGCAGTGGATTGACGGCCGAGGAAGCGCTGGCCTCCGACATGGCCCGTGTGGGCAGCCTAACCGAAGGCCGGGATGTCGGGGTGACATTCAATATGCCCCGCCGCAACCGGGCGGTGGTTTTCCCGATGTCCGGAGATGTCGCTTCGCAGTATACCCCTGCGGCTGGTTGGGCACAGGCTATTCGCTATCGTCATGAGCAATTGAAGGAAGACAAGGCTGCCGGTTGCATCGCCGTCGCCTTTGGAGGAGATGGTTCCGTGGCCGGTAACGGCTTTTGGTCGGCCCTGACGATGGCTACGACGTTGAAGTTGCCGCTGCTGTTCTTTATCGAAGACAACACCTATGCTATTTCGGTGAGAAGCACGCTTCAGACGCCCGGTGGCAACATCGCTGCCAACCTGGCCTCGTTCAAGAATCTGAAGATTTGGGATGGAGATGGTAGCGACCCGGCCGAGGCGGCCGAGCTGGTTAGTTCGGCTGTGTCGCACGTCCGCTCGTGGGAGGGTCCAGCGCTGTTGCGTCTCACTGTGCCGCGCCTCTCTGGCCATTCCAGCACTGACAACCAGGCGTATAAGTCTGATGAAGAGCGCGCGGACGAGTCGGCTCGCGATCCCATTCCCGCACTACGTGATTTCCTGGTGCCATCCCAGATGAGCGAGACCGAATGGGCCGCGCTGGAGGAAGTTGCTACGGCTGAGGTGGTTGCGGCACGCGACGCCGCAATGGCCCAACCACAACCCGATCCCCATACCGTGACCAGCCGGATATTCTCCACAGGATCGCCTATCCCCAT
>JACFOH010000008.1:49105-90161 GCA_019454405.1 Promineifilum sp.
CAGTTCCGCAAGTATGCCGATCCGGCGACGGAGCAAATGCATAATCTCGGCTCGTTGCGTTGGCGGTCGGCTGGCAAATTTGCTGTGCCCATGGTCGTGCGCATACCCGGCGGCTTCCGCCGTATCGGCGATCCCTGGCACAGCGTTACAGATGAAGCGGCCTTTGCCCACAGCGTCGGCTGGCATGTCGCCTTCCCGTCGAATGCTGAGGATGCGGTCGGCCTGTTACGTGCGGCTTTGCGCGGCAATGATCCTGTGATGTTCTTCGAGCATCGGGCTATGCTCGACGCTGCTTCGGCTCGCCGTCCTTATCCGGGCGATGATTACGTGCTGCCCTTCGGTCGTGGACGAGTGACGCGGGTGGGTGAGTCGCTCACTGTCGTCACCTGGGGGGCGATGGTGGAGCGTTGCGAGGCCGCCGCCGATGCTGTTGGCGCCAGTATCGAGATCATCGACCTGCGCACTATTGTGCCCTGGGACAAGGAGATGGTGCTGAACTCCGTTCGCAAAACGTCCCGCTGCCTTATCGTACATGAAGATTTCCGGCTGGTTGGTTTTGGCGGGGAGATCGCCGGGACTATTGCCGAGGAGGCTTTCCTCGACCTGGATGCGCCGATCGTTCGCATGGGCTCCCCTTCGATCCCGGTGCCGTTCAATACCGGCCTTATGGATGCCATGATTCCTCGCGTGGATCAGATTCGCGAGAAGATGGAGTGGCTCCTGGGATTCTAAAAACAACGCACATTTTAGGTATAGTCGTTACAGTCCGGTTTGACATGAACCTCCGTTCGACTATACTTAAACCTGTAAACCTATACAGATAAAGGCGTCGATCGAGACGAGTAAGCGGGTACGGGTTGACCAGCGAGCCTGTGATGGTGTGAGTCAGGCGCAAACCGCCGCCGAAAATCCCTCGGGAGCCGCCAGCCGAAAGGCTTTGTGCCGAGTAGACCTGGCCGGATTCGCCCCACGTTATCGGGGATGCGGCATTGAGGATTTCATCCTGAATGATGCCGGTTGAGCGCTGGGCTATTATGCCCGGAACCTGGGTGGTACCACGGAGAACCTTCGCCTTCGTCCCAATTGTGGATGAAGGCGTTTTTGTTGTTGGGGTGAGGCGCGCGAACCAAGCGACCTCGCACGACCGGAAGGACAGGATGACCGAGTTACTCTATACAATGGATTCATACGTGCGGGAGTTTGAGGCGACCGTGATTCAGCAGGTTGAAGGCGGCGTTGTCCTGGACCGTACTGCCTTCTATCCTGGCGGTGGCGGCCAACCGTGCGATATGGGCACGCTGAGCGACGGCGTGACGACCTGGTCGGTGACGGCCGTCAAGAAAGTCGATGGGCTGCCGGTTCACTTTATCTCCGGCGACCTGCCCTCGGTGGGCGCGAGTGTAAGAGGCGCGCTCGATTGGGATCGCCGCTATGCGCTCATGCGTACCCACACCGCGATGCACATCCTGTGCGGCGTCGTCTTTCGCGATTATGGCGCGCATGTGACCGGCGGCAATATGGATCCGCTTCAGGGCCGCATGGATTTTGAATTTGAGACGATGCGCCACGAGTTGGTAGCTGCGATCGAGGCCGCGGTCAACGCGGAGGTTGCGGCGGCGCATCCTGTCCGTGTGCGCATCCTGCCACGCGAGGAAGCCTTCCAGATTCCTGATTTGATCCGCACCAAGATTAATTTGCTGCCCGCCGGTATTAGCGAGGTGCGGACGGTGGAATTAGTGGGGCTTGATTTGCAAGCTGACGGCGGGACCCATGTGGCTAATACATCTGAGGTCGGCCGCATTCGAATTACGGATTATAAGAGCAAAGGCAAGATCAATAAGCGTATCTATCTTGAACTGGATTAATCATGCGCTTTATCATCCATGAGCAACCCTATGAGCGGCCGTTCCTGGCCGGTCGACTGCGCTATGAGCGCGATGGCGCGCCCACTGGCGCGGTCGAGTCATGGCGATTGACTGATGCTGTCGACGGCTATCGCTTCTTGCGCGTGGATCTGGATGCGCGAGACGCTCCATCGGGACGCTCCAGTCTGTATCACGTGACGATCAATCCGGACGGCCGCCCGGAGCAGGTGAAATTTCGTTTCATGGGCGACGGTCACGAGATATCCGGCACAGCGGTGTGGGACAAGGGCGAGATCGTCGCTGCCCGTCAGGTGGATGGTGCGACTTATGAAGATGTGGTCTGCGAAGGAGCATTCTGGTTTCCAGCCGGCTCCGGGCTGGCTCTCCTGGCGGGGGATGCCGGCAAGACTCGTGGTATCACTCATGGAGTGGATACATCGAACCCGGCGCAACTGATGGCTTTGGTCGAAACATCCGTGACCATCGAGTGGGGCGAATCGGCTATAGAGCCGGTGGCTGATGAGTCGCTGACCGTCAGACCGCTGACCGTGGTCTGGGGTGATCAACGACGTGTGGTCTGGCTCGATTCCTTAAACCGACCGCTGCGGCTGTGGCGCGGTGATGGGCTGACTGCCGTAGCCGAACGCTTGGTACGATACCGGCGATAGAGATCGCCGATAACCGGATAATAAGTAGGAGAAGAACGATATGGGCTTCAAGGAAGTATCCAATAAGGTCGATTTTGTTGCTTTAGAAAGGGAGATGCTCGAATTCTGGCGCGAGACAGATGCGTTCAATGAACTGCGTCGATTGCGTGCCGCCACCGAATCCGAGCACGGCACATTTAGTTTCATCGACGGCCCTATTACCGCCAACAATCCGATGGCCGTCCATCATGCCTGGGGACGCACATATAAGGACTTATACCAGCGTTATTATGCTATGCAGGGTAAAAACCTGCGCTGGCAGAATGGCTTTGATTGCCAAGGGTTGTGGGTGGAGGTCAATGCCGAGAAAGAGCTGGGCTTCCAGAATAAGCGCGATATCGAACGCATGGGCTTGGCCGAGTTCGTCAAATTCTGCAAGGCGCGTGTGTTGCGCTACGCAGCCATTCAAACTGAACAATCCATGCGCCTGGGTTACTGGATGGACTGGAACGATCCCGACGAACTGCAGCGATTAGCCCAGTTATTGAACGAAGATCCGAGCCAGGTCATTACTGTCGAAGGCCCGCAGGGGCCAGTCACTGACACCGTCGAACAGATCGTCGCCCGCCTGGGCCTCGCTGAATTGGGCGGCTCGTATTTCACCTTTAGCAACGAGAACAATTACCTGATTTGGGAGTTCCTCAAGAAGTGCGACGAACAAGGCTGGGTCTATAAGGGCAAAGATGTCATGCCCTGGTGCGCTCGCTGCGGCACGGCTATCAGCCAACACGAGATCGTCACCGATGGTTATTTCGATGTCACACATGAATCCGTCTTCGTTCGATTCCCGCTCGTCGGCCGCGAGAATGAGGCTCTCCTGGTCTGGACGACGACACCCTGGACGTTAACCAGCAATGTCGCCGCGGCCGTCGGCCCTGATCTGGATTACGTCAAGGTCAAGTCCGACGATGGCTGGACGTATTATCTGGCTGAAGAAGCCATGAAGAATACGTTGATCGGCAAGAACAACGAAGTCGTAGGTCGCTTGAAAGGGGCCGAGATGGTCGGCTGGAACTACAGCGGGCCTTTCGATGAGCTTCCTCGACCGCGCGAGACCTTTACTGAAGCATCCTACACGCATCGGGTTATCCCGTGGGGAGATGTCGGGGCCGAAGAGGGCACGGGTATCGTTCATATCGCTCCTGGTTGTGGAGCTGAGGACTTTGAGCTAAGCAAGGAACATGGCCTGCCGGTCATCGGCCCACTGGACGAAGACGGGATCTATCTCAGCGGATTCGACTGGTTGACCGGGCGCGATGTGGCAGGCGTTACCGAAGATATTTTCGTCAACCTGCGTGACAAGGGCATCCTCTATCGCAAGCAGCGTTATAGCCACCGCTATCCGCATTGCTGGCGATGTGGTTCAGAGCTGATCTATCGTCTGGTGGACGAATGGTTCATCAGCATGGGTCAGACGTTCGATAAGCCGCGTGAGGAGGTGACGGCCGATGAAAAGGCGGCTAACTTGCGTTACCAAATCATGGATCGAGTTGATGCTGCTACCTGGTATCCGTCGTTCGGTTACGATCGTGAGCTGGACTGGCTGCGTAACATGCACGACTGGATGATCAGCAAGAAGCGCTACTACGGCCTGGCTTTGCCCATTTGGGAGTGCAACGAGTGCGGCCATTTCACTGTGATCGGCAATGAGCGCGAATTACAGGAGCGTGCTATCGAAGGCTGGGAAACGTTTGAAGGCCATACACCCCATCGACCCTATATCGACGCCATCAAGATCGCCTGCCCTAATTGTGGCGCGAAGACAAGTCGTATTCCCGATGTGGGTAACCCGTGGCTGGACGCCGGCATCGTTCCCTTTAGCACATTGGAATACCGTCGCAACCGTGCTTATTGGGAGAAATGGTATCCGGCTGACTGGATCTCGGAGAGTTTTCCCGGTCAATTCCGCAACTGGTTTTACAGCGTCCTGGCGCAGAGCACTGTGTTGAGCGATACCCCGCCGTTTCTTAACCTGTTCGGCTATGCCACCTTGTATGCTGAAGACGGTCGCCCGATGCATAAATCCTGGGGTAATGCTATCGAGTTCAATGAGGCGGCCGAGAAGATCGGCGCTGATACCATGCGCTGGCTCTATGCCAGCTGCAAACCGGAACAGAATCTGCTCTTTGGCTATAACCGTGGTGACGAGATGCGTCGCCGCTTCCTGATTCCGCTGTGGAACGTCTACTCTTTCCTGGTTACCTATGCCAATGCCGATGGCTGGACGCCATCGGGCCGGTATGGCGACTTTCAAAGCCCGGTGGAGGGTAACGCTCAACTTGACCAATGGATCGTTGCCCGGTTGAATGAAACCACGGCCGATGTCCGGGCGGCGCTCGATATTTATGATGCCGAGCACGCCGCGGCCGCCCTGGAACTTTTACTCGATGATCTGTCGAATTGGTACGTCCGTCGATCGCGCCGTCGCTTTTGGAAAAGCGAGACTGACGATGATAAGTCGGCTGCCTACGCGACTCTGTATCATGTCGTCGTCGAGTTTGTCAAGTTGCTGGCCCCGTTTATCCCGTTCACGACCGAAGCGATGTATCAGAATCTGGTGCGTTATATCGACGCCACCGCGCCCGTCAGTGTGCATCATACGTTCTACCCTCAGGTTGATGAGACGCTGCTCAACCAGCGCTTGCTGGACAAGATGCGGCTGGCGATCAACACCGCTGCGCTCGGCCGTTCTGCGCGCGGCTCGGCCGATGTGAAATTGCGCCAGCCGCTAGCCAGGGCTAAGGTTTTCGTCGGATCGCAGCAGGAGCGGGATGATCTTCTTGATCTGGCGGATGTGTTGGCCGAGGAGATTAACGTTAAGGCGATTGAGATTGTATCCGAGGTTGGCGAACTGGTCAGTTATAAACTGTTGCCCAATAATCGCGTGTTAGGCCCCAAGCTGGGGGCGCTCTTCCCGGCTGTTCGCGGTGCGCTGGCAAGCCTTGACCAAGCCGCGGCGGCTATGACGTTACAGTCAGGTGGGCAACTGGAACTGGCCATTGATGGTCAACTGGTCAACCTCGGTGGCGACGATGTTCTCGTGCAGACCGAACCGCTTGGGGGACTGGCTGTCGCCGGGGAGAAGGGTGTCACTGTCGCCGTTGATCCTCATCTGACGCCGGAATTGGTGCAGGAAGGCTACGCTCGCGATCTCGTGCGCGCCATCAATAATATGCGAAAGGAAGCTGGCCTTGACGTCTCCGACCGCATTGAGTTGGGATATGAGGCGGCTGGCGACGTGGCTGCCGCGATGGCCAATTTTGCCGGCTTCATCAGCGGTGAAACCCTGGCCGCTTCGCTGGGCGCCGGCAGCGTACTTGATAGCGAGTTCCAGCAGACTGTCGTGATCGGCGACCAGCCGGTTACATTGACCTTGCGGAAAGCCTGAGCCTGAGATCGGGATAAGTGTCGGAGCTATTATCGCTCTGGCACTTGTCCCGTCGCGTGTCTTTTTGCCGGTGGATTGTTATTATTGCGACTATATGCGTCGCTTGCTGGGTCTTCTATTCATTACAACGCTGGTAGTTTTGTCGGTTGGTATGTGGGCCACTGGCCATACCCTGGGTCAGAAAGTCGATCCCCCAATCGTCATCGAGACTCCGGGGGATTGGCTTCAGGCGGAGATCAAAGTCACCGATCTATCGCCGGCGCCTCGTATGCTAAATGCCCAACCAGCGGCTGATCAATGTGGCAAGGCCACTCCCCTCAACCTGTCTTTCGCCAATACCGCGGACGGTAGCGGAGTAGATACTTATAGATTCACCCAGGAACCGACCGATCCCGTCCTTGGCTGCATGTTCGGCGCGCCGGCAAATCGCCAGGGATATCGTACCGCCTGGTATTCCCTGACGGCCGGCGACACAAGCATTGTGACTATCACAACCGAGGGGACTGAGTATGATACGGTCCTCGCCGTCTATTCCGGAAGTTGTCAGAACCCTTCCGTGTTGGCGTGTAGCGATGATCTGCGTGGTTTCCAGTCCGCTGTTTCACTTCGCGTCATTCGTGGCCAAACGTATCTTATTGAGGTGGCCGACTACAGGCCCGGCGTGCCGCGGCCGCCTTTGCTGAGATTCTCGGCCGTTATGCATGACGGGGGGGCGAATTGGATGCAGGTCAATACCTTGCCTTCCGGCGGCGTCAGTCGCCATGCGGTCGTCGCCGGAGGCCCGAATGATCCTTACATCTATATCATTGGCGGCCAAACGACAGTCGAGGATAGTCTTGCGCCGAGGATCTCGCAGAGCCTCTATCGTTACGACCCGGCGAAGAACGAATTTCACAAGTTACTCGACATACCCGGCGCCGGCGTGTCCAACACTACGGCTGTTTACCTTCGCGGCAAAATTTATATCCCCGGCGGTTTCGATGGGAACACATCGGAATATCGTAATTTGAATCTTGTCTATGACGTGGCTTCGGATTTCTGGGACAAAGATCCGATCCGTAATCCACCGATTCCTGTGGAGCTGTTACCCAATGAAGAGATGTTCGCCTGGGCGGCGGCCGCTGCGGCTCCGGATGAGCTTTCATATTACGTCACCGGTGGGCGGACCAGCTATCATTCAATACCTCACCCCAGCGACGTCGTAATCCCCAACGTTTATCAATACATGCCGGCGTCACGCCAGTGGAGTGAAGTCCAACCGATGAATAGCGCCCGCTATGCTCATACGGCGGCCTGGGTGGCCAAGGGCGACCGTGGGCTTTGCGTAGCAGGTGGATTGACGACCGGCAAAGACGGCAACGATAGGGATGTTGTAGTCCTCCTGACCGGAGGAGAGTGCTTTAACCCGAATACGGGTGGCGCCTGGCAACCGACTGGCCCCCTTAATTTCCCTCGCTATAACGCCGGCAGCGCTATCGGCCCGGACGGTAATTGGTATATATTTGGCGGACTCGACGCCGCCGGTGGTGTTCCGGAGACCGAAGCCTATGATCCCAATACCAATACCTGGCACGTCCTTGGCGGTGAGTACAGCCTGGGCGGATCGCCGCAGGACCCGGCGCGTGACTGGCCACGCGGCGTCTACTGGGGGGATGCACTCTACGTCTTCGGCGGTAACACACCGCCAAGTGAGAATCGGGTGATCTCGTCCGTTGACCGAATGGCCGTCGGCGCCGGAACAGTGCCGTTTGCTAACCGGGTTCTGTTGCCTTTATCTACCATGTCCGGCACTGAGAACTTTTTGGCCTTCAGCACGCCACTACTCCCGAACATGCCGGTTTCGGGCAACTTTGTCGAATCGACACAGTTCCTCAACGGCTACCACTTCGATTGGCCTGCGTTTGGTCGTGTTACGTTGCGCCTAACGAATGTCTCCGACCGCAGCATCCTGAGGCTGTCCGTCTATGATATATCCAAGGTAGTACGCGCTCAGGATGATAGCCCGTTGACGGGAAATAAGGCAGTATCAGTCACGTTGGAACCAGGCCGTTATTTCGTGACTGTGGAGCGCGTAGTGCCCGGCGATATGCCCAATCCGAATCAAGTTTACCAACTCGTCCTGGATACCGGACAATAAACATGGGGCCACGATGCGGCCTCACAAATCACAATTAATATCAACTTGAGAGATGAGCGCTGTTAAACCTGTCCGTGTTCTGCATTTTGCCGACGCGCATATCGATATTGCCAACTATGGCCGTCATGATCCTGAGTCGGGGCTGCCGGTTCGGGTCGTCGATTTCTTGAAGTCTCTCGATCAGATTATCGACACAGCCATCAACAAAGAGGTCGATCTCGTCATCTTTGCCGGTGACGCTTATAAAGACCGCAACCCCCAGCCGACTTTTCAGCGCGCCTGGGGCGAGCGAATGATGCGCCTGTCTCGCGCGGGCATTCCTACGTTGTTATTGGTCGGTAACCACGATATCGCTCCGGCTGACTATCGGGCTCACACGCTTCAAGAGTACGCCACCCTGGCCGTCCCCAATATTTTCGTGGCAGATAATATGAAGTTGTGGCGCCCCGATGAACTGGGGGTGCCGATTCAGGTGATCACGTTACCCTGGATCACGCGCAGTCGCTTCCTGGCTCGCAATGACATGAACGGCAAGACCATCGATGAGATTCATGAAATGATGCTGGATCGAATCGATGAGGCGCTGAGGGGTTTATTATCTCGCGATATCGACCCGTCGTTGCCGCTTGTCCTGACTGCTCACGCCAGCCTCACCGGCGCGAAATATGGCAGTGAGCGGATGGTGATGTTGGGCCAGGATTTATCGTTGGGCATGGGGCTGGTTACGAACCCCCGCCTCGACTATGTTGCCATGGGCCATATTCATAAGCATCAGTCGCTCAACGATCAACCCCCGGTCGTCTATTCCGGATCGATCGAGCGAATTGACTTTGGTGAGTGGCGGGAAACAAAGGGGTTCGTGTTGGCTGAGGTGACGCGAGGTCACACGGATTGGCAATTTGTCCCGCTGGACACCCGGCCATTTAACGATTGCCTTGTGCGGGTGGAAGAGGCAGACGGATTTATGGATCGCGTCTTGAGATTCTTGCCGGCGGCCGAGAAGATCGCCGGCAGCATTTGCCGCGTTCGCCTGGAGTACCCGTATGAACTGGACGCTTTGCTGGATGAGAAGCTCATTCGCGATCATTATGCCGATGCATTTGAACTGCGTATCATAAAAAGTCGTATCGGTAATCAACAATCCAGATTGGGGGATCTCGTGTCCGTCGAAACGCTGGGACCGTATGAGCTACTGAGGCTCTATTGGCGTACGAAAGAACGGACTGAAGCCGAAGTGGAAGAGCTATTGGATCTCGCCGAATCTGTGCTGAATATTCATGCGCCGGAAGCGCGCGCCGTGTCCGAGCTGGCCGCTTCGAACGAATCATGATCCCGATACAATTGACTCTGCGCAACTTCCTGTCCTATCGCGACACGGCCGAGCTGGATCTAACGGGGCTTCATTTGGCCTGTATATCTGGTTCGAATGGTGTCGGTAAATCGACCATCCTCGAAGCAATGACTTGGGCGCTGTTTGGCAAGAGCCGGGTCAAGAGCGATGATGACATCGTGAATCGCGACGCGGCCGCCAAAGGTCAGGCCGCAGAAGTCTCTTTTGTTTTTGAATTGGAAGGCGCCGTCTATCGGGTCATCCGGCGCAAAGCGCCTCGCAAAACGACGGAGCTGGAATTCAACGTCCGCGGCGCTGACGTGGCCGGCGATCGTTGGCAGGTGAAGACTGAGGCGCGAGTGCGCGATACCGAGAGGGAGATCGAAAAGCTCCTGCGCATGGATTACGACGTCTTTACTAACGCCAGCTTCTTGTTGCAGGGGAAGGCCGATGAATTTACGGCCAACTCGCCGGCCAGGCGAAAACAGATCCTGGCTGAAATCCTGGGCGTTCAACGGTGGGATGAATACAAGGATCTCGCCACTGAGCATCGCAAGGAAGTTCAGGTTGAGGTGATGGCTGTCGATCGCCAGATTGGCGAGGCTGAGGCTGAACTGGCTCGTGAAGAGGAGTATGCTCAGGCGCTGGAAAGGGCCGCGTTGCAGGTTAGGATGGCCACGGCCGAACGCGATCGGCAGGATGCGCTGGTGAGTGTGGCTCTCCAGAATAAGGCGTTAGCGGACCAGCAACGAGAATCGCTTCGCCGGATCGCCGCTGAGCTGGCTGACCACGAGGCTGAGATAAGGCGGATCGAGAACACGATCGCTCAACAGCGCTACGAGTTAGCCGGCTACCGCGATCTATTGGATCGTCGGGAGATGATCGTGGCGGCTTTTGAAACATGGCAAAACGTCATCGCTGAATCCGTCGCCTGGCAAGGCAAAGCGGAAGAATATGACGCAATCAGTCGGGAGATGGTTCCTCTTGATCTCGCTGTCGCCCGCGCTGAAAGTCAACTGCAGCAGCAGGTGCAAAGTCTTCAGGCCGAACGAGTGAAGGTCGAGCAGGCGGCCGCTGAACTTATATCCCTCCAGACCGTCCTGTCCAGCCACGAATCCCAAAGGCAAGATATCCTGGCAAAACTGGCCGGCCTCGGGGAATCACAATCCGAATGGCAAGCGGCTCGCGATCGGCGTCAGGCGCTCGAATATGAGCGGAAATTGTATCAGCAGGAGTTGTCTCAGTTGCGAGGGCAGGCTGAGGAAATCGCTGCACTCCGGAAAGAGCGCGAACAAGTCGACGCTAATTTGCAGGACAGCTCGCGATCGTTGGAGAAGGCTCAAGATATTCTCAAGGACTTGGCCGGCAAACGAGTTTTGCTGGAAGAGAGCAGAGCGGAACTGGCCGGGCTAGAGGCCGACAGAAAGCATTGGCATGCTGAGATGAATGACCTCAAGAATCGCATGAATATGCTGAGTTCTGAGGAGCGGGAAGATTGCCCGCTGTGCGGTCAGCCGCTGACCGCTGAACACCGCCGGCATGCAATCGAGCAACTGGAGACTCAGGGAAAGGAGCGCGCTACATTATATCGCGGGGCTGCTCCAGTGACCGAAGCTCTGCAACGCGAAATCGGGGAATTGGATGAGGCTCTGCGGGGGCAGGTAGCCTGGGAGAAGAAACGGGATGACTATCAAATGGCATTCTCCCGTGTTCAGGAGCGGCTCAAGAATATTGATAATGTGCTCGTCGCCTGGCAGGAGGGAAACAAGGACGAACGGTTGTCGGAACTTGATCGGAAGCTGGCCGATCAGAGCGAATGGACGGCGCTGAATGAACGTATCGAGAGATTACAGGCGGCGGCCGATGAGGCGCGCCAACAGGATCAGATTCTCAGGCAGATAGAAACACAAATAACCCATGACAAGGCACGGTGTGAGGGACTGGAGCGTATTCGCGATGAATGGGGTTCTCGGGGACAACCCGCGCTTGAAGAGGCGGAGCGGCGCCTAGCTCAGGGCGATTTTGCCAGGATCGAGCGCGCCGCATTGGCTGAAATGAAGACAAGGCAGGCGACCATCGCTTATGACGCAGTCGCTCACACGGCCGTTCGTTCCCGATTGAGCCAACTATCCGGCGCGTCCGAAGATTATCAACAACTTCAGCGAGCCGAAGCCGCGGTTAAACCTCTCGCAGAGAGTTTGGCCGAACTAACCCGCCAGCAAGAGAGGATGACGGCCAAGGCCGGCGAGTTTCAGCGCCAGCGCCATGAGAGCGAGCTGCAGCTTCAGATGCTGGAAGCCGGCATGATCGATCTCCGCGCGGCCGAGTTCGAGCTTCAGCGACTGCGCGAGGAAGTGGTCGCTGCCAGCCGCGCCGAAGGTGGGGCACGGCAGAGGGTTGAGGTACTTACTGTCCGACGAGAAGATCATAAGCAGCTAACTGCTCGTAAAACTGATTTGGCGCGCCAAATCAGTCTGCTGAAGCAACTGGAAGAAGCTTGCGGCCACAATGGCGTTCAGGCGCTCCTCATCGATGCCGCCTTACCGGAGATCCAGGCCTATGCTAATGATCTGCTTTACCGCTTGTCGGGCGGAGATATGGATGTCAGACTCAAAACCCAACGAGCGGCCAAATCAAAGGACAGTCTTATCGAAACGCTGGATATCGCTATAGCGGACAGCTTTGGCGAGCGTCCATACGAGAACTACAGCGGAGGGGAAAAATTCCGCGTCAACTTCGCCATTCGCCTGGCCCTGTCGCAGGTATTGGCTCGACGAGCGGGCGCGCGATTGCGCACGCTGGTTATCGATGAGGGATTCGGCAGCCAGGATCCCGAGGGGCGACAGCGTTTGGTTGAGGCTATCAATACCGTCCAGGATGAATTCGCCTGCATTCTGGTTATTACTCATATCGAGGAGCTACGCGATAAATTCCCGGCTCGCATCGATGTTGAAAAAACTCCGGCAGGGTCTCGTTTCTCTGTGGTCACCCCCTGAATCGAAGGCGCTGTCCCTGGCCGGCCACGCGGTATATCGACCAGAGTTTGCTCAGGCGTAGATGTAACCTGAAGCGCGCAGACCGAACTGGATCATGTCGCTGATGGCTTCTTGCCCCTCGTGTTCCTTTCCGGGCAGCGAGAGCAGGTTGAGCATGATCTCATCGAATCCTCCGGCCAAGCCTTCGGCTGTGCGACGTACATTCTGGGGCATGATTTCCTGATGTTCCAGCGCTGTCGCCAGTGTTCGTTGCCAGGTGCGGATCAATTTCTCGCGGTACCCGGACCGTCGTTCGACCAGTGCCGGCACCGATCCTACCCCGCCGATTAGCAACAACTGGACGACCGCTGGCTCATAGAAGGCAATATTGACATAAGCTTGAACGGCCGCTTCCAGTTTAGCGGCAAAGGTTGTCCGGCTGTTGAGCGCCTGTTCCAGAGTCTGGAGCATGAAGGTAGCGGTCTCCTCAAACAAATGATTGAAGAGCGTCTCTTTGTCGGGGAAGTAGAAATAGAACGTGCCAATTGCTACGTCGGCTTCGGCAACGATATCGCGCACCGTCGCCGCATGATATCCTTTTTGCGCGAAGACGCGGACAGCTGCCTGCATCATGGCTGTGCGTTTGGCGTCTTTTTTGCGTCGTGTGTTTTCGGTACTCCGATATGGCATAATGTTTGCCAATCATACTGAAATGTGTGGGGAGTCGCAACGTGACCCTACGATTATCCATCGACAAGCAGGATCCCGAGCCTGTCTACAGGCAGGTTTACAATCAACTGCGGGCTGCCATACTGTCCGGCGAGCTTGCGCCTGGATCACGTCTTCCACCTATCCGACATCTGGCGCGCGTAGCGGCCGTGGCTCGCGTCACGATCGCCCATGCTTACGAACAGCTGGAGGCTGAGGGTTTCGTTGAGAGCCGTGCCGGTTCGGGCACGTACGTCGCCTCGGGCGTTCACCCGTCGCCGGCGGCCGATGCCGCTATCGATCGTTCTTTTCTCCCGACGCTGACTGAATGGGGCCGTGATGCTTTGGCGCTGGAGCGGCCGGCCGAACGCAATTACGAGGCCGATCGGCCTGAGATCGATTTTGGGTTCGGTCGATCCTTCGCCGAACGCTTCCCTTACGATATCTGGCGTCGCCTGCTGAGTCGTTACCTATCGACTGACGACGCGATGCTGTCGCGCTACGGCTCGGCCGCGGGTTTCTTTCCATTGCGACAGGCGATTGCCGATTATCTTGTTCGCGCTCGCGGTGTGCGATGCCGTCCCGATGATGTTGTCATTGTGAGCGGTGCTCAGCAGGCGCTGGATATTCTGGCCCGTTTGTTGCTCAATCCGGGAGATGAGGTATTGGTGGAGACTCCCGGCTATCGTGACGCGTTCGCTCTATTTCGTCTCCACAGGACACGGTTGATCTATCTGCCTGTGGACGGTGACGGTCTGCCCGTCGACCGCATACCATCCGACTGCACGGCTCGATTAGCCTTTGTCACCCCGACGCATCAGTTTCCCAAGGGCGGTACAATGCCTTTATCGCGCCGCCTGGCCTTGCTGGAGTGGGCCAAAGCTGGGGATGCAATCATTGTTGAAGACGACTACGACGGAGATCTGCGTTATGATGGCGGCTCTCTGGCTGCCCTGCAGGGTCTGGATCGCGATGGTCGCGTCGTCTATCTGGGCACCTTCTCCAAGGTGCTGTTTCCCGCGCTGCGTCTTGGCTACCTGGTGTTACCGCCGAGCCTGAATACACCGTTTGTCCGTGCCAAGAGTCTGGTCGATCGGGGCGCGCCGACGCTTACGCAGGCGGCTGTGGCTGATTTTTTGTCCGAGGGCCATTTCGAGCGCCATCTGCGCCAGCTACGCCGGCAATATGGCGAGAAACGAATGATTCTGGTCGAGGCGCTGAATGAATACCTGGGTGAGCGGGTGAGCTTTTCACCGGTGGCCGCCGGACTACATATCATGCTGTTCGCCCAATCTGGCGTGGATGAAGCCGAGCTGGTTAGAGAGGCGGCCGAGCGTGGAGTTCGAGTCTACGCCGGCGCGCCGTATCATCTCGAGGCTTCGCCGCCGCCCTCTATCCTGCTTGGATTTAGCGGGTTGAATGAGTCAGAGATCGTTGAGGGGGTGCGCCGGCTGGCGGCCGTCTGGCCTGATGGGCATGGCTAGACCAGCCAACTGCCCTCCATCCTGAGCAACTGGGCTTTTGTCTCGATGCCGCCCCGCGCGCCATAGCCGTGGAGCTTGCCGTCAGAGCCGAGGATGCGATGGCAAGGGATGATGATGGGGATGGGGTTGGTTGCGTTGGCCCGACCTACAGCGCGTGATGCTCCGGGTTGGCCGAGTTGCTCGGCGATGGCGCCATAGCTGGTTGTCTGGCCGTATGGGACGGTACAAACAAGTCTGAGAGCCTTCTGCTGGAAGGTTCTCATGATGGACCAGTCGATGGGGGATGTGAACTCGTGCAACTCGCCGCGGAAATAAGCATCCAGCTCGGCCAGCGCAGCCGTGACAAGGGGACCAGGGGCGGCGGAAATATCAGGAGCTTCACCGACCAGGCGGGTGACGTCGTCGATAAAGCGCTGTTCATCATCCCACAGGCTGACAGCCACTAATCCCTCTTCATTGGCCGCGACCCAGATCGCGCCCACAGGCGTATTCTCCAATTTGCCGATGGTGACCATAATAACCTCTATCGTATGGTAGAGTATAGCACGAACCCTTTTCAGCGTTTCGGAATTTATCGTGAGGCCGCTTGAGGCGCCATGACGAATTGCAGGTAGTAGGCGGCAATTCCAAATGCCACGGCCGCGTTCAACGATGTTTTTTGGCCGGCCATCGGCAGGCTAAAAATACCATCGCACAGGGCCAGAACGCCAGGATCGACCCCGGCTCGTTCGTTGCCCACCACGAGAGCCAGGCGCTCGGGACGCTCTTCTTCGGTATCGGCGGTCAACTCGTGGTACGGCAGGTCATGTGCAGTCGTACGCTCTAGCGCCCAGATGCGATAGCCTTCTGAACGTAGCTTGAGGGTCATGTCAATTGCATTGGTTGCGTACGACCATCCCACAGTTTCGTGTGCACCTAATGCCGCTTTGGCCAGCTTCGGGTGTTCAGGTGTGGCTGTGATGCCCGCCAGGTACAGATGCGCCATGCCAGCGCCATCGGCCGTGCGGAACATTGAGCCGACGTTGTGAATGCTGCGGATGTTGTCCAGTAGGCCGACCAAGGCGCGACCGGCGCTGGGTAGCTCCCTCATTGGCGGCCGCTTATATTCAGCCTCGGCTACGACGATGACCGGCCCGCGACAGTGCGGGCAGCGTGCCGTTTCCGCTTCTACAGTCGAGGCCGGAAAACGGAAGCGACACGCCTCATCCACACATTGTAGAAAGAGATACGTCAACGAAAGCTAACCTTCGAGCGCGCTCAACAGCGCCGGAAGCAGTTGTTTCTTGCGCGAGACGACGCCTGCCGCCCGCAATGTGCCGTCCGGCAGCTTCGCATAGGGAAGGCCACCCAGGCCCGGTACGTCTGAAGTCAGCAGCAATCGGCTGGAGCCTCGTACTACATCGGTGACCATGAGAACAGCGAAGTTTAGCCCCTTGGCATCGCGCAGCTTGATGAGGGCCTCGAGTAGATCATTGAGGTGTTCATCCAGCTCGACTAGCGATGTCACCTCGACCTGTGCCACACCAAAATGCATGGCGGCCGCTTCGTAGAGCTTGAGATCCGCGCTCACGATTTCTTCTGCGGTGCGCGTTCCCAACCCGGTTCCCGCAGAGATAACCTTCTCGCCGTAGGACTGGATGGTCTCGCCGGCAAGTGGCGAACCAGCAACACACGCCCACCGCGCCAGCCGAGCGGCTTCTTCCCGGTCGCGCTCTGTTGTTGTGGGCGAAGTCAGGATGAGCGTGTCCGATAGAAGACCGGCCAACAATAACCCAGCTAATTTCG
The DNA here is from genome assembly GCA_019454405.1 of Promineifilum sp. Classification (GTDB taxonomy): domain Bacteria; phylum Chloroflexota; class Anaerolineae; order Promineifilales; family Promineifilaceae; genus Promineifilum. Next base: position 65,485 of record JACFOH010000008.1, read on the forward strand.
GCGGCGCGCTTAATCCGGCATCGTAGATCCGCTCCGTGATGAGCGTCGACGTGCTGCCAACGACATCAGCGGTGAAACGGATCGGCATGCGCGTCGACATATTGCCCAGGCGATGATGATCGACGATTTCAAGTACGTCGGCCTCATCGATGAAAGCAATGGCTTGCCCCGGCTCGTTGTGGTCGACCAGAACGAGCTGTAACCGGGGCGGATTGAGCACCTCACGATGGTAGCAAATGCCGACGTAGCGGCCGCTCTCATCAACGACCCAGAAATCTGTGCCCTCCTCTCTTAATATCCGGTTTAGTACGTCACGGATGCGCGTACTGGCCTGGAACTGAAGGACGTTATTGTCGGCTGCCTCGTGACCGGGCATATCCATCAGCTCTCCAACGCGCATTTCTTCGCGGCGCGGGTGGGTGCCCAAAGTACGACTCAGAAAATCGAACAAGCTGAGAACTGTCACCAGGCCGTAAGGCTTCCCGTCGCTGTCGACAATAGGCGCGACACCGCCGGTGCGGCTGACGATCGCCCATACCTCACGTAGAGGATCATCCGGCGCGGCTGTGTTAAGCCGGTGAGAAATACTCGAGAAACGGGGCGACGCATCGGTCAACAGCACAGGTGGCTCGATCCCCAAGTGTTCGAGCACCCAGGTGGTTTGCGGATTTAAATGTCCCGCGCGAGCGGCGACTGCGTTCTGCCCTTGATCTCGTAATAGCCAGGCATACCCCATCGCCGCAGCGATAGAATCGGTGTCCGGGTTGATATGCCCGACGACGTAGATAGCGTTGTCCTTGTTTCCCGTCATTAGCTATTTCCTGAATAAACTATATGTGGCCCGTGAATGGGTCGTATTGTTCAAATAATTAGCGAAAAACACGATAAGGCGAATAATGGATCATTTGGTCCGCCTATATCGTGGGTCTTATTAACGAATCAATATCTTGTTTATGAATGCTTGCCAAAGTGTATCGTACAACGGATTTCTTACATCGAGGCTAACAACATTTCGATTGTTTGCACCTCTTTGGCAGACTGGTAATGGGACTATCATACACAATGCGCGGCTGGATTGCACCCGACACTGTCTTCCCGGTTACCATGATCGGGGTTGAATATTCAACGCCATCGGTTTTTCGCCGGGAGGTATCGTATACTAGTGAGGATATCGTACTCGACCGCGCAGCGGGCACTCCCATGAGACACAGGCTCAAATGAATTCACTTACCCGATTTGTCGATAAGCGGCCAACTCTAGCGGTCGCCATCTTCTATCTTGTTTTGGCCCTGATATTTTTCGCCGGCGTCCTCGTGCCGTCTCCCGGGCAAGTATTGGCCGGGCATGACATGATCGGCAACTACTATATCTATTGGAACGTCGTGCGCGAGGCTTTACGGAGCGGCCACTTACCTCTCTGGGAGCCTGATATCTTTGGTGGCTTCCCTTTTCTGGCCCAACCGCAACAAAGCACTTTTTATCCGCCCACCTGGGTCAACCTGATCGTTCCCGTGCGGGTTGGAGTCAGCCTATATATGGTCTTTCATGTTTGGCTGGCTTCGTTCGGTATGTTTCTGTTCACGCGATATATGGGTGGTCGCCGGCTGCCGTCCATTCTGGCCGGGGTCGGATTCGCCTACGGTGGATTACTGACCGGCCGCCTGTGGGCTGGGCACCAGCCAGTGTATGCCGTTTTTATCTGGTCGCCTCTCATGTTGCTGGCGCTGGCCTGGGCGATCGACAGACGCCATTGGGCTGCGGCTGTGGTGGCCGGATTACCCTTTGCCCTCGCCCTGTTGGCCGGGCACATACCTTCATTTCTCTATGTTGGCCTCTTATGGGCCGCCTTCGCCGCCTATCTGTTCATAACCCGCGCTGGCGAGCGGTTGCTCGTAGTCCGAACGGCGGTTGTGATCGCGGTCGTGGGGCTGGCCCTGGCTGCGGTGCAGCTCGTGCCTTTCCTCCAATTTAGCGCGACATCCAGCCGTGTGGCTGAAGCGGATTACGAATTCGCCACCGATTACTCGTTTCCGCCGGCCCATCTCGTGACATTGATAGTGCCGGAGTTCTTCGGCGAACCCACACAGGTGGGATATTGGTCTGTGCCTACGTTTGAGGAATTGACCTATTACGCGGGGATCGTAGCTGTCCTGGGTATTATCCTGGCCCTGAGGCGACCGGATCGCCTTGCATGGTTCTATATCCTCCTCATCGTCTTCGGGCTGTGGCTGGCGTTTGGTCGTTACGGCGTGCTTTACGAGTTGGCCTATCGCTTCCTGCCGCCGTTTCGACTGGTGCGCGCGCCGGGCCGGGCTGCTTTCCTGTACCTCTTTGCCGGGTCAGCCTTGCTGGCTCATACGCTGACGATCTGGCGCAATCGGCCGGCCGATGAGCGCCGGCGTGCTCTGTGGCCCTATTGGCCGGTGGCCACATCTGTATTTGCCATCGCTCTGTTCGCGGCCCTGGCCGCCACGGGCGCAGTGTTTATGTCCGTTCACCCGACCGATACCAGCGGCCGCCTCTGGCAACAGATTGGCGGTTACTCGCTGGCCCTGGTTGTGGCCGGGACAGGCGCGGCGCTGATTTGGGCCTATCTTAACACGGCGGATATAGGCGACAAGGCGCGAGGTATGAATAGGCAGCTATCCGGCAATCTATGGCTGTCTACCGCCCGCCGGCGCGATGTTCTGGTCGGCATCGCGCTGATCACCCTTGCCGCTGCCGATACCTGGATGTTCAGCTACAAGATGGTGCGCACGGCTTCGACCGCTCCGGATCCTGTCTGGACTGACGGCCGTGCGCTTGTTGATGATCCGGCAGGCCGCGTTCTGCCCTGGGGCGTGCCCCTTTTCAGCCAGAATGGAGCGATGCAAGTCCATTGGCCCAGCGTGTTTGGCTACGATTCGTTAGAACCGGAGGCGCACATCGCTTTAGCTTCATCTGTGCCTGATCCGCGCTCGACGGCCTATGACATCCTGGGCGCGACCTATGTTCTGGCCGGAGGGCCGTTGGATCAGTTTACCGAAGGCGAGCGAGGACTGACGCTCGTGGGACATCAGGGAGCGGCATGGGTCTATGAGCGGGCGCGGCCGTTGCCGGTCGCTCGACTGGTTTACGCGACTGAGGTGATTGCCGATGGCGCCGCGGCCATAAACCGGATCCATGCCCCCGATTTTGATCCGGCGATGACGGCCATCCTTGCTAAATCTGCCCCTTGTTCCACCGGCCCCTTGCCGGCTCAGCCTGGCGAGGTCGAGATATTATCTCATGAACCGACCCGTTGGAGGCTGCGAACTATCAGCGAAACTCCGGCTCTCCTCATCCTGGCCGAAAATGCCTATCCGGGTTGGGGGGTGACGATTGACGGACAGCCGGCCGAATCCTTAACCGCCTATACCTCAGTTCGTGCGGTCTGCGTGCCGGACGGGGAGCATATCGTTGAATGGAGATTCTTCCCCCAGCTATATCTGGCAGGGGCGGCCGTATCTGTCGCCGCTCTCATCCTGATACTTACAGCCGTATTTGTCCTGCGGCGACGTCCGGCATCCTCTTTGTAAACTTGCCGAGAGTTTAACGCAGTATCCCGGCCGCGATCCGGTTGGCGCGCTTTATGGCCCGGTCCATTTCATGAATATCCGGGCCTTTCATCCCTTGGGTCTCCTGCGTCCGGAAGTAGCGATCCAGGGCCATTTGTCCCCCCGCGACGAGATGTTCCCGGCGTTCGTCGGTCATGTCGAATTCCATCGTCTTGTATGATTTGGCCGGCAGACGGCATACGAACTGTTCGAAAGCTTCGATCACTAACTTGTCATGGGCCTGAGTAGCTGTATCGACCAATCTCACGATCCGCTCTACCGGTGGCAAGTCGACCAGGCTTCCACTGGGCGGAATGGGGGCGTCGCTCGGGGTGACGCCGGGAACAGGTAATTGCTCGTCGATCAATAATCCGAGGATGTTTGAGCCTGTCTTTGGTCCCATCATGGATATGACGTAAGGATCCGTGGAGATAAAAAGCTCCATGGGGAAGTTCGATAGTAGCCCCCCATCGACGATCCGGTGGCCACCCATTGCCCGGCCGATATACCGCCCCCATTCCGATCGCCAGACGACTTCCTCCCATAATAAGGGCAAACTCATGGACATGCGCATGCCCCAGACCACAGGCAGATCCGGCGCAGTATGATGGTTGAGTACCAGTAGGCGTTGGTCTGTTGTATCGGCCGCGACCAGCGAGAGTTCCTTTCCTGTGGTTTCAAAGAACTGGGCGAAGGTTTGCCTGCTCAGATCGCGCGGGTGGCCGTCGGGCGTCATCTGGTCGAGTTTTCTTCGTGCCCAATCGAGAAAGGCATCGGCCGAATACCACCCGCCACGTTCGATAAACGAGAAGACATAGACCAACTCATCCTGCAGCATCAGATTGAGGATGAATCGATCGACCTGGTCTTCGATGAAGTCAGGAACATAACGCAGGTTGATCCGTTCCAGCGCCTCCTTCGTGATGCTGTGTGCGACCTCTTCCTTTGTGAAAGGTCGCGGCCTCCCCAGGAATTTCTCGAAGGCAGGCACGCCATTCTCATCCTTCTCTTTCAACGCGACCAGCATCTCTTCTGATGAGAACCCGGCGGCGACGAATGTGGCCATAATCGCCCCAGCCGACGTACCCAGAAGTCGACCGGGCGTGTGGCCGCGCCGTTCCAGCTCTTGCAGGGCGCCGACGAAGACCGCCCCTTTGGCCCCACCCCCTTCGAATACCAGGTCGTACTGCATGCTATTCCCCACAAATTGATGCTGATCGCAAGACTTTACACGCTTATTATGTCCTGCTTTAGTCGATGTTGCACCTTAATCGCAGTCAGATACCGTGGCAAATGCGAGCGTAGCTGGCCGGTATGAAATGACGTCCCCAATATGCTAGAATCCTCCTTCGGCATTGCGGACGCAGCCTGCCGCAACGATCCCTGCCGGCTATCGTATCGTTTATGATGAACTACTCACGCGCAAAACAATTATTCTTTGGACTGGTTTTATTATCCTCGTTGCTGATGGTCGTTGGCGGTGTAGCGGCTCAGGAGGAACCGGGGGATGTCGTGCCGACGGAGTGTACCTTTGAGGGATATGATCTCGGATTAACGACTCTGACCGGTGAAGCCCTTGGTTTTGAGTGCGGCTACGTCGTTGTTCCTGAGCGGCACGCCAATCCCGACGGACCAACCATCCGTATCCCTTATGCCATTCGTCGAGCCACATCCAACGACGCCCGGCCCGATCCGCTAGTTGTTGCCCAGGGTGGCCCAGGCGGCGATGCCTTCAAGATATTCACTTTACTGGTTTCATCTTCCAGCCTGGCTGTTGACCGGGATGTCATCATATTCAATCAGCGCGGAACGCCTTATGCCGAGCCGGAATTGACGTGTCCGGAGATGGACGATGTTCTGGCCGAGATGCTGGCGGCATCGAATGAAGAAGGTACACGAATCTATAACGAGGCGCTCGCAGCCTGCCACGCCCGCCTTTTGGCTGAAGGGATCGATCTATCCGCCTATAACAGCCTTGAGAACGCGGCCGATATTCCAGTTCTGGTCCGGGCGCTGGGTTATGATGAGTATAATTTCTATGGCGTATCCTACGGCACCTTGCTCGGCCTTCACCTGATGCGCAATCATCCCGAGGGCTTGCGGGCTGTCGTCCTGGACAGCGTTGTCGCTCCTGAAATCAACTTCATCAGCGCCAGTGGGGCGAGTGAAGATCGTGTTTTAAGAGAGATTTTTCTGGCCTGTGAAAGCGATCCCGATTGTCGTCAAGAATACCCCAATCTGGAGGAGCGTTTTTTCGCCCTATTCCGTCGGCTTAATGAGAATCCGGTTTATCTCACGATCACTGACCCTGAAACCGGCGATGACTATAGAGCTTTTTTTGACGGTGAAGGCTTTCGTGCTCTCACATTTCAATTGCTTTATAGTCCGGGGATGAACGCCGTACTACCCAAGATGGTTGCTGATCTGGAGAAGGGCGATACGCGCTATGTCCAGCTGATGTGGCCCTTGCTCGTGTTCGACCAGAACATCGCTGAGGGTATGTATTATTCGGTTATATGTGCCGAAGATGCTGATGTCGATCCGGGGGCTGTTCCCCTGGATGCTCTGTACCCTGAGATCGCCGAATCGATTGGCGAGGATCTCCAGGGCTTTGTCAACAGTTGCAACCTTTGGCCGGTGGAGCCGTTGGATCCATCGGTGGATGATCCTGTCATCAGTGATATTCCGACGTTGTTATTCTCCGGTCGGTTCGATCCGGTGACGCCGCCCGCCTTCGCAGAATCGGTCGCTGCCGGGTTGAGTCACGCCACCAATCTCGTTGATCCGGCGGCCGCACACGGCGGCGTTTTCTTCAGCCCGTGTTCGACCAGCATCGTCGCCGCCTTCCTGGACGATCCCACAACGCCTCCCGATGCGAGCTGCTTCCTGGATCTGGCTCCGTTGACCTTTGTGCCACCGGACGCCATCTTCGTTCCTTTGCTGGCCGGGGTCAATAACCTCAATGTTCAGACGCTTACGTTTTTCGCTGTGGCCGGATTCTCCTTGCTGATATCCCTCTCAGCGTTCTTTATCTGGCCGATCGTTTATATCGTGCGCGCCTTTCGCAAGGGGCAACCGTCTCGCTCGCCGGGAGACCGTCGTGTTAGGCTACTCAGCCGATTGGTTGCCCTGGCCTTCGGCGGATTGGCGTTTGTGTTTGTCGTCGGATTGGCGAGTTTCATCGTTTATGCCCTCGCCGTTGACCAGTCTTTACTGATGGCCATGTCTCTTCCGCCATCAGCCGCGTCGATTCTGTGGATACCCATTGTCTTACTTGCTCTGACGGTTGGATTGGTTATCGCCGCGACCGTGCTGTGGCTGCGGGCTGGCTCCGGATCGAAAGCAGGCAAGGTATATTACACGGTCATAGCTCTCGCCGCCGTGGGATTCATCATTGCGCTGGCGACGCAGGGCTTGCTATTGCCGCCACTTTGATAAAAATCCAGCCCGTTCTTTCATTGCCTCGCGTAGATCGATTGTTATAATGCACTGTTTTCTCCCGGCTGCTCCGGGAGCTTCGAGGCATAATGAATAGAAATAGAGATATTGTGTGGTCGACGGCCATCGTATTGATCGTAGCTGTCGCTGTTTGGGTGCTGATTAGCCCGCGCTTTCCCGTCCGGCTTGGCCTGGATTTACAGGGTGGCTTGCAAGTTCTTCTTGAAGCCGATGTGCCGCAGGACCAGGTTATCACCTCTGATGACATGAACACTGCCCGGCAGATCGTCGATCGCCGCGTCAACGCTATTGGCGTTGTTGAGCCGCTGGTTCAGGTCGAGGGAACGCGTCGCATCCTGGTTGAGCTACCGGGCATTGAGGATCCTCAGGAAGCTCTGTCTCTTATCCAGGAGACGGCGTTACTGGAGTTTGTCGATACCGGTAATCAGCCTCTGCCTGAGGGGCTTTGCATTCGGACGACGCTCAACGACGGACCATCTCGCTGTGAAGCTGCTGACGGTAACGGCGGCGTTGGCCAGGAGCCGCCCACTTTCCCAACGATATTGACCGGCGCGGGGCTACGTGAAGCAAGGGCCGCCAGTGATAATTTTGGTCAGTATTTCGTCGAATTTAAGCTCACCGAGGAAGGCGGCAAAGTTTTCGCCAAACATACGGCCGCCAATCAAGGCAAATACCTTACCATCGTGCTGGATAAACAAGTCATCTCCAGCCCAACAATCAGCGCCGTCATTGAGGACCAGGGCACTATTTCCGGCCGTTTCACCCTCGAAGAGGCTCAACGACTGGCCACACAATTGCAGTATGGCAGTTTGCCCGTCCCGTTGCGTATAGAGAGCACCCGCCAGATCGGAGCGACCCTCGGCGAACAATCTATCGATGCGAGTATCCGTGCCGGAGCGATTGGCGTTATCGTTGTGCTGCTCTTCATGCTCATCTACTATCGGTTGCCGGGTTTGTTGGCCGATATCGCCCTGATCATCTATGTCCTGCTTAGTTTCGCCATTTTCAAGGGCGTTGGTGTGACATTGACGCTACCAGCTATCGCCGGGTTCCTCTTGTCGACTGGTATGGCCGTCGATGCTAACGTGCTTGTTTTTGAGCGTATCAAAGAGGAAATGCGCAAGGGGGCCTATCTGGGGGATGCCATTGAAACGGGTTTCTCCCGCGCCTGGAACTCGATCCGGGATTCCAATGTAGCCACGCTGGTCATTTGCTTCATCCTCTGGTCATTCGGCCGTAACTTTGGCGCCAGCACTGTCGAGGGATTTGCCGTCACCCTTGCTATCGGTGTGTTCGTCAGCATGTTTACGGCCGTCCTTGTTACGCGTACGCTGGTTCGTGTTTTCCTGAGCCGCAACGCCAACCGTCTGCAAAATCACAAGGGGTTGTTAGGCCTCTCAACGCGGCAGGATAAATCTACCCGGTCTTTTGTTTATCACATCATCGAGAACCGCCGTCGTTATTTCCTGTTCTCCGCCATTCTTTTGACGCTGGGCCTGGCGGCAATGATCGTCTCGGTGGCCCTCACCGGTTCTCCGTTTCGAGTCGGGGTGGACTTCCGTAGCGGTACGCGCTTTGAAGTCCAGTTCCAGACGCCGGTGGAGGAGAATGAAATCCGTGAAGTTTTTGCGCGTTATGGCATCACCAGCCCCGCAGTTATCGCTCTCCGCGGTGAGGGGCTAGAAAATGCCTGGCAGATACGTGGCGAATTCGTCGCTCCTGAAGTTGCCCAATCCATCCTGGCTTCCTTGAACGAGGTTGCCCCGCTGGTCGAAAATACCGCACAGGTGACGAGCGTCAGCGCGGCCGTCGGCAATGAGGTCACCCGTGCGGCAATCATCGCCGTGCTCTTCTCGTCGGTTGTTATCCTGATCTACATCGTCATCGTCTTTCGCCAGGTGCCTAATACATTCCGTTACGGCACGACGGCCGTCGTCGCTTTACTCCATGATCTATTCATTATCATGGGCTTTGCCTCACTCACCGGGCTTGTTCTAGGGTGGGAGATAGATGCATTGTTCCTGACGGCAATCTTGACGATCGCCGGTTTCTCGCTCCAGGACACCATCGTTCTGTTCGACCGCATGCGTGAGAACATCGCCCGGCGACCTTTTGAAAAGCTTGAAACTCTGGCTAACCGGTCCATTGTCGAGACGATCCACCGTTCGTTGGTGACACAGCTTAACGCGATGTTTGTTATGGTGGCCATTCTGCTATTCGGCGGACTCTCTATCCGACCGTTCATCGCCACGCTTTTCTTTGGCCTGCTTCTCGGAACGTATAGCTCGATATTTATTGCCGTACCGCTTCTGGTCACGTGGGAGGAGCGTGTAAGCGCCCGGTTGCGAACGGCTTGATCACAGGTGATGCCATGCAAGCCCTTGTCCTTCATGACGGGAAACTGACTTATCAGTCGGATTATCCTCAGCCTGAACCCGGCCCTGATGAGGCGCTCATCCGCGTTTCGCTAGCCGGCATCTGTTCAACTGACCTGGAGCTTGTCAAAGGCTATTCGGGCGGATTTAACGGGGTGTTAGGCCACGAATTTGTCGGCGTTGTCGAGCGAGTCGGCTCTGCGGATGGGAGCGTTTGGGCTGGCCGGCGGGTTGTCGGCAGCATCAATCTGGGTTGCGGCCATTGCCGGGTTTGCCTCGGCGAGGGGCCGGAGCACTGCCTCAACCGCACGACACTTGGGATCCACGATCGCGACGGCGTCTTCGCTGATTACGTCACACTGCCGCTAACCAATCTCTTCGCCGTCCCTGATAATGTGGCCGATGAGGAAGCCGTTTTCACTGAGCCTTTGGCCGCGGCATTTCGTATCCGTGAGCAAATCAAACTGCGGCCGACGTCTCGTATCGCCGTTGTTGGGCCGGGGCGATTAGGTCTTCTCACGGCTCAGGTGTTGGCCTTGGCCGCCGGCGATATCATCGTATTGGGCAGGCGGCCGGAATCGTTGGAGTTGCCGGCCTGGTTGGGGCTGAAAACAGGGGCGGTCGATGAGCAGATCGATAATAGCTTCGATCTGGTCGTCGAAGCCACAGGCAACGATGCCGGATTCGCTCATTCCCTGCGGCTGGTGCGGCCGATGGGCACGCTGGTTCTCAAGAGCACCTTCGCCGGCAATGCCAACATCAACCTGACCAAATTGGTCGTGGATGAGATCAACGTCGTTGGCTCTCGTTGTGGCCCCTTTGCCCCGGCGCTGCGCGCGCTGGAATTGAGCGCACAGGCGGGCGGTAATCCGCCGGCGGGATTGGGCGTGCAAGTGCGACCCATGATCGACGGCGAGTACCCGTTGCGCGATGGGCTGGCCGGCTTCGAACACGCCGCCCGGCCAGGTGTGCGCAAGATTCTGTTGCGGCCGAACTAGACGATTAGTTCGGCCGAGATCGCTTCACGCAGTAGCCCAACCATTTCCGCGATCTGTGCCTCATCGATAATGAGTGGCGGTCCCAGCATGATGATGTCGCCGTTCTTGCCGTCGGCACAGCCGGTCGAGTAATAGACCACCAGCCCTAAATCGAACGCCCGATTCTGAATACGGTGGGCGAGGCCTTCCTTGGCCGCGAACGGCTCCTTGGTCTCGCGATCCTTCACCAGCTCGATACCCCAGAACAGCCCGCGGCCGCGAATGTCGCCGATATTGGGATGATCGCCGATCTGTTTGTGTAAGGCGTCTCCCAGGATTGGCCCCAGCGCGGCCGAACGCTCGATCAGCTTCTCGCACTGCAGGATGTGGAGCGTCGCCAATCCGGCCGCGGCGCCTACGGCGTGATGGCTGAATGTGCCACCGTGGTTGAAGTCGCCCAGCTTCTGGCGTATCAGTTCGACATCCTCGCCGCGAGCGGCGACGAAGCCGAGCGGGAAGTAGCCTCCGGCCGAACCTTTCGATGTGATCAGGATATCGGGCGTGACGTTCCAATGATCCAATCCCCACCACGTCCCAGTGCGACCTAATCCAACCAGGACCTCGTCGGCGATGAGCAGCACGCCGTAGCGGTCGCAAATCGTGCGGATGGCCGGCCAGTAGTCATCGGGCGGGGCGGCCGCGCCCAGCGACGCGCCACTGATCGGTTCGGCGATGAATGCGGCGATGTTCTCCGGTCCGTAGGCAAGGATCATCTCCTCTAGTCGCGCGGCTGATTCAGTGCCGCTGATCGGTCGTCGATAGGTGTAGGGCGTCGGGATATGGGGTACGTCGTGGAGCATGCTCAGATAGGGTGCGCGCAGCCCGGCGCGGCCGCTAGCAGCTAACGCCCCAAAAGTCATGCCGTGGTAGCTTTGCCAGCGGCTGATGATGACGCTGCGCTTGTGCTCGCCTCGGGCCATCTGAATCTGTCGCGCCAGCTTGATCGCCCCTTCAACAACCTCGGAGCCGCTGCTGAGAAAGTAGAAGCGCGGCTCCGCCAATGGTACGACGCCGGCTAGTTCAGCGGCATATTGTTCCAGCGGCTCGCTGGTGAACATCGTCGCGTGCACATAAGCGGCCTTGCGCGCTTGCTCCATCATCGCCTCGACGACTTCCTCGCGGCCATGACCGATGTTGACGACCAGCGGTCCACCGCTGCCGTCGATGTAACGCTTGCCGCTTTCGTCGTACAGGTAGATACCCTCGCCGCGATCGATCTTCGGCCGCGGGTGGTTCATCGATCGGTAGAATACGTTGCCGTGGGGGTGGGAATATAGCATAGGAATACTCCAGCCCGGACAACCTCCGGGTCAATCACTGGTTAATTTTGTTTGGCAGGCTAAATCTAGCGATAAAGCCCCTGTGGGTCGAGTTGCTCCCGGATAATGGCTAGCTCTTCGGCCGTGGGCGGCGTCATCTCCCGCAGTTCATCGGCCACGCGGATCGGCCAGCCGACGACTGCCTGTACGCTCTCCACCGTCTCGCCTGGGGCCAGTTCGACCAGCATCATCTCCCGTTCGGGATTGTCGAAGGTGAACAGCGCCTTGTCAGTGATAACCTGATCAGGACCGTAGCCGGGCATCCCTAGCCGTTGTCGGGCATCTCCGCCATCCAGGTGGCCCGGACTTGTCAGAAAGTCGAGCTTGGGCACGAACGCCCGCTTTGATAGGCGCATAATCATGAAGATGCGCTTGGCGTTAATGGCGATCTCGCACGCGCCGCCCGAGCCGGGCAGGCGTGTCCTGGGCGACTGATAGTCACCAATGACGGTGGTGTTCAGATTGCCGAATCGGTCGATCTGTGCCCCGCCGAGCAGCGCGACATCGATGAGGCCACCTTGCAAGTACAGCATGAACAGGTCTGCCATGCTGACGACGGATGTGGCGCCGCTGACCAATGTCGGGTCGCCGATCGACAGAGGCAGGCGGGCCGGCTGCGCGCCGAAAACGCCGCTCTCGTATACCAGCTCCATCTCCGGCGAATGGCTGCGACGAGCCAGGTTGCAGGCGATGTTGGGCAGGCCAACGCCGACGAAGACCGTGCGGTTGCCTTGCAGCGCGCGCGAGGCGGTTATGATCATCAATTCGGACGGGGTGATTTTTTGCGTATCGTCCATGACTTCTTATCCGTAGCGACCATAGTTGATAGGGTCGGCCTCAAACCGTCCCGGCGCCAGCCGTTCGAGCGTTTCACGTCCCAGTTTATCCAGGTAGGCCGCGCGGTCGGGCAGGGCGTAGACCCATTCCTCCAGCCAGGCTTCTGTGGTCTCCTGGTCGCGCGACCACTCGTCCCACTTCAGATAGAAATCGTTGTCGCGGTCGTAGTAGCCTTGCACGTAGCTGGGGTGGGCGCCGTACGGTTCGTGAACAACCGCGTCGACGATGAGGCCGGGGATGAGCGTCCGGTTCGGATCGCGCCGGATCATATCCTCATCGACGATCTCTTCCACTACGACAACGACCTTCTTCGAGGCGAAAGCTACTTCTTTCTGCGTGCCTAGCAGGCCCCACAAGTGTGTGTTGCCGTGGATGTCGGCCCGCTGAGCGTGGACAAATGTGATATCAGGCTTCAGAGGCGGTACGACGGCGATTTGCCCCTCGCCATAAGGATTATCGACGAACTGTATCCGGTCGTTGGCTGCCGGCATATCGCTCCCCAGATAACTGCGCAACGGGAAAAACGGTAAATCGGCCGCGCCGGCTGTATATCGTCCGACCATGCCGAAGTGCGAGTACTCCTCGATTTCCAATGGCCGAGGGATGCCTTTTTCCACGGCGCGCCGGATGCAATGCAGGCTGCCTACGCCCGGGTTCCCCAAATAACTGAAGACCAGCTTGGCGGCGACGCCTGCGGCGATCATCTGATCGTAGATCAGATCGGGCGTCAGGCGACATAGCACCAGATCGCGCTTGCGTTGGCGAATGATCTCATGGGCGGCCGCGAAACATATGAAAGCAGTAAAACCTTCGATAGCCAGTGTGCTGCCGTCTTCGACGTACTGTTCGACGGCTTCGCGCATGGTAATGAGCTTACTGGTGGCAGTCATAGGCGTTCAACCTCGTGAAATGAGAAGAGGCCGGACGATTTCTACCGTCCGGCCTCATTAGATCAACACCTAGTCAACGACTGTGTGACTTTGTTCTTTCATGTACTGCTGAATGTAGTAGAAGCTACCCGCGGCCTTGCCCGTGGAGCCACTGCCCTTCCAGCCGCCGAAGGATTGGTAGCCCGGCCACGCGCCAGTAGTCGCTCCTGCGGTCCGGTTCACATACAGCACGCCTGCTTCGATGTTATCCAGGAACCAGTCGATCTCATCTTCGTCTTCGCTGAAGAAACCGGCTGTCAGGCCATAATCGACATCGTTGGCCTTCTCCATGACCTCATCAAAATCATCGAATTCCTCGACCATAACGATGGGCAGGAACATTTCCTGTTTCCACAACTTGTGATCTTCCGGGACGTTATCGACGATGGTCGGCTCGACATAGTAGCCATTGCCGCCCAATACCTTGCCTCCGTATACGATGTCTCCGTGCTCGCGCAAATCATCCACGAAGCCCTGATAATCTTCCATGGCTTTCTTGTTGATGACCGGCCCCATCCAATTATCCAGATCGGTGGGGTCGCCGACGCGGATCTTGGAAGTCAGATCGACGAACTTCTTCATAAACTCGTCCTTGACATCCTTGTGCACATAGAGCCGCGAGAGCGCTGAACACTTCTGACCTTGCAGACCAAAGGCCGAGCGCATGGCGCCCACGGCCGCTTTGTCCAGATCGGCTTTGTTGCTGACAATGGTCGGGTTCTTGCCGCCCATTTCAGCCACGCAGGGTCGCGGGTACTTGCCGGAAGTGAAGGAGCGGATGATGCCCATACCGACATCATAGCTGCCGGTGAAAGTGATACCCGCAACATCAGGATGATCGACGAGCGTTTGGCCGACCGTGCGGCCGCCGCCCGTCACGAAATTAAATACTCCGGCTGGAACTCCCGCATCGCGGAAAGCTTCCGTCAGCAGCCAGCCGGTATAAGGCGTATCCGTCGCAGGCTTGAAGACGACAGTGTTCCCCGCGATAAGGGCTGCGCCGCTCGGGCCGCCGGCCAGCGCCCCGGGGAAGTTGAACGGTGAAATAACCACCCAAACGCCATAGGGTTTCAGAACGCTGCGATTGTGATGCTTGTCGCTCTCGTTCTTTAATGGCTTGGAGAAGCCATTGTTAGCTTCCATCGCGTCGCAGTTATAGCGGATCAGGTCGGCTGTCTCTTCGACGTCGCCCAGCGATTCGAGACGATTCTTGCCGACTTCCAGGCTCATCACCGCGGCGATCTCGAAGAGTCGCTCGCTGAGGAGATCGGCCGCACGCCGCATAATTGCCACGCGCTCTTGCCAGGGCGTGTCACGCCAGCCGGGGTAAGCAGCCTTGGCAGCGGCCACAGCGTCGTTGGCATCCTGTTCGGTGCCCTTCTGGAAATAGGCCATCGTCAAGCTAGTGTCGGCTGGGCTGACTTTGGCGAAAGTCTGATCGGTGTAACGTTCTTCGCCGTTGATATACATAGGATAGGTCTGGCCCGCGTTGGCGCGGAAAGCAGCTACGGCCTCCTCGAATCGCCGGTGCAGCTCAGGATCAGGGCTTGACAGCGTTGAATAGGTAACCTTGAATTTTTGTTCCTGGGTCATGAATATCTCCTCAGACTGGTATTGTGGGATTTTGTGGAAATGAACAGGCAGGAGCCTGCGCTGATCTTGGATGAAGGTTCCGCCAACCTTTATTATAGCCTGATCGACCTGACAGTTCAAAGCGCCGGCGAGCGCCAAGTGAAATGAAAAAAGCGCTGGGTTACGAGGACAAATGATAGTCTCATGACCCAGCGCTTCGTTGTTTGCGCGGCCGGATTAGTTGCTGTTGTTAGCCGCCGAGCGAATCCAGTGAAATCTGCGCGGGATAGAAATTCTTGTTGACGCCTAATGCCGCCTTATAAGCAGCGATCGCTCCGGGAATATCGCCCAGGTAAGCCAATGCATGACCCTTATACCAGAACGTTTCCTCGACATTGCGGCCGCCTTGCGTCTCTAGTGTCGCATTCGCAAGGTCGATGATGTCTTGATAACGATCCGTGCGCAGGTAAGCGAGGTATGGCTCGAACTGATACCACAACATTCGGGGCGGCAAACCGATCTCACGAGCTCGGTCAAAGGCTTGTACGCCACCCTGGTAATATTGCGCCTCTCCGGTCAGGCCACCCATGCGAGTGAGGGCCGTGCCCAGATTGAACCAGGAAAATACATCATCAGGTCTGTCAACCGTCTCTTGTTCGGCGATCCTGGCGACCATTTGCCACATCTTGAAGTCGTCGAACATTTCCTCGCCCATCAGGGATTTGACCGTCGCTTCCTGTTCAGGCTTGTAGACGACATAAAAAGTATTGTTAAATTCTTGCCAGTAGGGCAGGAATTCGCGATAGGAATCGACGCGGCCGCTGCCGTCGAATGGGCCGAGGTAGGTGTCCTGACTATAAAGCTCCTGCAGATCATCGTCATAACCGTAGAGGGTAAGATAATGTCCCCACCAGCCTGATTCAGGTAATTCGTAGCCTTTCTCAATCACGACCGGGAACCCTGCGGCCAGGAACCGCTTGAGAAGGTCCAGATCGCCGCCGCTGCGGGTGAGCGCGCTGTAGCCCGGCATCCGCTCGTTGACATAATCAGATATCTGCCACGGACTTACGTTGCGGTCTTCCGGGTTGGGCTTTAGGTAGGAAGCCACATCTTCCTGGGTGATTGGCGAGCCGTACCAGTTCAAGACCTGGGTCAGATTGGCTGGGCCGCAATTATTGAACGATTGCTTGACAACGCCCATCCCATCCAGCATCACCCGTTTCGGTAGAGGCATCGGTGTTGGAGTAGGGGCGGGGGTTTCTGTCGCCGCGAGGGTAGGTGTTGCGGCCGGAACTGCTGATTCTTCGGCCGCTTCGACCTCTTGTACAGGGGCCGCTTCTTGTGTTACGTTGAGGGTCACATCGCCGGCCCCTTCACTGGCCACGGTGTCGACCGGCTGAGCGATGAGCGCCGAGATATCGATCTGGGTTTCGGATACTTGTTGGGCCGCAGGCAGCGCCGTCGCTACCGGGGCTACCTGGGCGATTACCTCTTCAGATATCGCGCCCAGCGCCGGATGGTTTTCTTGCAGCCAGACCCGATAGCGGCCGGGAATCGCCTGGACAACTGGCGGCAGCGCCAGCAAACCCAATATAATGATGACCTGACTGACTGCGATAAACAGGATAATCCCTTTCGTTCTGTTGCGCATAGTAATTAGTGTAACTCCGTCCCCTGTTCTTCCGAAATTAGCCGTTTGGAGAGAACAGGTTTGATAACGCTTCTGAGGCCGGCGTGAAATGCGGATTGAAGGCGATGGCGGCTTCAAGGTTCTTGCGTGCCGAAGCAGGGTCGCCTAGCGCTGCTTGCGCCAACCCTAGATAGTAGAAGGATTCTTCGAAATAAGGCCGATCTTTCAAAGTCGTATCGGCCAGAAGAACCATGTCGTCATATCGACCCACTTGATAATAAGCTTCATACGGCCCGAATTGATACCATAGCATCCGCCATGGCAGGCCGATGGCTCGAGCCTGGTCAAATGCCACGGCCGCTTTCTCGTATTCACCGAGCGCATTGTAGCTTGTGCCCAGGTTGAACCAATAGAAAGCGTTATCCGGTTGTTTGGCGGCCGTGTCTTGCGCTCGTTCCAGGCTTGTTTGCCACATGACGTCGTCGTTCAACGCATTGCCTAGTAATTCTCCAACCATTGTTTCCTGTTCTGGTTCGTATAGCACGATGTAGGACCAGTTAAACTCCGACCAGTAGTTGTCCAGTTCGGCATAGGTCAGTACTCGCCCGTTAGGATCGGCGTTGGTTTGAGGCACTTCGCTCGTCCCTAGCCATGAGTCGTAGACCCATATCTGCTTTGTGGCGTCGTCATAGGCTACCGGCAGCAGATAATGACCATACCAGCCTAGCCAGCGATACTCCCCTGGTGGATCGAAACCGATCTCGATGATGACGGGAACCTCATTTGCTAATAGTCGCTTCAACAGGTCCAGGTCGCCATTAACGCGGGCGATGGAGCGTAGCCCTTCCAGGGAATTCACGAAATCGGCCATTTCTTTCGGCGTTACATTACGATCTTCCGGGTTGGGTCGCATTACGGCGGCGGTGTCGCGCTGGCTGTGGACTCGACCGAAGTAGGTTAACGCCATCACCATCGTAGCCGGGCCACAGTTGTTCCACTCCTGGTAGACGTGGGTGAAACCGCTCAGTCGTGCCGAAGCAGGCACGGGCCATGGCGTGGCTGTTGGCAAGGGAACCGGTGTGTTGGTTGGCACAATCTCTGTTTGAGCCTCATGAGCGCTGGCATCACTGGCCAGAGGTAAAGGGGTTGGACTGGGTGGCGGCTCAATAGTTGTCACCACCGGCGGCTTGTGGCCGTCGCTTAACAATCCGGCGGCCGCGCCGGGGGCGGCCACAGTTGGCAAGAGAGGTGTTGTATCGACCGGTAACGCCATCACTTGAAGGGGTTGGGGCAGTCGCATGGCGTAACGCGTCGGCAGCAGCCGTAACATGGACGGCGCCAGTCCAACGATTAGAATTCCTGCCAGCAGCAGGCCGATAAGCAGCAGCCTATTTTTCTTCATCGGTTTCGATGTCGGTTAATCAACTGTGTCAGTTAGCCGACCGGGAAGGATTGTAGCGCATAGCTGAGGCTGGCGGAAGAAGCGCGTTGATTGGTTTAGCAACTTCTAACGCCGGGAAAACGTGTCGGAGACGATCAAAAATGGAAGATTCGCCGTCCGAACCTACGTTTTTGGCGCGGTCGCGCTACTATGGCCTTGAGTTTCCAGCCAGACGGACACTCCCAGAATAAGGGAAAAGACGAATGCCAGATCGATGAGGAACAGACTATGATCGACCAGTCCGTGAGCCAGCATGGCAACCAGTGCTCCGCCCAGCCCCGCCACAACCGGCAACCACTCTATGTCTGCTCGCCGGATCGCTCGAATTAGCTTATGACCAGCTTCCCAGATCATCCACCCACCGGCCAGTAAACCCAGAATACCGAGCCGCGTGGCAAGATCAAGAATGATATTGTGTGGGTGATTCAGATTAGGCTCTTGCCAGGCCGCATCGAGGATATACCGACCGCGGTATGCGTAGAGGAAGTTATCGAGTCCCACACCGAGCCAGGGGTGGTCGATGAACATGTTGGCGGCCGATCGCCATAGATTAATGCGGAATACACCTGTCTCGCCGAACAGGTCAAGTCGCGCGGCTAAGGCTGGTATACGTCCGGCGACCAATAACGTCACGGCTCCGGCGGCAACCGCCCCGAGGACCCACGGCCATGTTCGCCGCCCGGCCCGCCGCTGCCATACCCAAAAGACGAACAGCAACGAGGCGGGAATGCCTAGAAACAGCGCGCCCTTGCTGAACGTGAGCAGTAACGCTGCCCCAACCGGTATGATGGCGGCGGCGTAGAGCAAGCGCCGGCGACCGTGTATCGTTCGCGAACCCAGAAGTCCCATCGCGATCAGAAGCGGCAGCAACCGATCCAGATAAAGCGCCACGTTATTAGGAGAGCCGTAAATGGAACGCAGGCGCAACAACCCGCCCTCGGCCGTGATCAGGTCGTGGCCAGTGATATATTGCCATAGACCGTAAGCAGCGACGATGATTCCACTCAGGACAAAGCCGTCCAGAACGACCCACATTTCACGCGCGGTTGGCCGGATGGCACGCAACAGCAGATAAAACAGCGCCGGCTCGATGATAACCACGCGCCACTCGGATAGAGCGACGCCCAGCCGTTCGGTGAAGAAGAGCGATGCCGTGGCTACCGCTACGAAAGCAGCGACCGCCCAATCGGCGCGAATTATCCGAGGCCACTTGAGCTGGAATGAGCCCCGCCGTTTCGCTGTTCCGGCATCGAGTATGGTTCGAGTGAACCACGCGGCGGCCGTTACAAGCGTGAATACCTCTACCGGAGAGAATCGATAACCGAGGATCGGTTTGGTGAGAGGCGGCACATAGAATGGCGCTGTCAGGGCGATAAGAGCCAGGCCCCACGCTGGACGCAGGACGAGCAGGAGATACAAGCCAAATAACGCCAGCGAGAACAGGATGAACGACGGCGTGACGTAGAATACCGTCGCCGCCGCGGCCGTGGCCGCCAACTGGCCTCCATCACCTAGCCGCCGGTAGAGGCCCAGAGCGCCTTCACCCCATGTTAGCCAGCCGGTAAGGGTCACCAGGGCAGCCGCACAAGTTGCCAGCAATAATTGGGTACGATCTGACAGGCGGTTGAATGTTCGCGCCAGTATGGCGCCAACAGCGCCCCAATCCGCCCGGCGCGCCGAATAGATGGCGCCGGCGAAGAAGAATAATGCTAATAAGCCTAGAGTAGCCCTGTGCCAGGGCTGCGACAAACCCGACGGGCGATAACCAACACTGAAGCCACTGAGCGCCCACTGATCCCAGCCACGGGACGCCTCCAGTTCCAGAACGTGAACGCCTGGCGCGAGGTTGCGTGCGATTGGCTCGATAGTGATATAGTCTTCAGCCGGATCGGCCGAGGTCAATACCAGGGCCGCGCCGTTTTCATCGCGCGGTAACGCATTGGCCGGCCGGCCGTCGATAGTGGCATAGAACCGGGCGCGGAAATCGGCGCGTCTGACCTTGACGCCGATGTCGGTTCCCCAGAACGTCAATCGCACCCGATCTCCCGATTGGCCGATATCGGCCCCGAATTCCGGCGAAAACCTCCAGTTTCCCTCGAATATTTGCGATGGGTCATTGGGGGTGGCTGGATGAAACCCCGGCATGGCGATATCCGGCGATTGAGCTACGATAGCGGCAGTCAGAGCCGTAGCCGTCGCTCGTCCGGCGATGCTGAACCCCCAGCGTGGATCGCCAGCCGGCGCGTCCGGCTTCCAGTTTTCCAGAAAGAGTATGCCCATCCAGGGCCATTCTTGCCGGGCACGTTCCAGTCCGGCGACCGTTCGGCCAGCCTGCTGGGCCTCGCTAGTCTGGCCCCAGATCGATGGTTCGCCCGCCCACCCTGCGGGCAGGCTGTTCCAGCCCCAATTGCCCGCCCAGATTGCCTTGTCGCTGTCACCGTTATCGATCATCACTTCGCGCAACAAGATAGGGCGGCTGAAATTGAGCCGGTCGATATTGACCGTGCGATCTTCAGGCCCGGTGTCGAAGCCGTAGGGTTTGGCGGCAACGATATCGAACGAACCGGCCGCACCTGCCTTGTAGAGCGCGGCCAGATAGAGTGGGTCGGCCAGGTTGTCCGGCCCCGTTTCCCTCGTGGGAGCCAGAGGGGCGGCGACGATCACGGCATCGGGATCGTGGTGGCGAATCGCAGTTGCCGCCGCTGAAAGCAATGCGGCATATTCGCCAGGATTTACCGGCTGGTTACCCCAATGGCTCGTCAGATTCGGCTCGTCCCAGATGATGTAGGCCGTTAGCCGATCGCCGTAGCGCCGGGCGAATTCGCCAGCCCATTCTGCGAAGACGTTGACATCGGCAGGCGGCGAGAAGCCTGCCTCCGGATCGCCATCCAGCAGCGGAACGAGGGTTAACCCCTCAGAGGTTATGGCATCCACCAGCCGGTCGGCCGCTGGCCAATCGAAGGCGTCGTTGAAATAGAACGATTGCTTGACGAGATCGATGCGCGCCGCCCGAATATCAGCCAGGGTTGTGTGTAATTCGGCGTCGCTGGCCCCATCCAGATAGACATTAACGCCCAGGCGTGCTCCGCCGTTCGGGATCGCGTCGGGCAGCCCGGCCGGAATACCGCGAAGAAGGTAAGCTTCCCGAGCTTCCAGCGAGCCAATGGACAACAAGCATGCCGCGGCTAGCGCCAGGGCAACAATCGCGAGCAGCCGCCAACGCCGGAGATGAGAAGGAACATGCAGATGACTATTCACAGGACAAGTTCGATCGCTTTCTCAGCGGCCAGCGGCGGCGCCATAGGGCGCCCAGGTAGGATGACTGCCGGCTGCGTCGTCCGACCCCGCCCGATATAGTTCACCGGTCGCCAGATTCAGGATATGCAGCTCATCATTGAAAATGAACGCGATATGATTCGAGTCCGGCCCCCAGGCAATCGATTGGGAAGAGCGAGCAACCGTGCCTCGCTCCTCATCAATAGGGAAGATACGCCGGGCCTGCTCACCATTGCTATCGACCATCCACAAACTGTAATCGCTGTTCTCCTCGCCGGCTGGATCATCAATACGCGACAGGGCCAGTTGCTCGACATCGCCGGACATGGGGGACCATTGTGCGATCGACCAGATGCCAACGTTCGAGAGCGTCCAGATGACGTTGCCGGTTGATAGGTTGACCACAACCAGGTTGAAGTCGCTCCCATCGTCCGTATTTTCTGTGAAAGCCAGAAGCTGGCCGTCGGCCGACCAAACCGGGTTGGGTAGCCAGGCCCAGTCTGCATGGGTCTCATAAGCCGGGAATGTGTGAAGAATGGTTCGCTCCGGCTCGATTGCGCTGGTGAAGCCAGCTATGTCGTCGGAGAGCGTCTCGGGAATTTCAAGGATGCCGACTTCATCCGCGAAAGCATAGGCCAAGCGATCGCCTGTGGGCGCCCAGGCGAAGGTCCCGCCCCACCAACCGAATGTGGCCGGCATCGTCGTAATCAAGCGTATCGGTGCGGGCGGGTCATCATTCAGGACCACTTCCATGAGCCACAAGTCGTTGTTGGCCTCCCAACCTGGCGGTAGAGATATAGAACGAGCCGTTGTGTAAGCGATGCGTAGGGGGGCTAATCCAGCCGGATCCCAGCCGGCCCATAAGACGTTCTCGACCCGAAGCGACTGCGGCAGTCCCCCTTCGGTGGTGGGGATTATCCATAGCTCGTTCCGGAATTCGGTCTGACCTGCTTCTTCCCCCTTGCCGATCGTATAGAGCAGGTAATGACCGCCGGGGGATAGCTGGAAGACGCGCCCGTCAAGTTGTCCTTCGATGGGGAGTTGGCGGGCCGAATCGGTTGATCCTGTCAGGATAATCGCTCGGCCGCCGCTGATATAAGCCAATCGACCAGTGATCTGCATGCCCGGTTCATCTTCGCGCACGCCGATCATGACGATCTCATCTACCGCCGGCTCGATGATTGCCGAAGTCGTGGGCCATCGTTCGGTCTCCAGTCCGTCGCGGAAGACGATGCGATAACTGGTTTCCTTGAGACCGGTTACACCCGTTTGAAGGATACGTGGCGGAGCTTCGGGGTCCATCTCCGCACTACGTACGATTCGGCGCGCATAGGGGATATTTTCGGGGATGACTTCCAGGCTCTCGGTCACGCGCACGATCGTGATCGTCACCGGCGCCCCGTCTTCTTTTGTGGATAGTTGGGTGCCCAGTGGGGGATCGACCTCATCGAATGGGCCGATATAGATGCCTGCCTCATCCAGGGCGTCGCTGACGGTTGCCGCTGAGGTGACGGTCTGCCGCGATTCTCCATCGGTTATCACCGTCACAGTACGGGGCGTATCTTGCGCAGCCGGAACTCTATCGTCCCGACCGACTGTCGTGCAGGAAACCATCAACGCCAGCCAGCAGCCCAGGAAGGCGTAGACGATCTTTATTTGATAGGCGGAAGTCGATCGCGTTGGGCGTCGCAATGTTGGACAATCACCTAGGCCGCGTTCCAGAAATCACGGACTTCGGGGCTAAGGTCCTTGGCTACGTCCCGGATCAATCCATGATCGATTTGGCTCTTGATCTGGCCGAATACGATCTTGGTCATCACTTTGGCAACCGCACGATCGGTATTACCAGAATGCAGGGAGACATCCTTGGCAAATTCATCGACCGTCAGGTTCTTGTGACGAATATTGATTAGTCGCCAGCCACGGGTGAGGTGAAAAGCCCATTCCTCGGGAAGGGCTTTGGCCAACTTTTTCTTTGTGCTGCCGCTCAGGACGAACCCCAAGGAACGAAGAACGCCAAAGGTCACGCGTTCGGCGTGGGCGGGCGTCCGCAGGTTGCCGAGACGCATCACATTTTCATAATAACTGTCTAAAGCCGTTGTCTGATTACTCATGAAAATCCTTTTCTGTGGATTGACTTGCGATAATTTATCAGTATACTCCGATGTTCGATCTGATAATCACAGATTATAGCCGACAAGACGTTTAGTGAGGAATATAACCGCAGCGGCGGTGGCGATCAAATTGAATCGTCCACAACGATCGATCGCGCGTGTTTCATTGCACGCAAAACTATTTTGCTCCGCTGCAGATAAGGTATAGAAGGAATGAGCGAAAGAATAGTTATTGAAGCGGAACCGCGTGAAATTATCGGTAAGGGTGTTGGTCAATTGCGGCGCGAAGGCTGGATTCCCGGTGTCGTATATGGCCGCCAGACCCCTGTCAATGTGCAGATGGAGCAGAAGGCGTTACGTCGTGCTTTGCGCGTCGTCGGCACAGTCCATCTAGCTGACCTGGCTTTTGAAGGCGGAACACGAACCGTTCTAGTCCGTGAAATTCAGCAGCACGCCACCCGCGGCGACATCGTTCATGTTGACTTTATGGAAGTTGACATGAAAGCCAAATTGACGTTGATGGTTGAATTGGTTGGCGAGGGAGAGGCCCAGCCTGAAGCCGACGGCTTGGGCGTTGTCACGATGATGCTGCACGAAGTGGAAATAGAATGTCTCCCCGACGATCTCGTCGCCTCCATTCACGTTGATCTGTCTGCGATTCAGACCCCCGAGGATGTTATCCACGTGAAGAACCTCGTCGCGCCCAAGGGTATCGAGATCTTGTCCGATCCCGATCTCGTCATTGCCCGCTTTGAGTATGCCGCTCTGGGAACAGAAGAGGAAGGCGAAGAAGAGGGTGGGACTGTGGAAGTTATCACCAAGGGCAAGAAGGAAGAGGAAGAGTTCTAATCCTTTTTTGAACGTGACCTCAAGACAAAGAGCCGCTCTCGTCGTCATCCTGTTATCGGCGGCTGCTCTGCGTTTGACCGGTCTGGATTGGGATGGTTTTCAACATCACCACCCGGACGAACGTTATATCACGTGGGTTGCCACAACGATCGAATTCCCTTCGATCCTGACAGTTGACTGGGCCGCGCAATGGCGGCCGGAAACATCGACATTCAATCCCTTCCGCTGGCCTCCCGGGGCCAGTAGCGAAGGGATTGTTGTTTT
>JACFOH010000032.1 GCA_019454405.1 Promineifilum sp.
CTGACGGCGTTCTTCGATAACTACCCCGTCTGGGCGCGTTATCCGCGGGCCGATATCTACCACGTCACCAGTCAGAACCTGGCCACGCTGCTGTTGCTGCGCCGGCCGCCGGGCAAAACGGTCGTGACAGTCCACGATATCATTCCCTGGCTGACGCGCGACGATCCCGAGTTGCGCGCCTATGACCACCGCGTCGCGGAATGGTTCGACCGGCTGGCGCTGGCTGGGCTGAGGCGGGCTTCGGTGTGGCTTGCGGTCTCGGAATTCACCAAGGCGACACTAATAGAAGTTCTTGGCTATGATCCGCAGAGTATTATGGTTGTATCGGAGGGTGTGGCGTAATAATGCGTGTTGAATTCGTGTCTCCTTACAACCATAGCCCAAAGACCGGCATTGGGCGTTATATGCACACGCTCAAGTCCCATCTGGAACGATCGATCGAAGTATCGGTCAAGCCAATGCGATTTGCCCCATTTTCGTCGCGACTATCTTTCCTCAGGAACTTCCCTCTGGCTATTGAGGGGCATGTGTCGGGCAGTATCGTTCATATTCCGCAGATTATGGGCTGTTTTGTATTGTCACGTAGGGATTATTTTCCAAGCGTGGTTACAGTCCATGACCTTGGAATGCTTGAGACACCTCTTGACCAGCCTTTGTTTAATCGATTTGATCGATGGGTTCTTCATCAACAACTTCAAGGCCTGAAGCGTGCAGATCTTGTACTCGTGCACTCGGATCGGACGCGTAAGGGATTAACTCATCACCTGGATATTAAGGGAAGTGCAATTGTTAAGGTACCGTCAAGTATTGATAGTACTCATTTTCGTCCAATTAAAGACGCAAAGGAGTATGTATCGAGAGGGTATGGAATCGATTTTGATGAAAAAACCTCGTACCTTATTTATGTGGGCAGCGAGCTTCCTCGAAAAAATATGAAGCTGCTTTTCGAAGCGTTAGCTGTGCTGAAAGGCCGAAAGCGTAAAGTAATGTTATTGAAAGTAGGTGGGGCGGGAGGGGACACTTGGCGTGCACTAACGATTAGTGATGCAGAGCGATTCGGTTGTTTGGAAAATGTTATATTTACTGATCGTGTTTCTGAAACCGATTTGCCTTTCTTCTATAACTCAGCCGATATTTGTGTAACTCCTACACGTCTTGAAGGGGGATTTGCTTGGTTGGCTATGGAGGGCATGGCTTGTGAAAAACCGATTGTTGCCACGGTTGATGCTCTTGTGCCTGAAAGCGCTCGAGCCGCTACGTTTGTCGTTCAGGATGATGATCCTGTCGCATTTGCAGATGCGATTGATACCTTAATTCTCTACCCGGAGTTGCGTAAGCAGATGGGAGAGAAGGGGCGAGAAATCATAACATCTTACACATGGCAGTCAGAAGCGCGGTGTACTATAGAGGCATATACGCGATTATTAAATCAATCTGATTCGTGCTAGGAGAGTTGTTCAATGAAAGACATCGTTATTGTTGGAGCGGGAGGTTTTGCCCGTGAAGTGGCTTGGCTAATCGAAGACTGCAATGCTATCGAGGCCATATGGGATCTAAAGGGTTTTATTGAGAATTCGATTGCTTTGGTTGGCGAGCGGCGGGGTAGGTATAGCATTATAGGAACAGATGAAGATTTTCTTCTTGTTGAATCGTCTGGGATTAACGTTGTTATTGGAATAGGCAACCCCAAGGTCATTTCTCGCATATTTCATAAGATTTCACAGAACCTCCATCTCAATTATCCTAATCTTATTCATCCTTCCGTTCGTGCAGATTTTGATAATATTCGCTTTGGCGTGGGGAATATCATGTGTGCAGGCACAACTTTTACCACGGATATTGATGTGGGGAATCTCAATATATTTAACCTCTCTACAACTATTGGACATGACGCGCATATCGGTAATTTTAATGTTATTAACCCAGGCGCCCATATATCAGGCGGCGTCAAGATCGGTAACGGCTGCCTTGTAGGGACAGGTGCTGTTATTCTTGAGAATCGGATAATTGGCGATAATGTGATCATTGGTGGTGGCGCAGTGGTTACAAAGGATATCCCGCCAAACACCGTGGTGGCGGGAGTCCCTGCAAAACCACTGGAAAAATAGCTGACAAGGGGGATTGCTAGAATGGGAACAAGTAACCAAGGGGAACTTATCCCCGTTGCGGAACCTGTGTTCATCGGCAACGAAAAGACCTATGTCGCCGATTGCATTGACTCGACCTGGATCTCGTCCTCGGGGAAGTATATAAGATTGTTTGAGGAGTCCTTTGCTGAATTCTGTGGCGTTGAGCATGCTGTATCCTGTAGTAATGGCACCGTCGCGCTACATGTGGCGTTGCTGGGGTTAGGCGTTGAACCGGGCGATGAGGTGATCATCCCCACGCTGACCTATGTCGCCACGGCCAACGCCGTCACCTATTGTGGAGCCACGCCGGTGCTGGTTGATTCCGAACCGGTGACCTGGAACATGGACCCGATGCTGATTGAATCGCTAGTGACGTCGCGCACGAAAGGCATCATCGTCGTTCATCTCTTCGGTCATCCGGTCGATATGGACCCGATCATGGCCATCGCCGAGAAATATGGTCTGTTCGTGCTAGAAGACGCGGCTGAGGCCCACGGAGCAGAATACAAGGGGCGGCGCGCCGGCAGCATCGGCCATGCGGCCACGTTCAGCTTCTACGGCAACAAGATTATCACTACCGGCGAAGGGGGCATGGTCGTAACGAATGATGATGGGTTGGCCGCCCGGATGCGACAACTCAAGGGACAAGGCATGCAACCCGGCTCTCGTTACTGGTTTCCCATCGTTGGCTACAACTATCGCATGACCAATATCGAGGCGGCTATCGGCCTGGCTCAATTGGAACAGATCGACTGGCACCTGGCCCGGCGAAGAGAGAACGCGCAATGGTATGCTGAATTCCTGGGAGATTGCGAGCTGGTCTGCTTGCAACCGGAAATGCCGTGGGCGAAGAATGTCTATTGGATTAATAGCGTTGTCCTTGGCGAGTCAGTGCGACTGACCCGCGATGAGGTGATGGATGCGCTGGCCGCAAAAAGTATCGAGACACGGCCGTTCTTCTATCCCATGCATGTTCTGCCGATATATGAACATCTCACCGGGCCGGAAGGATATCCGGTGGCGGATATGTTGTCCTCCCGCGGCATCAACCTGCCCTCTTCGGCGAAGTTGACGCGGGAGGATGTAGCCAGGGTTTCAAGCGCGCTAATATATCTGGTCAAAGCGATGCGATGATTACTGCTGGTCCTGTAAGCCTGACTGCCACGACCGGCGCGAACTCATTAGCGCCACGCGTTTCCATCATCACGGCAACTTACAATCATGCACGTTGGATCGGCGCGTGTATTGAAAGCGTCCAGGCCCAGACTTTTCAGAATTGGGAACAGATTATCATCGATGATGGTTCGTCGGATGATACTGCGGCGGTGATTCAACGTTACCTGGATGATCCGCGCATCAATTATATCCGGCAGGAGAATCGCGGGATCTGGCATTTGGCTGATAACAATAATGTCGCTCTTGCGATTGGCTTAGGAGAATTCGTCGCCATTCTGGAAGGAGATGATCGATGGCCACCGGATAAGCTGGAGAGTCAACTGTCCGCTTTTGATGATGATACCATAGGTCTGTGTTACGGTTGGGTCCAGGTTATCGATGATCAAGATGTTCTGGTGGAGTCAGATATTCTGCGGTCTGGGGCATGGTCTCCGCCTTATGCGTCTTTGGCCGACACCAGTCCGCTGCCCTTCTTGAGAGACCTTTTGCTGCTGAGAGGCAACGTGGGGAATGTGTCGGTTATGTATCGTCGCGCCGCGCTTGATGCCGCCGGCGGATTCTGGCAGCCATCGTACTTCCCGGCGGCCGATTTCTCGACCCACCTGCGAGTGGCCACTTGCTATAGAGCCGCCTTCCTCGACCAGCCTCTCGGGTTCTGGCGCAAACATAGCGGACAGACGACTGAGATCCACGCCTTGCGCTATGCGTTGGGCCACACACAAACGGCCGTGGAGTATTGGCGATCGCTGCCCGAGCCTGTTCGTCTCGAATTAGGCATTGAAGAGCAGGATATCTGGAGTGCTCGCCGCGCCTACCTTGCCAATGCCTACTGGGGAGCGACTCGGGCAGCGATGCATGGAGACGATTGGGCCACCGCGCGGGCCTATGCGGCCAATATGTTCAAGTGGGGAGATATGTTTCGTAAGGTCGAAGGGACGGCGGCCTGGTTGTTTTCGCTATTGCATATTGACATTAACTCAGCGATTGACTGGGCGGCCGGTACATCTATGGGCAAGAGACTTGTCCGGTGAGACCGGAGCGCTTGGCCGAATTTTCATTGTAAAACATGCGTTGATTACTGATTGATAATATGACTTCAGACACAACCATCGCCTCACACGACGAACCCGTCCTCGTTCTCGAGCCGGGCCGGGCCGACAAGCATTACTGGATGGACCTGTGGCGCTTTCGCGAGCTGTTCATCATCCTGGCCTGGCGCGATTTGTCGGTGCGCTACAAACAGACCGTCATCGGCGTGCTCTGGGCCATCATCCGCCCGTTCCTGACGATGGTGGTGTTCACAGTTGTCTTCGGCGGCCTGGCCGGGCTGCCCAGCGAGGGCGACGCCCCCTACGCGCTGATGGTTTTCGCCGGGCTGTTGCCGTGGACGCTCTTCGCCAACTCCCTGAGCGAGGCCTCCAACAGCCTCGTGGATAACGCCAACCTGATCAGCAAGGTTTACTTCCCGCGGCTTGTCGTCCCGTCGGCGGCGATGGTCACGGCGCTGGTGGACTTCCTGATCAGCCTGGCTATCCTGGCGGGGTTGATGGTGTTCTATCGTTACGCGCCTGGCCCGCAGATCCTGTTGCTGCCGGCCTTCACGCTGCTGGCGTTGCTGGCGGCCCTGGGGCCTAGTCTGTGGCTGACCGCCCTGAATGTTAAATATCGCGATTTCCGTTATACTATTCCCTTCATCGTGCAGTTTGGCCTTTATGTCTCGCCCGTGGGGTTCAGCAGCCAGACCATCCCGGAAAGGTGGCGCGCGCTCTATGGTCTGAATCCGATGGTGGGCGTCATCGAAGGCTTTCGCTGGTGCATTCTGGGTGGGGAGGCGCCGCTCTTCGGGACGAGTTTCATCGTCAGCCTTGTCGTCGTCGCCTTTTTCCTGTGGTTTGGCATCAGCCAGTTCAGGAAGATGGAGAAGAGTTTCGCCGATTTGATTTAGTTATGTCCGATGTCGTAATCAAAGCCGAGGGTCTCGGCAAGAAATACACCATCGGTCACCAGGCCGAGAACGGCAGCTATCTCGCGCTGCGGGATGTACTGATGGAGAACGCGCGCGGCCTATGGAATAAGACGCGTGACCTGGCGCGGGGCAGGCCGCTGATCGTGGGCGACACGCACGAGGAAATGTGGGCGCTGCGCGACGTCAGCTTCGAGATCCGGCGGGGCGAGACGGTTGGCATCATCGGCCGCAACGGGGCGGGCAAGAGCACCCTGCTCAAGGTGTTGAGCCGCATCACCGAGCCGTCGGCCGGGCGAGTGACCATCAAGGGGCGCGTGGCCAGCCTGCTGGAGGTGGGCACGGGCTTCCACCCGGAGCTGACCGGCCGGGAGAATATCTACCTCAACGGCGCCATCCTGGGCATGACGCGAGCGGAGATCAAGCGCAAGTTTGACGAGATCGTGACCTTCGCCGAGGTGGAGCGGTTTCTCGACACGCCGGTCAAGCGGTATAGCAGCGGTATGTATGTGCGGCTAGCCTTCGCCGTGGCCGCCCATCTGGAGCCGGAGATCCTTGTCGTGGACGAGGTACTGGCGGTGGGGGACGCGGCATTCCAAAAGAAGAGCCTGGGGAAGATGGGGGATGTGGCCAGGGAGGGGCGGACGGTGTTGTTTGTGAGTCATAATATGGTCGCACTGCGCAGCCTCTGTCCCCGGGCCATTTGGCTCCATGAGGGCAAGATGCAAGATGATGGGATGGCGGGCGACATCGTCGCTGATTATCTCGGTTTGCAAACGGCCGCGCTCCATGAACAGCGTTGGGACGACCTGGCCACCGCCCCCGGCAACGAGATGGTGCGCCTGCATCGCGTGTGGATCGAACCGGAAGATGACCGCGGTGTTACCGATATGCCGCGTGAGACGCCGCTCAAGATTGGGGTGGAGTATTGGCAGTTCGATCCGGCGGTGCGGTTGCATGTGAACCTGAGGGTCTATGTGGAACAACAGATCATCGCCTTTACCACAGCGTCTTCTGAAGATTCTGGCTGGCAGGCCATGTCATTGCGAACCGGTCGGTATCGAAGTATTTGTGTGATACCGGCCAAGTTCCTGAATACAGGCCAACATCGAATCTATCTGCGGTTCTACAAAAGCGACACGAAGACGATTTACACGCTCGAGGAGGCGCTGGTTTTTGATGTGATAGAGACAGAGCCGCGTCAAGGCACCTGGTTTGGACGAACCTCCGGCGCTGTCAGGCCGCGCATGGCCTGGTCCACTGAATACCTGGGGCAATATGACTGGAACTGTTGACCTGCTCCTGACGAGAACCAGGCTTCGCGGGGTTCTGGTTCGGGCGCGCGCGCGTGTTCGGGCCAGGAAGCTCCTGGATACCGATGGATATTATCTGGAATTTGTTGGCCCTTCAGGCGTTGGCAAGACGACCCTTCTCGACGGGATAAAGAATCGCGTTCTCGGCGATTGGCGCTATTGGGAAAACATCGCTCAGTTGGAATCTGAGATTCGTGACGACGCGATCGACGGCGCAATGCAGTGGCAGCTTCTTTACGCCAAAGCGCGCACCCTGGAAGGATGGAGACTAAACGGCTTCCGTAAGACCCTCCTGATGAGATACTCCAGCTGGGTCGCTCTATCTGATATCAAGATATTTAACAGCCAGTCAACGGGTGGATTCTGGCTTCACGAAGGACTCTGCCAGAACTTCAGCGAAGAGATCAACGCGCTACCGGACGAAGAGTTCTCAAGGGTGATGTTCGGCCGTGCCTTGGTCTTTGTCATGCCGAGGCGCAGCATGACCGTGGTGGAAAGGATCAAGCGAAGGGATAAGGAAGCTGACGACATCGTTCCCCATCATATCGGATTGGATGAAGATGGGCTGATGCGGGTGGTCGAGGCAGAAATCGCCAATTGCGAAGAGCTGGCACGGCGGGCCGAGGCCGCGGGTATCCCGATTTGCAGGGTCTTTGCCGAAGACGATCCGGCTATGCAAGCTGACAGTGTTCTCGCGTTCGAGCGCCGCATCCTGACCGCGGGCGCGAAGCCCGCCGGCATGGAGGAGGGCCGATGAGCCAATTGTATCCTGTCAAAAGATGGAGAAGAGTTTCGCCGATTTGATTTAGTTATGTCCGACGTCGTGATCAAAGCCGAGGGCCTCGGCAAGAAATATACGATCGGTCACCAGGCCGAGAACGGCAGCTATCTCGCGCTGCGGGATGTACTGATGGAGAACGCGCGCGGCCTATGGAATAAGACGCGTGACCTGGCGCGGGGCAGGCCGCTGATCGTGGGCGACACGCACGAGGAAATGTGGGCGCTGCGCGACGTCAGCTTCGAGATCCGGCGGGGCGAGACGGTTGGCATCATCGGCCGCAACGGGGCGGGCAAGAGCACCCTGCTCAAGGTGTTGAGCCGCATCACCGAGCCGTCGGCCGGGCGAGTGACCATCAAGGGGCGGGTGGCCAGCCTGCTGGAGGTGGGCACCGGCTTCCACCCGGAACTGACCGGCCGGGAGAATATCTATCTCAACGGCGCCGTCCTGGGCATGACCCGGGCCGAGATCAAGCGCAAGTTCGACGAGATCGTGGCCTTCGCTGAGGTGGAGCGGTTCCTCGACACACCGGTCAAGCGCTACAGCAGCGGCATGTATGTGCGGCTGGCCTTCGCCGTGGCCGCCCATCTGGAGCCGGAGATCCTCGTTGTGGATGAGGTGCTGGCCGTGGGCGACGCCAAGTTTCAAAAGAAAAGCCTGGGGAAGATGGGAGAGATAGCTGACGGTGGCCGGACTGTTTTGTTCGTCAGCCATAATATGGGCGCCATCACTTCACTTGTGCGGAATTGCTTGCTACTCCACAACGGTGAATTGGTGACTATAGGCCCCCCTGAGCAGGTAGTCAGACAATACCTTGATCGTAATAGTTCGTTAGCTCAATCGATTGCCCAGAGAACGGATCGGTTTGGGACAGGCGAAATTCGCTTTATCGATTGCGTTATCACGGACACCTTAAACGGTTCGCCACGTGAAGATTTCTTCTCTCAAGATGATGTTTACCTGACCATGACACTGCTAGTCAAGCAGGAAATGAAGTTTTGGGTCAGCGTACAGTTAGTTGAAGTGGATAGCGGACGCGCTATTATGTTGGCTGATACGGCCCTGCATGGATTGGAATTGAGGGCGCGAGAGGGTGAAGAAGTGACATTGACGCTTCACTTTCCGGCAATTCGATTGCTTGAGGGGATGTATTCTGTGACTTTGAATGTATTTGAGGGATCGAGTATAGAGAGATGCGATCGTGTTAGCGATGCGGTCAGATTTACGATTCTGCCTACTGATTTGTACGGGGTTGGAAGAACAGTCGGTTCCGCGCAAGGTGTTGTTCATCTGGAGCATGAATGGTTGGATGTGGCCAACCAAACGCTTTCGAGATCGAAATAACAATCTGCCGTAATGACATCCTTGGTGAAAGTATTCTATGAAACCGCGCAACCTGTCTCGGATTCTTCTTCTGAAAGCAGAACCGGGAGCCAGTTTTGAGTTATGTGCTCGCTATCCGTTTGCGGAGTTGGAATCCCGTGGCTTATGTGAGGTGCGTACGGCCGAGCCTTGGGACTTGTGCATTCTCGCTCATATTTTATGGTGTGATGTCGTCTTTGTTGTTCGGGGTTACACGCCTTTGGCGGCTCTTGCTGTCCGTATGGCCAATCGCTTAGGCCGATTCATTGTGGCTTATTGGGATGATAATCTCTTTGAGGTTCCAAGACAAGCGCCGGAGCAGCCCACATCATATGAAGCAGACGATATTCGAAATAGCATGGTCGATATTCTGCGGATGGCGAATATCCTGGCGGTAGCTAATGAACGGTTGATTGAGGTTCTTCACACTCGTGCTGAGTCTAATAGCCTCGGAGTTGTACTAGTATGCCCTGCTGTTGGCCTGCGAGAGGAAGCGCCCGAACAACTGAGTCCTACCGACCCGCCAATCATCGGGTATGCCGGGAATATAGCTCATAAAGTTCAGTTGCAGGAATTTGTTATCCCGGCGCTTGTCCAATTACGACAAGAGGAGGTGCCGTTTCGATTTCAAGTTGTCGGCCCGGTTGTTGATGTTCCGGCCGAACTGAGATCTGTCACCGAATACCATAAGTCAATGAGCTTTGAAGAATGGCTTTCATTTCGTAGGACGCTTGGCTGGGCTATCGCCTTGGCGCCTTTACCCGCTTCCCGCTTTCATGCCTGCAAGTTCCAGGCCAAATTTCTGGACTATACCGGGCTGGGCGCGCCAGGGATTTACTCGAATGTTCCGCCATATTCGGACATAATCGATCATGGAAGAACCGGCATCCTTGTGGGAAACTCCCCGTCGGCGTGGGCGGAAGCTATACGAGAACTCCTCGCCGATTGTGAGTTGCGACAGCGGATTGTTCAGGAGAGCTGGCGAGTTATTTCGCAAAAACATTCCATGGACGCGGTCTGCGGCTCTTATAAATCTGAGCTAAGAGAAGCCTTCGAATTTCGGCGGCCGCCCCTGTTTGCCGACCTGCGTGCGCTATTTGACGCGGGCTGGTGGTATATCAATTCGATAATGAGGCGCGCTATCGGCCTTGTTGAACGCCAGTGGCGCCACGCAATCCGGTTTGAGCAGGGTTGAAATGATGGCATAGAGGGGATTGATTGAAGTTCGAGATGGAATTTTGTCCTCAAATAAGAAAGTTCATGGTCGAGGTATGAGGCTGCCCCGCATACTTCTCCTGAAAGGCGAGTCAGGTCCCAGCTACAAATTGGTCGCTAAATGGCCGTTTGAGGCTCTGGAGACTCAAGGGTTTTGCGAGATTCGCGAGGCGTACCCCTGGGAGCTGGGCCTGTTCGTCCATCTTCTGTGGTGTGATGTGCTGTATGTCGTCCGGGGATTTACGCCTCATGCTGCGGTAGCCACCAAGATCGCTCGCCGCCTCGGCCGGTACATTATTGCTTATTGGGACGATAATATTTTCGAGGTGCCGCGGACAGAACCGGAGACGCCCGGCGTCTATGAGATCCCTGATAATCGTCGCAGCATCGTCGATGTTCTCCGGACGGCGGATGTCCTGGCGGTGGCCAACCCGCGATTGATCGAGATCATTCAAGCTCATATATCGCATAAGATCTCTGCGGTGGTGTTAAGAGTTCCTGTCGTTGACCTGCAAGAGGAAGCGCCCGAACAACTGAGTTCCGCCGGCCCGCCGAGCATTGGTTATGCCGGAAATATCGCCAATAGAAAACAGGTGCAAGAATTTGTCGTTCCGGCGCTTGTCCAATTACGACAAGAGGGGATACCGTTTCGATTTCAAGTCATTGGACCAATCGTTGATATTCCAGTCGAACTGGAATCTGTCACCGAATACCATAAGTCAATGAGCTTTGAAGAATGGCTTTCATTTCGTAGGACGCTTGGCTGGGCTATCGCCTTGGCGCCTTTACCCGCTTCCCGCTTTCATGCCTGCAAGTTCCAGGCCAAATTTCTGGACTATACCGGGCTGGGCGCGCCAGGGATTTACTCGAATGTTCCGCCATATTCGGACATAATCGATCATGGAAGAACCGGCATCCTTGTGGGAAACTCCCCGTCGGCGTGGGCGGAAGCTATACGAGAACTCCTCGCCGATTGTGAGTTGCGACAGCGGATTGTTCAGGAGAGCTGGCGAGTTATTTCGCAAAAACATTCCATGGACGCGGTCTGCGGCTCTTATAAATCTGAGCTAAGAGAAGCCTTCGAATTTCGGCGGCCGCCCCTGTTTGCCGACCTGCGTGCGCTATTTGACGCGGGCTGGTGGTATATCAATTCGATAATGAGGCGCGCTATCGGCCTTATTGGACGATAGTAGCGCCAAGTGCTGCGGTTTGGGAGGAATTGAAGAGATGGCTGAGCCTATTCAACTATTTGTGCCGACGTTTCGAATTGAGGAGACGCTTGAACAGATCCGTGAATGCCTTGAAAAAGGATGGACAGGACTAGGTTACAAGACGCTCGACCTTGAGCAGGCCTGGCGCGACTATACCGACCTGCCCCATGCGTATTTCCTGGATTCGGCGACATCGGGCTTGCACTTGGCCGTTCGATTGCTAAAGGAGAGCGATGGCTGGCAAGACGGTGATGAGGTGATCACGACCCCGCTCACCTTTGTGTCCACGAATCACGCGATCCTTTATGAGGGTCTGACGCCCGTCTTCGCCGATGTTGACGAATACTTGTGTTTATCTCCGCAGTCGGTTCTGGAGCGAATTACACCGCGGACGCGGGCTGTGATGTTCGTTGGTATGGGCGGTAGCGCCGGCCGGCTTGAGGAAGTGGCCCAGATCTGCCGTCAAAAGGGATTGCGACTCATCCTCGATGCCGCACATATGACTGGCACGCGGTTGCATGGCAAGCATGTTGGAGCAGAGGCGGACGTCTCCGTATTCAGCTTCCAGGCCGTCAAGAATATGCCCACGGCGGATTCCGGCATGATATGTTTCAGAGATCCGAAGTTGGATGAAGAGGTTCGGAAATGGGCGTGGTTAGGCATCAACAAGGATACCTATAGCCGGACGCTTGGACAGGGCGCTTACAAATGGATGTATGATGTGGAACATCTGGGGTTCAAGTATCACGGCAATTCCATTATGGCGGCGATGGGTTTGGTGTCGATCAAATACGTTGACCAGGATAACGCTTACCGCCGGCAATTGGCGTCCTGGTATGATAATCTTTTCGCCGGAGATGATTTGATCGCAACTATTCCTCAGCCGCCGGATTGCGAATCGTCGCGCCACCTGTACCAGGTGATGGTGGATAACCGTGACGAGGTTGTCCTGGCTCTGAATGCCCAGCAGATCTATCCGGGAGTTCACTATATGAGTAATGCACGTTACCGGATGTATGCCGGCAATCACGATTGCCCCCGGGCGACCAAGGCCAGCGACATGCTGATCTCGCTGCCCATGCACATGCGTCTTTCTTACTCCGATGTCGGTCGCATTGCTGATGCGCTTCGAAAAGCGACCTCGATGAGCCAATGATGACGAAGCCAGAGATGCCTTATATTAGGGGAGACGAGGTTTTGTTGCGGCCGCTTCGCGAAGAAGATCTACCGATGACGCTAGCGTGGCGTAATGATGACGCTATCCGGCGATGGTTCTTAACAACCGATCGAATTGATTCTCAACGACATCGCGAATGGTTCGAACATTACCTAACGAAAGATAACGATTTCACCTTCATTATCGAGGAAACGGCCGTGTTGAAAAAGGCGGTGGGCCAGATTGCACTCTATAATATCGACTGGGGAACAGGACGGGGTGAGTTTGGTCGGCTTATGATCGGAGAGTCTGCGGCTCGAGGCAAGGGGCTGGCCAAAGAAGCGACGAACCTTCTTGTTAATTTCGCCGAGACACAGCTGGGCCTGCAAGAGACCTACCTGGATGTTTATGTCGATAATCAGCCGGCCATCGCTGTTTATTCGGCCTGTGGTTTTCGATGGAAAGAGACGACCCTGGGCGTCGCACGGATGGTTAGGATGAGGATATCAGCTGTTACTTCCTAACGTATTGGGGAAAGGGAGGAGCGATAAGGGGTTATCCGATAGTTTTAACCCGAAATTTGCGGTCGATGGGCCTATCATCTGTTATAGAGCGTATGTTAAACGATTGAGATTGAAATGGTTGCAAGGAGAATGACCCCTTACACCCATCTTAAAGCGGCTCTCTGTCTGGCGTTACTGCTTCTCCTAAGTCAGTTGAATGTCAACAGGATCGTCGCGGCGCAAGAAGCTGAGGAGCCAATAGTCGCGTCGTATAGTTTGCCGTCGGTTACGGTTGATGATGTGATGCGTGGCGAACCGGGAGAGGTTTACTTCGTCTACTATTTACCCGCTGAAGGGCCTGAACGGCCGGCGTTAGTTGCGCGTATTACAAAGAAAGCGGACAGGACGGATTCGGTTGCTGAGGTCTATGACACGTCTCCTGATGCGGCGTACGTTCCGATCGAATTTATGGACGGCTACCCGTCTTTGCCGAGTAACCTTACCCCGACGATTATACTAACGGCAATCGATGGCTGGTGGGTGCGTGATGGAATAGTTAACTACAACCTCGACATTACCGTCTACGGCCGGGTCTACGCTATGTGGGGAGCGGATAATACGCTATGGACACAACTACTCCAGCCGACCGACCCAAACGCGCACATCATGGTTCGAGATACCGATCGGGATGGCATTCCTGATTGGGATTGGCGCACGATGTTGCCGGAGTTTCCAAATCGAGGAGACCTTCGTACCTCCTATGCGGAGCGAAAATGTGATACACCGTTGTCGGTTGAATTAGGCGTGTCGTCGCAATGGCCGTTCGTCGCTTATGAAGGTGGCTCCGAGCAGCCGCCGACAAATACTTTTCGGCCTCCGATTGTTGTCAACTGGGCGACAGGCCAGATCAGGTTCTTCTCCGAATTAGTCACTGTACGCAACCAAAACTGCTCCTATTCTCTTTACTCCATCAAGCGCATATTGCTAGGGCAGTTGAATAGTCCTAATTTTGAAACCCCATTTGCCTTCTATGATCTATCTAATGAAGGGATTGGCCATCCGAATTTGCTTTTACGAACCGTGCGAACAACGCGAAACGATCGTTCAATGTTCGTAACCGGGAACCCTGAAACACAAGGCATTCGGTACTCCTGGCGCAATGCCATCGGCGACTGGGAATGGGATTACAAAGTCGATGTACTGGGACAGCACCAATTCGATTATGAGACGTCGATCGCGAGTAACACAATTTTGATTGATGCGCCGCCGTACGAAGCCTACCCCGGCTGGGTTATCGAGCGACAATGGCCTGCTAGCTCATTTGTAGCTATGGAGCAAACACGTTATAAGTCAAGTGAGGGTATCTATGAATGGCCTATGTTAGGTCTGTTAGAAGAATATTATTACGGTTGGAAGTCAGAACCCTCCCTTCATGAATTTGAAGATATACGAACAGGCCTTCGCGGTGAATATCGTATACGTTCGACGCATAGCCTGGAGACCTATTTCAGTCCTATCGACAACCGCCTCCACCTCAAATGGGCCGAACACGGCATCTGGCGGCTGGACG
>JACFOH010000009.1:0-34784 GCA_019454405.1 Promineifilum sp.
TGAATATATAGAAGGTCATCGACTGTTCATCGGTCAAGTCGCTGGCCTGAGTAATCAGACAAACCTTTAACGTCGAATCGGCTTACTCTTTGCCGTTTACCTCTCCATTGTTCAGTTTCGTCGCGATTTCCTCGACCTGCCCCTTTCCCGTGTCTAAAACGATGCGCACCTGATCCTGGACCTGTTCCGTCAAGTCCTGTGCACGCTGTCGCGTATCCGAGATCATGCTGCTCGCCCGATCGCGATACTCGCGCGTAGTGGATTCGGCCGAATGGCGGAAATCGGTGCTAACGTCAACCAATCTCTGCCGAGTATCAGGGCCGGATTGCGGGGCGAGGATCAGAGCAGTGGCAGCGCCTACAAGCGCCCCGATGACAAAACCGGCAAGAAAAGCCCCCAGATTATTATCGTTATCGTTCACTTCCATTTCTCCTAGATAGATTGGCAGCCACAAGCTATTTATTTGCCTATATTTCGCCTTGGGTCACCGACCAGGATTTCGATGCCGCGACGGATTCCCGCTACGTAGCTGCTGGCTTTCGTCGCGGGCCGGACTATATTTTCGCTCATGAAAACCGTTGTTCCCCGGATAGTACCCAACGTATCATTTGTCTTTAACAATATCGGTTTCAGTTCGAATTCTATCATGTTGATAAGTCGTATAATGCTGATGAGCAGAAGGATTAATACGACCCCCGACAAACATGATACTAACCCGAGCACGATGATAAAGATATCGCGGACGACCAGGATAGTATCCGCATAATTTATGGCCAGATAGGCGAGTAGCGCGATAAATAAGGCCGAAATGATCAGCGTAATAATGACGCCGCCAATAATATACTTGCGCGGAATGAGAGGCTCGCTCTGCGCAGTCGAATCTGATGTGCTTGCTGATACTGGATAAGGAGCATCATTCATTACATTAACCCCACCCCTTAGTATACCAAGGATGACTGCTTACCTCAATCGTGCCCCGGCTCCTGCCCCATGAGCCACCACACGCCGAATAGTGCAAGCCATGCGCCGATGCTGGCGCTGACAAGGTGAAGCTTCCCCAACTTTAGCAGTTCAAAATTCAGGAAATCGCCGACGAACTGGCCGATGAAGAATCCTGCCCAGGCTGCGGCCAAATAGAGCAGGATGCGCCGGATCGATCCGCCAAAGACGACGTGGAACACGCCGCCATATATGGTGGCCAGCAAGAAACCTAGAACGAGGCTAGACGCGGAACCAGGAATTTCCATCATCAGAGTGCGTACTCCCCCGATCGATCGTCCTCGACCATGATTTCAAGGGCTTGATCGTTGGCAATAAGACCGCCGCCGAGACACGCTTCGCCGTCGTAGAATACGGCGGCTTGCCCCGACGTCACGCCGAAGGCCGGCTCGGCGAAGCGCACCCTGGCCTGGTCCGCTCCGATGGGCCAAACGGTTGCCTCGAGCGCAGTCGCCTTATATCGGATTTTTACCTGAGCGAGGAATGGGGCGGCTGGAACTTCACCGCTGATCCAATTCACCCCGGTTGCCACCAGGTCACGTACGCCCAGGGCTGTACGCGGCCCAACGATAAGAGCGTTGCGCTCCAGGTCTTTGCGTAATACGAAGAGCGGCTCGGCCGCGGCGATACCTAATCCTTTTCGTTGCCCAATAGTGTAGAAAGCCAACCCTTCATGCTGTCCTAATTCGTGGCCATCTTCATCAAGAATAGGGCCGGCCGCCTGAACCTGGAGGCTGTTCTCGCGCAGAAAGCGCCTATAGTCGCCATCTTTCAGGAAACAAAGGTCCTGACTTTCCCGTTTGGATGCGACGAGCAATCCATATTGTCGTGCCAGGTCTCGCACTTCCGGCTTGGCGTAGTCACCGATAGGAAAGAAGACACGCGCTAATTGATCTTGCCGCAAGGTGTATAAGACATAGGACTGATCCTTGTTTGAATCGAGTCCTTGCAACAAACTATATTTGCCACCAACCTGGCTCACTCTGGCGTAATGGCCCGTGACCAGATAGTCAGCGCCCAAGGCCATTGCTCTTTCCAGCAAGTAGGTGAAGCGAATCTGACGATTACACTCTACGCATGGGTTGGGTGTACGGCCTGCCTCGTGCTCGCGGATGAAGAACTGGACGATCGCTTGTCGAAAATGTTGTTGTGCATCGACAACGTAGAATGGAATACCCAGCCGGTCAGCTACGCGACGGGCGTCAGCCATTTGATCCGGCGTGCAGCAACGATTCGTCGGCGCACTCGTCCCTGTTCCTGGCTCACTCCATAATCGCAGCATCATGCCGATGACTTCGTGACCTTGATCGACTAATAATGCTGCCGCGACGGAGCTATCGACGCCGCCACTCATGGCTACGACGATTCGCCGTCGCTCGCCGGTTCGGGTTTCACTCATGGGCATAGGGTTCATGATGTTCAATGGATCGCGGTCGAGAAGCTGTGCTCAATAGTCGAAAGCGCCTCAACGATTTCTTGTAGTTTGCCTACCGTGTAATCGATGTCGGCTGCCGTATTCTGTGTTCCGATGGTCAACCGCAGGCCGCCCTTTGTCCATTCTGGCTCTAATCCGAGCGCCTGCAGAACGGCCGATGGCTTGGGATCGCCACTGCTGCATGCAGATCCACTGCTGGCGGCGATACCGGCCATGTCCAGATGCATGAGTAAATCATTGCCGCTGATATGGCGGAAGGCGAAGCTCGCGTTGTGTGCCAGCCGCTCCGTGGGGTGACCTGTGATGATGACGCTTTCGGGCATGGCCTGGGTGAGTCTGTTCATAAGTTGGTCGCGCAGGGCCAATACATGGGCGCGTCGTTCATCCAGTTCGACCATAGCCAACCGTAATGCTTCGGCCGCCCCGACGATGAGGGGGACATTGAGCGTGCCCGCCCGCAACCCGCCCTCGTGACCGCCACCCGTTTGAGATGGGACAAGATCGATTTCCGATCGCCGGATAAGGATTCCGATGCCCTTTGGCCCATAAAATTTGTGTGGGGCTATGGTCATCAGGTCAATTGGCTCGTTATCCAGGCGCCAGCGTCGCATGGCGACAAGTTGAACGGCGTCGGTGTGATAGGCGATCCCGCGTGACCGTGCTAATGCGCCTATCTCTTGCCACGGTTGGAGCGTGCCGACTTCGTTATTGGCCGCCATCACGCTGATAAGGCTTGTATCCGGGCGCAGTGCCGCTTCGACATCCTCTATTCGCACCTGGCCGAATTTATCAACGGGCAAAATGGTCAGATCGAATCCGTAATAGTCGCGTAGCTGGCGCGCCGTTTCTAATACCGCGCTATGTTCAATAGCGCTTGTGATAAGATGCTCGCCTTTCCCTGCGGCGCGCGCGGATAACATTACGCCGCGCAGAGCCAGGTTGTTGCTTTCCGATCCACATCCGGTGAAGATGACGGAGCCTGGTTGCGTGCCCAGCGAGTCCGCTACGGTTTCGCGCGCCTCTTCCACTGCTCGCGCGGCATTATATCCTGTATGGTGGTGTGATGACGGATTC
Organism: Promineifilum sp.; assembly: GCA_019454405.1. Classification (GTDB taxonomy): domain Bacteria; phylum Chloroflexota; class Anaerolineae; order Promineifilales; family Promineifilaceae; genus Promineifilum. The sequence goes on from JACFOH010000009.1 coordinate 3,509, forward strand.
CCGAAATGCTCATTCCAGTAGGGAGCCATCGCCTCCATGACCGCTGGATGAACGGGTGTGGTCGCGCCATGGTCAAGATAAATGGTATTGCTTCGCATAATGATGTATTGAATCAGAGTGGAGCGATGGGTAACTGGACCGTGAATACTGACCCCTCACCAAGTGTGCTCTGTACGCTGATCCTTCCATTATAGTTCTTAAGGATCTCATTTACCATGTAGAGGCCCAGGCCGGTGCCGGCGACGCCACGTTCGATGGCTGTTTGTGTGCGATAGAAGCGCTTGAAGAGGTGCCGCATCGACTGTGGTGGGATACCAATACCTTCATCGCTTATCTCGATTATAACGTTGCCCTCTTCGTGCCGGATGTTGACCTGGACATTACCCGACGGCGTGAATTTGACGGCGTTATCTAATAGATTTTCCAGTATCAGTTCGATTGCCTCGGTGTTGCCGATCACAGGCGGCAAGTCGGGAGCGATTCGCTGTCGGAAGAGCAGCCCTTTTTGAACGGCTCGTTCGGCGAAGGGTGGGAGTATGTCCTCGATAATTGGATTCAGTTCTATGGCTGCTGGCCCTCGCAGGATTTCGTGGGCGTCCATTTTAGCTATATCCAATACTTGCCGGATCATGCGCTGTAAGCGGTCGCTTTCACGCTCGATGACACCCAGGAAACGCGCGGCTTTATCGGGCTGTCGCGCTTTCCCCTCTTGTAACAAACGAGAGTACATCAGAATTGTCGCTAGCGGGGTTCGCAATTCCTGGGCGATTGTATCGAACAAGTCGTCTCGCATCCGCTCTACTTCATGGACTTGGGTAACGTCGCTGAAGACGAGGACAGCTTCCTCAGCATTTCCAGCCTTGTTCTCGATAGCCACCCCACTAACGATGACCGGCATCACGCGGCCGTCTGGGCGCAAAAGATCGGCCGCCAGCAGCATCTCCCCTTCTGAATCGAATACCCGTGTAACCAGTGAATCCAGTTCACCTCGCTGAGTATGCAAGTGTTCATCGATTGGACTACCGATTAGGTTGGCCTCGTCTTGTCCAAGGAGGGTGCTGAAGGCGTTATTAACCTTACTAATGATGCCGCCACGATTGATCGTTACTAACCCCTCGGAGATATGCTCAAATAACACCTCTATTCGCTGCGATTCAGCCACTAATTCTGCACGAAGGTTGGCATTTTCGAGCGCCGCTGCTACAGGGCCGCCCAGATTTTGTATCAACTGCAAATCATGCCCGGTGAATTCGCCGGACAATCGATTGATGGCTTGCAACACCCCGATGGTTCGGCCGCCTACTATTAGGGGAATACAGATCATCGATTGAGTCCGGAACCCCGAGCTCCGATCAATGTCTAAAAAGAATCGCCTATCCGAATAGGCGTTGTTAATGATGACAGGCTCTTTATGCTCGGCAACCCAGCCGGCGATGCCCTGGCCGCGTTTAAGTCGTACTGAGGGTGAATGAGCAGACGCCGGCCTCATTAACTCCCCGGGAAAGAGAATGTCGCCTGTGGCAACTTCAACGAGGCCCATGGATAGCGTCTCGACGTTTAACGTTTGTCGGATCGGCCCGGCTAATAGCTGGTAGATCTCCTGGATACTTACCGTTGCGCCAAGCGCCTGGCTGATCTCTGAGACGATGGCCGATTCTGCTATACGATGATCAGTTGCTTCCCTCAACGCAGCCCGTCCCAGGAACACGCGTAACAGGTTGCTGATCTGTCCTATCAACTCGAGATCGATGTCGCTGTTTTCAGGCGGGTCGACCAAGGCCAATAAAACCGGCGGGTGAGGCGCTCGAGATTGTTCTCTCTGGACAATGGGGGCAATGATCAGTCTACGGCGTGCCTGTAGCCATAGTTGGCTGGACATGACTTCGGAAGCCGGTATGTCCAGTTTGTCGAGGTAAGCGGGATGATCGCTAGCCAGTAAATTATCGATGCCTGCCTCGTTCGCGAGCCATCGCTCCTGGTTTGTTGAGCCGTCAGGGTTCGAGATCCATAGACTATAGGACGGTTCATCGCTGTCCGCTAATGCCACTAACGCTTGGCAACTCAGATGTTTGGCCACATAGAGCGAGAAGCTGGCGCATACGCTGTGAAGGTCGAAAACGTCTTGCAGGTCGTGAAGAATATCCCGCCATAATGAGGGAGGGGCCTGGTTTAGTTGGGGCCTGACAGCATTGACCATAGGGGAGTTATAGCCCCGGGTTGGTACATCGGCAAGCGCCTAAGAGAAGCTCTCACCGCCTGAGCGTAGGAGGGTGAAGCTTGCGGGATGGGGCGGAAGTAAGTATAGTTTCAGGTGCCGCAACTACTTTTAGCTACTTACCAACGAAGGAGATTTTCAATGGATTACATTGAATCAGTACAAGCGCGCGAGGTTCTTGATTCGCGCGGTAATCCGACTGTGGAGGTCGAAGTAACTTTGTTCGAGGGCGTGATGGGGCGAGCGATGGTGCCGTCCGGCGCCTCGACGGGTGTCCACGAAGCCTGGGAAAAACGGGACGGAGACAAAAAACGCTATGGTGGTAAAGGGGTTCTGCAGGCGGTAGATGCGGTCAACGACGAGATCGCCGAACTGCTTGTTGGTTGGCCGGTGACGGATCAGGCGGGCATCGACCTGGCTATGATCGAGCTGGATGGCACGGAAAACAAACAGCGCCTGGGGGCTAATGCGCTTCTGGGCGTGTCTTTGGCCGTAGCCCATGCCGCCGCCGCCAGTCAGGATATGCCGCTCTATCGCTACGTGGGTGGTGTGGGAGGCCGAACGCTTCCGGTTCCGATGATGAATATCATGAACGGAGGAAAGCACGCCGCGGGAGCGACAGACATGCAGGAGTTCATGGTCATGCCCGTGGGCGCGCCCACCTATCGTGACGGGTTGCGTTGGGGTGTAGAGATTTATCATAGCCTCAAGAAGGTACTCAGTAAGAAGGGATACGGAACAACGGTCGGCGATGAGGGTGGTTTCGCGCCACGAGTCTCAGCTAATAGCGAGGCGCTGGACTTGATCCTGGAAGCGATCAAGGAGGCCGGTTATGTCGCCGGAGAGCAGATTATGTTGGCTATGGACCCGGCGGCATCGGAGTTCTATGAGGATGGCAAGTATCACCTGAAAGTTGAGGGCAAGACTCTGACCGGCCGCGAGATGGTTGACTTCTGGGAATCCTGGGTCGATAAATATCCGATTATCTCTATCGAAGACGGCCTTCATGAGGATGACTGGGATAATTGGGCGCTAATGGTAGAACGCTTGGGCGATCGTCTACAAATTGTGGGTGATGATCTGCTGGTTACTAACGTGAAGCGTATCGAAATGGCCCTGGATCGCAAGGCGGCTAATAGCTTGCTCTGTAAAGTGAACCAGATCGGTACTTTGACCGAAGCCATTGAATCCGTCAACCTGGTGCAGCATCATGGTTGGACGGCCGTCGTATCTCATCGTAGTGGCGAGACAGAGGATTCTACGATTGCTGACCTGGTCGTTGCTCTTAATGCGGGGCAGATCAAGACGGGCGCTCCGGCCCGCAGTGACCGCGTGTCCAAGTATAATCAGCTCTTGCGCATTGAAGACGATCTGGGTGACGCGGCTATTTATCCGGGCCTGAAGGCATTCTCGAATCTGCGCCGATAACTTGTATAGAGATTGTGATTTTGTATGATGATTCCTGGTGCGTTTACCAGTTGACTACTCTGAGGAGCGTGACTATATGAATGACCTTGCGCAACGCGTCCCCACCATGGACGACGATGACGACTTTCCCGAAATCGAACCGATTGAGGAACCGGATGAGAATGGTGAAGAGGAACCCGGCAAGAAGGGCGATCGCCCAACTTCCGTCGAAGAGCGTCTGTTAAAGAACCGAACTATTCTTATCTACGGCCCCATTGACATGAACGTAGCCATGGATGTGACCAAGCGACTGCTGGTCATGGATGGCGAATCGCACGATGAGATTCGTATCTTCATCAATTCCCCGGGCGGGCATGTGGAATCGGGCGACACTATCTATGATATGATCCGGTTCGTTCAATCCCCAGTGAAGATTATTGGGACGGGCTGGGTTGCCAGCGCCGGCGCCTTGATCTACGCTGCGGCCGATCTTGAGAATCGCTATAGTTTGCCGAACACTCGTTTTCTGCTCCATCAACCGGCCGGCGGCGCCACGGGCCAGGCGTCCGATATCGCCATCGAAGCCCAGGAGATTATCAAGATGCGTCGGCGACTCAACGAGATCTTCGCTCGGCAGACGGGCCAGTCAATCGAGAAAGTCGAAGAGGACACCGACCGTAATTTCTGGATGTCGGCCGCCCAGGCCAAAGAATACGGGCTGGTCGGACATATCGTCGATTCTGCTGATCAAATCTGATTTGTAGCTGTTCGTCTATCTGGAGAGGCGCATATGTGTGCCTCTCCAGGCCTTCTCTATTATTCAGCCGCCCTTCCGAATTGAAGCATGAAAACGTTGTTGCTCCTACGCCATGCGAAGTCGAGTTGGGATAACAGCCATCTCCCCGACTATGATCGCCCGCTAAACGATCGCGGCCTTCGCGACGCCCCAAGAATGGGTAAATTGCTCAATTCGCTTGACCTTGTCCCCGATCTCATTCTCACCTCGGGCGCCGAACGGGCTGCCGCGACGGCCGAGAGCGTGGCCATGGCGTCGTCATTTGCTGGTGATATTCTCCGCACGGATAAACTCTACCTGGCCCCGCCTGATACTTATATCGCGCTGGCTCGTCAAATAAACGACGATATCGCCACGTTGATGATGGTTGGGCATAACCCAGGGATTGAGATGTTGGTCGAACATCTCAGCGGCCATAGCGAACGAATGCCGACGGCTGCGCTAGCCTGTTTCCGTCTATCGATCGATAGTTGGCAGAGATTTCTCCCGAACGAGGTCTATGAACTTAAGGGTGTCTGGCGGCCGAAAGACTTGTAACTTCTTAACCTTCCAGGTGAATATGAAGCCTGCTAAGGCTCTTGTTCTGCGCCACCCATTCCCCGACCAGGCCTATTCGTAACTCGTAAAGCGCCTTCCCTTCTTCCATCACCTCGCGCATGATATCCCGTTCCACTAGCGCGTTGAGGGCGTGCGTTACTTCGATCGGATCTAACTCGATGCTGTACGACTGAAGGTACTCGATGAATGCTTCGGGATGTAAGGGTTCGTTCCGATCCATTAAGTGAGCTGCGGCGGATAGTACCGCGCGCTCGGCCAGATTGGCTCGCTGCCAGATATAAGCGAAATGCACTTCACCCAGTCGTAACATTTCGTCCAGGGCTACGTTGACGTCCGAGATAGTCACATAGCCCGTCTTCTGTTGATTGGCTTGTTTGACCAATGTGTAACAGACAAGCTGGAGGAAATATGGGTGACCGGCTGTGACGCGCAATATTTTATCGATCGCCAGATCGTCATAGATAATGTGCGGGGCCACAGGTTCACGGATGAGTCGCGACGCTGCTTCCTTGCTCAGGAAATCGATCTTGCGATAGAGTGCGATATTAAATAGCACGGACCAGTAATCAGCGCTCATCTCCTCCAATCGCCGTGTTCCGACAAAGACGAAGCCTAATCCCGTGCTGTGTTGCATGAGGTGACGCATATAAGGGAAGAATGTGCGGGGCAGGACACCATCAGCAACCATCGACTCAAACGCCTCAAATTCATCGAAGACTAACAGCAACGTTGTATCCGCCGGCAGTAAACGACGCACGGCCGGCAGGAATCCACGCTGGAACACACGGGCCGGATCGGTTTGCCACTCGTCGAACTCGGGCACATCGACGGTGATATCTTTCCCGGCCAGCGCATCGGCGATGTGCCAGGCAAATTCCTGCAGCAACGCCGGCATACCGGGCGACACGCCAAGTGACTGGCAATCAATGTATACCGGCAACAATTGAGGTGGAAGATAATCTTCCAAGCGAAGGAGCAACGATGTCTTTCCCGTTCGTCGTTGCCCCACAAGCATAAAGACATTCCGTTGGCTTTGCATCCCGGCATGCTCGGCAATGAAATCGAAGAGCTCCTCTCGACCAAAGAACAATGGGCTTTCCTTACGCAATGGCGTTCCGGGCAAGTAAGGATTGACGATGGGGGTGAACTGGCGTACGGGGGGCAATAGATAGACCATGTCGCCAAAAGCCACGGTTTTATCATGACGATTACGATCGTCATAAGTCAAGGAGATGGCGACGCGAAAGCGTTCTTCAGCTTGCGGCTCGATCATGAAACGAACCTGCCGAGATCTGCCGGATGGGAGGAAGGGGATGATTTGAGGTTCCGTCCATATTCGATAGGCGGGATTCTCATTTAGTGTAGCTACGATGTTTTCAGCAGGTGCGCGGCCGATATTATGAATCTCCATCGCGACGTGTGTTCGTTCGTTGGGAGCCAGCCGCCTGGTTTTCAGGGTTACCTCAAGCTGGGCGCGGCCGCGATGCTCCTCGATTTCGGCCGTCAGCAAACCGGACCATCGCCGAGCGATCGCTCGTGTCAGCGTTCTCTCTATGCTGAGGGGATACTCATCCAGTTGCTCCTGTACCTGCCGCAACCGGACAGCAGCTTGATTGAGATAGACTAGCCGGTCATCGACCGCGTCTACGCGCTCACTGTCACGCATGTTTGTCAGCACAGGTAGGAGCGATTCCAGGATGGGCGATTGTTCATTTCGCTCTTCGAGCATGGATAGGACGTGGACGAATTGTGGCCGTAGGAGTCCCAATTCTGTGACGGAAGGCGCTTCGAGAAGGGCTTGGCAAGTCTTGAATATTAAGCGTCGATGGTAAAGCCCATTCCAGATATTGTCGGAGCCGGCGATATCATCCAGGACACGTGTGATGATCGGCAGCCCTGCCTGTGGTCGGTTATCTAATAAGAAGAGCCCGTCGGCCAGATTGGACACGTACAGATCGTTAGCCTGGCGAGCGCGGTTTGCCAATTGCAGCAAGAAGTCTGGTGAGCCGCTTTCCGAGGAATATCGATGTTCAAGTTGTGGCAGGATATTTTCGGGGTTTTGTGATAGCCGGTTATAAAACCGCGTAGCTCGTGCTCCTGGTGTTTGTTCTTGCCGGATAAAAATAGCCAGACCAACCAGTGCTAAGAACCCCAATGATGCCCCCGCTATCAGGGCTGAACCGTTTGATGCGCGGCCTGCGATGACCTCTGGGCCGATTGGGGGCGTAAGATAACCATGATATAGACCATCATTAAACCGAAAGCGGTAGTTGATCCGGCTTGTTCCTTCCGGCACGGTGACGCCCGGCCAGAATAGTTGCCCGTTCCCGGTTGCCAGTCGCTGCTCCGATTGCGGGAGCCACGCGCCAGTCGCCTCGTCGCGCAGTTCCAGCTGGACGGCGACAGCGTCGTTCTCCACATCCTGGACGGATATGCCTATTGTGAATTGGTCTCGTTCAACCTCCGCCTGAGGTTTGGTCAACAGGGGAGGTCGGTTTTCTTCTTCTCGAAGCAGATGGACGAGGCCATTATGGGTGATGGCAAGCAGGTCCGGCGACTGACGCGAGGTGCGCTTCAATAGAGTGACGTGAAAGACGCTGCTCGACAGGGGTAATTCCAATACTCGGCTGGGGTTCCGTGTTTGCAGTCGTTCGTAAAGGTAAATAGTGCCGTCGCGAGAGCCGACCAGGCCGGTATCAGGCTGCCCGTCCTGATTTAAGTCAGCCCAGCTAAGAGCTTGAATGGAACCCAGGTTGGTGATCTTCCAGGTAATAGCCGGCCGATTGTCTACCAGGGCCAATTGTTCCAGAGTTCCATCTTCTGTGGCCACCATATAGGAGATGATGTTTTTTTGGAACGCTTCCACAATTCCCGGCCCCGATAGCTGGATCACGGTCGGAACTCCCCCTATGGGTGTGGGCCAATTCCAATGTTCCATCTCGATCCCTTGACGGTTGAGGCCGTGCACGAGCCCGTCGGCCGTGAAAACGATTACCCTGACGGCTAACTCCGTCTCTCCAGGCTGGCTGACGTGATAAGCAGCAATGACATCGCTGGGAAATCTGGCGAAAGCCGATAATAAGACGCCATCGTTTGATGGGGTCAATTGGATGAGTTCTTGACCACTGGCTGCGATGATCGGGTTCCGCCCCGCCGGGCCATCGCTTACCACCGTTATATACTGAATTTCACTAGCGGGATTGGCGGCAGCTGCTTCCCAGTGTTTGTGACCACTGAGATCATAGGCGATGATCTGCCCATCCTGTGTGCCGACCAAAATAGTTGGCGTGCCCGACCCTAGACGATCATCGATCGCTAATGACGTGACCTGCGCTGGGATGATGATTTCCCATAGGCGCTCTCCTGTTGCTTCGCGTAGTTCCAGCCGGCTGTTGACCACTTCGCTTGTGTTTGAATACTCGGCTACCGGCTGCTCTCGTCGAACGACAACGACCTGCGGTGGTTCGGTTAATGAGTGATGAATGACCTCGAGATGGGTGATCTCTTTGCCGGGCGCGCTGAGCCAGAGAACCGAGCCATCTGTATTCAAGCCGTGCAAGCGGCCGTCGTGTGCGCCAACAACGATCTCTTCTTCCCCGTCATTATCCAGATCTGCAACCAGCGCCGCGGTTGGCGCGGCGTTGAGCGTATACTTCCACTCCTGAATGTAGTCGCTATCCCCTATGCCGAGGCCAAACAGTTGAAGCGTGGCGAATTGTGCCAATAACAACTCATAATGGGCATCGTTATTAACGTCCGTCAATCGTGTGAGATTGGGTGAATCGGTATCGCCTACTTTAGCGAGGATCTGGCCTTTATCACTCAGCAGAAATATGTCAGAGAGTTGGGTTGAATTTGGAGGCGGTCCCAATATTACACTTAGCGAGACCTGCCCATTGACGGCCCTCCTATTGGCCGGTGATATCGTCTGGACCTCGCGATTCGCATCTTTGGCTAGGTTGTTAGTCCATAGGCGGCGACCTTCACGGGAGTAACTGATAACACTGCCGGTGGCCGTGCCGACGACGAGAGCCGGCTCATCGACCAACTCAACAAAAGTCGCACTCGTAATGGGACGATTTACAGTTCGAAACCAGACTAGCGTACCGTCCGGTGCATAGAGGTCCAGTTGGCCAAAGTTGGTGCCGACGGCGATAAAGCTGGTATCTGGTTCGAATGCTACTTCGGTTAGCGTCGCAATGCGTCGCGAAATAGCTTGTCTCCATGCGACTGTATAATCGTCTAGATAGATGATTTCGCTGAATCGCCGGGGCGTGAATAAGCTCATCACGATTTCGTCTGCCCCATCTCCGTCAAAGTCGGCGACGACTATTTGAGGACTGACGTCGACATTGGCATTTTCCTGGCCGGCGAATTGCCATATGTTTTCACCGGTAGCGCTATAGGCCAATAACTGGCCCGAAGCCAGCAGCACCAGCACATCTCCTCGCCCGTCGGAATGATAATCAATTGCTGCGATAGCGACTGGGCGAGTCGTGCGCGGAAGAGAGGCTCGCCAGACCAGATCGCCCCTCGCATCCCAAACCGCCAGGTAACCCATGCCGGCGATAGCGATCTCTTGTTCGGGCGTTTGATTATCCAGAATATCAACCACTCCGATTGCTGTAATCGGATCGGGACTTGGCTGGCTCCATTCCTCGCTTCCGTCGGCCAACAACAGCGTTAACCGGCCATTTTCGTCGAGGATGAGAAACTCATCGATTCCATCGCCATTAATGTCAGCTGTGACGACTGTGTCTAGCCGGCCGGAGGCCGTATATTGCCAATAGCTCTGGGGCCGTCCCCGCTCTTGTGCCTTTGCGCTTGTCAGGGTAGGCAAGAATAAAGACAGGCACAGAAGGATGATAGCCTGCCATAATCGATAATGGTGATAACTACGGTCAGATGCGGCCCTAGTCATGCCCACATGATGAAGAGACACACCGTTTTTGTGTGTCGATATTATGGCGGCTACTGGCTTGCTTCGCCTAATCTTCGGGTGTGCGGAGGGCATAACCCACACCTCGCTCGCTGACGATCCAATTTCCGTAAGGTTCGACAGCCTTGCGCAGGCGCTTAATGAGTGTCTTTAATCTGTCCGGATCATCGACCAGAACATCACCCCAGACAGTCATCTCCAGATCTTCTCCACGAACCACCTGGCCGGCGTGACGACATAATTGCACCAGGATGCTGAATTGTGATGTCGTCAGGCTTAGTTCGCGACCATTCCCCCAAATCTGGTAGCGTTGTTCGTCGATGACGAAAGGGCCGGCCTGCACTAACCCCGGCACTTCTTGGCGTCGCACGAAACGGCGCAATATTTCACTACTATACCGATATTTTTCGTCGACTCGTTGCAGTAAGCATAACCTCTCCAGTTGTCTCAGGCTTTCAATGGGGCCATCGGCGATGGCCAACACATGCTGTTCTTCCGGCGTCAGGTTTTGCCATAGATAGCTTAAGTGGGATTCCGCTTCCACCTCGATAGGGTGGTCGAGGCGATAGAAATCTTGCTCCCTGATCGTTGCAGTGTCGTCTATTCGAATCTCCCCGGTAATGATAGCCTGAACAGCGTGATAGCCAGCGATATGCAGGAAGAATGGGTGGAGACCTACAAGCTCTATCAGGTAATCGATCAACTCCGGCGAGAACTGAACCGAAGTCCGTTCTAGTCGCCGGTGAAATAGTTCGCGCGCTTCAGGTTCACTAAAGAGACCCAGTGGCAGCGTAACAAATATATTGAAGAAGGGCGAACTGAGCACAGCTTCTTCGGCGGTGATGGCAAATAAAGGTCGCTGACTGGCGGTCAAGAACGCTAACCCATATTTGGTGGTCAATCCACGCAGGCGAGCGAAGAAGTAAGGCGTCAGGTGCTGATTAGCCGCCAGCAACTCGAACTCATCCAGCATCACCACGACAGAGGCCCCGTGTTGATCTACCTTCTGCAAAGCCATATCCAGCCCCCGGTATGTTCCGGGTTGAGCTGCGATCTCCAGAGTCAGGCCGGTTTGGGTGGCCACATCTAGCAGATTATTAAGCAGCAGTTCGTAAACCTCTTCAGGTGGCGCTCCGGCTAGTTCCTGGCAATCGAGCATGATGAACAGATGGTCCGATTCATTCAATCGGTATTGCTCGCGAATCAGAGGAGAGCTGAGATGGAGTAGTAAGGAGCTTTTCCCGATGCGACGCGGCCCGATGAGCGATACACTTTGTCCGTTGCGCAGAAGGCCTAAAATCTGATTCGTTTCGGCTTCGCGACCAACGAATTCTTCGATATGCCGAATAGCCCCGCGATGGAAAAACGGATTATCTACATCCATGATAATCCTATTGTAATGTTGAACGACTTGAAAAGGTAGCCGCGACATAATCTATTACACCTTCATTATAATCACTCCCTAACAACCCTTGTCTCACGCAGGCCGCACACGTAAAATCGAACAAATGAACGACGAGATTAGCAGCCTCCTTCGCCGCTTGGGCGTCACCCGGGGTGCGCGCCACATTCGCCCGGCGGCCGCTCCCGTTGGCGGCGGGCAACAGCTGCACAGCGCGCGCGACGACTTATATGGCACGCCGCCGCTCGAGCATTTGCTACCTGGCGGTCGCGTAGTCGAGGCTGAGGATGGAGCTTGTTTTGTCGTCGATCGTGTTTATCCGATTCAACATCGCCATGGCGATGATACTCTAGCTGATCTGCTCACGGCTGATCCTACCGCTGCTACGCCGTACGGGCTTGATAGCCGGATCGCCGGCAACGACTTCCGTGATTTTCTCTTTCTGGACACCGAGACGACGGGACTGGCCGGCGCGGGTACATTGGCTTTTATGGTCGGAGTGGCTTTCTTCGAGCCGCATACGACCATCGCCGATGGCCAGACCGAAGAAGGAGACGTGCTGGTCGTCAGACAATATTTCTTACGCGACCACGGCGATGAGCCGGAGATGCTTCACCAGCTGGACGACATGATGGCTGACAAGGCGGGACTCATCACGTTCAACGGCAAATCGTTTGACGTGCCTCTCCTGGATAGCCGTTACCTTATGAACCGCCGGCGCGGCCGTTTGCTGGAGATGCCTCATATCGATCTGCTCGCTCCGGCGCGGCGCCTATTCCGGTCACGACTTGGCTCTTGCGCCCTAGGCTCCCTCGAGCAAAACTTGCTCGGGTTACGACGAACCCAGGATGATGTCCCTGGCTGGATGATTCCCTCGCTCTATCTCGATTACTTACGTTCCGGGGATGCGCGCCGACTGACCGGCATCTTCTATCATAACGAGATGGATATGTTATCGATGGTTACGCTGGCTTCGCGTATCTTCCGTCAACTGGCGACATCTCGTTGCGACCACCCGATCGATCAATTAAGCCTTGGGCGCTGGCAGGCGGATCTGGGACTGGACGATCTGGCTGAAAATACACTTCGTTCGGCACTGGAGGGCGATCTGTCAATGGAGGCATATCATCAGGCACTCTATCGATTAGGGATGCTCTACAAACAGAGCGACCGCCGTTCAGAAGCCGCCGTCGTTTGGCAACAAATCGCATCGACGGCTACCGATGACGTGAGCGCCCATATCGAACTCGCCAAATACTATGAGTGGTATGAGGATGATCTCCCTGCTGCTATCCAGTGGACTCGACAAGCGATATCTCTCGTTGAGCGATGGCCGTTGACGCCTCGCGCCCGCCTTGACCATGCTGACTTACACCATCGGCTGGAGCGGCTGGAGCGAAAAGCTTTCCGGCCTGTATGAAACAGATCCCACAGATGGTGTGATAGAATAGCCGTATGTCAAATGAATTGATCATCGTCGGCGGCGGGCTGGCCGGCGCGGAAGCTGCCTGGCAGGCGGCCGAGGCCGGTATCGATGTTTGCCTCTACGAGATGCGCCCGGGGGTGCAAACCCCTGCTCACGAGACTGCCTGGCTAGCCGAACTCGTCTGCAGCAATTCGCTTGGTTCTGATCTGCCTCATAAAGCGCCTGGGTTGTTGAAGGCTGAACTGCGTGGGCTAGGCTCGCTTATCCTGGCTTGTGCTGCTGAGACGGCCGTCCCTGCCGGCTCGTCGTTGGCTGTCGATCGTGAGGCTTTCGCCCAAAGAGTGACTGAATGCATCTCCGGCCACCCAAGGATAACGTTAGTGGGCGAAGAGGTGACTGCCATACCTGGAACGCCGACCATCATCGCCAGCGGACCGCTTACATCGTCGTCGTTATCTACGGACATCGGCCGCCTGACTGGGGAAGAGCATCTCTATTTCTATGACGCCGTCTCGCCCATTGTGCAAGCTGAGACGATCGATATGTCCATTGCTTTCCGCCAGTCTCGTTATGATCGAGGTGAGCATGAAGAGGGTGACTATATCAATTGTCCTATGACCCGTGATGAGTATGAGGCCTTCGTAGAGGCTCTCGTATCGGCTGAGACCATTACGCTTAAACAGTTTGAGCGCGAGGACCCTCATTTTTTTGAGGGATGCATGCCCGTCGAAGCGATGGCTGTCCGTGGGCGCGATGCTTTGGCTTTTGGCCCTATGCGCCCTGTCGGTCTATTGGACCCGCGCACCGGCCGGCGACCGTATGCTGTAGTCCAGTTGCGGCAGGATAATCTCGTAGGCTCGCTTTACAACATCGTCGGGTTTCAGACTAATTTACGCTGGCCTGAGCAGAAGCGCGTGCTCCGGCTTATTCCCGGGTTGGCTGACGCTGAATTTGCCCGCTATGGGATGATGCATCGTAACACGTACATCAACTCTCCCGCCATGCTCCAGCCGACCATGCAATATCGCAATCGCGCTGATTTGTTCTTTGCCGGGCAGATCGTTGGCGTGGAAGGCTATGTCGGCAACGCCGGCACAGGTTTGCTGGCCGGCATTAACGCCGCTCGCCTCCTGCGCGGCCGCCATCCGGTTATCATGCCTCCTACTACGATGTTGGGAGCATTGTGTCACTACGTCACTCATGCGGCCGGACGCGACTTTCAGCCGATGAAAGCCAACTTTGGTATCCTGCCGCCGTTGCCCCCGCGGCCGGGCAAAGAGGAACGCGGCCGTTACTATGCGGAACGTTCTCTCACAGCGATGCGCCGTTTTGCGCGTGAACATGGTCTGCGGTACGATTCCCATATCGCCGCCGCTATCGAGAGCACCTGAAATTGGTCGTAATTCCCGTTGCTGACCTATCTGTGATTGGGTGTTATAGGGGAGAGTATGGAAATTCCTGTTGAGACTACTGTCGTAGCCGCTGTTGTCTATCCGGATCGAGCGCGGGTAGTCAATCGCGGTCAATGTGTTCTGGCCGAGGGATCACATCAGATTATCATCGGTGAATTGCCGTTGGCCTTGGAGTCGGAATCTGTCCGCGCTGCGGGTCAGGGTACGGCTCGGGTTCGCTTGCGTAGCGTCGATGTGCGTCGTCGCCATTATGTTCAAACTCCTTCCGAGTCGGCCGCTGCGTTGGAGAAAGAGATCGAGCGAATTTCGGCCGCGCTACAGGCGCTCGATGACAATGCGGCTGTCAAGCAAGCTTCGATCGATCACCTGAACGGAATGCGTAATGCCACTGAAAATTATGCTTGGGGATTGGCCCGTGGTCGCGTTACCGTTGAGAATCAGGCTGCACTCATGCGTTTCTTCGAGGATGAAGATATCCGGCTGCGTGCAGATCTACGTGAGCTAGGAGAGGCGCAGCATGATCACCAGAATGAGTTAGCCAAACTGCGCGCTGAACTGGAACAGATACGTTCGGCGCGACCGCGTCAGCGTTACGAGGCCCGGCTTGAGGTCGAAGCGCTTTCACCTGGCGATTTCACCGTCGAGCTAACTTATGTTGTCGGTCAGGCCGGCTGGCAGCCACTGTATGATATGCGCCTGCACGAATCCGATGAGGGTACGCTGCTCACGATTACCAGCCAAGCTGAGATTACGCAGAACACAGGCCAGAACTGGTCCGACGTGCAGTTGTCGGTTTCGACAGCTCGCCCGGCGCTCAACCAGCTCGTTCCAGAAACTGAACCGTGGTACGTTGATGAATATCGACCGCCACAACCGCAACCTCGCGAACGTGATCTCATTGGGGTGGCCAAAATGTCGCAGATGGACGCGGCGAATATGGGTATGACTGGTGGGTTTGCATCGGCCGTGGCCGCTATGATGGCGCCTGCGCCGGTCGAAGCCGAACCGGACGTTGCTACTCTTCAGCAAAGCGGCACGGCGGTCACATTCGCTGTTTCCGGCAGCGTTGATGTTCCTGGCGATGGCACACCCAAGAAACTCACTATCGGTCAGAGCGACTTGCCTCCGCAACTTGATTTCCTGTCCGTGCCCCGACATACTGATGCGGTTTATCGTCGTGCTACGTTGACGAATACCACTGGCGCACCGATGTTGCCCGGGCCGGCCAGCCTTTATGTAAATGATGAATATATAGGGCGGAACCATCTTGAATATACTCCCAGCGGTGGCGAAGTGAAACTCACTCTGGGTGTTGAAGAACGTATCACCGTCAAACGGGAGTTGGTCCGCCGAGATGTGGATAAACGCTTGTTACGCGACCAGCGCCAGCTTGTCTATGGCTATGAGATCAAGCTGGAGAATTTGCTGGCTACCCCAGCGCGCATCCTCGTTGAGGATCAATATCCCGTCTCGCGCCATGATCAGATCAAGGTTCGACTCGATCAGGCTTCTCCAGAGCCGATGGAACGTTCCGATCTTCATATTCTGAAATGGCAGATTGATCTGGCTCCGGCTGAGAAGAAGGTGATACGCTTTGAATATCAAGTTGAGCACCCTCGTGGGATGGTTATCAATGGGTTAGTGGATTGATCGAATGCTCATACGTCATTTAATCGGAGGAAAGTCCTACGACATCTAAGGGATTTCATACAGCGCCGCCGCGCGAACTCGCCTTCCTCGTTGGTACGGAGTTGCGAAGCAACCCTTCATTGCTGTCGGTGGAGGATAGCCTGGAAGAATTGACTCGATTGGCGGATACGGCCGGCATCGATGTTGTTGGGCAGGCGATCCAGCGTTTTGATAAACCCAACAGTGCGACTTATATTGGCCCCGGCAAAGTTGAGGAAGTCAAGATGCTGGTCGAAGAGCTTCAGGCTGATGTCGTCATCTTTGATGACGAATTATCGCCACGCCACCAGCGCGAACTGGAATCAGCTTTTGGTAAAGAGATCAAAGTCCTCGATCGTACGGCGCTTATTCTCGATATCTTTGCCCAACATGCCCAAACGCGCGAGGGCAAGCTGCAAGTGGAACTGGCTCAGCTGGAATATCGTCTGCCTCGCCTGACGCGTATGTGGACGCATCTGGCGCGACAGGCCGGCGGCCGCGCGGGTGGCGCGTCTGGTGGTGTCGGCCTGCGCGGCCCTGGCGAGACGCAGCTGGAAGTCGACCGTCGGGAGATCAACCGCCACATCGCGCAGATCAAGGAAGAGCTTGAGAGCGTCCGTGCTCACCGAGAGCGGCACCGTTCGAAGCGGCAGCAAACTGAGCTTCAGGTTGTGGCTATTGTTGGCTATACCAATGCCGGTAAGTCCACGCTTCTAAATACGCTCAGCGGGATTGCCGCCGATTCCCCCTCAGCCATACTGGCCGCTGATCAACTCTTTGCCACCCTCGATCCGACGACGCGTCGAATCATCATGCCGGGCGGCCGTGAACTTCTCTTCACCGACACCGTCGGTTTCATCCAAAAATTGCCGACGCAGATCGTAGCTGCTTTCCGTGCCACGCTGGAGGAAATCGCCGATGCGGATATCTTGCTCCATGTGGTTGATGCGACGCACCCCAACGCCCTGGAACAGATCGAGGCCGTAGAAGATACGTTAGCAGAGCTGGAGGCTGATCATTTGCCGATGGTCATCGCCTTGAACAAGATCGATCTATTGACTGATCCTGAAGCCGTCCGCGAGCAGCTGGACCTGGCGGCGCCGTCCGCGCTCATTTCAGCTGAAACAGGGCAGGGCGTTGATGAGCTGCTTATCTTGATCGAAGCGACCATGGTAGGCCTGCTGAAACCTATTGAAATCCACCTGCCCTATAGTCGAGGTGACTTGCTTTCGCTGATCCATGAACGAGGTCAGGTTGATGAGGAAAAGCATACCGAGTCAGGTACGCACATTTTCGGCCGTGTCCCAGACCGCTTGGTCCCTATTTTTGCCCCCTATCGACGCCTATGAATGATATCGCTGCTATATTCCGCCGGCCGAAAGTTCAAATAGCGCTGGCCGGCTTTCGCGACCAGCTGGAATCGGCTATCGGCCAAATCATTGCTATCCAGCAAATACCGTCACCGACCTTTGCCGAAGAGAAGCGTGCCGAATATATCGAGGGTCAATTTCGGGCTATCGGCTTGAAAGATGTGTTCCGTGACTCGTCTAATAATGTGTATGGCCGCTTGCCCGGCCATGAACCCGATCGGGCGCCGGTGGTATTGTCGGCACACCTGGATACGGTCTTCCCGGCTGAAACAGACTTATCTGTTGACCGTAAGGATCAAGTTATCTATGGACCGGGAATTGGCGATAACTCCACCGGGCTGGCTGGACTTTTACTCACTGCCCGGACCATAGTCGAGCATCAACTGCCCCACGCGGCCGATATTCATTTCGTCGCCAATATTGGCGAGGAAGGTCTCGGCGATCTATGCGGCATGCGAATTGTTGTGGATCGCTTTGGTGGAGAGGCTACCTATATCGTCGTTGAGGGAGGCCTTTTTGGTCGTCTGGTTCATCAAGCTATTGGTGTATGTCGATTTCGCGTCGATGTCACCGCGCCGGGGGGCCATTCCTGGGGTGGATTCGGCACGACGAGTGCCATTCATGTCCTGGGTCGCCTTATCGCAGCTATCGACGATCTGACCGTTCCAACTATTCCTCGAACTACCTACAACGTCGGCATTATCGAAGGCGGTATATCGATTAACACCATCGCTCATTCAGCGCGCTTGTGGCTCGATCTCCGCTCGGAAGGAAAGGATGAACTGGATCGCCTTGTCGACCATGTGCGCGAGATTGTGGCGGAAATGAATGAGAAGCATATGGTTGCTGAAGACGGTGTGCAGATCGATATGGTGCAAGTAGGTGACCGTCCAGCGGGCAATATCGATCGTCAGTCACCCGTTGTGGCTTATGCCGATGCAGCCCTGAGGTTAGTCGGTGCCGATGAGATTCGCTATATGGCTAGTAGCACCGATGCCAACATCCCGTTGAGCCTGGGCTATCAGTCCGTCTGCCTGGGCTTGACGCACTCTGGCAATGCTCATCGGCCGGATGAATATATAGACATAACGAATTTGCCTGCTGGGCTGGGCCAGCTTTTGCTGGTGACGCTGGCTATTGCCGAATAATTAACATGATGTTTGCCGATATCCCATTGGAGGGGTTTACTATGGAATTTGAGCTGACAGACGAACAGCGAGCGTTGCGCGATGTGATCCATACCTTTGTGGCGGCGGAAGTGAGATCGCGGGCACGACACACAGACGAAACCGGTGAGTTCAACTGGCCCGCTGTCCGCAAGATGGGCCCTCTGGGCCTCCTGGGCCTGGAAGTGCCCGAGGAGTACGGGGGCGCGGCGCTCGACGCGATTAGCGTCGCTATCGCCGTCGAAGAACTTGGCTGGGCATGCGGCTCAACGGCGCTAGCCATCGCGGCCCATAACGGCCTCGGCCTTGGCCCCGTCGTGGCTTTTGGAAGCGAGGAACAAAAACAGTACTGGTTGCCGCGCCTGACCAGTGGACAGGGCAAGCTGGCCTGCCTCAGCCTGACCGAACCTGGCGCGGGTTCTGATCTCAAGGGAGGTGTTCGCACTCGCGCAGTTAGAGAAGGTGACTCCTGGGTCATCAACGGTGCCAAGATGTGGATGACCAACGCCTCGATATCTGACTTGATGGTCGTGCTCTGCCGAACCGGTGATGAAGGCAGCAATGCGCTGAGCCACATTCTCGTGCCTTCTGATACACCTGGGGTCGTCATTGGGCCGCCGCAGAAGAAGATGGGACTTCATGGCTCGCCTACTCACGCTGTCGCCTTCGATGGCGTGCGTGTGCCGGCCGAGAATTTGCTGGGTGTTGAGGGGCGAGGATTGCAACAGACGATGATGACGCTTGATAGCGGCCGTGTTGGCATCGGCGCACTGGCTATTGGTCTGGCTCAAGCGGCTTATGAGGAGGCTGTCAAGTACGCCAAGGAGCGTGAAGCCTTCGGTCAGCCTATCGCCAACTTTCAGGCTATTCAGTGGATGCTGGCTGATGCCGCCACAGAGATCGAGGCGGCCCGTTTGATGGTCTATAAGGCGGCCTGGCTTAAAGGGTTGAAGCGACCCTATGGCAAGATGGCCTCGATGGCCAAACTATTTGCCACAGAGATGAGCGAGCGTGTTTGTCGCAACGCTATCCAGATTCATGGCGGCTATGGCTATAGCTCTGAGTTTGAAGTTGAGCGCATGTATCGCGATACACGATTGATGACCATCGGCGAGGGAACAAGTGAGATTCAGCGCATGGTTATCGCGCGCCATATCCTGGGCTAGGCTTACAAGTAATTGAAACGACAAAAGCGAGAGTAGTGATCTTCATGGGTCACTACTCTCTTTTGTTTATGGGGTGGGTATTTGCGGCCTCGGAAACGGTGTCGGCAGGTTGTTCAAAGTTAAACCCTGCTGTGTGGAGAAACTGCCCGCGAACAACGATGGATCGATACGGCCGATCCCCGGATCGATGATGAAATAATGGCTTTTAGCGTAGCCGGTCAGTGGCTCGATGAGCCGTTGCGTTTGGTTGTCGATATTGCAACACCATGGGCCGCCGAGGTACCAGATGGCCGCCCCCAAGACTTGGGGGTACGCCGCATAAAGTCGTGACGCCCAGGCGATGTCCTCCAGTGCCTTCTCGGGTTCGGGGACGGCGCCATATTCCCATCCCCATTCAGTAATCAGGACAGTCGGCCGCGGGATCCCGTGCCGGTCGACTGTGTCGAACAGAGCCTGGAAGCGACCAATGAGATAGGGATAACCTACTGCGGCCCCATCAGTCGTCAAGCTATATTCATGCAAGGCGATCGCAACCTGATCCCTATGCGCCCCGGCATACCGCAGAAACTCGAGCATGGCCGGATCTTCCCAGTCGTTAGGGAGATTCGCTCCGGGTTTGTAATCGGGCCAGCCGCCGACCTCTGGTACGCCGACTTCGAAGCTTAGCGCCGCGTATTTATAACCTTCCGCCACGGCCAACTTGGCCACAGCCAGAGAGAAGCGCGCTAATCGTTCGATGTGCAGGTTTCCATCGCGCCCATAACGACTTGGCTCGTTCAACGTCTCGAGCCAATAATAATTTTTGTCCAATTCTTTTGGAGCTGCGTCCCGGTTAACCTGCCAATTGATCGCGGCCGCTTGTTCGGGCGATAGCGCTAGATTGTGGAACATATCCTCATATCGCGGCCCTGTCGCTCGATAGACGAGGACGTGCGGTACAGTACGGCCCACTTGCTCGTTCTGCTTCATCAATTGCTGAACTTCAAAGAGTGGGCCGGCATTATCGACACTCTTGACGAAAATCGGTATGCCTGCATCGTTGAGTTGGCGGATATAATCACCCCAACCGCTGGCGTTGCCTCTCAGCCCACGATGAAAACCGATCTCTACAAAAGCGAGGTCTTTACCCTGAGCTTGCGCCTTCGCTCGGGCCGCCTCAAAATCTACCGGTGGGTAGGCGACTACGGCTGTTGGCGCTGGGAGTGGCGCTCCAATGGCTGGGGCGCTGGTGGCTGTTGGGCTAGGTGTGGCCGTTGGCACGGGAGTTGGATCAAACGGGCTGCCAAACATAGCCGGGGCGTACTTCAAGGTTCCAACCATCGGTGGCGAACTGCTATATGCAACTTTTCCGGTGATCTGTGATGACGCCTCACGCACGGCAGCCGACATGGTAGCACAACCAATGAGGGTCAAAGCCATCACGACCGAAAGCAGGCTCAAGGTGACGAGTTGCCTGCCGGGGATCTTTGCACGAATAGATGAGCCGAATTGTTTCATCAAAGCATACTATAGCGTAGTTTACATGTTTGAGATGCTGGATTTAAGGTTCCCATTGTAAAAATATCGTTCTCTATCTCGGCCGTCTTTTGCCCTTTATCTTGGCTATAATCATGGTATGACCATTAGAGATGATATACGCGGCCGCATTATGTTGCTGACTACTGTGCGTTCTTACCGGCTGGAGGCGTTTCGCGCCGCGGCCGAGCGCGCCGGCATCCAAGTGATCGCCGGAGTCGACTTGCCGGATGAGCTGGCCGGCCAATGGCCCGATACCTTGCCCTTAACGTTTACTGATGTCGAAGAATCCACACGGCGGATCGTCGACTATGCGGCTTCAAACCCATTATCGGCGGTGATGGCCGTCGATGATAGTGGCAGCCTCATCGCCGCCGCTGCTGGTCATGTATTGGGCTTGCCGCATAACGAACCTGCGGCAGCTGAGGCCGCTCGTGATAAGGCGATCATGCGCCGTCAGCTACAGGCTGGAGGGGTGGCTGTTCCCTGGTTCCACCTTTTTTCCACCTCCGATGATCCTGCGGAGGTAGCCGCGCTCGTGCCCTATCCTTGTGTTGTAAAGCCGACTAACCTTAACGGTAGCCGCGGCGTCATGCGTGCCGACACCCCTGGACAACTCGTGGAAGTTATCGGCCGGCTATCGCGCCTCATTAGCCGGGAGTCAGTCGAACCACGCCCTTACCTGGTCGAGAGCTTCTTGCCCGGCTTCGAAGTTGCACTGGAGGGTATCCTTGATAACGGGGAACTGACCGTTTTGGCTCTGTTCGACAAGCCAGATCCGCTCGATGGGCCGTTCTTCGAGGAGACGATCTATATCACGCCATCGCGCTTGCCGACGGCAACGCAAGCCGCTATCGAGTTTACTACCGCCGCTGCCGCTCGCGCTCTTGGCCTCCGCGTCGGACCGATCCACGCTGAAATGCGCATCAATGACGACGGCGTATGGATCCTGGAGGTGGCTGGCCGTTCCATCGGAGGATTGTGTTCCCAGACCTTGCGCTTTGGGGTAGGAGATACACTGGAAGAGCTTATCGTCCGTCAGGCGGCAGGCTTACCATTAGGGGATACGCACCAGCGCGATGGAGCGTCCGGGGTAATGATGATCCCCATACCTCAGGCGGGGTTATTTCGCGGCGTGGCTGGTATCGAGGACGCACTAGCTGTACCGCTCATCGATAGCATCGAGATCACCGCCCGAACCAATTATCCTATCGTACCACTGCCCGAGGGCGATAGTTACCTCGGCTTTATCTTTGCTCGAGGGGATTCTCCTGAAAATGTTGAGGCGGCCCTGCGCGAAGCACACGGCCGCCTGTCTTTCACGATCGACCCATTGCTCTCCGTTCTATCCGATGGAACGACGATGGGTTCGGTTAACTTCTATGGATGATGCCGATTTACCCCTCGAGTAATAACGCCTCCGGATCTTCCATCAGTTGTTTCACTTTCACCAGAAACTGCACGGCTTCCCGGCCGTCGACGATTCGGTGATCATAGCTGAGGGCAACGTACATCATCGACCGGATGACGATTTCACCGTTGCGCACCACCGGCCGTTCCTGAATGTTGTGCAATCCCAGGATGCCTACCTGTGGTGGATTGAGGATGGGAGTGCTGAGCATCGACCCGAAGACACCCCCGTTGGTGATGGTGAATGTCCCGCCGCGTAGATCTTCAAGGGATAGTGACCCGTCGCGCGTCTTGGCGCTGAAGTCCCGGACTTCCATTTCGATAGCCGCAAACGACTTGCGATCCGCGTCACGGATGACTGGTACGACCAGGCCTTCTTCCGCGCCAACGGCAATGCCGATATCGTAATATTGCTTTAGCACCATGTCATCGCCCTGAATCTCAGCGTTCAGCCGCGGGAAAGCTTTCAGCGCGCCGAGCGTCGCTTTGACAAAGAAAGAAGTGAAGCCCAGCTTGACGCCATGGCGATTGACGAATTCCTCTTGCCGGCGTTTTCGCATATCCATGACCGCGCTCATATCGATTTCATTAAACGTGGTCAACATAGCGGCCGTGTGTTGAGCCTCTACCAGGCGAGCGGCGATTGTGCGGCGGCGGCGCGACATGCGCACTCGTTCCTCGCGACTGCCGGCTTCTGCCGTCGGTAGGATAGCCGGTTGTAGTGGCGGAACGAATGGCTGCGGTAACGACGGCGTGCTCTTCACGGGTGGCAGTTCCGGCTTCCCCTTTGGTTCTATCTGGGCGGCGACGTCGTGCTTGGTAACGCGGCCGCCTGCGCCACTGCCGGCTATCTGTTTTAAGTTTACCCCTTCGGCTTCCGCCATTCGCCGAGCGACAGGCGTGGCGCTCTCTTTCTCTGGCGCAGGTATCGTTTCGTGTGAATCGGAATCTCGAGCCGGCGTGGCCGTAGTGACTGGCTGCTCGGTCGGATGACTGGCTGGCACCGCCCCATTAGCGTCGATGATAGCCAATGCATCGCCGATCTTCACGTCACTCCCCGACGGGTGAAGTATTTGTGTAATGACTCCGGTGGCCGTGGCTCCCACTTCGACATCGACCTTGTCCGTTTCCAGATCGACAACGATGTCGCCAATCTTTACCGTGTCGCCAACTTGCACATGCCATTCGCCGACCGTCGCTTCGACGACCGATTCGCCTAATTCGGGCACAACAATTTCAGTAGTCATTTAATCCGTCACCTCTTCGGGTAATTCATATGCTCGATCCAGCAACGTTGCCTGAAGCATGGCGTGCATGCTCATCGAGCCCTCGGCCGGGCTGGCGCGACGCGGCCGGGCAATGAGACGCAGCGCTAATTTTCCATCGAGCAATCGTTGCAGGCGTTGACTGATTGAATCCCATCCGCCGGCGTTGGCCGGTTCTTCTTGTAGCCAAACCAGTTCAGTTGCATGAGGATAGCTCGCGATAATAGCGGCGAGCTCGTCAGTCGGTAGTGGGTACAGCTGCTCCACCCGGATCAAGGCGATATCAGTGCGCTTCTCGCGCCGATGATCGCTGATCATATCGATATAGATCTTGCCGCTGCACAGGATGATCCGCCGGACGGCCGCACGGTCTTTTGCCGCTTGCGCGTCGTCAATCGCCGGTTGCCAGCTTCCTTCGGCCAATTCGTGTAGTGATGAGTAGACTTTAGGGTTACGGAGCAGGCTCTTGGGCGTCAGGACGATCAACGGCAAGGGATCGACCTCCAGCAGAGCCGCCTGGCGTCGAAGCAGGTGGAAATATTGCGCTGCCGTTGTCGCGTTGGCGATGCGTATATTCATCTCGGCCGCCAATTGCAGGAAGCGCTCTAGCCGTCCTGTCGAGTGGTCTGGCCCGGCGCCTTCGTGGCCGTGTGGCAAGAGAAGCACCAGCGAGGATGTCTGCTCCCACTTGGCGTTGCCGGAGACGACAAATTCATCGATGATCGCCTGGGCTGTGTTGGCAAAATCGCCATACTGCGCCTCCCAGATGACCAGTCGCTCGGGAGATTGAACGGTGTAGCCATATTCGAAACCGATCGTCGCCGCCTCCGATAGCGGACTATTTCGTATTTCAAAGGCAGCCCGAGCCTGAGGGATATTTTGTAGGGGAATGTAGACGGCCCCTGTATTTTCATCTCGCAACACTGCCTGGCGCTGGCTGAATGTGCCGCGCTCCACATCCTCGCCGGTCAGCCGGATAGGCGTCCCATCGGCGATGATAGTCGCCATAGCCAGCATTTCTGCTGTGGCCCAGTCGACGGTTGCTTCATTTGGATCGGCGAAGATGTCCTGGCGGCGGTCCAGGATGCGTGCCAGGCGCTTGTTGATAGCGAACCCGTTGGGCCGGGCGAGGAGGGCGTTATTTAGCTCAACCAGCAGCTCAGATGGCACCGCGGTCTTCGCGTGGCGAGCAGCCCCACCCGGCGGCGGCGGCAACTGCGGTTCCGAGGTGGCTGCCGGCTCGTTAGGCAGGCCCTGATAGATATTATTGAGGATGTCCAATTGTTCCTCAAGTAATTGTTCGCCCCGACCAGGTCCGATAATTCCGCGTTTTTCCAGCGTAGAGACCCACAGTTTGCGCACTGTTGGGTGCTCGTCGATGTGCGCATACATTTGTGGTTGTGTGAATCGAGGTTCATCCCCTTCGTTATGGCCATAACGTCGATAGCCCACGAGATCGATGACAAAATCAGTCTGAAACCTCTCACGATAGGCAAAAGCCAGCCGTGCTACTTCAACGCAAGCTTCGGGGTCGTCGGCGTTTACATGTACGATGGGGTTCTTGAACCCTTTAGCCAGGTCACTGGCGTAGAGCGTGCTGCGCCCTTCCCACTGCGAAGTGGTGAAACCGATCTGGTTGTTGGCGATAACATGGATCGTGCCGCCGATACGGTAACCGCGCAGCCGTTGCAAGTTCAGCGTTTCAGCCACGATACCTTGGCCGGGGAAAGCCGCATCGCCGTGGATGAGCACAGGCAAGATGACGTGAGGGTCGAAGACCGGCCTGCCTGATTCATTGGTTCGCGTGCCTGCGGCTCGAGCCATCCCCATGATCACCGGGTTGACGTATTCCAGATGGCTGGGGTTGGGGGCCATGGTCACGACAAGGTCTACCGGGCTGCCCTCGTTCATGGAACGAATCGCCCCGGCATGGTATTTGACATCGCCTGTCCAGCCGAGGTACTCACGTGCGCTGTGTTCCTCGCCAACGGTATCGCGAAACTCTTGCAAGATTTCGGCGTAGGGCTTGTTCAGGATATGAGCCAGCACGTTCAGCCGTCCGCGATGGGCCATGCCGAGCAGAATATTATAGATGCCCGCCCCGGCTGATTCGCCGAGTATGATATCGAGCATCGGGACCATCATGTCCAAACCCTCGACCGAGAAACGTGTTTTGCCCGGGAAGATGCGATGCAGAAAATGCTCGAATGCCTCGACTTTGGTCAACTGGCGCAGCAATATCGCCGGATCCATTGGATCATTGGGTGGGCGGAAACGGCGACTTTCGGCCGCTTCTCGCAGCCAGTCTCGCTCGTCAGGTAGTCGGATATGATCATAATCGTAGCCGATGGTCGAGGAGTAAACCTCACGCAAACGGCCGATCGCTTCGTGTGCATTAGCCGCACCAATGGCGGCTGGGCCGCCGATGAGCGACGCCGGCAGATCGATTAAATCGGCTTCACTAATGCCGTGAGCGGATGGATGTAGTGCGGGATCGCCGGGTGGGTTGGCTAATCCCAACGGATCGATGGTGGCCGCGAGGTGGCCGTATTCACGGATAGCCGTCGCCAGGTTAACCGCGCCAGTAACTTTTTCGGCGGTCGGCGCGGAGAACCCTGGTGCGACCGTTTCTAGGGTGGGGCCGCGGCCATCGACCCCGTCGGGCGGCCGCCATTGATCAAATGCCGCTCTCGTGGCGGCATCGACACTATCAGGGTTGTTTTTATACCGTTCGTAGAGCTCAAGTACATAGCCGGCATTCGGCCCATGAAATTCATGCCATAGGTCCATGAGGGGGATATTAACAAGTTTTCCAGCTACGATCACCTCTTGGCGATAACCTGTCTTCCCCGGTAGTCGTGGGCCTAGTTTGTACTTAACCCTACCCAAAAATGATGGGGCGAAACCGTCCGGGTTCGTTGAATTGTAACCGTGCCGACGTGCTTCTCATCGTCCGTAAGCGAGATGGTATTGACCAGACAAAGATCTGGCGTGACGCCATATTTCTGTTGATAATAATCGACAGCGCGCTGGACTTTCTCGTCAAACGTGCGCCGTGTGTCAGCATCGAGCCAAAGCATTCCTGTTTTCATGATGTACTCCGTATTTCGTCCATAACTGAATGAATCGATTGATGCCTATTCATCCCCACTGAGAACGACCGTAGATCCATTCTCGTGTTCCACGGTATTTTTATTGTGGATTGTAAAATTATGATCTTGGCGAGCTTCCCGAGGCATTCTCTGTCGGGGGCTGAAGGAGCGAGCCAGGAGCCTGGGCTGAGGCGCTCCAATCATTTCGGTTAACTTCAGGTGTAGGTCGTAGTCGCCGATAAAAGCGGCCTGAAAATAGGTTGCATCTTCACCCTCGACAAACAGGAAATCGCCCTTGCCGTATAAGAGGGGAGCTTGGTCAAGATTCCTGCCGGAGAGTCGCCGTGTGACGGCGATATTCTTGATTCGGCCAATGATGAGCGGCGAGAGGCACGCCCGTAAGGTTGAATCGATCAGAGGTGAATCAGGGCGATCTGTGGCGAGGATCAGATGGATACCTGCTTGCGTCCCATATTGTAATAGGCGAAGTAGATCGTCCCTTGCCTCGTTGTTGGCTCTTTCGAGATAGAAAACAATATGGTCGATGAGTGCGATGATGCGCGGGGTTTGAATTCGGCCTTGGCGGCGATAAATCATCTCTTGAGCCAGAAAACGGATGATGGCCACGCATGAGTCGTAATCCAGCGCAGGGTCAGCCATCATGTGGGGGAGATAGGCTAGCGGCAGCAAAGCCGACCGCTCTGACGTAACTTCCCGATAGCCGGGATCGATGATCTGAAGTTGTAGTTCGGATTGACGGTTGGTCAGGGCTAACCCAGCCCCAATGGCCCGGAGTAAAGATGTCTTGCCCGCGCCAACCTCACCGGTAATGAGGGTATGGCCACTGTGTCTGGTTGAAAGAGGTAACAGCACCGGCGTGCCACCGTTGGCGACGCCGATCGGCGCTGCCAGGTGTGGCAATGTAGGGACAGCCGCTAATAATTTGAGCAAAGGCACAGGAGCATCATCAGGTTGGGGTATGCGCAGTTGCCAGTTATCACCCTTGTCGACGAAGGCGACGTTGCTGATGCCTAGCGAGGTCATCAGATCGTTCTTTAGGGCGCGGGCGCGTTCTAATCCCAATGCGATCCGTGGTTGCAAGTCGAAGCTAATAATGCGTGATTGCACCGAGCCGCCAGTCACTTTAGACGGGATTTGATGGTGACTAAACACTCGATCAATTTGCTTCGCCTGAACGTCTAGCTGATGACGTAAACTGGCCTCGGAAGGCGATTTCGTTTGCATGTAAGTGTTATTCTGTTGATGGCGCGAACATATGTTCGTTATCGAGTTGAAAAAAGAGGCGATCGAGATAGATCGCCTTGACGGACTGCCCGAATCACGCGGTCTGTCGTAGCACCATTAGCACTCGACCCTGGACCTGAACTTCCGCCGGATCGACGTAAATAGCATCCATCGTTGGGTTAGCCGGTTGTAGCCGGATCCGTTTGCCTTCGTTGAAGAAATATTTGAGGGTTGTAGTGTCATTGCGCAGCCAGACGGCCACCATCTCACCATTACGCGCCTCGAATTGCTGTTTCATGATGACAATGTCGCCGTCATTAACCATTGCGTCGATCATTGAGTCTCCGCGAACCCGCAAGGCAAATAAATCTTCCGGTTTCTCACGTAGCATCGAAGGGCTTAGCTCGATAATATCCTCTTCGTCGTAGGTGCTGAAGCTGTCATTACCCGTCATTACCGGTCGACCGGCGACGATGTCGCCGACAAGGCGAACTTTAATGAGTCGATCGATGGCTTCACGAAGCGTGTTGGCGGCGACGCCGGCCTTGTCCGTCAGGCGCAGTCCGCGTGAAACGTCCGGGTCACGGTCAAGATATCCTTTCTCTTCCAGCTTACCGAGATTATAATTCACGACTGATGTGGAATTTATGTTGACGGCCTTACCGATCTCGCGGATGGTGGGTGGACGCCCGTGCTTATTCATATAATCACGCGCGAATTCAAGGATATCCTGTTGACGTTTAGATAAAGGCTTTTCACTCATGGATTCTGCTCCTGATGTCCTCGCAGCGGATATAGCAAAGGGTCGGGAATCCGCTCATTTGTTCGGAGTATAACACGAACACATGTTCGCTGTCAATAGGTTGAGCATATTATGTTATTTTCCAATTATTCCTTCCCATCACGTCGCTCATCTTTGGTTGCCCGGCACGGCATGGTGGCAACGAGCCAGCCGCTTGCGGCTCAAGCCGGCTTGGATATTCTGAAGGCAGGGGGCAATGCTGTTGATGCGGCCGTGGCCACGGTGGCTACTTTATGCGTTGTAGAGCCTTGCTCGACCGGAGTTGGTGGGGATGCTTTCGCTCTTATCTGGTCGGCCGACGAACAACGTTTATATGGTCTGAATGCCAGTGGTCCGGCCCCGGCGGCGCTGACGGCTGACTCACTGCGCTCGCGTGGTTATTCATCATTTCCAGTTCGGGGCGGGTTGCCGGTCACTGTGCCCGGCAGCTTGCGGGGTTGGCAATTGGCGCTGGAGCGATTCGGTTCGATGGGTCTGGATACGATCCTGACCCGACCGATCGACTATGCTCACGGTGGCTTTCCGGTTAGCCCGGTTATATCTCGCGCCTGGTCAAACTCTACCGAGTTGCTTAATCGCCTGCCGGATTCACGGCGGGTGTGGTTGCCGGGAGGGCGCGCACCACGCGTCGGGGAGATATTCAGCAATCCCGAATTCGCTGTGACATTGGAGGCGTTGGCTGATAAAGGTTATGAGGCCTTCTACTTTGGCGATATCGCAGCCCAGATCGTCGCCGCTGTTCGTGCCGATGGCGGCGTGATGGCTGAAAGCGACCTGGCTGACTATCGGGCTGAATGGGTGGAGCCGATCTCCATTGATTATCGTGACGGGTTCGCTTTCCATGAGATACCGCCTAACGGCCAGGGATTGGCAGCTTTGCTGGCGCTCAACATCGCGCGTGGTTTTGACTTGAGGAATGTTCAGTATGGATCGGCCGATTATTATCACATCCTGATTGAAGCCATGAAGTTGGGCTTTGCCGACGCCCATGCTTATGTGGCTGATCCGCGACAAGCAGATGTCCCTATGGCCGGATTGCTCAGTCAGCGTTATACGCGCGAGCGGCGAGCCTTGATCAACCGCGATAGGGCTTTGCGGCCGCAACCTGGGCAACCCGATAGCCATGGCGACACTGTCTATCTGACGGTAGCCGATGAGGCGGGCAATATGGTCAGTTGGATTCAGAGCCTCTATATGGGCTTTGGCAGCGGTATCACGGCCGGTCGGACAGGCGTCCAATTACAGAACCGGGGAGCGAATTTTTCGCTCAGGCCGGGTCATCCTAATGAAGTAGCTCCGGGCAAGCGGCCATATCATACGATTATCCCCGGTTTCATCACCCGAGACAGACAGCCGTGGTCGAGCTTTGGGGTCATGGGCGGCTTCATGCAACCGCAGGGGCATCTTCAAGTGGGGATCAATCTGGTGGAATTTAAGATGGAGCCTCAGGCGGCCCTGGATGCCCCGCGCTTCAACTGGTTAGAAGGGCTGGAAGTGGCCCTGGAGCCGGGGATTGGGAAGGCAGTGCGTGACGATCTGGTACGACGAGGCCACGTGTTTCATCCGATGAACGAACCATTGTTCTTTGGCGGTGGTCAAATCATCTTGCGTGATCGGGAGTCGGGCGTGTACATCGGTGGCGCCGAACCCCGGAATGACGGAGCGGTCGTGGGTTGGTAAGGTAAATGATGAATGATAGGTGTTGCATAGGGTAGGCGGCGTTTGTTTTAACAACAGCCCGGTATAATCGGCAGCAATGAGATTTCACGAAGAGAGCAATTGGCAACATTGGGCCTGGCGGATTCTGCTCGTAGCGGCCGGACTAGCTCTACTAGTGGGGTTGTGGCCCGATGCTCGTTCGCTCTATGATCTGACGGGCGAGGAGCAGCTGCGAGGACAGGTCGCGGGTATCGTTCATTGGCTCAATACGGCCGTGAGGCCACAGCCCGATTTGCGGCCGGAGGCTGTGGCTGGTTCACCTTTCACCTTTCCGTCGGTCTCGGCGTTTGGGGTTAATACGTTCCTGCAACAGGAAGCCGAGGAGATTAAACGTGCCCGTAGCCTGGACCTGGTGAGCGGAGCCGGGTTGCGTTTCATCCGGCAGGAATTCACCTGGGAAGATATCGAGATCCACGGCAGAGGCGATTTTGTCGACCGCCGTAACGATCCGACCGGGGTAGACGCGTGGGCCAAGTACGACCATATCGTGGACCTGGCTGCGGCGCGAGACGTAGCGATCATTGCCCGGTTGAGTAACCCTCCAGCCTGGAGTCGTGCGATGGGCGACGAACTTGGCACCAATGCACCACCTGACGACTTCAACGACTTCGGCGATTTCGCGGCGGCCGTAGCCGAGCGCTATCGCGGGCGGATTCGCTATTATCAGGTGTGGAACGAGCCGAACGGCAATGAGGAGTGGGGC
>JACFOH010000009.1:34884-85791 GCA_019454405.1 Promineifilum sp.
TGGCCGTGGATTGGGGTTAATAGCTACTGGTTCCTGAAGCGCCCGGCCGACTGGGAGATCGATCAGGCCTGGTACTACTTCCGGATGTTGGAACCGGACTTCACGCCGCTACCTGTATATGAGGCCGTCGCCGAGTATGCGACGAGCGAGCCGGCTCTGACGCCGCGGCCGCCCTGGAAGAATGACTGGATGCGGGCGCGACCAGGATTGGCCACGTTCGGGGCGGCCGTATTGTTTTTTGGATTATTGCGGGGGCTATCTCCGCGAACCAAGCGATGAGCCGTCGTCGCGATATTTTGCCTGCAGCCGTGCTCGTACTGCTGCTGGCGACCTTCCTTCGCTTTCACCTGCTGGGGGCACAGTCCTTCTGGAATGACGAGGGTAACAGCGCGCGACTGAGCGAGCGGTCGATTGCGCTGATCATTGAAGGGACGGCCAGCGATGTTCACCCTCCGCTATATTATTTATTGCTGCACGGTTGGCGCGAATTGGCTGGCGCGACAGAGTTTGGGCTACGCGCGTTCTCAGCCTATGCCGGGGTGTTGGTGGTGGCCATGACGGCGGCGCTCGCAAGGCAGGCACTAAGGACGCCAGTAGGCAGCCGCATAGAGCAGAAAGCGGGATTGGGCGCGTACCGCTCTGTACCCGTCATAATCATGGCTGCTGTATTGGCGGCCGTTAACCCCGCCCTCGTTTACTATAGCCAGGAGACGCGAATGTATGCCTTGTTGGCCCTGCTGGCAGTGGCGGCAACATGGGCGTTGTTGAATGGGTTGCAAGCCGATAACCACACCGGGCGGCCGTGGGGTTGGACGGTGGCCTATACGGGTTTAGTGGCGGCTGGGCTTTATACCCACTACTTTTTCCCGGCGGTGATCGTAGCCCATGGTTTGATCGTGGCCCTGTATTGGGGGGGGACCCGAGGAATGGACGGCCGGAAGGCGCGACGATGGCTAACGGCCTGGATCGGGATGGTGGCTGTTGCGGTAGCGCTCTATAGCCCATGGTTGCCAATCTTCGCCCGACAGATAGGCGGGCGCGAAGGAGCGGGAGAAAAAGCGAGCGTGTTTCTAGCCTCTGCCGGCCGATGGCTGGTGGCAGGCGGTACGATGCCGGTGGGTGAGGCTAATTGGGCTTTGTGGGCGGCCGTGGCACTAGCGTTGGTAGGGACGATAATCGGCCGCCGCCGCGCGGTTGTGGCATTGATGATGTTGGCGATCCCCGTAGGCGCGGCCACAGCGTTAGGGGCGACCGATCCCGCGTTCTTTAAATTCCTGCTGGTGTCAGCTCCGTTTTTAGCAGTATTGATGGGGCTGGCATGGGCGGAGAATGTGACGATTAGCCGCAAGCCGTGGGTTGCGTCGCTCTGTCGCGGGTGGCCGGTTATTCCAGGGGTATTGACCGTTGCCGTGTTGGCAGGCAGCTTCTTGTCGTTGGGGCATATGTATTATGATCCAGCGTTCGCACGGGCGGACTATCGTCAGATGGCGGCGCGAATCGAAGCTGACAAGCATCCAAACGCAGCAATTGTATTGGTGGCGCCTAATCAGTGGGAGGCATTCACCTATTATCATCGTGAGGGCGCCCCTGTGTATCCGCTGCCGCGCGGCCGCCCCGACCCGGAGATCCTGTCGGCTGAATTGGAACAGATCGTTGCGAGCCATGATCGAATCTATGCCTTGTTTTGGGGGGAGATGCAGCGCGACCCCGAGCACGTAGTAGAACGCTGGCTGGATGCGCATGCGTTTAAGGCCGCCGAAGAATGGGTGGGCGATGTGCGGTTTGTGGTTTATGCCGTAGCGCGTGAGAGCGATCTGTCAGAGAGAATGCAACCCGAAGGCGCGCGGTTCACCGGACTGGATGGCGAGGCGATTGTCCTGGAATCGTTTGCCGTGGGATCGACGCCGGCGCATCCCGGGGATGTAGTAGAGGTGCGCCTGATATGGCAAGCAGAGGCGACACCCGCCCAGCCATATAAGGTGTTTATTCATGTTCTGGATGGCACGGGGGCTGTGGTGGCGCAGCGAGATGCCGAGCCGGTGGGGGGCTCACGCCCTACGACAAGTTGGGGTGCGGGGGAGTTGATAGAGGATAACCATGGTGTACTATTACCGCTTGACTTGCCCGCGGGATCGTATGAATTGCGGTTGGGGTTGTACGATGCGTTTGATCCTCAGGTGCGGCTGATGGTTGAAGGTGCGGATAGCCTGTCTTTGGGAAAGTTGATCGTCGAGAGATAAAATGAAACCGACGTGGATAGGGAATGATCCCATCCACGTCGGTTTAAAGCGTGTCAGCGTAGGCTAAGTTCTATATTCTTAATCTGTCGTAGCCGACACGCTCATCGCTTCGACCACGAGCTCAGCCACATCCATGACTTTCATGTGGTTGCCTTCCTCGCGATTGGCGTCACCCATCATTGTGTAGCAGAACGGGCAGCCGATAGCTAGAATCTCCGCCCCGGTGGCTTCTGCCTCGCGGTAACGGTTGATATTGATCTTCTCGCCCGTCACGCCCGGTTCTTCTTCCTTCCAATATTGTGCGCCGCCCGCGCCACAGCAGAATGAATCTTTGCCGTGACGAGGCATTTCCATGAGCGTGAACCCGGCTGAAGCTAATGCTGTACGAGGTTCCTCGATGATGCCGTTATGCCGGCCGAGATAGCACGGATCATGGAAAGTGACTTTCTCCAGGACGTCCCCGTTCATCTGTAACAGGCCACGCCCGACCAGATCGGAGATCAGTTGGGTATGATGGAATATGGTGTAATGGCCGCCAAGCTCGCCGTACTCTTTGCCGATTGTCGTGAAGCAGTGAGGACAGCTGGTAACAATGCGACGTTCGTTGGCTTTGGCTGCGTTGAGCGTTTCAATATTGGCTTCAGCCATCGCCTGGAAGAGCGGCTCGTTACCCGCACGGCGAGCCGGATCACCGGTACAGGTTTCGTCGTCGCCCAGAACAGCAAAACTGACGCCTGCTTCGTGCATGATGGTGGCCAGAGCGCGAACCGTCTTTTGTGCGTCAGGATTAAATGCTCCGGCGCAACCGACCCACAACAGGTATTCGTAATCAGGATTTTCTTCTACGGTGGGCACCTCGAACGGCAGCGGCTCGGTCCATTCCATGCGGCTTTGCTGTGCCTGCCAGGGGTTCCCCATTCGTTCCATGCCGATGAAGGCGCTCTTTAGTTGTTCGGGAAACTCGCTCTTCATCATCACCTGGTCGCGGCGGATCTCCATAATGTCAAGCATGGGCACGTTATCCACCGGACAGACTTCGATGCAATGACCGCAGGCAGTACAGGCCCACACCGCGCTTTCGCTGATGGCAAAATCGAGCAATGGTATGCCAGTCATCTCACCGCTGGCCAATGCCGACATATTCTCGCGAATGTAGTACCGTTTGTTGATCTCCAGGGCGGAGGGCGATAGCTCTTTGCCGGTATTATAGGCAGGGCAAACCTCCTGGCAGCGATTACACATGATGCAAGCGAATGCGTCGAGGACATGCTTCTTGGGCAAATCGAAAAGGCTATCGGCGCCATACTGCTCGATCGTCTCGTCATCCAGGTCGAGCTTGAACATCTGCCCCAGGTAGTTACGTTTGGGACTAACCACATAGTTAAGGGGCGCCATGAACAGGTGGGCGTGCTTGGTGTACGGGAAGTAGGGGAAGAAGATGAGGATAAGCCCCACCGCCAGCCACCAGAAGAGATGTGTGCCGAATTCCAACGTGACGGGCGACAGGCCGCCGAGGAAAGTGTTGGCGATGAAGTTGGCCGTCGGTTGCCAGACGTCCGGACCATGCTGAGCAATGGCGAATGACGCCCCCAGCAGCCGTGATCCGACATGAGTCAGGATGAACAACCCCACGATGAGCGAGTCGATGGCGATGCCGCCTTGGCGCGCCTTGTCCATCAACTTCACATTATCGCGGATCGACAATGCTTGATCCTTGGCTGCGAACCGCCGTGCCAGGAAATAGATCACGCCGATCAACACGGCTACGGCGAACAGGTCGGCCGCCAATCGGAATAGGTCGCCCAGGATACTGTTCGGAAGAAAATGGAAACCGGGAATGAACCCGTCCAGCACATCGATTAGATTGACCAGGCCGTAG
Organism: Promineifilum sp.; assembly: GCA_019454405.1. Lineage (GTDB taxonomy): Bacteria > Chloroflexota > Anaerolineae > Promineifilales > Promineifilaceae > Promineifilum. The sequence goes on from JACFOH010000009.1 coordinate 39,004, forward strand.
AAGATGAAGCCGAAGGCCACACCGTAATGAAAAATGGACGTTAGTTTGCGGTGACGGATGATGCGGCCCTGGCTGAAGAGGGCGACCGTGCCGGCGAAAACCCGGCGCGGTAGCTCATCCAGGTACAACGATTTTGTACCCCGACCGATAACGCGGGCCATCAGGCTGAAGGTGTTGACCACCGCCGTCAGGCATATCGCTACTAATAACAGGAACATGATTCGTTCGAATGGTGATAGCATGTTCTCTCCCTCACTTGTGTCGCCGGCTCCGGGCGGCGCTCGGCGGCGATATATTTCTAACTGCCGGTTGAACGGTTTGGGAAGTCTAACGCATAGAGCGATTGAGGCAACTTGCGCGCAACCGTCTGATTCCGGTACCTGATATTATAACGATTTTTTGACGCACTGCATCATCAAGAGAGTTAAAAATGGGGGGCAATGTCAGCGGTAGATTGCCGGCGGGGGAATAGTCGCGCGGCTTGCAGGTGGCGGGCAGTGGGTTATAATCATGGCCTGACATATGGAGAGGTCGCATAGTCCGGTCTAGTGCGCACGATTGGAAATCGTGTACCTCGAAAGGGGTCGCGGGTTCGAATCCCGCCCTCTCCGCCAGATGAATCTCTTGCTGTGAGACAATGTTAACCACCCGTCCGGGTGGTTTTCTTGTTTATGGCCAAAACCATGGCGCGAACGGGTTCATGATGGATGAAACCACGCGAAGCCTACAATCCCCATGCTCTATAGAAGGCATCTGAACATCTTGGATGAATATTTGATTGTGGGCCCAATAATAAGTATTCTAGGGGCAGTCAGAGGGGGCATAGGCGAGCCATGTGGGAGGTGTCTTATGGCAACTTCGAGGCAGGGGATGGCAAAAGCTTGGCGGGCAGTCACGCGCATAGGTGTGCCGGTATTGTGGGCAGTTCTGTTGCTGAAGAGTCATAGTGTGCCGGCGGCTGATGCAGCCCCGGCAATACTGTCTACCTGGCCTGCATCCAATGCGCAGGACGTGGCTTTGGAAGCTGCCACGAATGGCTCCTTGTCGATCACGTTTAGCGAGCCGGTGACATTACAGGCGGAGGTGGTTGAGGTGGCTTGCGCTCGGAGTGGCCTGCACGTACCGACCGTTTCAGGAGGCCCCGTCACCTTCTCTTTCATATCGAATCGGATGTTTCTGCCCGGCGAATCTTGCACAATGTCGGTGATGGCGGAGCTAGTATCCGATCTGGATGATAATGATCCGCCGGATCATTTGAGTAACTCAGTGATATGGTCATTCCATGCTACTTCCCATTGGATAGTCATCAATGAGCTTGACGCGATATCAGCCCACGCAACGGGTGAGTTCGTCGAGCTTTATGATGGAGGCCGAGGGAATGTCGCGCTGGATGGGTTATCACTGGTAATCTATGATGAAGCGCGCGGACCAATTGCATCTCTGGCCGTGGGCCTGGATGGTTACAAGACTGATGCGAATGGCTATTTCGTTATCGGTGACCCAGGTGCGGAAGAAGTAGATTTCCTCATTGCCAATGGGTCCTTTTATGATGCAATGGGAGCGGTGGCCGTCTATGATGGGGCTCCGGATGAATTTCGGAGAAAGCCACCGCCACTCGATAAGGCGCCTGTAGATGCGATTGTGTATGGTGCTGCCGGGCAAGAATTGATGGCCCTCTTGCGTTTGGGGGAGTCGGCGCTGGATGAGAACGGGCGCGGGATGGCGACACAGGATTCAAATCAGCGCTGCCCCAACGGCGCGGGATTACCGCAGACGACTGCATCGTTCCTTTTAGACTTGCCGACGCCGGGTCGGAAGAACGCCTGCCCGGTCGATTCTCCGCCTGAGATCGTGACTGTTACTCCTGCTCCTGGTGCCCGGAATGTGCCTCTTGATGCGACGATTGAGATCGAATTCAGTGAGCCGGTACTCCTTGGTAACGATGCGGTAATGCTTATCTGCTCCATTAGCGGGACCCACACTTACACCATTGAGGGGCATGGTGCGTTATTTTCGATTGCCCCGGATCACCCTCTGGCGGCGCGAGAATCTTGCACTGTAACGGTCTTCGCTGAAAAGGTCACTGATGTGGACTCTCTGGATCCGCCGGATTATTTGACGACTGATTACATCTGGAGTTTTAGCACCGTCAGACCTGTAGCGACGAATGTAATGATCAACGAGGTGGATAGCGATACACCTGGCGCTGATACGGCCGAGTTTATCGAACTATTTGATGGCGGCGCGGGGCGAACCGCTCTGGACGGTCTAGCGATTGTATTATTTAATGGCCAGGACGATCGTAGCTATTTAACGATTGAATTGGAGGGGAATACGACGGACGAGGCGGGGTATTTTATAGTCGGTAATGTTGGGGTCGCCGGGGTGGATCTGGTGTTCGCCAATAAAACGTTGCAGAATGGTCCGGATGCTGTGGCCCTCGTGGCCGGCAACCGCCTGGATTATCCGGACGGCACGCCTGTGGCAGAGACCGTACCTCTCGATGCTTTTGTCTATGGCGGCGCTGCCAACATCGACTCCGGCTTGTTGCCTTTGCTGGAGCCCAACCAGCCGCAAGTGGACGAGAACGGGCGGGGCGCCGTTGAACTACATTCAAACCAGCGATGTCCAAACGGAGAAGGGGGGCTTCGTATGACCGCCGGCTACAAGCAGAACACGCCGACTCCTGGGATGGCGAACAACTGCGTTACAGACGGTGCCCCTTTGGTCAAAACTGTAAGCCCTGTCAACGGCGCGAGTGGAATTCCGATCCATGAAGCCCTGACGGTCGAGTTTACCGAACCGGTAACATTGACTAACCATTGGCTGAGCCTGACTTGTAGTTCGTCCGGAGCTCATATATACCAGGTGACCGGAGGCCCTTCGAAATTTACGATTAAACCGGCTACGGCATTTCACTATTCCGAAAGTTGCTCCGCCACAATTTACGCCCACCTGGTGAGTGATATTGATACGGACGATCCGCCTGACCAGATGGTGAATGATCTGCTCTGGACATTCACGACGATTGGGCGGCCCGCTGATTTTGTAGTGATCAACGAAATAGATTCGGACACGCCGGGCAACGATATGGCCGAGTTTATCGAGTTATTTGATGGCGGGATCGGGAACACTCGGTTGGATGGGTTAGCGCTTGTGTTCTTCGACGGCAAAGATGATCGTTCTTATCGAGCTATCGACCTTGATGGCCAACGAACGGATGAACGCGGATATTTCGTGATCGGAAACTCGGCCGTAAGCCCTGATATAGTGATCCCGAATGGCGCGCTCCAGAACGGCCCTGATGCCGTGGCTCTCTATGCGGGCGACGCTTCACAATTCCCGTCCGGCACGCTTCCTCAACAGCCTGGCTTGATCGATGCCATTGTATATGGCAAAGCGTCGAGCGCGTCTGTGACTTTGCTCAAGCTTTTATTGGCTGGTCAGACCTCTGTTGATGAGAATAGTCGTGGCGCGGCTGATGCGCACTCGCTGCAACGCTGTCCGAATGGGGAGGGAGGTCAAAGGCAAACAAAAGGCTTCATTGCTAATGGACCAACGCCGGGGATGATGAATCATTGCCTTATCGATGATCCCCCTACGGTTGTGCAGACTCGGCCCGTTGATGGAGCTGCTGGCGTAGACCCCCGCACTACCGTATGGGTTCGTTTCAGTGAGGATGTGGTTACGAAATCGAATTGGTTCAGTATCACGTGTGGTGCCAGTGGCGCCCATCTGGCTGATGTAGTTGGTGGCCCAAGAGAATTTACGCTGACGCCCAAAACGCCGTTTGAGTATGGTGAGAAATGTGATGTCACGCTTAGTGCAGCGAAGATCGCCGATGTAGATGACAATGATCCTCCCGATCAGATGGCGGTTGATTTTAAGTGGAGCTTCCGAACTGCCTCAGCTCCGTCCGTGGCCGAGTTTGTTGTGCTGAATGAGCTTGATACTGACACACCGGGCGGCGATACAGCTGAATTCATCGAGCTATATGACGGAGGCATAGGGCATACGAATCTCGATGGGTTGATCGTCGTATTCTGGGACGGAGGTAACGATCGATCCTATCGCGTCATTAATTTGCTCGGATTTCAAACTGACGCTAACGGTTATTTCTTGCTGGGTAATGCGGCTGTGCCAGGCGTTGACCTGATATTCGCTGACGGCGAGTTGCAGAACGGACCGGATGCCATTGGCCTTTACGCAGGACGACCGTCTGATTTTTCGCCCGGAACAATCATGAAACTTACCGGGCTGGTCGATGCTATTGTCTATGGGCCTGCGGACAAGGTGGATTCAGGATTGTTGACATTGCTTGAAACAGGACAAACGCAACTTGACGAAGCGGCCCGAGGTGATAGCGCGGCTCACTCGCTCCAGCGTTGTCCGAATGGCGCCGGCGGGGCACGCAGAACGGAAGCTTACCGGCCTGAGATACCGACTCCGGGCGAGATAAATAATTGTCGGGTGGACGAACCGCCTATCGTCGTATCGCACTCTCCGGCTCGGGACGCCGTCGATGTTCTCTTGGGAGCGCCTATCGATGTGGAATTCAGCGAGGACGTTACAGTCGATGAGAACTGGTTTGAGATCGAGTGTGATGCCAGTGGATCGCATGAGGCGACTGTCGCCGGCGACCGGAAGGCGTACCAGCTCGTTCCAGTGATCCCCTTCTCCGCCGGCGAGATGTGCCAAGTAACCTTATATGCTGCGAATATTCATGACGCCGACATTGATGATCCGCCGGACAACCCTCCAACCGATGTCGTCTGGCAGTTTCATACCGTACAGTCGCCGCTTGTTCATTTTACCAGCAATAGCCCAGTCTGGATTGGCGATGAGGCGATTTTCAGAAGTGTAGTGGACGCGGCCGGATCGTTCGTCATGCGTTGGGATTTTGGCGACGGGAGTGCGATGGCGGAGGGAGCGAGCGTATCACACCACTACGCGGCTGTAGGAAGCTATACAGTCAGGTTGGAAGTTAGCGGCCCGGCAGGGACGATCGACTATAGTGAGGACGTAGTGGTTCGTCCCCGGATGATCTACTTGTCGGGGATACTCAGGTAGCGGAGGAGCTATTTAGCCGCCTGGTCCAATTACGAGGTCTCGAGGCACAGGAACGCCATTTCTTGTCGGCGTTCCTGTGCCCGGTGTTGATAATGCTTTACATGATCGGTTCGTAGAGGTTTATCGATGGCCGTTGCTGAAGATGGGCTCAATGCGCTCCATGGCCCAATCGATCTCGTCCTTACTGATGACCAGTGGTGGGGCAAAGCGGGCGACGGTGCCGTGAGTATCCTTGCAGAGGACACCGGCATCGCGCAAGGCGTCGCAGTAGGGTCGGGCTTCGACGGTTAGCTCTACGCCGATGAGCAACCCCTTGCCGCGAACTTCCTTGATGATATCGCTTTCGATGCGGCGGAGGCGGCCCATGAAATACTCGCCTAGCTCGCGAGAACGATCGAGTAGCTTTTCGTCGATGAGGACGTCGAGGGCTGCGCGGGCCACGGCCGACCCGAGCGGGTTACCGCCGAAAGTACTCCCGTGGTCGCCGGGACGAAACAGGCCCAGAATGGAGGCATCAGCCACGACGGCGGAGACGGGATAATATCCGCCACTGAGAGCCTTGCCCAGGGTGACGATGTCGGGCCGCACGCCATCATGATCGCTGCATAGGAGTGTTCCGGTGCGGCCGAGGCCGGTCTGAATCTCGTCGGCGATGAATAGAACGTTATTGGCAGCGCAGATCTCAGCGACGCGCTTCAGATAACCCGCAGGAGGGACGTTGACGCCGCCTTCGCCCTGGATAGGTTCGACGATGAAGGCAACCGTATTAGGGGTGATCGCCGCAGCCAGAGCGTCGGCATCGCCATAAGGTACCAGCTTGAAGCCGGGGGTTAGGGGGCCAAAGTCCGCCTTATACTGTTCTTCGCTGCTAAAGCTGATGATCGTCGTCGTGCGGCCGGCGAAGTTACCTTCGCAAGCGATGATCTCGGCCTCGTTATCAGGCACGCCCTTAACCTGGTAACCCCACTTGCGAGCGATCTTGAGAGCCGTTTCAACGGCCTCAGCGCCGGTGTTCATAGGTACGGCCATCTCGTAACCCGTCAATTCGCATAATTGTTTGAGGAACGGGCCCATCTGATCATTGTAAAAAGCGCGCGAGGTGAGGGTGACACGCTTCATTTGCTCGATGGCAGCCTGCATAATGCGAGGGTTACAATGGCCTTGATTGACGGCCGAATAGGCAGATAAGCAGTCGAGATAGCGCTTGCCATCGACATCGTAGACCCATACTCCCTCCCCTCGCTCAATAACAACTTCGATAGGGTGATAAGTATGAGCCGCATATTGATCGTCAAGTTTCATGTAATCCTGGCTGTTCATGTTTGCTCTCCTGGCTCGGTTGGTTCAGTGGGAACGCACCCGAATGAGATGATATCGGACTGTAGCTTTAAGAAAAAAAGCCTGATTCGCTAGAAATCAGGCTTTGCTCGGACCTACGAAATAACGCAGGAAGGTCGTCTTGTATAGCGTCGGTGCATCTTCCATTAGCCACATTATACATGATGGATGCGGGTTCTGTCGATAGAGACCTACACGTGATTGTCTAGTTGATACGCCAGATTACATCGCAAATATCAAGTATAGGAGACCAACGACAGCGCAATAGGCGGCAAAGAGATACAGGCTGTGGCTTCGTAACCAATTGAGCAAGAAGGCGATGCACAGGTATCCGGTCACGGCTGCCGCTACGAACGCCGCCAGGTAGTGGCCTATGGGCAATGTGCCGTTGGCTGAGAAGATATCGAGGATCGATAGGAGGCCCGCCCCCGCGATAGCCGGTAACCCTACCAGGAAGCTGAACCGTGCGGCCGAAGGCCGGTCTAGTCCTCGCCACAACCCTGCGGTGATAGTCGTGCCGCTACGTGAGATACCCGGCAGTAGCGCCAGGACCTGCATCGTGCCTATGATCAGTGTATCGACGGCCGTTAATTTGCTGATGGGTTTTGTACCGCGCAAGAGTCGCTCGCCAATGACGAGTATTGCGGCGGTGACGAGCAATCCCGCTGCCGCCGCGACCGGCGATTCAAATTGACGTTCAAGAAAATCTTTCAGCGCCAGACCGAAAATACCTGCTGGAATAGAGCCTAGTAGCATGAACCAGCCCAGTCGTGAATTATCATCGCTTAAAGGGTCCCGCCGGATAATGCCGGTCAGCCACGCGCGCCCGATAGCTATTAGGTCGCGCAAAAAGTATCCGATGACGGCCAGCAACGTGCCTGCATGTACTAGTCCGATCATCACTAAATCGGGCTGGGCTAGATTGAAGATGGCAGGTAACAGCACCAAATGGCCGCTGCTGGAAATGGGGAGGAACTCTGTCGCTCCCTGAATAATACCGAGTAGGATCGCTTCTAATAAACTCATATTTCAGGTGGACAGGACAACCGGTTGTCTTCGGCCGAGTATCCTATGATAGACTACTTTATGCTACGCTCATTCTCCCTGCTCGTCGTTGACTTGGCGAGCATTTGGGGATGGATAGTGTGCCAGGAATGCCATTCCAAATTCTGTCAGAGTTCCCTTTCGAATTGCATTACGCAAATCATCCATCAAGCGAAGCAGAAAATGAAGATTGTGGGTGGACAGCAGAATGGAGGCCAATATTTCATTGGCGTTGACCAGGTGCCGGATGTAAGCTCGGCTGAAGTGGGTGCAGGCGTAGCAGTCGCAGTTAGGGTCGATAGGCGAGGGGTCAGTCGCATATTGAGCATTGCGTAGATTCATACGACCGCCCAGCACCAGCGCTGATCCGTTGCGGGCGATACGAGTGGGCAGGACGCAATCAAAAATATCGACGCCGCGCATAACTCCGTTCACCAGATCTTCAGGCGCGCCGACGCCCATGAGATAGCGCGGCTTGTCGGCCGGCAAGACGGGATGAAGACTGTCGAGCACAGTGTGCATCTCGGCTTTGGTTTCACCCACCGCAAGCCCCCCGATTGCGTAGCCGGGAAGATCAAAGGGGATCAGGAAGCGCGCGCTCTCTTGCCGCAGGTCGGGGAAGGCGCCGCCTTGCACGATACCGAAGAGAGCCTGGTCAGCTCGAGTCTTGGCCGCCAGACAGCGTTCGGCCCAGGCATGGGTGCGGTCCAATGACCGGCGCACATAATCATAATCATTGGGTGGCGGACACTCGTCGAACATCATGATGATGTCGGCTCCCAGGTTCTCCTGGATAGAAATGGACTTTTCGGGTGTGAAGTTATGGCGCGAACCGTCTAAATGGGACTTAAAGGTGACGCCGTTGGCGTCGATGGTGCGGGTATCGCTGAGGCTAAAGACCTGGAAGCCTCCGCTGTCGGTCAGGATAGGGCCGTCCCAACCCATGAAACGGTGCAGGCCGCCCATGTCGCGTACCAACTCGTCACCTGGTCGCAGGTAAAGATGATAAGTGTTGGCCAGAACCAGCGTAGCCCCCAGTTCCGCCAAATCGCGCGGCCGCATGGCTTTTATCGTAGCCTGGGTCCCTACTGGAGCGAAAACGGGTGTGTCGATGGGGCCGTGTGGCGTCTGGAATCGGCCCAACCGCCCGGCGCCGTCGGTGGCATGAAGTGTGAATTCAAATGACATTCGGGGATTATAGCCGAAATGTCGATAACGAAGGACGATGACAGAATTTGAGGGACAGGATCAATCGGTGATATTTGTCGATCCTTGGTCCCTGCCACCCTCCAGGAATTGATGCAGTAAATCGCACGCCGATCGCACTGCGTCGGGCCGGATAGTGTATCGCTTTCCCTCCGCGACCAGCGTGACGATAACCAGCCGCGCCAATCGAAGCGCATCCAGATGGTGAATAACCGTGGGTGAACGAAGCCGTAACTTTCGCGCCAACTCGGCCGGCGTTTGCGCCTCCTCGCTCAGATAGCGCAAGATTCGCAGTCTGGTTGGATCAGCCAGCGCCTTCAACCCTTGATAAAGTGCGTCAGGGACGACATCCCCAGGGATAAGTGATTCATTCTCCGGCCGCGCTCCGAACATAAATAACAAGTTGTCAGGCTCAAACTCGGCCATGATCGCCAACGGCGTTCCCCAATAGGATGGGGCCAGGATTAGTTTCTTATGCTCCCAATCTTTAGCTACTCGCACGCCCTGGGATAGATCCTCCAACAGTGTCTCCCATCGCTCGTGTTTTTCAACCAATTCCTTGGCCTGGGCCAGCCCGGCTTCTAAGGCTGGGCGAATGCGAGCCTCCTCTTCAATGAAGAAAACTTCGTAGTAAGACTCATAGGCCGATAGTAGCGTCTCGGCCGTGGCGTCGGGGTCGCTCCACAATTCGAGGAAACTGGCCGCCTCCTTGCGGATAGTTGCCGTGGGGTGATTCTTCCAGCGGCCTTTGGCCATTTCGGTCGCCAGCATTTTCTGGTCCTTCTCTTCCCAGAAACCACGTCGAGCTACGTCTCGCCACACTGCTTCAATCGGCTCAGCCACGTTCGGCACCAGAGCCATCAATCTATCTTCGCTGGATAGAGAGCGTAGTGTGTCGAGCGCTGTTGATACATCTTTCGGTGCAGGTAATTTATATACCCAGGGCAACGGCCAGACCAACGCGGTCACACGTTGCAGGAGTTCGCGCTCTTGTACCGGCAAGCGTGAGCGTACGCCTGCCGCCCACGCGCCGCGCAACCCCAATAACTCTGGTTCGTGTAGGGCTCGTAAGCTAATGAAGAAGTCGTAGGCTGTGCCGATATCCCACTCGATTATTTTATCGGCCAAAAGCTCCATATCTTTTCGTCGCTCCTAATATACAGGTTCTACCCTCGACGCCGCTGGCGTGATATTGAAGTCCGGCAAAATATTGTCGACATATCGTGCTGTTGGGATTGAATCGCTGATCAACTTGATCCCTACACCCAAGATATTGCTTAATATACCATTATACTCATTCCTGTGCCCGGATTAGTACTTACCAGGTTGTCTATCAGGTGAGGTATGAATTACTTGGCTCATTCAAGAAGGCAATTATTCTTTGCCAAGTATTTGCCTGTTATATTAGATAATGATCTAATATGGTCACAGTGTCAATAAGCTAGAGTAATTCATCCCTTGCCCGGCATTCCATTACTTACTACAATCCCGCCGCAAATGGAACCGCTGCCTGTTGATATCTTCCAACTGCAACGTCGTGATCCCGCAGCATGGACTGCGCTGCTCTCCCGCTTGCCTGAAACCGATGATGTCATCGTTACTGCTGTCGCGGCCGAGCCGTTGCATAATTTCAGTTTCATTCCCCCTGGACGGGTAATCGCCGACCCCGCCCATAATATTCGTCGTTACGTCTTGACGCTGGCCGACACTTCGGACCCCATCAGTTTCATCGCCAAGCAGACCAACGCCGCCGAAGCGATGGTTTATGAACTGTACGGTCGACCCCCGGCCACAGCTATGCCCACTTGTCATTACGTTCATCATGACGGTGACGATAGTTACGTTATTCTCGACGACGTGCCCGATCACTTTCCTCCCGCCGTCTGGACGCCTCGTCAACTCGATGAAGTTGTCGCTACTTTGGCGCGTTTCCATGCTGCTCATTGGGGGCGTGATAGTCGCCGATCCGTGGATTGGGCGGCGACTGAGCCGGATTTTCCGCACTTTCACGATCGCTATGATGACGAACTTCCTCCGCGTATGTCGGAGAGAGTTTCAAGATTCGGTTCCTTTCCCGGCCGTGAATACTTATCCGACCACGCCTTGCGAGCCGCCGGCCGCCTGGCCCCGCTCTTTGTTCAGGCTGCGGCTGGCCTGGCCGTCATGCGCAAACTCAACGGCTGGCCCGGCGTACTGGACGAAAGTCAGATGGCCGCCGTCGCCGACCTGCTTGACGATCCCGTGCCGATGCTCAGCCCGCTACTCAGCCTGCCAATCACGTTGCTTCATGGCGCGCCCCATCCCTGCCATTGGCGGCTGACCTTGTTTGACGAACAATTTCTTATTGACTGGAGTGAGGTTCAGGAAGGCCCCGGCATTCTGGATTTGATGGCCCTGATCGAGGGTTACCCGCTAACCTACAAGCGGCCAATTGAGGATGTTAACGCCATTGGCGATCCATATCTGTGCTTGCGTCCTTTCCCTGCGGTACTCGAGGAAACCATCGTCGATACTTACCTGCTCACTTTGACTGCTGAGTTGGGTGGTCGGATTGGCGCTCGGGCTTTCCGCGATGCATTACCGGCTGCTCGTTGCCTCCATGTTGTTCTCACATGGTTCCCCTTCTACGCCACTTGGGCCACTGACTTGCCTGACCCTTACTTCTGGCAGCACGTCAACCGGCTGAGCGATACCGAACTTGGTCGTTATCGCGATGCTCCCACCGTGGGCATGCGCCACTATTTGGCCGGGGTCTTTGAACGTTTCTTGCGCGCCTACCGTAACCTTTAGCGAAATTACAACCTATTACATATCCACGCGTATAAAGTAATAGAAATGGAGAACGTTGCATATTCGATCGGCGTGGCATTGGTCATTATTGCTTTCATCATAGGCCTTTTCGGCACGTTCTTGCCCATCCTCCCCGGCGTCATGATTATATGGTTCGCGTCGCTTTTCTATGCCTGGGTTCTGGTGGGCTTTAGCCACTTCTCGCCGTGGATATTCGTTCTTATCACCTTCATCGCCGTTGTTGCCGGCACGTCCGATATTTGGCTATCTGCCCTTGGGGCCAAAACCACTGGCGCGTCATGGCGCACGCTCCTTGTCGGTCTCATTGGAGCTATCGCCGGCACGTTCCTTATTCCGATTCCCCTTGTTGGGACGATCGCAGGTTACGCGGCCGGGCTTATCCTGGCTGAATACGTGCGTCTCAACGAGTGGCGCCCTGCGGTCAAAGCCGCGTTTGGGGGCGTTGTGGGCTGGGGCGTTAGTTCGGCCGTTGAATTGGCTGGTGGTGTGTTGATCATCCTTCTGACCGCTACGCAGGCCCCCTAACAAGAGTTATTAACTGTGATAGAAGAACTTCTACAGAACTTTGTTCTGGCGTTGCTCAGTGTGATGACTGTGGCGCTCATCGCGGCCGTCATCCTGTTGGTCATTATCATCGTACAAGTGCGGCGTATCCACGTGCCTCCCGACGCCGGATTCGCCGAGACGTTATTGTATACGCCCTTCCTGGTCGTGCTCTTCCTGGATGTTCTCGACCTGGCGCTTGACTTTCTTTCCGCCCCCATCGCCTGGGTCGTTCTTGATCGCTTGGGTTTGAAAGGATTGCGTGGCGTCGCTGTCGTCGAATCGCTCATCCCTTTTACCCAAGGCATACCGGCCATGACTTTGGCGTGGGTCGGTGTCCGCGTGTTGGGCAAGGAATGGGTTATGGAGCGCAAATATAAATATTACGCGGAATAAACCTTGCGTGGGATGGCCAGGTTAAACGTACTTCCCTCCCCCGGCGAACTTTCGAACCATACGCGACCGCCGTGCAAGTCGGCAACTGACTTCACGATGGCCAGCCCCAGCCCCGACCCCTTGGTTTTATCGGTCGTCGATATCTGACCGCGATAAAACTTTTCGAACAGGTGCGACTGATCGGCTACGCTGATGCCTGGGCCACGATCATGGACGCTGATAACGATCTCCATGCCCTTCGCTTCGGCCCGTAATGTCAACGGACCGCTATCGGGTGCGTATTTCATGGCATTCGTCACCAGGTTGATGATCGCTCGCCGCAGAAGGTTTGGGTCGGCCAACGTCAACGGCATTTCATCCGCCTCCACGACCAAATGTAACCCGCGCTCTCTGGCCGGCATAGCGTACTCCTGCGCCACTTCGGTCAGCAGTTCGTCGATCCGTATCCGGTCGAATTGCAGATTCAGTCCCGCCTCGATCCGGGCCAGATCGAGCAAATCGTTCACCAAGCGTTTCATTCGTTCAATGCCGCCCAATATCTTCTCGGTATATTCTCGCTCCGTTTCAGGGTCGTCTATCATGGGTAGCAGCGAAGCGTAGTTGTGCATGATGGTTAACGGGCTGAGCAGATCGTGGGAAATCCCGGCTACAAAGTCCGACTTCAGACGGTCCAGGTTCTTCAGATCGGTCACATCTTGTAGTACGGCTACGCGACCGATCATCTGCCCGTCACTGTTGAAGACGGTCGAAATACCGGCCAGATACGATCGCCCGTTTACTTCCACCTCTAATTTGCCGTCGGCCGGCTCGCCTGTGGCGGATGACATGCCTAAGCTCATACGGCGCGCCAATGCTCCGCCTATATCCAACCCGGCCAATACATCCACCACAGGACGTCCTGTGATGTCCTTTGAGCGTAGTCCGAATGCGCGTTCCATTGCCGGGTTGAACAATAACACGCGATCGGTCTGATCGGTCACGATGACGCCGTTGGTTGTGCTAGCCAGGATCGCGGCCAATCGTCGCCGGCCACCCTCGGCAGCTACAAATAAGTGCGCGTTTTGTACGAGCACCGTCGCTTGTCCAGCCAAGGTTCTCAATAAATTGCGTTCGTCACGATCGAAGTAGTGGGATTGTCGATAGACCAGGTAGAGTACACCTTGGAACTCGCCTGCGGGTTTCAACGGCAATGCGAAAAGCGCCGCCCCCGGCGGATTATCTATCCCTAGTCCCGATTCGATCTCAGCGGCCGAGCCATACGCCAGCTCATCGGCCGACCGCAAGGCCAGCAGTATCGCTCGATCCAGCACGGCCATGCTATCGGCCGCCGGACCCTCGGCGAAACTCAGCGGTGCGGGTGCATTGGGATTGCGCACGATGGCGCGCGCGCCGGCCGCTCCCGTACCCCGTAGCACGCCTTGTAGCACGGCCGCCATGCCTTCTTCAATATGGATCGTTCCCGCGACATCATTGCTAACACTCAGCAACAATGATAGCTCGTCGAGCCGTTGTCTCAGGGCGCGTTGCATTTGAGAGAAGGCCAAGCTTAATTGCCCAATCTCGTCCTCTCTGTCCGAACGTACGGAACGTTCCAGCCCACCGCCATCGGCTATGGCTCGCGACGCCCGGCTCATCTCGGCGATGGGCCGCGTGATGTTCTGGCCCAGTGTTGCCACAAGCGCGTAGAACAGAGCGCTGATCGCCAATAATAATCCGGCCAGCGGTCCGATGATGCTCAACGTGCGACGCAAGATCGTCGCCTTCGGAGTTACGGCGACCACTTTCCAACCACTTTCCGGCGCGAGCGCCTGGTAAACCAGTTGTCTCGCGCCAGTGGCCGGATCGATTCTTTTATATACATTCTGCCCAGTTACCGCGCTCAATGAACGATCGAGTTGAGATGTTGTGGGCGACACCCAGGCGTCTGATCGCATTTCACGGGTGGCCATTACCACCTGTGAGTATTCATCCACGATCAATCCTTGGCTGAATTCATCTATGACTGATAGCCCAGCTATGGCCTTCTCTAGTCCCTCCGGGGCGATGGATGCTAATAGTACGGAGCGCTCGCCGCTTTTGTCTTCGTATGGTATTGCCAAACTGACAATTGGCCCATCGGCGCCCTCTTCGACTAGCCAACGGGGCGCGGCTCGCCTCTGGGCGTCATTCACGGCCATCATCTCCGCTGCGCTCAGGGTGGCTTGCGTCTCTTGTTGTCCCGAGCTGGTCTGGGCGGAAACCATTGTTCCCGTACTGTCGATTAACCGGACAGCATCGAATTGAGGCGTCGCTTGCATCCGACCTAGTATGGCTGACTTAGCTACCGGATCCCCGGTCGCTAATTGCGGCTCTCTACCGAATTGAGCCAGCGTAGTTGTTAACCCGCCTTGCAGGGCGTTCAGCTGTTGAGCCGTAGCGTCCACGCTATCGACCATCTGCTGAGTCACCGCTCGCTCAGTTGAACGCGCCGAGAAGAAGAATGCCGTTAATGCGCTTAATAGAACAACGGCAATAGCGAAAGACAGGAACGCCGTTACTATCTGGCGTTGTAGGCTCCGAGCCAAGGGAGACGGCACAACGCCGCGATTCGGCCGCCACTGGGGCACAGTCCATAGCGCGGCCGTTGCGATTGCTCCGCCGACCAGCCCCTCGATCAACAACGGTAGCGTGCTCCATGATCCAACGAATAGAGCCAAATCGAGCGCCCCGAAGACACCTGCCTGGGGTAGGGCACGCACCATCACCGCTACTCCGATTCCCGCGACTACGAGCAGTCGTCCCAGACTCCCGGCTACGACTGGTTGCCGTAACGCCTTAAAGATGAATCCGGCGTAATTTTGCCGTAGAAGAGAGGCCGATGTACCTGCTGCAAGAGCTATGATGAAGATGTCTGCCGGTTCGCCCGTCTGGGCCAATGTTCGCCCGGCGCCCGCAAACAGCCCGACAATAATGGATGCGGGCGTGTTGAGTACAATTCCGGCCAGTAGGTAGGGGGCGGCCGAGAACAGTGTCATTGTGGCCGTTGCTGGATGATCGCTGAGAACAGGATCAGCCCACGGGAAGGCTAGAGGGAATAATTGGCTCAGTAGAAATGACGCAGCGCATAACCCGACGAACAAAGCCCATTGGGAGCGATTCATGCTGCGAAGGCGGAGAGGGCCGCCTTCGCGCCATATGGCCCAAACGGTCAGGAAAATCAGTAACGATAGCAGCACTGCGGCCGCCAGTCCATTCGGCCAATTGAATCGCCAGCCTTCGCCGGCTCCCCAAATATTACTCAGCATCGACGCCTAATTCCCTACTCTGCGGTCTCCGGAAAGGCATATGCTACCTATCATTATGTTATGTTGCAAATGAGTATAACAGTTCATTCCTGATTTGTCATTTCCCAGGTAGTTCATTATGATTGCGTTCCATGGATACTCGCCGCCGGACCTATGCCATCCTGGTTGGCATCATCCTTCTAACCGTTCCGTGTTATTTATCCGGTATCGTCTTGTTATCGCGCGCCCCGGGGCGACTTGACGCTACCCCAACACCGACCGAGGAATCATCGCCTACGCCTACCGACGTGGCCACCCGCCCCCCGCCGGCGATCGTTTCTGTGACGCCGCCTATTTCGCCCACGCCTCAGATGACTGTCACCGCTTCTGTGACGCCTACATCGACAGCTACGCCAACCGGCACACCGAAACCCACTGAAACGCCGACGGAGACACCGACAGAGACGCCGACGGAGACACCCACAGATACACCGACGGCGACGCCAACCGACACGTCAACGCCTACTGAGACGGCTACCCCGACGCCAGAGAATACCGCGACCCCTACCGGGACTCCGGTATTAGAGATCACAGTGTCTCCTGCCACGCCGGAAACCACCGCCACGCCTTGACCTGGATATGTGACAGCCCTATGGAAACTTTTGCCCTACTGAAAAAGCTTACCGAAGCTCCCGGCCCCACCGGCAACGAGAGCGGCATCGCCGCCGTCGTGGAGGAATTATGGCGGCCGTTCGTTGACCAGATCGTTGCCGATCGCGCTGGCAGCCTGGCAGGGATCAAATATGGCTCCGGCCCTGATGAGCGTCCTCGGCCTTCCATCCTTCTAGCCGCTCATCAAGATGAATTAGGTCTGATGGTTTCTCATATCATCGAATATGATGGTAACGGCTTCCTACGTGTGTTGGGTTTGGGTGGCGTTGATCGACGTCAACTGTTAGGCCAGGTGGCTGTCGTTCACGGCCTGCGCCCCTTGACCGGTGTGCTAGGCGTATTGCCTGACTCCTATTTGCCCGCCAAGAAGCGCGGCCAGTCCGTTACCTGGGATGATTTGGTGCTCGATGTCGGTCTCCCGTTTGACCAATTGCGTACCCTGGTTTCCGTAGGTGATTTTGTTACCTTTCGCCAGCCTTTGCGACAATTGCAGAACGGTCGCGTTACCGGCAAGGCGCTGGATAATCGGGCATCCATCACCGCGGTTACTATCTGCCTGGAACAACTACAGGGACGCCAGCATCTCTGGGATGTTGTCGCCGTTGCAACCTCGCAGGAAGAGGAGACCTACCTGGGCGCCTATACCAGCGCCTATAGCCGGCGACCTGATGCAGCCATCGTCATCGACGTAACCCACGCCAAAGGCCCCGGCGCCAACGAGAGCGAACTGAATGAGCTGGGTGGCGGGCCGGTCCTTGACATCGGCGTCAATGTCCATCCCGGCCTGTATAAAGCTCTGCGCGACGCGGCCAAGGCGATTGAGATGACAGTCCAGACTGGCGTACATGGTCGCGCATCTGGAACCGATGCCTATGCTGTCCAGGTCTCTCGTGAGGGCATTCCCACCGGATTGGTATCCATCCCTCTGCGTTATATGCACACGATGGTCGAGACGGCTGATCTGGTCGATATCGAGCGAACAGGGCGCTTGCTGGCTGAGGTAATTGCTCGGCTGGATGATACCTTTCTATCTGGTATCAAGGAAGAACTCATGCGGCCGCGCAACAACGCGAAGCCAATGAAGGATTGATGAGCATGAATGACTTGTTGAAGCAATTGACAGAGGCGGTCGGTGTCTCCGGCGACGAGAACGATATCCGGCTTCTAATCCGCGATCTCATTGTCGATCATGTTGATGAATGGTCTGTCGATACGATGGGTAACTTGCTTGCCACCAAGCGCGGCACTGGCCAATATGATTTGCGCGTTTTTGTCGATGCCCACATGGACGAGGTCGGCTTGATCATTACGGACATCGATTCAAATGGTATGCTCAAATTCACCACCGTCGGTGGTTTTGATGACCGTACGCTGCTGGGCAAGGTTGTTCAGGTTGGCCCAAACAGAGTGACTGGCGTCATTGGCGCGCGAGCTGTCCACCTCCTTAAGTCGGGTGAGATGTCCAAAGTCGTCAGGGGGGATGCCATGCGCATCGATATTGGCGCCAAGAGTAAGGAGTCGGCCGGGAACCAGGTGTCGATCGGCGACCGCGCTGCATTTGTCACCGAATATGAAGAACTGGAGGGTGGCCGTGTAGCCATAGGCAAGGCGTTTGACAATCGTGCCGGATGTGCCGCGCTCATCGAGCTATTACGTGGGGATCGATACCCTTTCGATCTCGTAGCTGCTTTTACAGTCCAGGAAGAAGTTGGGCTGCGTGGCGCAAAGGTAGCCGCCGCCGGGACCCGGCCTGATGTGGCTCTGGTGCTGGAATGTACCCCGGCCTACGATCAACCTAAGGAGAATGATGTCAGCCCCAACGTGGCGCTGGGTAAAGGCGTCTCGGTTTATGTGATGGACGCTCGTACCATACAAGACCCGCGGCTTGTCGCTCACCTGATGGCCTCGGCCGATGCCCATGATATTCCCTACCAGGTACGCCAGCCTGGTGGCGGCGGGACGAACACCGGCGCTATCCAGCGGGCCGGCATCGGTATCCCGGCGGCCACTCTGGCTGTCCCCGGCCGTTACGCTCATATGCCATCGATGATGATTAGCCTCGATGATTACGAAAATATGATCCGCATGGCCGATGTTGCCCTGCGAAATCTGACGCCTGATATCCTGCGCCGCGAGTGAGCGGCTGAATTCCGGAGAATAGAGAGACGAAATGAACGACCTCATTCGCACGCTTGTTGAAGCTTATGGCCCGTCCGGTTCGGAAGACCGGGTGCGTGACTTGATTCGCCCTATGGTGGAACCTTTTGTTGATGAAACTATCGTGGATGCGATGGGTAACCTCATCGCGATAAAGAGGGCTTCCGGCAAGGCCACAAGCCCTCTTAAGGTGATGATCGCTGCCCACATGGACGAAATCGGCGTCATGGTGAGTCATATCACTGAGAAAGGATTTCTGCGCTTCACTAATATTGGCGGCGTATTTCCCCATACCTTATCCGGCGGCCGCGTCCGTTTTGCCGATGGTACGGTCGGTGTCATTGGCTCCGATGCTTTGGAAGATATGGGATCGATTCACCCGCTTAACAAGTATTTTATCGATGTTGGCGCGACCAGCCGCGAGAACTGCCCGGTTCGTGTCGGCGACGCTGCTCACTTTGATCGATCATTTGAAGCCCGCGGCCGCCACTTGACGGCCAAAAGCATGGATGATCGTATCGGTTGTGCGATTGCGATTGAGGCGTTACGACAGCTCCCTGATGTGACTGACCACGATCTCTACTTTGTCTTCAGTGTGCAAGAGGAGGTCGGCACGCGGGGCGCAGAAGTGGCCGCCAATCGTATTTTGCCTGATATCAGCATTGCCCTCGACGTCACCCGCACTGGCGATGTGCCTGAATCCCGGCCGATGGATGTGCGTCTTGGTGGCGGGCCGGCGATCAAGGTCAGAGATAGCGGCATGATCGCTCATCCCGGGCTTGTTCGTCTTATGCGTCGCCGTGCGGAAGAGGCGGGAATTACCTACCAGCTTGAGGTGCTTGAGCATGGCACAACAGATGCCCGGTCGATGCAACTTGCCGGCCCCGGCAGCGCCGCCGGCTGTATTTCTATCCCTTGCCGCTACATTCACACGCCCAGCGAGACGGTGGACGTCGAGGACGTAACCGGTTGTGTCGATCTGCTCGTCGCTATGTTGTCAAAAGGGATTGAGTTGTAGGTCAGGGGATAGACCGGAAGCTCTCAGGTCGTTTTTACAGATGGCCGGCCGATAGCGCGGCCAGGATTGCGGACAAGTCTTCAGGTAATTCGGCCGTGATGTGTAGTTCTTCATCATCGGACGGCCGCCGGAAGGTCAGCTCAGCTGCGTGCAAGAAATGGCGTTTCCACGCGGTCTTGTCCTTGCGTCGACCGTAGACAGAATCCCCGGCGATGGGAAAGCCAATGTATGCCATATGGACGCGAATTTGGTGTTTGCGTCCCGTCTTTGGCCGGCATTCTACCAGCGTATAGTCGTGGTAGTAGGTGAGCGCTCGGAAAGCGGTTTGTGCCGGCCGTGAATCTTCACCCTCGGCAGTAGTGACGGCCATCTTCTGGCGGTGGCGAGGGTCGCGGCCGATAGGCGCGTCGATGATCGCTTCCGGCGGTTGCAGGGAGCCGTGTACCAATGCCAGGTAGACCTTGCTCACCGTTCTTTGCTTGAACTGGCTTTGCAGATATTCGAGCGCCCGATCGTGCTTGGCT
Organism: Promineifilum sp.; assembly: GCA_019454405.1. Taxonomy (GTDB): domain Bacteria; phylum Chloroflexota; class Anaerolineae; order Promineifilales; family Promineifilaceae; genus Promineifilum. Next base: position 59,046 of record JACFOH010000009.1, read on the forward strand.
GCGATGATCAGCCCTGATGTGTCCTTATCCAGCCGATGAACGATCCCTGGCCGCCCTCCCCCGCTCACATCCTCTAGATCGGGACAATGGGCCAGCAGCGCGTTCACCAGCGTGCCTGCTTCATGACCTAGTGAAGGGTGTACCACCATGCCCGGTGGTTTATTGACCACAATGAGATCGCTATCTTCATAGCGGATATCAAGGGGGATATTTTCGGCGATGATTTCAGGCTCCACGGCTTCTGGAATCATAGCCACTAATGTTTCGCCCCCCAGGATGCGATAGCTTGATTTAACTGGCGCCCCATCCACCATTACCTGCCCTTCGCGGATGAGTTTTTGCCACTGCATTCGTGATAATTCCGGCAATAGTTCACTCAGCGCCCGATCGAGGCGCTCACCTACGGCATCGAGCGAGATTTCTACTTGTCGGTTATGGAGAGTCATAGATTGGTGGAAACCCCTTGAAGGCAGCGGAGGGCGATGATGAAGGCGTGCGGGATAAGTTTATTTATGTGAATCGGTCGCGGGTAGTTTTGATTGGGGCGCTTCCACGTCGGAATTTTCTTCGCGGGCTTCGCGCCATAGCACGACAGCGAACAAAATCACGCCTCCCACGATGGCCATATCAGCGACGTTGAAGATATACCATGGGCCGATGTCAATGAAGTCGGTGACATGGCCTTGTCGCAGCCGGTCGACTAGATTGCCTAGCGCCCCACCAAGCTGCAGCCCTAAGGCCAGCCGCAACATCCATTGCTTGCCGGGCAATGTTAGATTGAAATAGATGATGGCTCCGGCCACGACGACAGCCAACCCCGCGAAGAACATCCCTGTGCCCTGGAAGAGGCCGAATACTGCCCCGGTGTTAGCCGTGTGTGTTAACCGGAAGATGCCTGCTAGCGCGGGAAACGGCGCCCAGTAACCGTAAAGGGGGATGCGTGTCTCAACCAGATATTTGCTCAGCTGATCCAGCCCCAGTACCGCGGCTGCCATCAGGAAGGGTAACAGCTTCTCAACGATGTTTGCTCTGGGCAAATCATCAGCGGTTGGCTCCTGGGGTGATATTGCGACAGGTTCGCTTTCTACATGGTCGGTTGCGGTGAGGCGAACCGGCGTCTCTTCTGGATCTATCATTCCGACATTGTACCAACCCTGACCGGCTGCTGCCACACGCGTCGCGCACAGACTCAGACGATTCAAATAGACGCATCATCGTCTGCTTGTCGCAAGATGATGGCCCCCTGACTGATTTGCGGCAACCATAGCGATCCGCCCCGCACAATAAACGCATCCCCCGACAATACGTCTACGAACCGAATCCCATCAGCGATACCACCGTGACCCACAGGAATGGCATCAGCCTGACGCGGCTCTTCCGCCCGATAGGCTATCACGATCACGCGATCGTCTCGGCTCTCTCGCTGGTAAACGACCGTTTCCGGTTCGACGAGAAGCAACTGGAACCCTCCCCGCTGTAAGGCTGTCGAATGCCGTCGCAAGTGGATCAGCCGGCGATGGAATTCGTATAGTGATTTATTCCAACGCGCCTCGTCCCAGATCATACAGCCTCGCGCGCCCAGGTCCGGCAGGTCTACCATGCCGATCTCGTCGCCATAATAGAAGCCGGGCACGCCGGGGAAGCTCAATAATACGGCTACTGCCAGCCGGTGAAGGGCGTCTTTCTCCTTCACGATGGTCCTGATCCGGGATGTATCGTGGCTGTCTAGAATATTGTATTGTTGTAGCGCGATGACCCATGGCACTGTTGCTAATCGACTACGCCATGTCTCAACCATAGCTGCTGTCGGCCACTGAGGGGAAGTTAACGACTCGGGAAAACCATGCGCTCCCTGCGAGAAACCACTTAACCAATACCACAGGGGATGGGTGAAGCCGCCATAATTCATGACGCCATCCCATTGGTTCCCTTGTAATTGGGCGGTGGCATCGAAAAAATTCTCGCCCATCAGATAGGCGTCCGGTTGTGTTTCCTTCACGGCATGGCGAATGCCCTGGCTAATTTCCAGCCCGATTTGGGTCGGCCCTTGCCGCCCTAACATGTTGGCCACGTCTACGCGCCAGCCATCGGCCGAGAAGGGGGGACGTAACCATTTCCGGAACACTGCTTGATTATCTTGGTATATTCGCCTTCGTAATTCATGACTTTTGTAGTTGAGCTTGGGCAATGTCCATACTCCAAGCCATGTCGCATAGTCATTCGGGTGATGGTTGAAAGTGAAGAACTCGGTCTCGGTTGCGTTGGCGTCGTTCAGCGCGCTTTGGAACCAGGGATGCCAATAGCCACAATGATTGGGCACAATATCCAGGATATAGCGCATGCCACGCGCGTCGAGCGCGTTTCGCAGGGAAACGAGGGCCTCATTACCGCCGAAGTGTGGATCGACATGATCGTAGTCAGCCACATCGTATTTATGGTTGGAAAGCGCATGAAAGATGGGGTTTAAGTAGAGAGCGTTGATCCCCAGGGCGGCCATGTGGTCGAGCCGTGCCCCGATGCCGGCCAGGTCGCCTCCATAAAATACCAGTGGAAAGGGCTGATCGGGATCAGGCGGTGTTTCCCACGGATACGTGACCGGACCTCGCCCGCGGTAATTGTATTCGTGCGGCTGCGGATCGTTGGTCGGATCTCCATTAGCAAAACGGTCGGGAAATATCTGGTAGAACACAGCCGTGCCCAGCCAATCGGGCGTGTGATAGTCGGCCAGGATGCGAAAGTCGGTTGTATCTAATGGCGTGTATATCGTCGGCCCGGCGGCCGAATATTGCCACAATCCATCGGCCGAGTCGATGAAGAAACGGTAGTGAGTCACTGGCTCATTGATCGGCAGATCGATCTCCCACCACTGAACTGGTGGCTCTGTCGCGGCCGGCTGCATCGGTGTCAGAGCTTGTTCGCCATCGGGGAAGGTGCGTAGAATGATTCGGCGAATTGGAGCCAGGTGCGATACCCTCAAGCGCAACCGAACCGTCTCGCCCAACCGGGGGGTGAGTTTGGAGACGTATTTCTCGGAGCCGTCGTGGTGGACTGATTGTAACCAGGAAGGTTTGCTTACGAAACTAATAGGATCACCTAATTGTAAAGGGCTATAGATTTGGATTGCGTTATTGGGCGCGGACGATTAATAGTGGACGGTCGATTCGTTGCAGCACGCCTCCGGCGACGCTGCCGTAATATACGTCTGTCAGACCTCCGCGGCCGTGGCTGGCCATGGCGATCAATTCGACCTCATATTGTCTGGCCACGCGCATGATCGTAGCTACCACCGGCCCGTACTCGACGATTCCTCGAGCCTTGATATCCTCTCCCTTCATTCGTTCGACCAATGCATCCAGATAGCGGCGTGCTTCGTTCATCTGGTTATTGACTTCTGCTGGGGTCATCTGTGGTAATGAATCGTAGAGCTCCCCCTTTGTCACCCCGACAAGGTGAGATAGTTCCATCACATGCACCAAAATAACAGTCGATCCAAATAGCTTCGCTAACTCTTCGACATGCGGTAAAACTGACTCCGCCAACGTGGAGCCGTCAAGAGGGACAAGAATAGTTGTATACATTGCGTCTCCCGTGCAGCCTTGATCCTGCACGTCTCTACTTTACGCCGAGCGCTCCTTTTGGTAAAGGGGAATCTCTAGAATGGGCTGTAGGCTTGTAAAATCCACAATAACACCAGCCCGACGCCGACGGTTAACAGCACATTGCGCGTTAACCAGGCTACCACGGCCGCAGCGATTCCGGCTAGCAAACGTTCGTTGCCTAGCGATAAGTCGAATGTCCCACCAGGAAGCATGAGCTCGGGGAGAATAATGGCGGAAAGCACTGCCGCAGGTACGTATCGCAGGGAACGTAACATCCAGGGCGGCAACATCACGCGCTCCGGTAACAGGAAGAGCGACAGGCGAATTGAATATGTGATCAACCCCATGCCGGCAATGGCCAGGGCCATCGTGACATTATTCATGGGTTGATCCCTCCTGTTGGCTGATAAAGCGTCGTGGAGCGCGTCCAAATCTTTCGAGCGTGATCCCAACGAGAACGCCTGCCAATGAGGCGGCTATCAACCACAATTGGTAGGGGAGTTCGTGTGTAGCGACGGCCATCAATCCGGCGGCGATAGCGGCGCCGATATGTGGCCGATCGCGCAACGCGGGTACGGCGATAGCGATAAATGTGACGGGCAGGGCAAAATCCAGAGACCAACCGGGTGGGATTCGTGCGCCCAGCAGGATGCCCAATGCGGTTGTTGTTTGCCACGATACCCACAAGGTTAGCCCGGCTCCCAGAAAGAACCAATGGCGATGAGTGGCGGGGGAATCATCTTCGGTATAGTGGATAACCGTGACCGCGTAGGCCTCGTCAGTCATCAGGTATGCCAGCAGCATTTTCCAGCGTAACGGCAGGAACCGTACGTGCTCGGCCAATGACGCGCTATAGAGCAGGTGCCGCAGATTAACGACGAATGTCGTCATCAATAATATCAGTAGCGGCGTACCCGCCCCCATCAGTTCCGCTGCAATGAACTGAGCCGAGCCGGCGAAAATAATCGTCGACATAGATTGGGATAGTAATGCGGGTATGCCGGCTGTGACGGCTATCGCGCCAAAGATCATTCCAAAAGGCGCAACGCCCACGACGATAGGTAATTCGGCTTTTACGCCAGCCAGGAATTCCTGGCGCTGAAGAACATCCAAGATAATAGACCTCTGGGATATGAGATAGATTTGTTGAACGACGCTATCAGCCGGAAGGGGCGACTGGTATGCGTTCGATAGAGGCGGCGACCGGCAAGAACACTGACTGCAGTAGCTCGCCAGCTGGTTCCAATGCTTCAGCCCAAACCGTGATTTCCGTGTTGCCGTCCTGCCGGCTTAATAATAAGCCACTTACAAGTGAACCGTTAATATCGGTGTAGTGGAAGTCATTGCGCTCCCATACGTGGCCGCCATAGAACAAGCGTTGCGGTTCTTCGGCCGCGAACCCGAGTACATCCTCCGATGCCGTCTGCAACAGACTCGATATTGCTTCAGCCGGTGTTCTTCCCGCCGGCTGAAGCCGTGCGGCGACAAAGGTTTGCGAACCCTTGGTAAAGCGGTGCCAATTATTGAATTCCTGATGTTCATAAGCAAGCGGATACTTCACGCGAAAATCGGCCACGGTTAGTGTTGCCCACTGTTCTGGTCCGAATCCCAGCCGCTCCGGCAAGAATTGCCAAGTTGCGGCGATAGTGTCGACTATCGCTAGCGCTGTGGATTCATCATTACGAGGCGCATCCATATCCACGACATAACCGGTTCCATCTTTCATAAAGGTCAGGAACATTCCAGTCCGCGCTCCGCGCTCAGTACTATCGTAGCCGTATGCGGTGCGTACTCCCTCGACGGCTGAGTCGACGCCAATGGGGACCGGCTCTTGTAACAAGACGCTGACGTTCCCGAATGTATTTAATACTTTATCCTGTAACGCTGCCAAATCATTCGCCCAGTTGGGATAGAAGCGAACCTGCAATTGAGCTGTATTGTCGATATTGTTTGTATAAGCGATGTCTTCCTGCGTGATGGGTGACAGCCAGTCGGCAGGATAGAGGAACTGCACGTTATTATTTATGTCGACGAAGGCACGGAACCCCGCTGCCACGCCGCCGGGATCCACGACCAATGGCTTCATCGTGCTCACGAGGGACTCCCCCAACGTTCTGGCTCCAATTCCCACAGAGTATTGACCACCTGGTAATGGGCGTGAACTACGGTAGATAGCCCCTGTGTCGTCAAAGATAAGCGCGACGCCCGGCTCCTGGACCAAGCTTCCATCTGGATTTATGATCGTGGTCGTAGGTTGAAATACGTTGCCTGCTACTGGCTGAATTTCCCCGATCAGTCGCGCGCCCTCGTTATCGGCCGCTGCCCATAATCGAAGCGAGTGTGGAGTATCCGGCCTAAAGACGACGGTCGCCTCCATACTACGCCCTGGATACGGCAGGAATACGCCACCGGTAGCCGATAGCGCGCCAATCGGCGATGGATCGACCGGCCTCAGCGGCACAAAGTCACCTGCCCCGGCCCTGTCGGAGAGGTATGAAGCTGTAGCGTCCCAGATGATCAATGATTCGTGGTGACCGTCTCCCCAAAGTGAGGCGTTTGTTCCCCCAGATAGAGTCACCGTTGAGGGCTGCACGATTTCGTATTGCCGGAGTACACGCCGACCGTCAGCCGCTTCCTGGTCTGCCATTAATACAACTTCATCCAGACGTTGTCCTACGATCTCTGCGCGCATCATAGCTGGATTGGCAATACTGACCGATTGCCGTGATCCTCCGTCCACCGTCACTAACGGCGACGACACAGTCGCCGGCGCTTGTTCGCCCAGAAAAGTAGCCCAAGCAGGTAGCCTGCTGGCGTAAGGATAGAGTAGATTCAACGACTGTGCATTGACAGGCCAGTAAATGGCGATGCCTCGACCGTAGGGGATAGCTTGCCCGTGATCATAGGCGACGAGCGAATCGGAGACCGCCTGGCTGACAGCCAGAGCTGCCCCCTGTAATTCACCGGGTGGGGCATTTTCAGCGATGAGGGCGGCGGCGTGTTGCAGATCTACAGATGCTATCCATTCGGCATCGGTCAGAGCTGCATTGCCATAACGTTGCGCCCCTCGGCGGGCGTCTGCGGCTATGGCGCCATATAAAGCCGGATCGGTCAGGAGAGTATCCGCCAATGCCTCAGTTGCAGCGGTCAAGGCAGGCACCCGAGCCAGGTTTACTGCAGCCATGCCTACGTTCTCATCGCCGGCGATTTGGCGTTGATAATTAACGTAAGCGGCCACCAGGTCACCGGATAATTGTTGGCCATCTGCCAGAGGGTTGGCGTTGAGCTGTGCGATCACTGGCTGGAAGTCCCAAGATGAACCGGGCATCAATCCGGCCGAGACGACGGCATAAGCGCCATAGGGTTGGATGGTTTGCAAGACATCGAGTTGGCCCATCAACCCGGCGGCAAACGCGATGACTTCGAAGCTGACGCCCCCCATCTCGTTATAGGCCGCGGCTAATGCCTGGTCGATGTCAGATAGGCTGAGCCGATCGTTTATAATATCGGTGCCGGTGGTTTCATCATAACAACACCCCTGCCAACCGCCGCCGAAATCACTCAAGATTAGTGCGTAGCGATTAGCCGGATAGGTCGTCATGCCCCATACCAGGAAATTGGCCAGTGTCGCCGGATCGCCCATATTTGTCTCGCCCAATGACTCGACGACTTCCGAAGCTAGCCTCTCCGGGTCATTATCGGGTCGTATCAGGTAGCGGGAAGTGTCTACGAATCCTGTCGGATCCCCTTCCGACCAGTCGACCTGGGCTACCACACGCACCTGGTCGGTCAATCCGGCCGATTCCATCTCGTTCAGATCGTCCCATATGAATGAACCTCGCCCATTGTCCGCTCCCGCGTAGTACAGGATCGTCCAGGCAGGCCGCGAGGAATCATAGAGGGCTGTGGGCTTGATGACCAATGGGTTGTCGAGCGATTCAGGTTGTGCCGTGGCGAATGAGTTCGCATCGATGGGGGCTTCGGCCGTCACGCCCAATATCATTGGGGTGGCTGCAGGGGGCGGCGTTAACTGTGATAATCGGCCGCCCGGATCGCAGCCGGCTAACATGACCAATGTCGTCATGAACACGACAAGGCACGCTAGTGGTATGGATCGATTGTGCCTGTGATGATTAAAACGACGATTCATCATTAGACATAAAATATGACATAAGCAATTCGGATTGTATCACTATACTACCATAAAGGGGCGTGATAATGTGCCCCTCAGGATGTTATCGGAAACGCTTCATGCGTGGTGACTCGCCCCGGGATGCCTGGATTAGGTTTCTTGGCTCTCCGTACCGTCATTCATGAGTTTTGCCGTCGGGCGTAAACAAGATACGATCTGGCTATTATAACGGAACCTCATGATCGATACTTGGCACAGTTACAGCGGCAATATTCATATCCACACGCGCTTCTCTGATGGGGAGAAGTTGCACGATGCCATTGCTCAAGACGCCATTGCGGCAGGGCTCGATTTCATCATTGTGACGGATCACAATGTTTATGTGACAGGCGTCGAAGGATATTACCGGAACGAGCGCGGCCGCGTTCTGTTGTTGACGGGTGAAGAAGTTCACAACGTACGCCGTCGGCCGCAAGCCAGCCACTTCCTGGCGTACAACGCCAGGAAAGAGTTGGCTTCTTATGCTTCGGACCCGCAAAGCCTCATTGATGAGACGGTGAAGGCAGGCGGTCTTGGGTTTCTGGCCCACCCATACGAGGAAGATCTGCCGTTGATGGGCGAGATTAATCTGGGCTGGCACGATTGGGATATAGAGGGCTTCAGCGGTCTTGAAATCTGGAACTATATGTCGAGCTTCAAGAACGTCATCGCTCGCCATACGACCGATTTGCGCTGGAAGAACAAGCTGATAGCCAAGCTTGGTGCCTTACGTATCGCCCTCCATCCCGAGCGTTATCTGAATGGCCCCGAACCGGAAACGCTGGCTTTATGGGACGATTTCTTGTCGAAAGGGATGCGAGTCAACGCTATCGGCAGCAGCGATGCACATGGTACGCCAATGCAGCTTGGCCCGTGGCGGCGCGAAATATTTCCCTATGAGTTTCTGTTCCGAGCCGTCAACACACACGTGCTGCTTTCTCGGCCTTTCAATGGAGACGTTGAACACGATCGGCTCTTACTGATGCAGGCCATCGGTCGCGGGAACTGTTGGGTAGGTTACGACATGGCCGGCCCGACCAAGGACTTTCGCTTCACCGTCCAGGGAGCTGCCAAGGGAATCATGGGCGATGAGATGCCGTTCGGCTTTGGGGCGACGCTTCAGATCCGTGCTCCGGTTCGTTGCCGTATTCGGGTCATCCGGCACGGTCAGGTCGTCACTGAGGTCGAACGCGAAAGTAATCTGACGTACATTCCCGATGAACCTGGGGCCTATCGCGTCGAATGCTTGATTCCTTACGAAGGCCGCGAACGCGGCTGGATATACAGTAATCCGATTTATCTGCGATAGGCTTGGACAAACCCGATGTTCTAGGGTTCAGTTGCCAGATTCAGGATACGTTGCCCGATATACTCAGCCACAGATAGATTGGACTCATCTTCCAGAACCAGGGCCACGACAAAGCGGGGCGACGTTGCCGGGGCCATGCCCAGGAACCAGCTGTTGCGGTGGCCAGACGGTCCTGATAGCACCGTAACCGGAAATTCCAGCACGCCGGATGCTTCCGGCCAGCCGGCGCGAGCAGCCGCGGCCGTTTCGGCCGATATCACCGGTATGGATGGAGACGCGCTGTCGATGGGTTGCACTATCCACTTCCCGTCCGCGCCGCTGATGGCTTCTACAAGCTGAAGGTGAGGCAGCCGCCCATTGCCCGCCAGCACAGCTGTCATCAGCGCGGCCTGTAGCGGAGTAACAGTGAGTGAGGCCTGACCAATGGCTGCCATGCCCGCATCAGTGGTTGTGGCAGCATTCCCGTTTGTGGGAATCTCTAGAGCGGGGGGGTGATGTAGGCCGAATTGATCGAATATCGTATCTAGCGCCGTTGCCCCTAATCGATTACCAAGAGCGTAAACCGGCTGTGAACAACGAATCCGGGCCATGTCAGACCAGGTTTGTGGCCTCGCATTTACCTCATCTGATGATATCGCACACCGTTGGACTTGACCGTCGACGATAACAGGTAGCGTGGGATCAACTAGCGCATCTTGCCAGCGCATTTTTCCACTCTCGATGGCCATGGCGATGATCGGTGTCTGAAGGATCAACCCCGGCTGATATAACCCCTGGGTGGCACGATTAAATAGCGGGCCCGGATCTCCGACCGACAGGGTCTCGAACTGCTCGTCGATCAGATTAGGGTCGTAGCTTGGGAGACTGACCAACGCTCGAACCTTGGCCACTGCTTCGCCGCCGATCTCCGTTAACTCTAGTAGAACAAGCCCTCCCGTCGCGTCGCTCTCGGCCATCAAGGCGGCCGCGGCTGATTGCAAGCTGGTGTCCAGCGTTAATCGCACATCACCTCCTACTTGAGGTTCGTGAAGCAGTTCACGCCGCAGACGATTTCCCAGCGTTTGTTCCCAGCGATCGCCATCTTGCCCGCGCAAGTGCGCGTCATAAGCAGACTCTATTCCCGCCGAACCAAACCGCCAATTATAGTAACCGACGACCGGACCGGCTTCGATGAGTGGATAAGTGCGCGCCAAACGATCGGTTGTGACGGGTGATTCGGCCAGTACAATGTCGTTCCGGTCCAAGATACGGCCGCGCTGTACGCGTCTTTCAGCCTCGACCAGGCGAGGATTATCCTGGCGAGCCAGGAGTGAGTCGCTGCGGATGATTGCCCAATAAGTTAGCGTGATGGCGACAATGCTGAAGATAATCAGCAGGATAACCCCAAGCCGTTGAAGTCGCCGGGCCAGTCCCCTATCGGCGGGAGGAATCAAAGGCGCAGGCTCGGCGGCGGCCGACAAATACAATAGCAAACCGCCAACCAGACTACTGATGAGGAGCGAGCTGCCGCCATAACTGACGAACGGTAAGGTGATACCCGTCAGCGGCAGCAGACGAGTCGTCCCGCCCATGATCAGGACTGCCTGGACGCTCAAAAGAGTGATCAGCCCGGCGCCCAAATAGGCGTGGAAAAATTTTGGCTGTGTCCCTCGAATTGCTAATAAAGTAGTCCGCAAGCCGCGGCCGGCCAACACGGCGAAGCAGGCGACGATTGCCAGGCTGCCTATTAGTCCCCATTCTTCAGCGACGGCGGCCAAGGCGAAATCGGAATGTACAACAGGTATGTAGTCAGGGAACCCTTGCCCGATCCCTTGCCCAAGAAGGCCACCCCCTGCTAATGCATAGAGCGCCTGAACAATCTGGTAGGCGCGGTCACTTACGTTAGGCCATGGGTTCAGCCAACTCAAGACTCGCGGAGCCACGACCGTGTCAAAGGCAAAGAATGCTATGACGCCGGCCAACAAGAGCAGGGCCAAACCGCTCCAGACGTAGATTAACTCACCTGTCGCCAGATAAACCAGAGCCACGAAGACGATGAAGAATAGCGCCGCTGCTCCCAGGTCTTGTTGCCACACCAATAAAAGCATGGTGAAGCCCCACATGATCAGCAGCGGCCCTAGAAAGGGCAGGTGGCGCAAGAAGGCGCCAATCGCGAATCGGCGCTTTTCGCCGTTTTCATGAACGGCTTCGCGCCGCAAGCGGTGGATCGGTTCTTGCTCGGTAAAATAGCTGGCCAGGAAGATGACCAGTAATAATTTGAGTAGTTCCGACGGTTGAAAGTGGACGGTTTTCAGGAAAGGGAACGGGATCGGCAACCATAACGCTGCTCCGCTTCCACTAGGGTTAACTCCGAAAAGAAGCGTTACAGCTAGCAGAACGAGACCTCCCAGCGCCAACACGTAACGATATCGCATCAGCGGTTGTAGAGTCCGTGGAACGATAGCGACAATCAGCATAGCTGCCGTGGCCAGTGCGAACCATAATGTTTGCCGCCCGAGGAAATTTGGGGCGAGTCGATCCTGTAACAACAACCCCCAGCCGGCGAGTAAGGCGATGATTGGCAGCAGAAATGGATCGCGCATCGGCCGGAATGCCCGAATAGTGAGATGGGCGATCGACACGACGGCCAACCAGCAAACCGGGGCATAGAGATGCGACCAGGTGACCGCCGATTCACGCAGCAGGCTGAAGGCAATGGCGTTGCTGAAGATGAAAGCGGCGGTCACCAGCAACAGAAGCGCTTCACGGCCGTCTCGCCGGCGATTACGCTCATCAAGAGCCTGGCCGGACCAGCGTCTTAGAGCGGTAAGTCCGGAACGCAAAGCTGACATTAGTCCAGGTATTTACCGATGAGCGGTCGCAAGGTTTCCAGTCTCGATGGAGATATGTGAGCGCGATCGGTAATGAGCGCGTCTTTCAGCCCGCTATGGGCCGGGAATTCACCTTCCCACTGTGCTTGCCGCTCTACCAACCGGCTGATAGCCGCTTGCGCTATTGTCGTATTGGCCGTCAAGGTACGAATGACCATTTCGACCGTGACCGGGGCTTCGCTTTCATGCCAGCAATCATAGTCAGTGACATGTGCCATGCAAGCATAGGAAATCTCAGCCTCAGCAGCCAGGAAAGCTTCCGGGCTGGTGGTCATACCGACAATACTCATCCCCCATTGCCGAAAGAGTTCTGATTCGCCTTTGGTGCTGAAACGGGGCCCTTCGATTGTGATGAATGTACCTGTCCGGTGGACATGACCGCCTACACCGGTGACGGCCTCGGCCAATGCTGCGCTCAGGTTGGGGCAGAAGGGATATGCTGCAGCCAGATGGGTAACGATTCCCTCGCCAAAGAAACTGGACGGACGGATGCCTTTGGTGAAGTCGAATATCTGATCGGGTATGACGATCTCTCCCGGTGAATAATCTTCCCGAAGGGAGCCGCAGGCGCTGACGGAAATAATATATTTCACCCCTAATGTTTTCAGGGCGAAGATGTTCGCTCGGTAAGGAACTTCGGTTGGCGTCAATACGTGCCCCCGGCCATGTCGCGGAAGAAAAGCAACTCGGCGACCGTGGAGTGTTCCTACGGTGATGCTGTCTGATGGTTTCCCGAAAGGCGTGTCAATATTGAGTGACTCGATCTCAGACAACCCCGACATATTGTATAGTCCGCTGCCGCCAATCACGGCCAATTCTATGTTACTCATTGCGTACCTCTGGTGATAAATTAATTTATGATTGCGATGCGAGCCGGCGCGGTCGCTCTCCCCTACGCGATCCAGATTCGCTTCTCATTTATATCATAAATAAGATAGCTGGTCGCCCGCCGGAGCCGAGATATAGGGCAATCACATGGATCCGGTAAAGGTTGTGCTATTAGAGAAAACGATCTATTATTCTCATGATAAATTTAACTTATCGGATAGCGTCACCACCTCATTCTGTTCTTAAATCATCTTGTTTATGGAGGAAGTCTAATGAAATATCTTATCGCTTTGTTGGCGGCCGTGACCGGCATTTTGCATGTGTTGATCGGGTTTGGTGTGATCGCTGCCGGCATCGCACCTACTAACTGGATGCTCGTTCTCAATGGCGTCGGCTATCTGGTTTTATTAGTACTCTTCTGGAGAGCCTCCGGGAATGGCGGGATCATCCGATGGATTCTGCTGGTTTATACGCTCATTACGCTCGTTAGTTATTTTATTATAGGGGCGGGTTTTGCCGGTGGAACGACCCCGCTCTTCACTAAGGCGATCGAGTTGCTCCTGGCCATCCTCCTTTTGCTTCACCGTGGCCCGCGGGTGGCCGTGACTGTTCCTGCGCCGGCGGCTCGCGCTGCTGCACCGGGCGCCTCTACGACTACAGCGGTAACAAGCACAGCCGATGTCCCGGATGTCGCCTCAAGATCGGGTGGGGCGCCCATTGATATTTCGGCTGCTGCGACGGATGTGGCCGCTGATATTACCGAGGCTTCCGAAGAGGCCGGCGATGTCGTTGCTGATGTAGCCGATACGGTCGTTGAAGCGGCAGAGGACGCCTATGATGTGGCGGCCGAGGTGGCCGGTGATGTGGCTGATGCTGCTGGGGATGCGGCCGGAACGGTAGTCGATGCCGTTGCCGACGTGGCCGAGTCCGCGAGCGATGTTGTGGACGCCGCCATTGAGGAGGCTGGATCTGTGATCGACGATGTGACCGGTGCGATAGACGATGCAGCGGATGCCGCTGTTGACGCAGTCCGTGGCGGTGCAGCAGTTGTCGCAGCCGATGTCGATGAGATTGTGGAGACTGCCGAAGAGAAAATTACTACGGCGAGCGCCGGCTCGGCGGACGATGATGCGGATGAGGCGTCCGGATCCGGGGAAGAAGATCTCATCGCTGAATTGAGAGAGTATTTCCGAAATCTCGAATCTAACTCGGAATACAGCAAGCCGGTTGAGTATATCGAGGGTATAGGCGCGGTATATGGTCAGAAACTACGCGCTATCAATGTCAACACGGTATTAGACTTGCTCCTCAGTGGTGCAACCCGTCGTGGCCGTAAGAATCTGTCTGACCAATCCGGCATTTCGCCGAGCCTGATTTTGACCTGGGTCAATCATGCCGATCTGTTCCGAATCAAGGGCGTAGGCCAGGAATATGCTGATTTACTTGAGGAAGCAGGCGTCGATACGGTGCTCGAACTGGCCCAGCGTAACCCGGCTAACCTTCATAAGCGTATGATTGAGGTCAATGATCAAAAGGCGCTTGTTCGCCGGACGCCTTACGCTTCAGAGGTAGAAAGTTGGGTTGAACAAGCCAAGCAGATGCGGCGTGCGATATACTATTAAGATAGGCGGACGCCTTGACTGATTGTTGAACGACTGGATGAGCGGGCCTTCTTTTGAGGAGGCCCGTTTTCATTTGATGCAGGCTACTTGAAGGATAGCCGCCACTCTGCTAAACTGCGAGTGATATGGCCTTGAGGAATCGGCTATTAGCGATTGGCATACTGCTGCTGTTGGTAGGCATTGTAGTCGCCGCCCGGCGACCATCGTCGGCTGCCCTTTACTCCGGTTACGCCCGTGCCGATGTTGGGGCGCTCACTCTCGAAGTTAATGTCGATCCCCCTATCGGCGCCCCCGGTACTCGTCAGCGAATTAATGCCCGTGTGACCAATCACGGGGCTCAAGCGCTGACCCCTTCTATCGTTCTACAACTGCCGAAGGGACTCTTGGCCGATGTCTATGCTCTGCCGTCGGGCGCTACATTTAACTTGCAGGAAGCTCGTATCGATTGGTTGCCGGTCGTGCCGGGCGGCTCTGCAGTCGAATTTAACCTCGATGCGGAAGTACAAGCGACCGATGTATTGTTCCCCGAGCAAGAAATCACCGGTACCTTACGTCATCAAGGGGACGAGGGTCGCCTGGCGTCGCGCGTCTGGCTAGGTATTTCGCCCATAGTGGGCGCCGTGTTGGCTCAGGGTCAGGCGACTGTTGGCCAACCTGTCCGCCTTCATGCGGATGTCAGCGGGCCAGGCCCACTCACGATTGTTTGGGATCTGAACGACGGCCGCCGGTTATCCCTGGCTGAACCGGAAGTGGCGTTTCCTGCACCTGGTGACTATCGGATATCCGTGCAGGTGACTAATCCTGGTGGAAGTGTAACCCGACAAATGATCCTCACCGTTCTGCCTGTGCCGGTTGCCTCCTTTAGTCCGGACGATGACACACCAGCCGTTGGGCAATCCGTCATGTTTGTTAACACGAGCGGCGGGCAGCCCCCCCTTAACGTGTTCTGGGACTTCGGCGACGGCACAACGCTTGTCGGGCAGCAGGAACCTACTCATATATATGATCGTGGGGGGATCTATCGTGTCAGGTTGACCATTGAGAACGGGTTCGGCCACTCTGAAGCTATTCGGGATGTGGTCGTGGGCAATGCTCCTGTTGCCGATATGGTCGTTGCTGATCGGACGGCCGTTGGCCAGCCCCTCGTCGGTCAGGCATTTAGCGAGGATGGTGTTATCCGCATCACCTGGGATATGGGCGATGGTCGCAGCTATGAGGGGCCGAACGTCAGTCATCTCTATCGTAGGCCGGGCGATTACTACGTCGCTATGACCGCCGATAACGGCCACGGGCAAACTCAAGTCGGTCGCTGGGTCCATGTAGATAACGGCATTTCTACCGTATTTCTGCCAATGTCTGCTTATTCGACCGGCAATGGGTCGGTAAACCTGAGCGTGGATGCCCCTTCTGATCTTGAGCTTAGTCCGGCTGTCGAGTCTTTAGAGAGTGTCTTCACGCTTGATGTTATTCCGTTCCCAGCCGGAACCTCTCCAGCGGAGCAACTGCTTGCCTACCTCAATGCTGCCCGTGCTCGTTTTGACCTCCCGCCCATGAGCTATACCTTTGAACTAAGCAGCGCGGCCCAGGACCATGCGCGTGATAAGGCCAGGTCACCGAATAATCCCCATATCGGTACGGATGGAACTACGGCTGCCGAGCGTCTCTTGCGTAGCGGCTATCGTGGTGGTTATGCTGGTGAGGCTACTGCGTGGGGATTCTCGGACCCGCGCCTGGCGGTCGAATTCTGGATCAATAGCGATTCGCATCGGCCGATCCTGCTTAACCGTATCACCAACGAAGTGGGCGTAGGGTATCTGGAAGATTATTCTTCGGCCAATGTCTGGCATTGGACAGCTGAATTCGGCGTCAGTTATGGCGCGCCCGCTCGAGCCATATTGCGCGCCCAATGGCCGGCTGCCGGTCAGAGTGCGCTTGACACGGATGTCCTGAATTATAGTTGGATGTGGCCTTTGAGTTTGTCCTCTGGAGAGCGTTTCACGGTCTACCTTGTATCCGGCGAACGATACAGCCCGATTGGCAGTGTTGCCCAGCCTATATATGGTAGTTTGTATACGCTTTCTGCTGATGCACGCAATGCGTTAAGCACTCAATCGACACTCACAGGTCGAGCGCCTGCTTATGATTGGGTGGTTCGTTTAGAGAGTGGGACGGGGCAGGTTATCGCCGAGAGTGAGCGAAGACTTATCTCCTTTGCGCCTGATCCCGCCCTGGCTTTGCCAACCCCGACGCTCGGCCCGACTTTGCCGATAATCACGGCCACGCCCAATGTTCTGGTGCCTGTGGTGACGCCATCGCCGATCATCACCGAAGAACCACCTCCTTATGAGCAGCCGCCGGTTATTATCACCGCGACCCCGCAACCGATATCGACACCGGAATCAGGTACGCCATAATCGAATCAGTCATGCGGTGACGTAGCGCTGCCTGGTAGCTCTTGCGGCAAAGTCGCGGCCGTCCTACAATTCAATTTATATGGAAGAGCAGATCGTCCTCAATGGGCGTTATCGCCTCATCGATCGTATCGGCACGGGTGGCATGTCGGTGGTCTATCGGGGCCAGGATCTGTCATTGGGTCGTATCGTTGCCATCAAAGTCCTTCACGAAAATTTGACTGATGATGAAGGATTTCTGCATCGATTCCAGCGAGAAGCCCACGCCGCTGCCAATCTCTCCCATCCTAATATCGTCACAGTCCATGATATTGGTCAGGATGGCAATCGCTACTACATTGTCATGGAGTTTGTCGACGGACGGACGTTGAAACAGTTAATCCGTCTGCAAAATCAGCAAGGACGGCCGCTTAATATCGATCGCGCCCTCGATCTAGGGATACAAATCTGCGCCGGTATTGGCTATGCCCATCGCGCAGGCCTGATTCATTGCGATGTTAAATCACAAAACATCCTCGTTACACGCGATGATCGTGTCAAGGTGGCTGATTTTGGTATCGCGCGCGCGATGAGCGAGGCGACCCAGCATACGGTTGATAGCCAGATATGGGGAACGCCTCATTACTTCTCACCTGAGCAGGCTGCGGGGCAGGGGGCCACCCCTGCGTCGGATGTCTATGCCATTGGCGTGGTCCTTTTTGAATTATTAACCGGGCGCTTGCCTTTTGTGGCCGAAACTCATACAGCGCTGGCCCTTAAGCATTTGCAGGATCCCCCGCCCAAGGCATCTGAATTTAATCCGCTGGTACCGCCCCAACTGGACCAAATCCTGTTAAAGGTCATGTCTAAAGAGCCGGCCGCGCGCTATCGTACCGGCGACCAGCTCGGGCGGATCCTTACTGCGTACCGCGAGAGCAGCCTGCAGGTAACCGGGCCGACTCCCACAGCTGTGACGGAATCGCCTGTCCACGAGCAGACGACTGCCATCTATTCTCGACCTCATCAGGGTTCCTACCCCCCTGATGCGGAGATTGTCATTCACCCCGGGCCAGCTGCTGGCCAGGCTGTTCGTCCCGGAAGTTTTCTGCCCCCTGCAAGCTCAATCCGTGAGGATTCCACCGAGCACGATTGGTTAGCTATCACGCTGGGCATACTGGCGATCGTGGCTCTGCTCGGCCTGATACCCTTATGGTACTTTGTATTCCTGGCTTATCGCGGCTAAAATATTAAAGGATTCGGCGACGGGCCGGAGGAACACACATGAATTCAACTCGATTGACAAGGTGGCTTGTCTATCTCCTCATTGGAGCAGCTGTTGTAGCTGTTTTGTGGAGCTATAGTTCTGCCCCTACGGCTCAAAATGAGATCCCGATCAGTAAGCTGGCGCAAGAAATAAAAGCTAACGAAGTGGCCCAGTTGGTCGTATCCAGCGCCGGCAACGAAGTCACAGTTATCTACGAGAAGCCCAATCGACAGACATCTCGCGCCAGCATCAGTGGTGTAAGCTCTGTAGAAGAGATTTTGGCCACTTACGGCATCAGTAGTGAAGCCTACGCTGACGGCAAGCCGGTCATCACCTATGAACGGCCTAGCCAATGGAGTGGGATCCTTAATCTTGTCGGTATCTTTCTTCCCGCGATCCTGATCATCGGTTTCTTTTATTTCATCTTCCGCCAGGCGCAAGGCACGAATAACCAGGCAATGTCCTTCGGCAAGAGCCGTGCCCGTATGTTCACCGGCGATCACCCCACTGTTGGTTTTGAGGATGTCGCTGGCTGCGACGAGGCCAAGGAAGAGTTGCAGGAGATTGTTGAATTCCTGAAGGAGCCGGAGAAGTTCGTCTCATTTGGCGCCCGTATCCCCAAGGGGGTATTGCTTGTCGGTAGCCCGGGTACAGGCAAAACTCTCTTGGCCAAGGCTGTTTCAGGCGAGGCCGGCGTCCCGTTCTTCTCCATTGCCGGCTCCGAATTCGTCGAGATGTTTGTAGGTGTTGGCGCCAGCCGTGTGCGCGATCTATTCGAGCAGGCCAAGCGTAATAGCCCCTGTATTATTTTCATTGATGAGATCGATGCTGTCGGCCGCCAGCGTGGCGCGGGACTTGGCGGTTCTCATGACGAGCGCGAGCAAACCCTCAACCAAATTCTGGTAGAAATGGACGGTTTTGACACCGACGTCCATGTCATTATCCTGGCGGCTACCAATCGTCCGGATATTCTCGATCCGGCTCTGTTGCGGCCCGGGCGCTTCGATCGTCGGGTCGTCATTGATAGACCGGATGTGCGTGGTCGCGAGGCCATCTTCCGCGTTCATTTGCGCGGTAAGCCCATCGCCGGCAGCGTTGATGTAAATGTTCTGGCCAAAGCCACGCCTGGATTTGTCGGCGCCGATATCGAAAACACAGTCAATGAGGCAGCACTTCTGGCTGCACGGCAAAACAAGCGAAGCATCTCCATGAGTGAATTCCATGAGGCTATCGAGCGTGTCCAGCTTGGGCCCGAGCGCAAGAGTCGCATCATGTCGGATGAGGAAAAACTCTTGACGGCTTATCATGAATCCGGACATGCGCTCGTGGGGCACTTTTTACCTAATGCCCAGACGTTACGAAAAGTTACTATTATTCCTCGGGGTATGGCTGGCGGCGTCACCTGGTACATGGATGAGGATATCAGTTTCGTGACCCGCTCTAAATTTGAAGCGATGATCGCTACTGCCCTGGGAGGGCGTGTGGCTGAGGAGATCGTTTTTGGAGACGTTACGACTGGTGCCAGTAACGATTTGCAGCAGGTTACTCGCCTCGCTATTGCCATGGTGACCCAGCACGGGATGAGCGATGAACTTGGCCTGCGCGTCTATGGCGAGAAGCAAGAGTTGGTGTTCCTGGGTCGCGAGATTAGCGAACAACGCGATTATTCTGATGCGGTTGCTGAAAAAATCGATGATGAAGTCCGGCAGATCATTGATCGCGCTCATGCTCTGGCGACCAAGATTCTGACTGATAATCGCGATAAACTTGATCTGGTCTCACAACGCCTGTTAGAGGTTGAAACGCTGGAGGCGGCGGAGTTCGCTGCAATTGTCGAAGGTAAAGAGTTGCCGGCTTCTTCGATGCCTTCCTCAGCAAGCCCAAAAGCGAACCAGCCGAAGCCTGCTGAGCCGAGTGAGCGGCCGCACCCATCTCCATTGGACCGGCCTCCTTCGCCTTCGCCCGCGTGATTGATCTACGACCGAGCGCTCGTCAATCGCCCTGCTTGTTGACATGTATATAGACGGCGGCATCGCGCAACTGTTTGGCTACGTCAATGATGTCCTGCAATCCATCATTGTCATATTCGGCACAGCGGTTGTCCTCTACAATGTGCCTCGATTGTCCCGAGGGAGCGTTCCACGCTCATTCTCTGCCCTCGTTGGGTTAGTCGTCCTCATCTATCTGACTGAATTGCTTGTTAGTCGGGCCATTGTTCCTGATTCGACGGATTCCCTGTTGCGGCTGGGTTGGATTGGGGTGGCTATGGTCCCGGCTGCCCAGTTTCACTTGTCGGATGCCCTGTTGGCTACGACAGGTAAACTCTCGCGCCGGCGCCGCATCCTGGTGTTCGTCGGTTATCTGGCCGGCGCCGCCTTTGGCCTGACGGGATTGTTCAGCGATCTTGTTGTTGGCCCTCCCTCTCCGCTCGCACCGACGCCGCGCCTCACAAACGGGATACTATTCCCGTTTTTTGCCGCTTACTATTGGTCGGTGGCGGCCGGCAGCGTCTATAACGTCTGGCGAGCACGCCAACGTTGTCTGACCACTACGACGCGCCGGCGCATGACCACCACCTTGTTCGCCATCCTGGCTGCGCCGCTCGGCGTTTTCCCTTACACCCTTCTGGTTGGCGATCCGACGGCTGACGTCCCGCTTTTCTTATGGCCGATTTTGATCATCGGCAACTTCACTGTCAGCTTCCTGTTTGCCGTGCTGACTTCACAGCTTGTCTATTTTGGCTCCGTCTCGCCGGATCGTGTTGTCCGCGTGCGCCTCTATAAATACATGGCTCGTGTCCCTCTCGCGGCCACCATTGTTTTGCTCGTCTTTGTCCTGGTCAGCCGAGCCCCGCCTGTTTTCGGCTTGCCCAATCAGGTCATGCTAGGGTTTGCCGTCGTGGCCGCGGTGATGCTTGTCGAATGGATCATCCATCAGTATAAGAGGACGTTCGAGCGCGCGTTCCAACTCGATGATGATCCCGACGTTCGTCGTATTCAAGCGCTCAGTGAACGCCTGTTGACCACTAGCGATCTCAAGCAGTTTTTGGAATCGGTCCTGGCGGCGACTTGCGAAGCTGTTCGTACCCCAACCGCCTTTGTCGCCAGCCTGACGCCCGCTGGTCCAAGACTCGAAGCAGTTGTCGGCCCTCTCGAAGGGCTGCCAAGCGTGGAACTCCAGAAATTATCTCTCCCTGTGAGCGGTATTCAAGAAGAGACCAACGGCGAAGATCCTGTCGATAATTTCTTCGTCTGGGGCGATTACTGGATCCAGCCGCTATATAACGAGCGGCGGGATTGGCTTCTGGGGATCCTTGGCATGCGGGGACGCGCTCCCGAGCCGGATCTGACGCCGGACGAGCTTGAACTACTGACACGTCTGCGGGTTCAAGCCGCGGCCGCGCTTGAGGATCGCTTGTTGCAGCAAGAGGTGTTCGCGGCTGTAGAGAGTATCTTGCCGGAGATCACCGCGCTACAGGAGCGTCGTAGCGCCGCTACATTCGGCGGCCTGCCGGTTCTGATGGCTCAGGCGCCGGTCCCTCATGAAGAGATCTTGCAGGACCCTGAATTCAGCAACATGGTTCGCGAGGCGTTGACCCATTATTGGGGCGGTCCGAAACTGACCGAAAGCCCTCTCCTGCAACTTGAGGTCGTTCAGCGGGAAATGGGTGATCACGATAATAACCCAGTCAGCGCCCTACGAGCCATCCTGGCTGAGGCGATCGAACAACAAAAACCTGATGGCCAGCGCAGCTTGACGACAACGGAATGGATTCTCTATAACATCCTGGATCTCAAATTTGTTCAGGGACGCCGAGTGCGTGATGTCGCCCGGCGATTGGCGATGAGTGAATCCGATCTCTATCGCAAGCAACGTGTAGCTATTGAAAATGTGGCTCGAACCATTGCCACGATGGAACGCGCCACCGTTGATGAAAGTGAGGGATCGGTTGAACAATTCGCTGCCGCGGACTCCAGTATCATCTCCGACTAATACGCCTTTCGCCTACCACGCAGGCGAGCTTTATTGTGAGGGCGTACCTGCGGCGACTATCGCCGAGGCTGTAGGAACTCCAGTCTATGTTTATAGCCAATCTGATGTCGTTTCACGAGCGCGGTCTTATCTAGATACAGCGGCCGAGGCGGTTGGCCCGGCCGCCCTGATCTGCTATGCAGTGAAGGCAAATGCCAACCCGACCATCCTGCAACTATTGCGTGAAGCAGGAACCGGCGCCGATGTGACCAGTGGCGGGGAATTGTTCCTGGCCCTATATGCAGGAATTGACCCGCACAAGATCATTTTCTCAGGTGTTGGCAAGAAGCCGGCCGAGATCGCCGAAGCTCTAATCGCTGGTATCCGTGCCATCCACGTTGAATCGGAGATGGAGCTATTAGCCGTCGCCGAGGAGGCCGAGCGTTTGGATATCATCGCCCCTGTCGGAGTGCGAGTCAATCCTAACATCAGTGCCGAGACTCATCCATATATCAGCACCGGTCTCCATGGTCACAAGTTCGGGGTACCACGTGAGCGAGCCGTGGCCATGTTACGTTCAGCGGCAAGTCATCCCTATTTGAGGCCGGTCGGTCTAGCCTCTCATATAGGTTCGCAGATCACTGACCTTGATCCGTTTGGTCAGGCTGTCCGCTTTTTAGTCAAATTGGCTGATGAGATGAAAAATGAGGGCATCGCGCTGGATTACATCGATGCCGGCGGAGGATTAGGTATCGATTATGACGGCCCTGCTCCCAATGCGGCCGACTGGATTCGCGCAATCGCGCCTATTGTCAGTGCAGGCGGCTATGGATTGGTGGTGGAGCCTGGCCGCTCTATCGTTGGCCGATCGGGGGCGTTGCTAACGCAGGTCGTTTATACCAAGGAGCAGGGCGAGAAACGATTTGTGATCACTGATGCCGGTATGACGGACCTCATCCGGCCGACGCTCTATCAAGCCTACCATCCTATCCTTCCGGTGACCGTGAATGACAGACCCACGGAGATTGTCGACATCGTCGGTCCGATTTGTGAATCGAGCGACTTCCTGGCTCAAAACCGCGCCTTGCCTCCGGTGGAGCGTGGCGACTTGCTAGCGGTTCTCCATGCCGGGGCTTACGGCTATGCCATGAGTTCCAACTACAACGGCCGACTTCGCCCGGCCGAAGTTATGGTCGCAGGTGACTCATTCCGGGTGATCCGCGAGCGCCAGACTTATGAAGCGCTCTTGTAGGGCGGGTTTGTAGCACTTAAGGTTCACAAACCCACCCCACTTCTGTCTATTGGCTCGGGGGAATTGCGTAGTTTCCGCGCCTGATTAGGCGCTAGAGACATGCCTCGTAGAGATAATCCCACGAGTAGATGCCCGAATCGTGTCCGTCACTCCAGGCGAATTGGATAGCATAACTGCCAACGGCCGCCGCCGCGTCAATGTTCAGCTCGTCGTTCTTTGCTTTCGCCAGGAGGAGTTTATCGGCTGGTTTCCCCATGTTACTGTGCCCACCTTGGCACAACACACAGGGGCATACTGCTCGAAGCCCAGCGAACGAATAACGGCATTCCCGCCCATCGTTCCATTGAATGATCAGTACACGCTGATCCCGATCGATCGTTACATTAGTAGGTTTGTTCTTGCCGGTCATCAATCCAGTCCTGCACAAGCCTGACAGCTCGCGCTCATTCTCATTAATTGTATTTATTCTACGAAGCTATCCCAATTCCGCCAGCCGCTCCAGGATCTCACGCCGTCCTGCTTCCAGCCCAGCCAACTTCTCTCGCTCTTTTCGCACCACAGCTTCCGGAGCTTTCTCGGCGAAGGGGCTGTTCAGTAATCCGACTAATCGGTCGATCTGGGTTGCCAACCCTGCTTCCTCTTTCTCGAGGCGGGCACGCTCGGCTGACAGATCGATCATCCCCGCCAGAGGGAGATAACAGGTGAGTGGCCCCAGGGCTAACGTCACCGCCTGGGCCGGCGACGTCGCTGTTGTCGCGATGGTGAGTCCATGGTCGTCCAGTCGTGCCAGGGCGACCAGGAGATCCCGTTGCGACTCCATTAGCGTCAGTTTATCGCCCGCGGCGATGATCGCAGGTATGTAGCGGCTTGGTTCTACACCCTGTTCGGCGCGTGCGTTACGGATACGCCGGATAAGCTCGCGCAGTAGTTCAAAATCAGCTGCAGCCGCCGGATCGTCCAGGATTGGTCGTGGCCAGTCGGCGATAATCAACGCCTTCGACCAACCTTCGGCCGGGGATATGCCGATGTCAGCGGCCAGCGCCGCCGACCGCAGCTGTTGCCATGTTTCTTCAGTTACGAACGGTATGAAAGGATGTAACAACCGCAACCCGTGATCCAGAACGGTCACAAGCACGGATAATGTTGTCCATGCGACCGCGCCACCTGCACCTATTTGCACTTTGGCGATCTCAACGTACCAGTCGGCGAATTCATTCCACAGGAATTCGTAAATTTGCCGTCCCGCCTCGCCGAACAGATAGCCATCCATCAGGCGATCGACGTTGGTGATCGTTTGTCCAAGTCGGCTAAGGATCCAGCGATCGGCCGTGCTATAGGCGGCCATCAAGTCGCTTGGCTGATCTGAGGCGTCGACCCGTTCGAAGCTGCGCGTGACAAATCGAGTTACGTTCCAAATCTTGTTGGCGAAATTACGGTTGCTCTCCACGCGCTCGATAGCCAGATTCAGATCGTTGCCCGGCGTGCCGCCGGTAAGCAAGGTGAATCGCAGCGCATCCGCGCCAAATTGTCTGATAACGTCGATCGGATCCGTCACATTGCCGTATGTCTTGCTCATCTTGCGACCGTTGCCGTCTCTCACCAGCCCGTGTAAATATACGGTGTGGAACGGGATGTCGTTGGTGAACAGCGCTGCCGACATCACCATGCGTGCCACCCAGAAGAACAGGATGTCATAGCCTGTTTCCATCACGTCTGTTGGATAGAATCGGGCCAGATCGGCCGTCTGTTCCGGCCAACCGAGCGTCGAGAAGGGCCATAAGCCGCTGCTGAACCAGGTGTCCAGTACATCGGGATCCTGAACCAGTCGCGAACTTCCGCATTGTTCGCAATGGGCCGGATCGACCGTGACAATGGTTTGATGGCCGCAAGCCTCGCAAGTCCATACCGGTATGCGATGGCCCCACCATAATTGCCGGCTGATGCACCAGGGCCTGATATTTTCCAGCCAGTTATCCCATATTTTAATGAAATGGTCGGGTACGATGGTGATACGTCCGCTATGGACCGCAGCGAGGGCCATTTCGGCCATCGGTTTGGCGTTGACGAACCACTGCTTGCTGATCATCGGTTCAACGATTTCACCGCCGCGCTGGCTGCGAGGAACGTTTGTCGTGTATGGTTCCGTCCTGATCGTCAGCCCTGCCGCTGTCATATCGGCCCATATCTTCGCGCGTGCCTCCTCGCGGTCAAGGCCTGCGTATGGTCCGGCCTGCTCGTTCATCGTCACGTCCTTGTTCATTGCTGAGATGATCGCCAGACCGTGGCGCTTGCCGATCTCGAAGTCGTTCAGATCATGCCCGGGAGTGATCTTCAGCGCTCCGGTACCGAATGTCATGTCGACGTATTCATCAGCGATAATGGGGATCTCGCGATTGAGGATCGGCACCAGAGCCGTCTTGCCTATGTATTCGGTATAACGGTCGTCATCGGGATGAACTGCCACAGCTGTATCGCCCATGATCGTTTCCGGTCGTGTCGTCGCTACCGGCAGGAACCCGCCACCCATTACCGGATAGTTGAAGTAGTAAAGCGTGCCCTGTTCTTGATGATGTTCCACCTCAAGATCGGATACTGCTGTCTGTAGGCCAGGTGACCAGTTGACCAAATACTCGCCCTGGTAGATCAACCCCATACGATAGAGGCGCACGAATGCTTCACGCACCGCCGCTGATAGCCCCTCATCCAATGTGAACCGCTCCCGATCCCAATCACATGAAGCGCCCAGCCGCCGCAATTGGCGGGTGATATGGCTGCCGTATTTTTCTTTCCATTCCCAGGTGCGGCGCAGAAATTCATCGCGGCCGACTTCCAGCCGTGATGTCCCTTCGCTCCGCAACAACTTCTCGACTTGTAGCTGGGTAGCGATCCCGGCGTGATCGACGCCCGGCACCCATAGCGCGGCTCGCCCTTGCATCCGTGCCCGGCGGATCATCAGGTCTTCCAGAGCGACGAACATCGCGTGGCCCATGTGCAGTTCACCAGTGATGTTGGGTGGAGGAATGGAGATGACGAACGGCTGCGCGTCGTCTGGCCGGGCTTCTGGCTTGAACCAGCCGTTTTCCTCCCACCATTGATAGAGGCGTTCTTCAGTTGCGCTGAAGTCGTAAGCTTTCGGCATTTCAATCATGATCGGTTCCTCAATAAAAAACGCTCTCGGCCAATCAAGGACGAGAGCGCATAGCTCACGCGGTACCACCTTGCTTCCGATCCAGTTGGATCGACGCTTGTGCCGGCGTTAACGGGCCGACCCGCCTTCACTTACTTTGTTCAGTGAAGGGACTCCCGAGCGACTTCGACGCGCCTGTTGCCGCAAAAGCTTCCAGCCTCTGGCTCTTGCTCTCTGAAGGACGGTGTGCGCCTACTACTCCCGTTCGATGTCGTTGATGATTTAATTAATTCCGAAGTATATCAACCGATCAGGAGCGAGTCAACCTGGACTTGCCCCTGG
>JACFOH010000010.1:0-20907 GCA_019454405.1 Promineifilum sp.
CCGACCGAGCCATGTAGCCCATTTCGCCGTGCTTGCCTTCAGCGATCCAGCGCATATAGGCGTCGAGGCGGCGGGCCGGCCCAGCGGAGAGGATGCCGACACGGTT
Source organism: Promineifilum sp. (assembly GCA_019454405.1). Classification (GTDB taxonomy): domain Bacteria; phylum Chloroflexota; class Anaerolineae; order Promineifilales; family Promineifilaceae; genus Promineifilum. The sequence continues at coordinate 107 of JACFOH010000010.1, forward strand.
GAAGCCGAGAGCGGTGGCCTCAGCTTTGAGGGCTTTGGTTATCTCGATGACAGTCAGATCGGCGGTGGATGGCATACCGCTATCTTATCATCAGCATCTGGAATGGGCATGAAATGCCCCGTAACAGATCGTCTCTTGGCTCGGGGTGAGGACTGTCTGTCGGGATAATGCGTTCGCTCTATCCTATGATATAATTTGGATCCTTGAATTGTCTTATCCGGATCGAGCAGGAGGCAGGTAAACATGGCTGAATCTATAGTCAATATCGAAGTAGAAGATCTGAAACGTGTTGAGTTGGTCAAGATCGGCGGTCGCATCGACAGCAGCAATGTTGCCCAGCTTGATAACGTCCTCAAGGAAATTGCCGGCCGTAAAAATAACGTCGTGCTGGAGATGAGCGGCGTCGACTATATCAGCAGCGCGGGCTTACGAGCGATGATCTCCCTGCTGCGTGAATGCAAGAAACAGAAAGGTGATGTTCGTCTGGCTGCGCCGTCGGAGCGCGTTGTCGAGGTGCTTGGGTTAGCCGGTCTGGACGCCTTGTTCGAGGTCTATGACACCGACGCTGCGGCTGTCGGCAGTTTCTAACCTCATCGATTGATTATCGATCGATAAGTCGATCGTTTGCGTCTATCCGGTAAGCATGGGTAGCGAACAGAGCCTGACGGTTCCCGGACGTTATAAAGAGATCAAACGGATCTGCGAGTTCATCGCTGCCGGCGCGGCACAAGCCGGCTTCGACGATGAGGCTATTTTTCGCCTGGAATTGTGTTGCGATGAAGCCTCTACGAATATCATTGAGCACGCTTATGGCGAAGAGGATACCGGCTCTATCGTCGTTAGCTATGAAATCAGTGGGGACGACTTTATCATCGTCATGCGTGATCAAGGGAGAGCTTTCGATCCGGCCCTTGTTCCGCCACCTCCAACGATCAATCTGGATGGGACCTCCGCCGATGGGTCTACCGGCCAATTACGTATCGGCGGCTTGGGTCTCCATCTCATTCGAAACCTCATGGATGAAGTTCGTTTCTCGTCTGACTCGCGAGAGGGCAACAAGCTGGTCATGATTAAGAAGCTTGAAGCCCAAACCGGCAAGGAAGCCTCATGAGCGTTTGGCAGGAGAAGCTCCCCCAAAGCGATGTGTGGGTTGTCATGGCCACGGGCCGTTTGGACCAGACTCAAAACATGAATCTGGAAGAGACGCTCAACGCGCTTCTCGATGAGGGGCATTATCATCTTGTGGTTGACCTTTCTCAAGCTACCTACATCAATAGCGGTGGATTACGCTGCCTGGTAAGCGCCTGGCGAAGAGCCAAGACAAATCAGGGATCGCTCGTGCTCTGCGGTCTCAACAGCCGATTGCAAGAGATCTTCTCCATGGTTGGTTTCGACAAGGTATTCGCTATTCACGAAGATTGTGAGGCGGCGCGAAGCCGGCCAAGTTCTTCCTAGAGGAATCTCCTATTTCGGGACGTTATCCGCCCCGACTCCTGAGACCACGCCGGCCATGTTCTTTCTCCCTCTTGAAGATGACCGCGGCGCTATCGTCTTACTATTGGTGATAGCGATTGTGGTGACAGCGGTTATCACCAGCCTCGTCCTCATCTTCATTCGTCGCTGGCGCACGCATCGAATGCTGGAAGAGCGCATAGCCGAACAAGAAGCGCTCATAGCCGTGGGGCGCGCGCTCGTGGCTGCCGAGCTTGATCTCGACGCTCTGTGCAACCTGATCGCTGAGCAAGCCGGCCAGGTCATTGATAACCTCACATTCCAGGTGGGCCTGTTCGACGGGAGTTATTATGAGATTCGTTACTGGACCATCGACGGCCTGCCACAACCGGTCCCGCAGCGCTTTGATCTCGGTTCGCAACATCCTGATTTGAATGAGGCGCGCGGCCTGGTGGGCTGGGTGCGCGACTCGCAACGACCGTTGCTGGTGAGCGATTTTGAACGGGACATGGATCGATTGCCGGCCCGGCCCAACTATGAGAGCGAATCCCCTCCGCGCTCGGCTTTGTTTCTGCCGTTGATCAGCGGCGGCCGTACGCTCGGCATCGTGGCGGCTCAAAGCCCGCGCCCCGACCACTTTAGCGAACAAGATATGCGGCGATTGACTATCCTGGCTAACCAGGCGGCAGCGGCGATCGCCAATGCGCAGCTGTTCGCCCAGGAGCGCACTCGGGCCGCTCATCTAGAGATGGTGACGCGGATAGCAGTACAGGTGAATACCGCCGAAGATCCCGAAGAGATCATGGAGCAAGTGGTCAGCCTGACCTATAGTACGTTTGGGTTTTACCCGGTGAACGTGTTCTATGTGGAACCAAGCAGCCGCATGGTCACCATTCAGGCCAGTAGTGTGCCCGAATATCGCTCGAACTTCGTGACCGGCCCGACGGGGCGGGCGCAACCGTTGGGATTGCCCATTGGCCAAGGCATCGTGGGCGCGGCCGCGGAGATGCGGCGAACCGTCGTGGCCAACAGTACGGCTGAGGATGAGCGATATTTGCCCATGCTGGATGGTATGGGCCGAGAATTGATTCCAGACACCCAGGCCGAGATCGCCATCCCTCTCATTGTAAATAACGAACTCCTTGGCGTTCTGGATGTGCAGAGTCCTGAAGTTGGCGCGTTCGGCTCGACTGAACAGATGGTGCTGGAAGCGCTGGCCGCCGAAGTCGCCGGGGCTATCTACAAAGCCCAACAATGGGCGCGCGAGCAGGAACAGGCCTGGGTCACTACGGCTCAATTGCAGGTGGCCGAGGCTATTGGTCGTCACAATGATCGGGACGAGATGCTGGAAGCGGTAGCCCGGCTAGTCCCTATTCTGGCCGGGGGCGAGATTTGTGGGTTCTTTGTGTGGGACGAAGACAGCGAACGCTACCTGGGCGCGACGCTAGTCGATAGCGCTGGAAGCGAAGACGCTCAATTCACCGATCTCGAGTTGGGGATTGACGACTGGAGCCCACTGGACGCTGTTCATATCGGCGGTATGCCGCTCACCACGACCTATATCCCCGCCTGGCTAAACAAGTGGCCGCTCGACTATGTTCGCTTGTATCCATTGATCAGCGGCCAGGGGAAAAACCTGGGCGTGATGTTTGCCAGTCTGAACGTTGCCGGCGATTGTGCCGAAGATGAGGCAGCGGATCAGGGTGACCCAACGATTGCGGATCCTCGGGAGGAATTGGTTCACAATGTCGCCCGTCAGACGGGGCAGGCTTTGGAAGGCGCTTATCTGCGGTTGGCCCAGCAGGAGGAAGCCTGGGTTAACACGGCTTTATTGCAGGTGGCCGAGGCGGTGAATCGCCTGACCGACCTCAACGAGATCCTCGACACCATCATTCGCCTCGTTCCGTTGTTGGTCGGCGTCGATTCGGTCCTCATTCTGATTTGGGACGAAGAGCGGCAGATTTTCAGCGCCGGGCCGAGTTATGGTGTCAGTTCGATGGGGCGGGGGCTTGTGGAGACGCAGGAGATCGAGCGCGATGAATTTCTGGCCATGTCGGCTCAATCGGTGTCTGATTTTGATTCGCTGCATCAGCCGGATATGACCTGCTACCCTCTGCACGTACCGGCCTGGCTGGAGACGGTGTTGAACACATCGACGGCCTACAGCTTTCCGTTGGTCGCCGGCGGCCGATTGGTGGGGGCTATGCTCGTTGGCCTGCAGCAAGATCGCCACGGACGCGCGTTTATATCATCCCGCCGCCTCAACATTCTTAACGGGATCGCCCAGCAGGCGGCGACGGCGGTGGTCAACAACCAGCTCTATCGGGAGTCGGCCGATCGGGCGCGTATGCAGCAAGAGCTCGACATGGCGCATACGATACAGGCCAGCTTCCTGCCCGAGGGTAATCCCAATATTCCCGGCTGCTCTGTGGCCACCTACTGGCAGGCGGCGCGACAGGTCGGCGGTGATTTTTACGATTTTCTGCCGCTCAACGATGGTAAATGGGGCATCGTCATAGCCGATGTCGCCGACAAGGGCGTGCCGGCGGCGCTCTTCATGGCCCTGAGTCGCACTATCTTGCGCGCCGTGGCCTTTAGCCGTGATGATCCGGCTCGCGTGCTTGTGCGGGTCAATGAGATTATCGGCCGTGAAGCGCGGGCAGATCTGTTCGTGACGGCGTTCTATGGCATCTGGGACCCGGCGACGGAACGATTCACCTACGCCAACGCGGGACATAATCCACCGCTGTTGCTTAAACCGGACGGCGAGTTTCGAATCCTGTCAGGACATAGCATCGCGCTTGGGGTGTTGCCGGAGTTCGATATGGAAAGCCGATCGCTGCACTTGAAATCCGGCGAGACGATCATCCTCTATACGGACGGGATCACGGAAGCGCTGAATGAGGATTTCGACGAATTCGGCTCAGAGCGATTGCAAATGGCGGCACGCGAGGCTGCCGACCGTCCAGCGTCCGAGATCGTCAAGCATGTCACAGACAGTATACGCGATCATACGGGACAGACGCCCCAGTTCGACGATATGACGCTCATCATCATCAAGCGCCAGAGCATGGAGTCGGAGCGGTGAGGACAGCGATTTCTTGACGCGGGAATACAAGGTTGTTTTTGGCCTCCTGTGCGTGGCCTTTTGGGCAATATTATCAGTCGCTTGTCATAATTCGGGGATTGAGGCGGCTGTCTCGCCAACCTCGCTCGCTGCTGCGCCCATTCCGACGGTGGCCACCGTGGACACTGTGGCTACTGTGGCTACGCCGGCGCTAATAGACGAACCGGCGGCGCCGGCCATCGAGCAAGTCGAGCCTCTGACACCCTCGCCCACGCCTGTCTATTCCGGGCTGCTCTCGCCGCCATGCGGCCTGTCGCTCGATCCGCTGCTGCCTCCCCGAAGCGCAGCCTCCCCGGCCGGGTTCGGCATCAGCGACGCAACCAGAGCCGAACTGCAACGGATGGTGCCGGCGGCTGCCTGGCCCGCGTTGCAACGGCTGCTGGATGCGCCCGGCACAGTAGGGCTTGTCGCGTTCCAGGTTGGCAGGGAGGCTGAAGGCGTCTATCTCAACGCTGATGCCCCTATGCCGCTGGCGTCGGTCGCCAAGCTGATTACGTTGGTGGCCTATGCGGAAGCGGTTGACTCCGAAGAGATCAATCCACTGGAACAGGTTCCTCTGGCAGAACTGGACCTCTATTATCTGCCCAACTTCGATCTGGGCGCGCACCGCCGGGCGGTATCCGAGTTGCAGGAGCGCGGGCGGGTCGCCTCGCCCGACGACAACCCGACTGTATCGCTCGATGATGTCGCCTGGATGATGATACGCCATAGTTCCAATGCCGCGGCCGATTATCTTCATTTGCGGCTGGGACAGGCCCGGATTGAGGAAACCGCCATCGCCCTCGGTCTCAACGAATCGCCCCATAGTCACAGCGCGCCATGCACCTTCCTGGGGCAGTTTCTTGTGATGGGCAATCATCTGCGCAGCTCGGCCGATGACCTGGCTTTTCTCTCGCGCTTTGCCGGCGGCGATCCGGTCGAGAGCGAACGATACGGGCGTGAGGTGGCCCTGCTCGCCGATGCCTATATAAATCGGGATGATTTTCGTGAAGCGGAACGCGAGTGGCGTTTGGCGACTCGCGGGCCGGCCATTGAAACCCAGCGGTATTTCACCGGGCAACTGGCCACGCAGGGGACGGCCGGCGCCTACGCGTCGCTCATGGCGCGGCTGGCCCAGAACGGATTAGGCAGCCCGAATAGCAGTTATCAGGTTCGTCGCATCCTGGAATGGCCCAATGTATTCGAGGCTAATCAGGAACTCTTCAGCAATGTAGGTTACAAGAACGGCTCGCTTCCCGGAGTGCTCACCACGGCCTATTATGCTTATCGCTGGGATGACGCCGCTCCAGTGATCGTCGTATTGTTCTACCGCGATCTCCCGCAGCAAACCTATCGCCAGTGGCGGGTCGGCCTGCCTCATGACGAACTGGCGCGCTGGTTGCTGGCCGACCCGGCGTCGATCTCCATGCTTGCTACGGTTATGGGCGAATTGTCCCCGCCGTAAGCGCCCGAACTGGAGCATATGATGAGAGAGCGATTGCCATAGATATGCCGTTAATTGCGTTGTAATCTTGAGGGGGTATATAGAATGACTATGCATGATGACCCCATCGACGATCCATCAGATGATATTGAGACGACCGCTTTAGGTGCCGATGCTGGCCCGAAACCGGCCCTGGAACCTGGCGCTCCAGCCGAGGCTCACCCACCGGTGTCCAACGCCCGGGCCGCTGGTTGGGACAATGCCGTGCCCGGCTGGGGATACACCGTCCTGATTATCCTTGCCACCGCGACTCCTCTGCTCGTTATCTTCTATCTGGGCAATCTGCTGCTTGGGCTACCCTTCCCGCCTTTCGATCTGTTCCAGTGGCTGGACAAAATTGTTCTCATGCCCTGGGCCGGCATGATCGATGTCCTGGCCGGCTGGATCGGCAATAGGGGGCTCCTGCGATGGATTACGCCGACGCCGTGGATATGGGGTACAGCGCTGTATATTCTGATTGCCCTGGTCGTCGGCTCCCTGTTTCACGTCGTCAGGCGACAAAGCGGCCGTTCCTGCCCTGTCGTCACCCTGGCCTTCGGCTTGCTGTTCGCGGCCCCGCTTTTCCTGGCAGGGCCGGCGATGGAACGCCTGACCCTCACCACCGGTGTCGCGGCAGCCTGGTTGGCAGGTTGGGGCATTGTCTGGGCGTTGATCGTGGATTATGCGTTCGGCCGGTCGATGAAGCCTTCCGAATCGCAGTTGCCCGATAGCGTCGCCCCGGATGGGATCGATCGGCGCCAATTCCTTGTCCAGTTTGGGGCGGGAGCGGCGGCGATTACGGCCATTGGCGGCGCGGTTGTGGGCGTCGCCGGCCAGAGTGAACGGCCGCGGACGTTGCCCCTAATCCGCCCTGAACTGTTCGATGCCCAGCGAGAACTGTTCAGCCGTTTTCGTCGCTTCGCCATCGTCCGTGACGAAGGCGGCCGGATAAACGTCCTGGCTTTGGGCGCGGAATACCCTGACCGAAATTACGTATCGGTCTGGATTGGCGCACACAGTCCGATCATCATCTACGGTGATTTGCAGACTGCGCTGGCAGCTTTTGGCTCTGATGAGGACCCGGTTGGCCTCTTTTTCATCGACGAATGAGCCGGATTGACAGCTTGCATATGAAGCGCGTATCATTCGTATCATTAATGAAGACAAGCTTATTCTCCGGGCGAACCCCTCGTCCGGTTGATTGTCGAGGGAGTGAATCTCATGACCACAAATAGTAAAGTAAACCCGTCGCCTGTCAGCCCCGATCTACTTGAAATCCTGCGCGACCCACAAGCTATTCAGGAAGGCGCGGCGCACGGCGCGGATCCGGGCCGGTTGGAGCTGGCGCATGGCGGCTACTGGCTGGTCTCCGAGGATACCGGCTACAAATATCCCGTTCGGGACGGCATCCCGGTGATGCTTGTGGAAGAGGGCGCGAAGTGGAAAGATACGCCGGTCGACGCGCTGCCCGTGCCACCTCCGGCCGGGGAGCCGGCGCCGGCCACGTTGCGCTCGGCCGACACGCCTGCGGCGATCATCAATGATGGCCCTGACTACCGTATCCTGGCGATCGCCGGGACGGTAATCCTGCTCCTGTTGCTCATCATTGGACTCGGTCGCAAGAAGCCTTCAGGTGGGCAGGAGCTACCGCCGGCCAAATGAACCAGCGCCTGACGGATAGCCGTCTGACGGATAGCCGTCTGGCGAATATCGGCGCGAGAACTATCCAGACGGCCTACATTACTTTTCAGGACCAGTTCCAGGCGATTACCGAACGGGCGAGGAGCCGGTTCGATACGCAGGATTGGGCCGGATTGCAGGACGATACCGCCGAGCGTCTGGGCCTCTATCGCCGTATTGTTGACCTGGTGGAGAGCGCGATCCGCGACTTGCTCGGGGGGAAACTGGAAGACAAACTGATCTGGGCCAGCATGAAGGCCGTCTACTCCAGCCTCATCGCTGAGCGTGATGATTGGGAGCTGGCTGAGACGTTCTTTAACTCGACGACGCGACGGATTTTCACTACTGTCGGCGTCGATCATCAGATAGAATTCGTCGCCACTGACTTTGAGACGCCCCCCACGCGCCCAAGAGCGCCCGTCTATCGGACCTATGATCGAGCGGGGTCGATCGTCGGCCTCATCAAGGCCATCCTTCACGACTATAGCTTCGACACCCCCTACGTGGATTCAAACGCGGATGCGCATCTGGTGGCCGCGCGGATCGAGAGTCAATTGGAAGCGCTGGGCGCGTTGCAGACGGTCGACCGGATCGAGATGATTCGTTCACCGTTTTTCAGGGGTATGGGGGCTTATTTGATCGGCCGCCTCTACAGCGGCTCCCATCGTATTCCTTTCGCCCTGGCCCTCATTCATGCGCCGGGGGGGATCATCGTCGATGCCGCTCTGCTGGAACAGAACAGCATTAGTATCCTGTTCAGCTTCGCCCACTCCTATTTTCATGTGGAGGTAGAGCGGCCATACGATTTGGTCCGCTTTCTCAGCAGCATGTTGCCGCGCAAGCGCACGGGCGAACTTTATATCTCGCTGGGCTATCACAAACACGGCAAAACCGAGCTCTATCGCGACTTACTCAATCATTTGGCCACCACGACCGAAAAATTCGAGATCGCCCGTGGCCAGCGCGGCATGGTGATGATGGTGTTTACCATGCCGGGTTACGACATGGTCTTCAAGCTCATCAAAGACCATTTTAATTACCCCAAGGACTCGACACGCAAGGAAGTCATGAGTAAGTATGATCTGGTCTACCGGCGGGACCGTGCCGGGCGACTGGTCGATGCCCAGAGTTTTGAGTATCTGGAATTCGGCCGCGACCTGTTTTCGCAAGAACTGCTCGCGGCATTGGCGGCCGATTGTACTCAGGCGGTGACGATCACGGAGACGTCGGTCGTCATATCCCACTCTTATGTTCAGCGACGAGTTGTCCCACTGGATATATTCGTCCGTGACGCTCATGAGGCGGCCGCCTGCGCAGCCATTTGTGATTACGGCCAGGCGATTAAGGACATGGCGTCGAGCAACATTTTCCCCGGAGATATGTTGCTGAAGAATTTCGGCGTCACTCGCCACGGCCGCGTTGTCTTCTACGACTACGATGAGATATGCCTTCTGGAGGAATGTAATTTCCGCCGGATGCCGCCGTCGAGCCGCTATGAGGACGAGCTGGCGCCTGAGCCATGGTTTCATATCAATACCAATGACATATTCCCCGAAGAATTCCCCAATTTCCTGGGAGTCTCGGGCCGGCTGCGCGAAGAATTTGAAGGCCAACACGCCGATCTCTATGCGGTTGCGTATTGGCGACACCAACAAGAGTTGATTCGGGAGGGTGTGCGGTCTCATATATTCCCATACCAGCCCGAACAACGCCTACATCGGGAGATTGTGTACTAATGGAAATGGAATATCGTCGATTGGGGAAATCGGGCTTGCCTGTCAGCGCCCTTTCCTATGGTTCGTGGGTCACCTTTAGCAATCAAATGGCTGTCGATGCGGCGCTGGAGGCCATGACGGCTGCTTATGATGCCGGGGTCAACTTCTTCGACAACGCCGAGGTCTACGCGTTGGGTGAGTCGGAGACGATTATGGGGGAGGCTTTGAAGCGGGCCGGCTGGCGACGCGATTCATACAGTGTGTCCAGTAAAGTGTTCTGGGGATCGGTGGCGGATCCGAAACCAACCCAATGCGGATTGAACCGCAAGCATGTCTTCGAGGCCTGCCACGACGCCTTGCGCCGGTTGCAGGTTGACCATCTCGATCTATATTTCTGCCATCGTCACGACCCTAATATCCCCATGGAAGAACTTGTCCGAACGATGACCGAGCTGATTCATCAGGGGAAGGTGCTCTACTGGGGGACCTCGGAATGGACGGCCGACCAGATCATGGAAGCTTATGGCGTTGCCCGACAGTATGGCCTTATCCCGCCCACGATGGAGCAGCCGGAATACAATATGTTTCGTCGCGCCCGCGTGGAGAAGGAATTGGCGCACCTCATCGAGAACTATGGCTTGGGAACGACGATCTGGTCGCCCCTGGATTCCGGTATTCTGACCGGTAAATATAACGAAGGCATTCCGGAGGGTTCCCGGGCCACTGTGCGGGGCTACAAATGGTTGCGCGAGATCATCGAGAGCGAAGAGGGCCAACGGCGCATCGCTAAAGTTCGTCGATTGACTGAAATCGCCACAGAGCTGGATACCAACATGACTCGCCTGGCCCTGGCCTGGTGCCTTAAGAACCCACAAGTCAGCACGGTCATCCTTGGCGCGTCGCGAGTCGAGCAGGTTCACGACAACCTTAAGGCGCTGGACGTGTTGCCTCGTCTCACAAGCGATGTGATGGCCGCTATCGAGGCTGTATTGAGTGACGAGGCGGTAACCGGATAGCCGAACGCTATTCTCTCTATCGAGTTGATATGTGGCGCGCGTGGTGACGGACGTCCGTCACCACGTCTTTATCAGGATCTATGACTACGAATTACTTACCTATTACTGGCTTGCCTGCCGGCGGGGTTAGCCCATCCGTCATCGTGTGCGGCGATCCCGAGCGAGCTGACCGCATTGCGGCCCGGCTTGCTGACAGCGTTCTCCTCAGTCATAAACGCGAATACCGCGCGCATCTGGGCCGGTATGGCGATGCATCAATCACCGTTTGTTCTCATGGCATCGGCGCCCCGGGGGCGGCCGTCGCCTTCGAGGAACTGATCGCCGCCGGAGCCAGGCGCATCATTCGCGTGGGCACCTGTGGGGGCTTGCAACCGGACATCCAGCCGGGCTGTTTGGTCGTTGCCACGGCCGCGGTCCAGAACACGGGTTACGGTCGCGAGGTCACCCCCGATGGTTATCCGGCCGTGGCGGCGCTTGATTTAACTTATCAACTGGGAAAGGTTGTCGATGAAACAGGCCCGGCGAATGGTTTGGCCAGCCGGCGAGGCATCGTCCTCACGCGGGATGCTTTCTATGCCGGCGTCGCCGCGCCGGCCGCGCCCGATTATCAGGAGATGAGCCGGGCTAACGTGTTGGCGGTGGAGATGGAGTGCTCGGCCTTATTTTTGGTTGGGGGCTTGCGCAACGTGGCGACGGCGGCCATCCTCGTGACCGACGGCAATGTCCTGGAGACTCGCGAGAGTATGGATAGTTATTCGCCGAGAAATGAGGTCGTGCAGCGAGCAATCGACGTCGCCGCGCTTTGTGCGTTAGAAACGCTGAAGAACATCGCATGAGCAGCCTGAAGGAGCAACGACAAGCTATACGGCCTCTGCTGCGCGAGCGAGACGCGGTGGATGCCATGGCTGCCTACTATGCGTTTTACCATCCGGACGAAAAGACGACACTGGTTTTATGGCCGGAAGGAGCGGGAGAAGATGCGGAGGGCCGTGCGGATGGTTACGTCGCTCTGTCGCGGACGGGCATCGACCTGTTCCGCCCGCTGGTCACGATGCGATTGCCGACCGACCGCGACACCTTCGCCACTCAGGCTGCGGCCGACCTGCTGCATCTCGCCTTTGCGTCCGGCCAACCGGTTATCCTGAATGTCCCGGCTCGTTACCGACCAATTATCGCCGCGTTGTTCGACATCCATTCGGAGGAATATTTACGACTCTATGCATTGGATGCCAGGCAATTTGAGCCGGTCATCAACGTTTTGGTGACGCGCACCGACGGCGCGAACGGGCTGCCGCATTTCACTATCCGCTCATCGCAGAACGGCAAGGAAGAGATCGTAGCTAGCGCCTCGTTAAACTGGCAATCGCCTCGATTTGGCGAAATAGCCGTTAATACATTGTCGCAATATCGGCGACAGGGCTGGGGGCGGAGCGTTGTTTCGGCCCTCAGCAACTACCTGATAGAAAGCGGCCGTACGCCGCTTTACGTTGTTTCCGAAGAGAACGACGCCTCGATCCACCTGGCGGAGAGCCTCGGGTTCGTCGATACGGGCGGCCGTGACCTGCTTCTACAGGCCACCGTAAATTACCGTGTATAGGGCGTGAAGAAGGCGTGAATTCTCCTTCACGCCCGTTGACCCTCCTCGGTCAGATATGATAATCTGGCTCTAACTTCACTTGTAATGGATTTTCATTACATCTCGTATTGGTAGCTCAGTAGATAAAGCACCATTTCCGTCCCTCCGGAATGGTGCTTTATCTGGATTTTAGTGCCTAGAGTGAGATGTCCTCTATCCAACTGCTGTGAACTCGCTTTGGAGGTAATGGAATATGTATCGCGAGACAGGCATTGTCAAATGGTTTAGCCGGGTGAAGGGTTATGGCTTTATCAATCCGGATCAGGGCGAGAAGGAAGTCTTTGTCCACTACTCTGCTATCCGAGGGGATGGGTATCGTAATTTATTTGAGGGTGACAGGGTTGAGTACGAATTAATCGATCGCGGCAAAGGCCCTCAAGCGCAGAATGTCGTGCCCGATCACCATGCGTAACTATTCTGCTTCTGCCGGCCACAGGCCCGATTGAGCCTGAATATCCTGTAATCAAGTAAGCCCGCCATATGGCGGGCTTTTTGTTGTCTATCGAGGGGCGGGTTAAAGTTTGCTGATGAAGGCCTGGGCGACCCCGCTGTTCCGGCCCAAATATTTGATCAAGCCATCGATCAGGCCCGGATAGTTGAGCAAGATACGCTGATAGAAATAGGAGCGCCGCATCCCCGACCACATTTCATCATGGCAACGCTGCTCATAAATCTTTAGCCGCTCACGGGAGACATCACCGCTGCCAAGCGCCCCGGTAATCGTATCGGCCGCCAGGATGCCGGAGATGAGCGAATTATGGATACCTCCGCCCGTGATGGGGTTGATGAATCCGGCCGCATCGCCGACCAGAAGCGCGCCATCGAATGCATATTGCATGTTCTTTTGCGAGCCGAAACTAAGTTGCCAGATGGCCACATCACGAAGTTCGGTGCCGTTCTTCGCCCGCTCTTTGATAGCCGGCATTTCCAGGAACTCCTGGAGCATCTTCTTCAGATTCTTCTTGAGATCGCGAAATCGGTCGAGGCGCATGCCCAACCCGATATTGGCCGTATCTTCACTGATGGGGAATATCCAGGCGTAGCCCGGCAGAATGTCATCGTAGAGGAAGAATTCGACTTGATGCGCGAACAGATCCAGCCCTTTAATGTAGGCCCGGAGCGCGACCGCGCGGTGCTTGTCTTCGTGCTGCTCAGCCTCGGGGCGAAGTGCGCGCATGATCGATGACGTGACGCCATCGGCGCCGACGACGATGCGAGATCGGTAGGCTTTAGTCTCGCCGTTGGCCTGCGCCATCACTCCGACGACGTACCCGTTCTCGATGATGGGCGCTTTCACTTCGGCGTGCAGGAAATGCGCGCCACTGTCCACAGCTTGCTGCTGAATGACGGCGTCGTAATAAATCCTCGACGCCACATAGGATTCCTCCCCGTTTGCGCCGCGCTTGAAGTCGGCTTCCAGCACATGACCGCTGGGGCCGACTAACCGCATCCCGTCCAGCCGGTAGAATTCTCCGCGGGCTACGGCGTCGCGCACCTTGTCGCCCATCCCGAGATTATTCATGATCTGTATGCAGCCCAACGAGATCGCATCGCCGCAAGTTTTATCTCGCGGAAAGCTCTGTCGATCAATTAGCAATACATCATGCCCCTGCTGGGCGAGTGCTGTAGCCGTGGTCGCTCCGCCTGGCCCTGCCCCCACGACAATGACTTCATGTTCGCTAACGGTCTGCATAATCGTCCTTTCTCCTCATGGATCGTCCACCCTTCGGGTTCATAGATTGGTGGGTTCGTATCTTATCCTGTTTTGTTTTTATATGAAGCAATCAAGGGATTGGATTTTAGATCCCTTCGTTTATCCGTATGGCCTTGAGCAGGCCACGACAGCCGTCCTCTACAAGGCGATAAACGTAATCGAAGTTATCGCTATAGTAAGGGTCGGGCACGTCGTGAACGGATGTTTCATCGGCGAAGTCGAGCAGGCGATGGAGCGAAGGTAGTTCGCCGAATCGGCGGCGCAACTCCGCTACATTTTCGCTGTCCATCGCGATCAAATAGTCGCTGCCCTGAATGTCCTGTGCCTTGACCTGTCGGGCGCGACCATTATACGGGATACCATGATGGTTCAGCACGCGACGCGTGCCGGGATGGGCCTGATCACCGGTATGGTAGGAGCTGGTTCCGGCTGAATCGACAGTGATTTTGTCAGCCAGGCCCGCATCGTCGACCATCTTCTGGAATACGGCCTCGGCCATCGGCGATCGACAAATATTCCCGAGGCAAATGAATAGCACACGAACTGTCATTGCTTCTTTACACCAAGCGTAAGCGAACAGAGCGGGAACTGTCTGTGAGCTTACGAGCTGCAAGTTGGCCTATAAGCCGCATTCTGTGCCGCCACACGCAACCGTGTGACGCCGGCGATCATCTATCTGGGACTCCCATTGCTGGAAGCCTCGTGCAGCCTACCCGGACGTCGGACGGAGCGAGCGACTCCGTAGGGGCCTATCGGCTCCTTTCGCCCTGCTTGGCCTTGCTCCTGGTGGGGTTTGCCTGGCCGGCGACATCGCTGCCGCCGCCGGTGGTCTCTTACACCGCCGTTTCACCCTCGCCGAAAGAGCGAACTCTTCCGGCAATATGCCTCTCTGTTGCACTTGCCGTCGGGTCACCCCGCCCGGCTGTTAGCCGGCACCTTGCTCTGTGGAGTGCGGACTTTCCTCAGTTTCGGCGAACCGAAACCGCGATCGCCCGGCCAACTTGCTATCCTGATCGTACCGTCATTCGGGCACCGAGGCAACCCCGGGCCGCGTGCTTGCCGGCGACGGCCGGCCTGCTATAGTGATGGGGTGGGGAAAGACGATCTATACTGTTGTCGTTATTGGGCTTTCTTGGGAGGCCCAAATCGTGAATATGCGACTGGTTCGTATTCTTTATCCGGGCGTCCTTGCGGTTGAACCGACCGGCGTCATTCGTCCCGCCGTCGACTGATATGTACCCCAGCGCCACATCCACCCGGCCGGAACGCGTCCGGTGCGTGCTATGCCTGTCGGCCGCCGCGCTGCTCCTCGCCATCGTTGCGACCGTCGCCCTCATCGCCGCTAAGACCTTTGACCCTAAACCTTTCGGCCGCCTCCTGCGCATCGATCAGCCCGGCACGTTCGAACAAAGCGAGGTGGGCGAGCGCGTCATCGCCCTGGACGCTCCCTGGTCTGCGGGTTCGCCGCCCGAACGTTTCACCGTGCGCCTCAGAGCGGCTCAGGCCGGGGGCGATCCGGACAGCGGCTATGGCCTGGTCCTCGGCGATGGGGACAACCGGTTGGTTGTGGCGGCGTCACCGCTTGGCTATGTCGCTATGCGTGAGGAGAAAAGGGGTGGCCAACCCGTCTATCTCATGCCCTGGTCCACTTGGCCCCACGCTCACCCGGGAGAGGAAGCGAACGAGATATGGCTGAACGTCGCTCGTAACGGCGGGCGTGCCACAATCACGGCCCTGGTCAATCGCGAATATCTGTGGCAAGGCGATGTGGCGTGGCCGCCCGACCGGGCTGACCTGTGGCTGGTCGCCTTCAGCGAGCCGGTCGCGGTCGAATTTCGCTCGCTGGAATGGTTTGCCGGTCCGGATGATTAGCGGTAATGCACCGACGGCATGTACCAGAAATCAGTCGGCAGCCAGAACCAGCCGGCCAGCGTCTCGTGGAGCTGTTGCGCCCTGTCCGGCTCGCTCCCCAGTTTGTTCTCCTGCTCGTAGAGGGAATCGTCCTGAACCTCGTATAACGCATTCCCCGCGGGATTATTGACCTGCGCGATGTATTTCCAGCCGTCCTGTTTCACCGAGCGCAAATCATAATTAGGCGCGATCCAGTGACCGGGCGAGGAAGGCGCCGTCTCGGCCTCCATCTCGGCGAAGATCGGCCGGCCGAGTAGCGCCCCGGGTTGGCCTTCCAGGAGCGGTCGAAGACTCTGGCCGTCCAGCCCGTCCGGAACTGGCAGGCCGGCCAGGTCGAGTATTGTCGGCAGGAGATCCACGGTGGAGACGGGGGTATCGATCGCGCCCGGGGTCATGCCTGGATAGCGGATGAACAGGGGGACGCGCAGCACCTCTTCATAGAGCGAATTGCGATGGACCCACTTGCCATGCTCGCCGAACATCTGCCCGTGGTCGGAGGTGATGATGACCAGCGCGTTATCGAGCAAGCCGTCGGCCTGCAGCCGCTTTAGAAGCAGATCGAGCTGGTCATCCCAATAGGTGATTTCGCCGTCGTAGAGAGCCAGCAGATGCTCGATATCGCGTTCGGAGGGGACAAGCTCGCCGGAGACGACTTTCTCACCGTGCCCATAAACCTCCGGCGTCAGCGTGCCGGTATAGCCCGGATCGTACATCGTGTTGTAGGGCGGGGGCGGGTCGTACCAGGTGTGGGGATCGTAGTAATAGATGAACATGAATAAGGGCCGGTCTTCGGATGTGAGATCGGCCTTATCCACCCAGGTGAACACCTGCTCGTTCAGGTCCCCCGCCGGCGATGCGTCCGGTAACGGTTGATAATGGTCAAAGCCCCGATTGAAGCCAAATTTGCCGTAGACGTAGTAGTTGGTGACGAAGCCGGCCGTATGATAGCCGCCATTGCTAAGCAACTGACTCAGTAACTGCTCTTCAGGAGGTATAGAAGCGTTGTAGCTCCCCCAGTCGTCGATGCGTATGCGCTGGGGCATGTGACCGGTCAGCATGGAAACATTGGACGGGAAAGTCCATGAAGAAGGCGACGTAGCCTCGTCGAAGCGCACGCCATCGGCCATGAAGGTGTCCAGCTTGGGGGTCGTGTCGCGTTCGTAGCCGTAGGCGGAGACGTGATCGGCTCGCAGGGCGTCGACCATGATGAAGATGACGTTCGGCTGTGCGGCTGCCTGCGCCGTGGCCGGTCGCAGGCTCTGGCTTAGCGTAATAACGAGGCTAATTGTCAGCAGGATGATGAATGCCGGCACGACGAAAGCCGGCTTTCGCGGGCAAGGTTTGTTGTCTGTTGCCATAGCGGTTTCCTCCCAAAACGGCCGGCTAACGAGGCTACTCCTTCAATTCCAGCCAGTTAAAGCCGGTTGCGGCCTCCACTTTCAGCGGCACATCCAGCTTAAACGCGCCGCTCATGATCTCGACGACCAGATCGCGCACTTCGTCGAGTTCCTCCAATGGCGACTCAAGCAGCAGTTCGTCGTGAACCTGGAGTAACAGGCGGGCGCGATATCGCTTTTTCAGCTCCGCGTGCAGGGTGATCATGGCCAGTTTGATAATGTCGGCCGCCGTGCCCTGAATAGGATGATTGACGGCCTCGCGGTCGGCGCGGTTGACGGCCTGCCGGTTGGCGCTGCTCATAGCCGATTTGAACACCGGGAAGTAGCGGCGGCGGCCGAAAAGCGTCTCCACGTAGCCGTCGATGCGAGCCTTGCGGCGTGTCTCCTCCAGATATCGCTCGATGCCCGGGAAACGATCGAAATATTTTCTGACGAACTCTTCGGCCTCGCCCAGCGTCAACCCTGTCTCCCGCGCCAGCCGGAACGGCCCCATGCCGTAGATGAGGCCGAAGTTGATGACCTTGGCGAAGCGGCGCTGATTTTTGGTGACCGCATCATTTGGGATGCCGTAGATCGCCGCCGCCGTGGCAGTGTGAATATCCTGATTCTCGCGGAAAGCCTGTAGCAGCGCCTTGTCCTGGGTGATGTGGGCCAGGATGCGCAATTCCACCTGAGAATAGTCGGCCGAGATAAACGCCCAACCCGGTTCGGTAACGAAACCGCGCCGTATTTGCTGCCCTATTTCGCTGCGGATGGGGATGTTCTGGAGATTTGGATTGCTGCTGGCCAGGCGACCGGTCACCGCGCCCGTCTGGCTGAAGCTGGTGTGGATGCGGCCGGTGTCGGGGTTGATTAGTTGCGGCAGGGCATCGACATAGGTGCCCTTAAGTTTGCCCAGTTCGCGATACTCGATGATGGCGTTGATAATGCCGGTGGTGTCGGCCGCCTTCAGGCTGTCCAGCACGTCGGCCGCCGTCGAGTAATGGCCGCTGGCTATCCGCTTGAGCCCTTCGTGTGGCAATTGCAGTTTCTTGAACAGGATGTCGCTCAACTGTTGGGTCGAATTGATGTTGAACGGCTCGCCGGCGATCTCATAAATTGTTTGTTCCAGTTTGAGCATCGCGGCGGCCAGGTCTTGCGACATGTGGCGAAAGAAATCGACATCGATACGAACGCCGGCGCGCTCCATATCGGCCAGAACCGGCATGAGGTCCATCTCCAGATCGAGCAACCGGCTTAGGCCCTTCCCCTCAAGTTCGCGCTGTAGCACGGGCACGAGGCGCAGAGTCATGTCGGCGTCGGCCGCGCCGTAGGGCGCAGCGAGTTCGATGGGCACTTCGGCGAACGACCGTTGAGCCTTGCCGCGACCGATGAGTTCGGTGATTTCGGTCATCTCCGCGCCCAGCCGGTGACGCGCCAGGTCTTTAAGCCCCTTGTGCTTCGTCCCCGGATCGGTCAGCCATTCGGCGATCATGGTGTCAAATCTGACGGGCGCGACGGTCAGGCCGTGTTGCTCCAGAATCATCGCATCGAACTTCGCGTTATGGGCCACTTTGGGGATGGTGGGGTTGGTCATGGCCGGACGGATGCTTTCCAGCACGCGACCGATGGGCAGTTGCCCGGAGACCAGTTCGGCCGTTCCGGCGAATAAATCCATCTGTCCTGAATCTGCCTGGACCGAGCCGCGTAAATGGCCCACTGGGATGTAGTAGGCGCGCGGCGATTCGACCGCCAGACAGAAGCCGACGATCCCGGCCGACAGACGTTCCAGGCTATCCGTCTCCAGATCGAAGCTGATCCATTTCGCGCTGTCCAGAACCTGAACGAGTTCGGCCAGGCCGGCTTCGTCGCGCACGATGGTCACCTCGGTTGGTTGCCACGGGCCGTCATCGCTGCTGGCGACCTGGGGGAGTTCGGCGGAGTCCACCTCGGCCGCCAGCTTCTGGGACAACGACCGGAACTCCAGTTCGCGGAAGATGGACAGCACCGACGTCGCGTCGAAGTCCCCGGTCACGCAATCAGTCAGTTCGACCTCGATGGGCGCGTCGGTGACGATGCGCGCCAGTTTGTAGCTTAGCTCGGCCGAGTCGCGGCCGTCTTCGAGCTTCTGCTTCAAGGCCCCTTTGATGTCGTCGATATGGGCGTAGAGGTTGGCCAGCGTGCCATATTCAGCCAGCAGCTTGACCGCCGTTTTATCGCCGATGCCCTTCACGCCGGGAATGTTGTCGCTGACGTCGCCGACAAGCGCCTTGTAATCGACCACCTGATCGGGGCGCACGCCGAGATAGGCCATGACCCGGTCGGCGTCGTAGAGTTCGATGCTCGCGCCGGCGCGCCGGGCCGGGAGCTCCACCTGCGTGTTTTCGTTGACCAGTTGCAGCAGGTCGCGGTCGCCCGTGATGATGTAAACCGGCACGACGCCGCGCATTTGGGCCGCGACCGTGCCCAGCACGTCATCCGCCTCATACCCTTCAAGTTCGAGGATGGGAATGTTTAACGCACGAATGACTTCCTTGATACGTTCGATTTGCACACGCAGTTCATCGGGCATTTTCTCGCGCGTGCCCTTATAGGCTTCGAACATATCGTCGCGGAACGTCGCCCCGGTGTCGAAGCTGACCGCCAGATATGCCGGCGGTTCGGGGGCCAGGATCAGATCGAGCAACATGCGCGTGAAGCCATAAGTGGCGTTCGTCGGTTCGCCTTCCTTGGTCGTGAAGGATTCCAGCGGCAGCGCAAAGAACATCCGGTAGGCCAGCGCGTGGCCGTCGATGAGTACTAATCGTTCCGTGGTCATATCGCTTTTCTCGGTACGTGACCGGCTAGGCAAGATAGCCACATGGGCAATCTTGCTAACCAGACATCGCGACGGGTCAGGTGAGTATTATAGTGGGTTTGGGCCGATCCCGACGACTTCCAGCGCGCTCAGTAACTGAATGCTTAGCTTGCGCAATCCCGCGAGAGAGATGCCTTCGTTGTCTACAAGAATTAGCCGATGGCCGTTGCGCAGGGGAAATGTGAGCAGCAAACTGGGGATGGGAGAGAGCGGCAGACGCATGAACTGGATGCGCTGGGCCTGGCTGAACTCATGCCAGGTTTGCGCGATGTGGCCGGCGACATCCAGCGCCTCCATCTGTCTGAGCATGCCGCGAAAGGCGATCACCTGTGGCCCGCGCGCGACGATGATTGTCTGGCCGGCGCCCAGAGGGATGTGTTGCAGCAGACCGCGAATGATTTCGGGTTCCGCTTCGATTCCGGGTTGATGGATGTGTTCCTCGTCCACGTTCTCAGTCTCTGATCGTTCTGTCATGGATGCTGACTCATTCGGCCGCTGCCGTTGCCCGGGAGCGCGAGTGACAAGTCGCGCCGCCCGCCTGGTCTTAGTCGCGCAGGCGGATATAGGCGATGGCTATAAGCAGGATGAGAATACCCCCGATTACCAAGACAGGCCAGCGCGTTGGTGTCCGGCTTGCGGACGGCCGGGAGTCGGGGGCAAGCTCGCCGGCCGCCGGCTTCGTCGTTGGGGGCGGGATGTTAGCCGTCATCGCCGCTGTTGGCGCGGGTGAATGAGCCGGATTCGGCTCAGAGGTCGGCATGGGGGACGGCACGGGAGATGGCTCGGGCGTCGGCTCGGGCGGGTGGCCGAGGGCGACGACGGGGATATCGTGGTCGGATATGCGGAAGGCCAGCC
>JACFOH010000010.1:21007-25996 GCA_019454405.1 Promineifilum sp.
GGGTGGCCGAGGGCGACGACGGGGATATCGTGGTCGGATATGCGGAAGGCCAGCCGTTGCAGGGATGTATCCAGTCGCCAACTGAGAGGAAAATCGGTGTTTGAATGGACGATAGTCGCCCAACCGATCTCTTGCGCCAGAGCGGGCGAGAGCAGGATGAAGTCGAGCGATTCGGCTACGCCGCCGAAGTTAAAGGTGTAGCGTTCGCTTAAAGGGATGCTTGCCAGGGCATTTGTAAATCGCCCGCCCTGTGATGGGCTGGTTAGAAGAGCCAGCACAGGCGACAGTTCGATGTCGTTGAAGTCGCCCAGCGCGATGACGCGGGCTGTCGGATCGGCCGCCAGCAATTCGGCCGCCAGACTGTTCAGATAAACCGCCTGCCGGATGCGCTCCAGATCCGTCTCGATCTCGCCGCCGCGTTTCGACTTGAAATGATTGACGAAGATCGTGAACGACTTGCCGCTGACATGGGCCTGGATTTGCAGCGGCGGGCGGCCGAACAGAGGGTCCTGATTCGCCTCGCAATGAATCGCCGGATCGACGATCCCCGTTGGCACGGGCGAACAAGTTTGCCGGAGCATCACTCCGTCTACGGCGACGCGGCGCGGATCGCTGAGAAGCGCATTGTCGATGCCGCGCGCGTCGGGGCTTTCCAGATGGCTCACCTGATAGGCAAACCCGCACGCCTCTCGCAACTCGCCCGCCAGATCGATTAGCAGCGCCTCGTGTTCTACCTCCTGCAGGGCCAGAAGAGTCGGGCAACCAAGCACATGAGCGACGATGTAGGCCAGCTTGGTTTGTCGGTCGCCAAGCTCGTTGGGCGTGAGCACGGGTTCGCCCGCCTCCTCGGTGTCGCGCACCGTATCGAAATAATCCTTGAGGTTCGTCGACGCCACGATGATCTGCTCTGGGCCGGTTGGCGGCAAAGGCTTGATGGTGGGCATCCCGGCCGGGTCGATTTCCAATCCCTCGGCCGAATCGATCACGATCTTGAACTGATCGAAGTTGTAGGTCAGCGTGCCCTCCAGTCGGGCCAGCTTGTCGCCCGTCTTGACCTGCGGGATGTCGTCGCATTGCAAGTCGCTGGGATAGAGCACGGGGATGACCTGGCCGACCGGATCATCGTCGGCGAGCCGGATGATGGGCAACTCGGCCGCGGCAGCCTCGTCGATGACGGCGAAGCCGCAACCGGAGTGAGTCGGCCCGGAGACAACGACGCCGCCCCCAAAAGCGACGCGCATCCCTTCAAGCGCCTCAAAGTAGACGGCTTGCTCGGTCATATCCGCGGGAGGATCGATGATGGCGGGGGAGGGGAGCAGGCCGTCCGGCTCTTCGACGGCGAGGACCAGCCCTTTGTCATCGATCTCGGTCAGGCCGTAGAACTCCGTCACCTTGCCCCCGACCCTTACCTGAGCGCCGAGGGGGATGTCCGGCCGGGGATCGCGGCCAAGGAAGACGGCGATCCCGTCCGACGTGACCGGATCGCCGTCTTCCATGCCGTTCAGGTCCTGGACGAAGAGGGTGTGGTAGACTATTCCCCGCGTGTTGACATCTTCGTAGCGGCCGACGACCACACCGCGAAAATTGACGAAACGGTTGAGATAGGGGGAAGCGTCGGTCGCGCCCTGAATCGCGCCAATGGGCAGGAGCGATTGTTGGGCTTCAATCCCGCCGGCATGGCAGAACAACAAGGCGAGGATGATCGCCAACATTCCGACCTGTGCGAAGGCTTTCTTTATTCCTGACACCGGCGCGCTCCATAATCAGGCCTGACCGTAGCGAGATTTTCGCTCAATCGGGCGAATTCGCAACGATCTCGGTCGATTGGGAGTGAGGCAGGCTATGTCACCGATTGCGGCCCATTCCCCGCTGGTACCCGGTCAAATGTTCGCATTTTCTTACGCGACTCATATGCACCACTATCGCATTGCATATCCGCCCCGGATAGAATCCTGGTATCAACCTCTATTCATATTCGCTATGAATGGGACGAGGGATATTATGCACGATCATTACGAATCAAAACCGATACCAGTCGTGCCGCTGCGAGGCGGCACGGTTTTTCCCGGCATCACGACGACCGTGTCTATTGGCCGGCGGGCGTCTCTGGCAGCCGCCCAGGCGGCCATCGAACGCGGCGGCGATCTGTTGATCGTTGTTCAACGTGAGGCCGAAGTCGAAACACCCGGTACGGCGGATGTCTTCCCCATTGGTTTGCTGGCGACGGCGCGCGACATGTTGCGCACGCCGGTCGGCATCCAGATGCTGGTTGAACTGCACCGCCGCGTGCGGGTGATTGACATTGAGAGCACGGAGCCATTCCTTATCGGCCGCTATGAAGAGTTGGCCGAGGAAGACGCCGTCGATGAAGCCTTGAAGCTGGAAGCTATCGCCTACCTGGAGCAATACGTCGAGCTGGCCGGGGAGACGAACCAGCAAATCATGATGATGACGCGGAGCAGCAAGACGCTCGGCGAGTTGGCCGATTACATCTCCGGCCTGATTAGTTTGCCTTTCGAGACCGAGATTGAGCTATTGACCGATCTCAACGGGCGCTCCCGTCTGGAGACGGTTCTGGAGCGCCTGCGCCAGGAAGTTCGTATCGCCGACATTCGCAGCAAGATTCAGAGCGACGCCCGCGACGGCGCGGAGAAGGCGCAGCGCGACTATATGCTGCGCGAACAGATGAAGGCCATCCGCAAGGAACTGGGCGACGAGGGCGAGGAAGGCTCGGAAGACCTGCGGGACAAGATTGAGAACGCGGGCATGCCGTCCAAAGTGCTCGAGCGGGCATTGAGCGAACTGAGGCGTCTGGAGTATCAGGGCCAGCAGTCGGCCGAGGCCAGCGTCATCCGCACCTATCTGGAATGGCTCATCGAGCTGCCGTGGAACAACGAGACGGAGGATAACTTCGACATCGCTCATGTTCGCGAGGTGCTCGACAGCGACCATTATGGTCTGGAGGACGTCAAGGAGCGCATCGTCGAATATGTCGCCGTGCGCAAGCTGGCCGGCAAGGATATGAAGGGCGCGATCATCAATTTGAATGGGCCGCCCGGCGTCGGCAAGACGTCGATCGCCACTTCCGTGGCCAAGGCTATCGGCCGCGAGATGGTGCGTATCAGCCTGGGCGGCGTGCATGATGAGGCGGAGATCCGCGGACATCGTCGTACCTACATTGGCGCTATTCCCGGCCGTATCATCCGCGCCCTGCGCGACGCCAAGACGCGCAACCCGGTCATCGTCCTGGACGAGATCGACAAGGTCGGCACGGACTGGCGGGGCGACCCGTCGTCGGCGTTGCTGGAAGTGCTCGATCCGGAGCAGAATCACAGCTTCACCGACCATTATCTCGAGGTGCCTTTCGACCTGAGTCAGGTGATCTTCATCACCACGTCGAACCAGCTGGGAACGATTCCGGCGCCGCTGCTCGACCGTATGGAGACGATTTCCATGCCGGGGTACATCGAGGACGAGAAGCTGGCGATCGCTCGCCAATACCTGTTAAAGAAGCAGCAGGTGGCCAACGGCATCGCCGATGTCGACGTAACGATGGACGATGAGGCTCTGCGTGGCATCATCCGCTACTACACGATGGAAGCGGGCGTGCGGCAACTGGAGCGCAACCTGGGCAAGGTGGCGCGCAAGCTGGCCGTACGGGTTGCCTCCGGCGAGGCGGGGCCGTTCAACGTGACCGAGGCCGATATCGAAGAGATCATGGGGCCGAAGAAGTTCACCTATGGTGTCATCGAGGAGCGCGACGAGGTCGGCCTGGTGACGGGCCTGGCGGTCAATAGCTACGGCGGGAACACGCTGCCCATCGAGGTTAGCCTGAGCGAGGGCAACGGCCGTATCACGCTGACCGGGTCGCTGGGCGACGTGATGCGCGAGTCGGCGCAGGCGGCGCTGACCTATGCCCGGGCCAACGCGCGCGCGCTGGGCCTGGAGCCGTCGCTCTTCGACAAGATCAACATTCACATCCATGTGCCCGACGGGGCGACCCCCAAGGACGGCCCCAGCGCGGGCATCGCCATGGCGACGGCGGTGATCTCCGCCCTGACTCAGCGGCCGGTGCGGCGCGATGTGGCCATGACCGGCGAGGTGACGTTGCGCGGCAAGGTGCTGCCTATCGGCGGCCTGAAGTCGAAGACGATCGCTGCTCATCGGGCAGGGATCAAGACGGTGTTGCTGCCGAAGGATAACGCCAAGGATATTCCGGAATTGCCCGAGCGCGTTCGCCAGGACCTGGAGCTGATCCCGGTCGGTCACCTGGACGAGGTGATGGCTGTGGCGCTGCTGGAGCCGGTCGGCCCGCCGATGAAGGCGAGCGAGCCGGAAGACGCGCGGGAGACGGCTATCGTGCCGCCAGCGACAAACGGCAACAACGGCGAGCGGATTGGCCAGGTGAATTGAGTTAACCTGTTGAGATGAACAAGAAAGCGCCCCTGTCAGAAATGGCAGGGGCGCTTTGGTTTTTTGGGGCGGGCTGGAGTTACAAAAATCGACGCCTCGTAAGACGTCGATTCGATTGCTCATGACCCTGAGAGGATTCGAACCTCTAACCAATTGATTAAGAGTCAACTGCTCTGCCGTTGAGCTACAGGGCCTTGATTTAACAGGCCAATTCTAGTCAGTTTTGAGCCGAGGCGCAAGACGAAAACGCGTCTTCGTTGCCGAATTCCGCACTTACCAACCGCTGGCTTCGAAGACGCTTCGCAGCAGATCGGCGCGCTCTTCCGGCGTCATCAGGCGCGGCCGCGCCCAGTTCTCGATCAACCCCGTCCATAGCTCGACACTGATGAGTCGCCCGTCGTAGATGACATAGGTATCGACGAACGTCTGGCGCGTGCCCATCATATCCATCTGATCGAAAAAGAGATTGCCCGGACCGTAGTGGATGAAGGTGTCGTTCTCGAAACCGAACCCTTGCGCGTGGTGGGCCTGACTGCCGGAGACGGCCGTCGCCCCGGCCAGAGCCAGCTCTGCAAA
>JACFOH010000010.1:26096-40934 GCA_019454405.1 Promineifilum sp.
GCCGCCTCATACATATCGATCGTCCGCGATAACGGATCGCGACCGTAGTCGTTCAGGTGGTTGCCCGTTAACTCGATGACATCGATCCCCAGATGCTCGATTAATTCGAAGTACGGATCGCGAGAGCAGAAGGTCGTGTCTCCATAAGGATCTGGAGGTGGGCAATCGGCGGCGAACGATACTTCGTTACTGATGTGGGCGATGTCGGCCGATTGCAGCACCGGTCCCACCTCTTCGCCCGGCCAGAGGATACCATTGCGTTCCATCTGGGCCGCTGTGGCGCGGACCAATGCCGTCACGCCGGTCATGGCGACGCGACTCAGCTTGGCTGGATCATAATTGGTCGAAGGACCACTCCATCGCGTCAGGAAGGCCTCGACGGCCTCCGGAGCGCCGGCGACGGTCATCGGCAACGACAGCGGGTAGCCGTTCACGTCGAAATCGTGCGTGAGAGGCGAGTGACCGTCCAGCCGGATGACCTTCCATTCCGGTCGCAAATTCTCGAACGGGATGATGATCCACGCCGGCCGTGCCGCCCATACCTGCCCGATGAAGTCCTCGGCGATAACCTGCGCTCCCGGGGACGGTCCCCAGACCGCGCTCAACGCGGCCGACGTCTCCGGATCGACGAACAAATCACCCAACTCCGATGAGCCGGAGTTCCAACCGCCGGTGACGGATGCCCAGGTCGTGTCATCGGCGATGGTGGCGAACGGCGCGGCCACAACATAGAGCCAGTGTGCGATGGTTGTGCCATCATTGACGGTGAGCAGAACATCGGCCGCCGGGTCATTGTCTGCCCAAGTGAATAATTGCGGGTTGTTGGCGGCGATATCCTGGGCCGCGCTGATGAGGTCGACAGGGACGCCCGGCGCGGCCGAGACGGTGAATTGTCCCGCTTCGCCGGGCGGGCGCGTGGCCGTCGGCGGGGGCGGAGGTTGCAGGATATTCTCTCCGGTTGCCGATGGAGGTGCCGCATTGCCGTCGCTCTGGGAGGGATCGGTGCGCGGCCCGGCTTCCTGGGTATTTGCATCGCCGGTCCGTGGTGTGACGGGGGGAGTCGGCGGGTCCTGGATAACCGGCGGCGCCACGCCGTCCGGTTTGGGCGAACCCCCTGACGAGCAACCAGTGATTATCAGAGATAGAAGAATTATGTATAATAGAGTTCTATGCATCTAGCGGGAAGTATCCCACTTCCCGACCAGTCGCGCTAACATCGACACAGAAGCCGACCCATTTTGGAGGCGCTATGTTGGAGATACCGATGCCTGATCCGGTTCAAAAGAAGACCAAGCCCGCCCAATCGAAACAGGCGGCGGCGCCACTCATTGACCTGCGCGATCCCAGCCTCTATATCAACCGTGAGTTGAGCAGCATCGAATTCAATCGTCGAGTGCTGCATGAGACTCAGGCGACACATCCGCTGCTGGAACGGGTCAAATTCCTGTCTATCTTCCATAGTAATATGGATGAGTTCTTCATGGTGCGTGTGTCGGGGCTGAAGCAGCAGTTTAAGCTGGGATTGACGCCCACTTCGGCCGACGGCCTGTTGCCGCGCGAGCAACTGGCTACCATTCATCGCACGCTGACACAACTCTTCTCAGAGGCCAATGGCATATGGCGTGACCAACTCCGCCCGGAATTGGCTGAGAACAATATCCACGTATTGCGCTACGACGATCTGAGCAAATCACAACGCAATAAACTACGCACCTATTACGAACGTGAAATATTCCCTGTGCTGACGCCGTTCGCCTCGGATCCCAGCCGGCCGTTCCCTCATATCTCCAACCTGAGCCTCAATCTCGCGATCCAGATTCGCGATCCGCGAACCGGCGACCTGCGATTCGCGCGGGTCAAGGTGCCGCCCCTCTTGCCCAGGCTGGTCCCATTGAAACGCTTCGACCCTGATCAGCTATCAACACCGGCGGTGCAGAAGTTTGTCTGGTCGGAAGAAGTCATTGCCGCTAACCTGGATCGGCTGTTTCCCGGCATGGAGATCGTCGCCTCCTATCCCTTCCGCGTGACCCGTAACACCGATATGGAATTGCAGGAAGAAGAAGCCGACGATTTGTTGCTGATGATGGAAGAGAATCTGCGCCAGCGCCATTTCGGCACGGTCGTACGTCTGGAACTTGATGACAGTATGCCGCCGGAGGTGCGCCAGATTCTGATGTCGAACCTGGACGTCGGCTCTTATGATGTTTATACGACCAACGGCCCGCTTGGCCTCAGCAGTGTGGCGGAGCTGCAGAAACTGGAGCGGCCTGACCTGAAGGATAAGCCGTTCACGCCGCGTACGCCCCTGCCGCTGCAAAACATGCGCGGCAATATCTTTAATTTCCTGAAGCAACGCGACTTCCTGTTCCATCGTCCGTATGACAGTTTCTCTCCGGTTGTCAACCTGTTGGAGCTGGCGGCCGAGGACCCCGACGTGCTGGCCATCAAGATGACCCTCTATCGCGTCGGCGCGAATCCCCCGGTGCTGCAAGCCCTCAAGAAAGCGCGGCTCAATAACAAACAGGTCGCGGCCGTGGTCGAGCTGAAGGCGCGTTTCGATGAAGAAACCAACATCCATTGGGCCCAGGAACTGGAGGCAGTGGGCATTCATGTGGCTTACGGGCTGATTGGCCTTAAAACCCACTGCAAAGTGACGTTGATCGTTCGGCGCGAGCGCGACGGCATCAAACGCTACGTACATCTGTCCAGCGGGAATTACAACAGCGTCACGGCCCGGCTCTATACCGACACCGGCTTCATGACCAGTGATGAGGACATGGCCGATGATGCCAGCGACCTGTTTAATTTTCTGACCGGCTATTCCCGTCAGGAAGAATATCGCAAGTTCCTGGTCGCGCCGTTTACCATTCGCCCCAAAATACTGGAGATGATCCAGCGTGAAACTGAGTTGGGGGCGAAGGGGCGAATCATCTTCAAATGCAATTCGCTGGTCGACGGCGAGATTATCCGTAATCTGTATAAGGCGTCTCAGGCAGGCGTGAAGATCGATTTGATCGTTCGCGGCATTTGTGGCTTGCGCCCGGGTATCGCCGGAGTCAGCGATAATATTCAGGTGATGAGCATTGTCGGCCGTTTCCTGGAGCATTCACGCATATACTACTTCCATAATAACGGTGATTCGGCGCTCTATCTGGGCAGCGCCGACCTCATGCCGCGTAACCTGGATCGCCGGGTCGAAGTACTGTTCCCCATCGAGGATCCCGGCATGCGGAACCATATCGTTGAGGATATTCTGGCCGTCTGTTTGCGTGACACGGCCAAAAGCCATATCTTGCAAAGCGACGGTCGCTACATTCCTCGACGCTTCCTGATCGAAGGCAACGGCCCCTTGTTTGACAGCCAGGTCTGGTTCATGAAGCAGGGCGACTCTCTGCCGGCCGAATATCGTTAAGGGGATGGGGCATAAACATTGTTTAGCCCCCGAATCACTGCTTGACATGCTGCCCTCCGAGGAACCTGGTTCATCGATTAAGCGAATGGCCTCTTCAACCTATATCGTCTGCGGATAAAGCTCCTTGATGTAACGGGTATTAATAATCTCCCAAGGGCTTCTTAACAATTTCTGAATAATCATCCAGTAACCTTCAGCTAGATACAGTTGCTCTCCCGGTCGTTCAAGGCACCAGGTCAGAACGAACCCGGAGAATATATGGAGAGACTAACATGAAGAAAATTGGATGGATTCTATTGGTCGGTAGCATGGCCATCCTGGCGTTGGGGATGATTGGAGGCGTCACTCTGGCTCAAGGGGTAACTCCTGAGGCGGAAACCCCAACACAGGAGGAGGCTGCCCCGAGCCTTAACGGCCGTGGTAATTTCCGCGGGATGGGACGTTGGGGAGGTTTTGGGCGTGATATGGACAGTACTCCCTGGCTGGAAAATCTGGCCAAGGCCCTCGGCATCACGGTTGAGCGGCTGGAACAGGCCCGTGACCAGGCTCGCGCCACGACGCTGGCCGATGCTGTGGCCGCCGGGGAAATGACCCAGGCACAAGCCGACGCGATGCTGGCAAGACATGCTCTGCGAGATTACATTAATCATAGGGTGATTATGGCGACCGCGTTGGGGATGTCGGTTGATGAACTGGAGGCCGCCCTCGCCAATGGTCAGACGATGAACGATCTGATGACTGAACGAGGTGTCGATGCCGAGACGTTCCAGGCGAACGCGAAAACGGCCTATGAAGCGGCCTTGCAACAAGCCGTTGCCGATGGAGTGATCACCCAGGCTCAGGCGGATACGCTCCTGAGCAATGGCTTCAGCCTCTTCGGACGTGGCGGCTTCCCCGGCGAATGCGACGGAAGCGGCAGTCATGGTAGCAACAGGGGTGGAGGCCGCGGCGGCCAGGGAGGCCAGAGCAGACAGGGAGGCCAGAGCGGCCGCGGTGGCCGCAGCAGCGGGTAACTGAATGAGCAAGACGATCCTGGTGGTCGATGACGCAGATAGCCTGAGAACAATGGTGAAAGCCTACCTGGCACAGGAAGGCTTTCGCGTGGTGACGGCCGCCAACGGCCGTGAGGCTCTCTTCATCGCCCGCCAGGAACGTCCTGATTTAATCGTTCTCGACCTGATGATGCCGGAGTTGGGTGGGTACGAGTTCATCAACGTGTATGCTCGCGAGGGGGCGGCGCCGATCATCATCCTGACGGCCAAAGTGGACGAGAGCGATAAGGTCCTCGGACTTGAATTGGGCGCGGACGACTACATGACCAAGCCGTTCAGCATGCGTGAACTGGCCGCTCGCGTCCGGGCTGTTCTTCGTCGTGCGGAGAAGACCACGGACGATCGACCCTCCGCTTTGCTCCGTATCGGGAGTATCGTCCTCGACCGGAATAGTCGCGAAGTGACAGTTGACGGAAACAGAGTCGCTCTGACGCCCTCTGAGTTCGAGCTTCTGGCCACCTTTCTGGCTTCGCCCGGCCGTGCGTTTTCGCGGCTCGAACTGCTGAACAGGATCCAGGGCGATACCTATGAAGGCTATGAGCGCACCATCGATGTGCACATACGCAACCTGCGCACCAAGATCGAGCCGGACGCGGGCAACCCTCGCTATATCGTTACGGTCTATGGCATTGGTTATCGCCTGGTAGCCTGAACCATGCATTCTCTGTCATCGAAACTCACGCTCGCTTTTTTGATCGTTGGCCTCAGTGGGGCGTTACTGGTCGCCGTTTTTGTGGGTGGCCTCACGCGCCGCCAGTTCGATGAATTCGTCGTGAATCGATATCGAGCTGATGTGATAAGCGCCGCCGCCGAATACTACGCGAGCAATGACAACTGGGACGGTATTCAGGCAGCGTTACGACGACGAGGTATGCCGGGTAATCAGGCGGCACCCGGTGGCGGTAACCTACCCCTGGCAATAGCAGACGTGGATGGTCGTGTTGTATTTAGCACTGTTGGCCGTTATCGGATCGGGGAGGCGGCCGCTGATATCATACGGGGCGCTCCGGGCGTCTTGCCCGTCGAAGTTGACGGGCAGACCGTTGGCTATCTGTGGTTCGGCGACCGGCGCGGCGTTAACAGTGGCCGCGGATCGCCCGAAGCTCAATTTCTGGCCGGTGTCGACCGCGCCATCTTGTGGAGCGCAGGGGCCGCGGCCGTATTGGCGTTGTTGTTGGCCGGCGTCCTGGCCGGGACTATCTCGCGCCCGGTCAAGGAGTTGACCGACGCAACTCAGGCTCTGGCGTCCGGCGAGCTGGGCTATCAAGTGCCGGTGCGGACGAAAGATGAGATTGGGCAATTGGCGAATTCCTTCAACCGGATGAGCGCTGACCTGGCTCGTTCCAACAAGTTGCGGCAGCAGATGACGGCCGACATCGCCCACGACTTGCGCACGCCGCTGAGTGTCATCCTCGGCTATTCTGAAGCGCTGGCTGACGAGAAGTTGCCGGGTTCGCCCGAAGTTTATGATGCGTTATACCTCCAGGCCCAACATCTCAACCGGCTCATCGAAGACCTTCGCACTCTGTCGCTGGCCGACGCGGGCCAGATCTCGCTTGCCCGGCGGCCGGTAGAGCCGCGCGACCTTCTGGAGCATGTGGCCCTGGCCTATTTACCCGCGGCTGAAGCACGAGGCATCACTATTACGGTTGAGGGCGAGGGCGTACCTCCGATCAATGTCGACCTCGACCGCCTGCTGCAAGTGTTGGGTAACGTGGTGGGTAACGCGCTCCGTCACACGCCCGACGGCGGTCGCATTGAGCTATCGGCGCTTCATGCTGATGACCACGTGGTCTTGCGTGTCAAGGACACCGGACCGGGCATCCCGCCGGAAGACCTGCCCTATATTTTCGAACGATTTTACCGGGGGGACGCGTCACGGCCGCTGGACGACGGCTCGTCCGGCCTGGGGCTGGCCATCGCCCGCTCGCTGGTTGAAGCACATGGTGGCCGGATCACGGCCGAAAACGTGCCGGATGGGGCGCTCTTCAGCATTGAGCTGTAGCTCTACTTGATTACCCCGAGCATTATCGACTCATAAATATCAAATGAGTAATCAGGATCACCTCGGTTGGAGATGACAAAATAGCATATTGATCTACGGACGCTGTGTCCGATAAATATTCACGAGGAGATGAATGAAGAGAGCAGCTATCTTACCGATGATATCCTTGTTAATTATGGCGCTGGCTCTATCCGCCTGCGGCCTTCTTCAAGAGCCTGAGAAAGCCGGCGGGCCTATCGAGGCCATTCCGTTGGAGACGCAACCGGCGGGCGCGATAACCCAGCCGGGCGATCCGGCGACTGGCGCCGGTTCGGCTACCGTCTTCACGCTCGATCCGTCCGGTTCGGAGGTGCGTTTCCAGCTGGATGAAGATCTGCGCGGCCTGAGGAACACGGTCGTTGGCACGACTAATCAAGTGGCCGGACAATTGTCCGTCGATTTAGCTGATCTAAGTCAAGCGCAGGTTGGTGTTATTCAGATCAACGCCCGCACGCTGACGACGGACAGCAGTATGCGCAACCGCACGATGCAAAACCAGATTCTCGATGCAGGTACGTATGAGTTCATCACCTTCACCCCGACCGGCATCCAGGGGCTTCCGGCCAGCGCTACAGTAGGCGAAAGTATCAGCTTTACTATCGTCGGCGACCTGACCATTCGAGACATCACGCAGCCTGTGACGTTCGATGTACAGGCGACGGCCGTTTCCGACAGGCAGATCACCGGCACGGCGGCCGCGGTCGTCAACCGGACTGATTTCGGGTTGGGAATTCCAAGCGTGCCGGGCGTTGCCAATGTGGACGAACAGGTTCAGCTCTCCATCACCTTCACAGCCAACGCTTCCTAAGCGTGACTGAACCTCTGACACGAGAATAAAACATCGGGCCAGGAGACTCAAGCTCCCATGGCCCGATATTTTGTTATTTACCTTTCTCGATGGCTTTTTTGGCGATGTTGTCCACCATGCCCGGGGCGATCAGCTTAAGCCATTGACCGAAACGGGCGCGGTTGGACATGATGAGTTGCCGCTTGCGCTCGGCCGCGCCTTTGATGATGATCCGGGCGCACTCCTCGCTAGTCATAATTTTATCTACCTGTAGCGGGTTGTGGCCCAACGGCTTGCCGTCGGCTCCCAGGGAGCGTGTGTGCATGCCCGAGGCGACGAAGTCGGGGTAGGCGATGGTTACGCTGACGCCAGCGTCAGCCACTTCGATGCGCAGCGACTCAAAGAAGCCGTCCATCGCGTGCTTGGCAGCGGAGTAGCCGGTGCGGGTGGGGATGCCCGCGCGCGCGGCAACGCTGGCCACGGCGACGATCCGCCCCCTGGTGATTTTGAGGTAGGGTAGAGCGTAGTAGGTGCAGTACATGCTGCCGAAGTAGTTGACTCGCATCAGGTATTCCAGCGACGCGAGGTCCTCGACGTCTTCGAATTTCATCCACATGCTGAGGCCGGCATTGTTGATGAGCGTGTCGATATGGCCATACTCGGCTACGGTACGCTCGATTAGCTCCCGGCAGTCGTCTTCAATCGTGACGTCAGTGGGCACGACTAGCGCGCGGCCGCCGCGTTCCCGGCATTCAGCGGCTACGGCTTCAAGCTTCTCCGCGTTGCGCGCCGCCAGCACGAGCCACGCGCCCTGCTCGGCCAGCTGATGAGCCAGAGCTTCGCCGATGCCGGTCGATGCGCCGGTCAGTACCACTACGTTTTTCTTGAAATCCATATCTATCCTCTCGTGTCTAATCGCCGTCCGTGGCGCGATGCTACCGTCCAAGATCGTCTGATGGGCAGATGACCGGCGATTTTAGCACACAACCGGAGCATTCCCGACCAGAGCGCGCTTGATGTTTGAACGATGACGACGCATTGGAGGGGGCAGTTACTCGGTCTTCATTCAGCCCGGGTCAAATTCTGGTGAATGTATATTCGCATCAGCTTTACTAGACAGCTCGGAAATAGAGTTTTCCGAACAAGGGTCTTTTTACCGAAACCTGATGGCTACCTTTATCGGGATTTATATGTGGGATACGGGATTTATATTCCTCGATCGGGCTTAAGCTGGAAATCATCTGATCTGATTTCTATTCCTGTCATCGTTGTAACCGTCATGAAAACGACGGCAGATAAACGAATATGTTGCGGGTCCTGAGACAGCTTCACCGATCGCAATCTGACCTTATGAGAAAAGAATAGGAGTGTAGTGAGATGAAACTTGATAAACGTATTCTGCTGT
The DNA here is from genome assembly GCA_019454405.1 of Promineifilum sp. Lineage (GTDB taxonomy): Bacteria > Chloroflexota > Anaerolineae > Promineifilales > Promineifilaceae > Promineifilum. Next base: position 34,797 of record JACFOH010000010.1, read on the forward strand.
TCGTAACCGCTATCCTTATGGTAGCCTTGTTTTGGTCGTTTTCCGTTGCCGGCCGGCACGTACTGATTGTCCATCCCGACCGTGGCGTTGATACCCTGGTGATGGATGAATTCGCCCGACTGCGCAACGCGCCCGCTTTGGCACTGCAGCGCATAGCACCGAATCCCATCGGTTGCCAGCAACCCGGCACGGGTGTTTTTCGTGTCTTCTGTTGGGATTCTCGCCTGGACTGGACGGGGATCGCTCTGTGGTGGGCGAGCCATACCTTGCAAGCTCGGCCTAACCCTGTGTGACTATCCTATCATAGGTATTGAGAACTGATGGAGCCTGACGGGTCGATAACTGATCTGCCAGGCTCCGTCGTTTGTTAGCGAGGGAACTCCCTATGCCGCTCGGCCTTCGAATGAAACAGGGTGGGCGGCGCGAGACGATAATCGACCATCAGGATACGTGTGTTGCTCTCCTGCGCTAGATATGCCCCCATCTCCAGGTGTAGTAGGGTCTGCCCGTAGACCAAGCCACCGCCGTGCAGGTACAGTATCGCCCGATCGGCCTGGCTGTCATTGGGTATCAGCCAATCGCAAGGCACACCGTCGGCCGAAACGGGCTGGCGAACCACCCCGACAGGCACGCGCGCGCGATGGAGACTCCGCTGATTAAGCCACGCGGACCAGCGCAATGGCGTGTAGGCCTGCATCAAGCGGATCAGAGGCAGCGTCCGGCGGATTTTTCGCTCAGCAGGCGAGATGGTCATTGGTAGCTGTCACTATCAAACGATATACGGCGAACTGGCGTCTGTCTTGTTCATTCCCGCGGGATCAAGCATCACGTTGATGCAAGCCGGCTTGCCCGACGCGAGAGCGCGTTCCAGCGCGGGGGAGATCTTGTCCGGTTCCTCGACCAGCTCGCCATAGCCGCCCATCGCCTCGACGACCTTGTCATAGCGTGTCGGCGCTAAAGACGTGGCGATGGCTCGCTCCGTGCCGACCATCTGCTCTTGCGGCCGGCGAATTTGCCCCCAGCCCGCGTCATTGCCGACTATGGCGACGATGGGCAATCCAAAACGCGCCGCCGTGTCAAATTCGAAGCCGTTCAGCCCGAACGATCCGTCGCCGCTGATGATCAACACCCGCCGCTCCAGGAAGAGATGTTGCGCGGCGATGGCGAACGGCGCGCCAACCCCCAGACAACCTAATGGACCGGGATCGAGCCATTGCCCCGGCCGCGTGATAGCCAGCACCTTGGCACAGGCGCTGACGATGTCCCCGCCGTCGCCGATGACGATCGTGTTCTCGTCTACGGCTTTGGCCAGTTCGGCCGCGAACCGAAAATGATTCACCGGCGCGTCGTCAAACGCCTCCCAAACTGCTTGCTTCTCGTTGCGCGCCTGCTCCCACTCGGTCACCTGGTCCAGCCAGGCGTCAAAGCGAACCCCCTGCAGGCCTTCGGCCAGCGCTTCCAGTACCAGCCGGGCGTCGGCCGTCACGGCAACGTCGGCCTGCCGGTTGTGGTTCAATTCGGCGGCGTCGTTCTCAATCTGGATGAGCTTGCCGGCGGGATTCCAATCCTCGCGGCCGTACTTCAGCCGGAAGTCCAGCGGCGTGCCGATGAGTACGACTACATCGGCCGAGCGCAATGCCTTGCTGCGAACAGCCTTGAAGCAGTGCGGATGGTCCATCGGCAGCGTCCCGCGCCCCGCGCCGTTGGTGAAGACCGGGATGCCGGTGGCGTCGGTTAGCTCGCGCAGGGCCTCGCTCGCGTCATCCCAGTAGACCTGCGTCCCGGCGATGATCACCGGTCGCTCGGCGGCGCGCAATAGCTCGAACATCGTCTGCGCGGCGTCGACCGGTAGTGGGACGGGATCGATTGTGACGCGGGCGGGCATTTGCTCGGGGGCGTCAACAGCGTTGAACAACACATCGAACGGTAGTTCAATGAAAACCGGGCCGGGGCGGCCGCTGAGCGCGTGATAGTAGGCCTCGGCTATTCGCTCGGGGATGTCCTCGGTGCGTTCGATCGTGAACGCGGCTTTGGTGAACGTCTGGAACATCTCTACTTGCGGCATTTCCTGTAGCGCGCCCATGCCTTTGGTCTTCAATGGCGCAGCTCCACCCAGCAGGATCATCGGACTGCGAGCCTGATAGGCGTTGGCCACCCCCGTGACGGCATCGGTGACGCCTGGCCCGGCGGTGACGAGCGCGACGCCTATGTTTCGTGTCAGGCGGGCGTGAGCATCGGCGGCATGGGCGGCCGCCTGCTCATGACGAAAGTCGATGACGGCGATGTTGTGATTCAGACAGCCATCATAAATGGGCGCGACATGGCCGCCACAGAGGGTGTAGATCGTGCTGACGCCCTGGGCTGCCAGCGAACGGGCGACGAGTTCGCCCCCATGAACGTATTGCATGTGTTTACTCCTTTCCTGTCATACGAGACAGGATACTCCTCCATCATCTGGCGCATTACACGAGTCGCGCTTGCCTGTCCCTGCGAGGTGGTTGCGCCAGGCATCCCAGATTAATCTAGACCGAACCCCAAATACTCATCCGGAGCATGTCGTCCATGTTCCGGCACTTCCCACGTTTTGCGCCAGAGCGATGCCGCTCCGTCGATCTTGATCGATTCGCCGCTGATGAACGCCGCTGCGGGTGATAGTAAAAAAACGACTGCCGCCGAAACCTCGGCCTCCGTGCCCATGCGCTTCATAGGGATGTCGCGGACATTTTGCTCGATCATCGGTCGCGCGGCTTCCGGATAATGTTCCAACCCACTGGAGGCGATCAACCCCGGCGCGACGGCGTTGATCCGCACCCCGGCTCGCGCCCACTCGACGGCCAGCGTCTTGGTCAGATTCTCGATGCCCGCCCGTGCTGCGGCCGAGTGAGCCATACCCGGAAAGCCGCGCCACATTTCCATGAGCATATTGACGATGACCCCGCCGTGGCTGTTCATATGGCGATTGAACGCTTCGCGGCACATGAGAAACGTGCCGGTCAGGTTCGTCTCCACAACCGCCCGCCAGCCCTTGGGCGAGATCATCTCCGCGGGGCTGATGAACTGGCCTCCGGCGTTGTTCACCAGCCCGTGAAGCCCTCCCCGCTCGGCCAGGACGAAATCGAACAACGCCGCCACTTGCTCTTCTTCGCGGATATTGCAGACGAAACAAGAGGCCGAACCACCGGCTTCGCCTATCTCCCCCGCGACTCGTTCCAGGTCCTCCAGTGTGCGTGCGGCCAGTACGACGTGCGCTCCCAACGAAGCCAACTCATGAGCTATGGCGCGGCCGATGCCCGTGCCGCCGCCGGTGATGAGAATCGTTTGCCCGTCAAACAGGCCGGGCCGAAAAATCGAGCGATAGGTGATCGGCATGCTGAAACCTCCGTCAGAAATGATAACACCTGACGGGCTAGTTGTGGAACCCGTCAGGTGTTACAAGAAAGATGGGAGAAGGAGGTCGCTAGTTAGGGCGCTTGGCTGGCTGTCGAAGTCGTGCGTCCGGGGCCGACGAGACGCTCGGCCTCGATCTGCGCCTGTCGCGCGAAGTTAATCGCATCGGCCAACACACGCGCCGATTCTTGTGGGCTGTGGAAGCCGGTGCTGTTTTCCGATGAGACGAAGTCCCAGCGGAGCGAGGCTCGGCGATGCAGATAGCGCGCCTGCTCCAGTTGTTCGTCGGTCGCGCCTGCCTCCTGGGCGAGCACGATAGCATCGATGGCATCGATGATCGCGTCTTCCGTGGTACGCAATAGAGTCGCCGTACGATTTTGGATGGTGTTGATACGCTCCAGCAGCAGGGCCTCTTCCTGACGATGGCAGGTCTGGCAAGAGGCGTTGATATTGACCATCGGGCTACGCAGCCAATGGTCCGATACCTTGATGCCTCCCTCGCGCGTATAGGGCATGTGGCAGTCAGCACAGGCCACGCCTGATTTGTAGTGCAAGCCGCTGGTGTATGTCTCGAACTCGGGGTGCTGAACCTTCAGCATGGGCGCATTCGTCTCGGCGTGCGTCCAGTCTTTGAAGCCGTAGGTGTCGTAATGCTTCTCGATATCGTCGATCGACAACCCCTGGCTCCAGGGGAAGGTCAACACTTTGTCGTCGCCCTTGAAGTAATATTCGACGTGACATTGGGCGCAAACGTAAGTGCGCATCTCCTGACGAGTGGCCGCTTCCAGGTCGACGCCGCGCTCCGTCATGGCGTTGATGAACGCCGGGCGCGTGAGCCGCAGTTCCATCGAGTCCGGGTCGTGGCAATCGGCACAAGAGGAGCCGTAGTGGAGTTGTTCTTTCAACTCGTTGTAGGGCGTCTTGTTAAACGCTTCCCAGCCCATTTCAGCGATTAATTGTGGCGCGTTGGCTGAGTGGCAGTTGGCGCACGCTCCGGGCTGCTCGACAACCTGAATGCGTTTTGTCTCAAGCTGATCGGTCAGCAGATAGTAATGGCCTCGCTCCTCATTATGATCCACGCTGAACGCGTATCCGGCCCAAAGGCGGACCATGGCCGGGTATCGTTCCAGCTTGCTGTAGGGCACGGACCCGCCAAAAGGTGTGACGATGGTTGAGTCCTGCGTCTTGAGAAAGGAATCGTAATGCCGCGGGAAGTTCTTGCCCCAGACCGCGGGATCCAATTCATCTGCAGCGATCTCGACGATCTTGAGCGGATACTGCTCTCCCTCCGCTTTGCGCGTGGTGATATTGACGAGCAAGGCGGCGATCAGGCCCATGATGACCAGGCCGCCAACGAAAGCGGCGACAAGCCACCAACGGCTGGGTGTTTTTTGTGTGGGTTCCTGGGTGGTCATTTCCATCCTCTTTGCTTTACTTGAGATGCCCGACACGCGCGTGGCAGTGCAGGCAGTCAGTGGGTTCGTCGCTGCCGACGTGGTTCATTTCGGCCGTGATGGCCGCGTGACAATAGAGGCATGAGCCTCGGGCCACATTATAGTTGAGCGTTGTTATTCGAATCGGTTCCTGGAAATTGCCGAGGGTAAAGGCGGCGCTATGACGGAATCCGTTTATTCCTTTCACTGCATATTTGGCAACCATAGACGTGTGCGGTGTATGGCAATCGTTACACGTAGCCACGGCGGTGTGGCTGCCGTGATTCCAGCCGTCATACTGGTCGCGCATGATATGGCAATTGACGCAGGACGTCGGATCATCTGAGAAATAGGATGCTCCCTGGGCAAAGGTGAAGGTGAATAGCCCTAACCCAATCACCCCGCCAATCACCGCCGCCAGCGTTAGCCAGGCTCGGAAGGGTATCCATGCCCAGATGCGCTCCAATACGCCCTGCTTCCCTTCGGGGGGCGAATTAGACATAGATTCTTAGTCTCCTTTTGTAACACGTGTCCTCAAAAGGGTGGGGCTAAGATATGGGGCAGAGGGGGCAACGGCTCAATGCCCTCTCTGAGGACACATGCATTATGATAACGCAGGAAAATTAATAAGCAAGAGGCGATAACGCGGCGCGTCAAATCAATTGTGGTAGATTTAGGTAGATGTGAGCTCGCAAGCCCGCCGGGCCAGAGCGGGAATCATCATCTCCATGGCGGCAAAGCGTGGATCTTGTGTCTGGCCGCGCCGGTAGCGTATGTAGATTTGGGCGACGATGACCGTTAGCCGGAAGAGGCCCAGGGCGTGATAGAAATGGATATGCTCTACCGCGCGACCGCTCTTCTCGGCGTAGCGCGTCACCAGTTCCGAACGGCTTAAGAAGCCGGGATAGCCGACCGGCATCATCGCTGTAGCTTGAAGGTAGGGCGGGTCTTCCGGCTCCGTCCAATAGGTTAGCAAGGCGCCAAGATCGGACAGCGGATCGCCGAGCGTGCACATATCCCAATCAAAAATGGCCACGATTTGTCCGGGATCGTTGGCCGCTAGCATGACGTTGTCCAGCTTGTAATCGTTGTGGACGAGTGAAACGAACGCATTATCTGGTTGATTGGCTTTTAACCAGGCGTAGACCGTGTCCATATCGGCCAGGTCGGTCGTCCTGGCTGCGTGCCAGCGCCGGTTCCAGCCTTCGATTTGGCGGTCGATAAAGCCGTCCGGCTTGCCCAAATCGCTCAGGCCGAGCGCCTCGTAATCGACCGCGTGAAATTCGGCCAATGCGTCAACCAGCGCTTCGCTCATCCG
>JACFOH010000010.1:41034-53798 GCA_019454405.1 Promineifilum sp.
CGCCTAGCTGCCGCACGTCGAATTGTTCATCGGATCGTACGGGGATCGTTTCATCAGGTGTGGTGTCAGTTGTCATAGCATACCTGGTTATTTGACATATATCGGCTCGAGTACGGCCACATTATCGGCGTTGCCGGGCACTGCCAGGCGGTTGAGATCGGGCCAGGTGTAGATGCCCAGGGCAACTCGATATTCACCCGGCGCCGCGTCTACGGGTATGGGCAAGACATAAGTCTCGCGAATGATTTCGTCCGGCTGCCAGGCATTCAGCGGATACCGCTCCTGGCCCAGGATATGGTCGTCCTGAGTGACCAGCTGCCCGCTATCGACGGCAACCAAATGAGCGAAGCCGATATAGCGATTCGGTGGTATCTCTTCTACCGCCTGCCAGTAGCAACCGAGCATGAGCGTCTCGCCGGGGGCGACCGGCGACGGCGCATCACAACCCAACAAGCGCACGCTTTCGCTGAACAGGGCGGTCGGCCCCAGCCCGGACGGGGCTACGTCGAGGACAAAATCGGGCTTTGCCGGCGGTTGCTCGCCGGTAAACCGGTAGAGGCCATAGCCGCGCAGCCGCGCTTCTTCGTTCGCTGGAACGGGTATCCACTCGAGAGGGACGACTGTTCCCACGATGGCGGCATCTCGATCGCTAAGCAAGAAGAAAGCCGGGCCAGGGTTCTCATAAAGGCGGCCGATGATCTCTTCCGGCGAGAGAAACTCATGATACACGTCGCCCAGCAAGAACGCCGCGTGAGGCACGTAGGGGATGCCTCGCACGTTGGATAGTTCTTCGATAGCGCTGATGTAGACCGGCTCGCCATGGTTGTTGGTGACGGGGTAGCGGGATAATTCCAGAATAGCCCGGCCGCTTTTTTGAGAGGCATTGACCTGGGCGTAATAGCGTGAGAGGACAGCGACCGGATAGATGACGAATATAAGGCCAAGGAGCGCCAGGACGCCGCTGTATCCATATCGCCGTGTGCTTGTGGGCATCCGACTCACATGTTGCCCCATGGCGGCCAGCAGGAACGCGATGGTCGCCGCCCACACAGGAATGAGCAATGTGGTAAAGCGGCCGATCCCACTGAACCCGTAATGGCTGCTGATGACGGGCATCACCAGCGCGAACGGCATAAGGATGAACAGAGGCAAGGCAGAGACGCGCCGGGTTGTATGCACCAGCCCGGCCACCATTAGCGCCAGGTAGAGTAGCGGAACCCCGAGTAACGCGCCAAAGCCTTCATCACCCGTCAGAACGCCGCTTGTTTGCCGAACAAGTTGTGTGGAGAAGCGTTGAATATTATTCAGCGTGGTGGCGATGGTCGGATGATGTTCCCAGATGTAGGGTTTCGTTTCCAGTGCGCCCACAGAGCCAAAATCAGCGGTCAGGTTGTAGATGATAACCGGACTGAAGACGGCTAGAACGACCATGCCGAGCAGGATTGGCCATAATGGCCATCTCTTGCCCAATCGTGGCACGTGTCTGGTTTGCCATAGAAACCAGAGCAACCCGCCGGCGATAGCCAGCCCCCCGATCAGGTTTGATTGCACGGCCAGACCACCGGCGATGCCTGCCAACAGCAGCCAGCCGGTGCTGTCGCGCGTTACTGCTAAGGTGAGGCATAGGAGAAAAAGCGTCGTTAGAAACGGCAGTAATAACGTCGTGCCGCCGATGTGGCTATTGACCAGAATGAGATCCGGGTTGAGAGCTACGAGAAGCGCGGCTATGAGGGCGGGGAGGCGGTTCCGGCCAAGCGTTTGAACCCAGGCCCACGTGAGCGGAACCGTCAGGATGCCTGCTACCAGGATAACAAGGCGGCCGACCATCGGATCAGTGGCACCTGCCTTGATCAGTCCCGCCACTATATAGAAGTAGAACGGCCCCGCGTAGGCGTCGTTACCAGTGAGCGGCCGGATCTGCCCATTGGCGATCTGGTAGGCGAACGACGTCTGCTCCACCTCATCGAATGCCGCCGGGATTACATCCCAATATGGCAATCGGATTAATACCGCGGCTAAAGTGATGAGCAATAGCCAAGGCCACGTGCGCGCTGTCAGATATTTCATGCGTACCGGCTCAGGATCCGCCTGGCTACTGACCATTTGTGAACCTCGTCCGGGCCATCATAAATGCGGGCCGCGCGCTCGTGCCGGTACCAGAAGGCCAGGGGCGTCTCGTCGGTCATGCCCATCGCGCCGTGCACTTGAATGGCCCGGTCGAGCACGGCTTGCAGGACGCCGGCGACGTGAAATTTGATCAACGAGATGTCATCGCGAGCGGCATAGGCTCCTTCCCGATCGATCTTGTAGGCTGTCTGTAGCACGAGTAGCCGCGCAGCATCGATTTCGGCCCGGCTTTCAGCGATCCAGTTTTGCACCGGTCCCATCTCGGCCAGCGTGCGCCCCGGCGCCAGCTCCCGCAAGGTCGCTTGCCGGCACATCAGATCGAAGGCTCGTTCGCAGATGCCGATCCAGCGCATGCAATGATGAATGCGACCGGGGCCTAATCGCTGCTGGGCGATGACGAAGCCCATCCCTTCCGCCCCCAGCCGGTTGGATTGCGGCACGCGGCAATCATCGTAACGGATCTCGCCGTGGCTGGCCCAGCCCTGACCTCGTTCGCCCATCACAGAGGTGTTCTCGACGATGTGGAAGCCGGGTGTGTCGACGGGGACGATGATCATGCTTGCCCGTTGATGACGAGCCGCGGCCGGATCGGTGACGGCCATGACGATGGCAAATGCCGCGCCGTCGGCCCCCGTGGAGAACCATTTGTGGCCATTAACCAGGTAATCATCGCCGTCTTTGGTGGCTGTCGTGCTTAGCCATGTGGGATTAGAGCCGGCGTTTTCCGGTTCGGTCATGGAGAAACAACTGCGTATATCTCCCGCCAGCAACGGCATCAGGAACCGCTCCTTTTGCTCCGGGGTACCGTGCTCGATGAGGATCTCCATATTGCCGGCGTCGGGAGCCTGGCAATTCAGGATGTAGTGCCCGAGAGGTGTGCGACCCAGCCGTTCACTGACCAGACCGTGTTCGAACAATGTCAACCCCATACCGCCATAAGCCTCGGGAATCTGCGGCAGCCATAACCCCAATCCTTTGGCGCGTTGTCGTACCTCTTCCGTGGCCGGGAGAAGGGTGTCGAAGTCATGCAGTAGAAACGGCCGCTCGAGGGGCAGAATCTCTTCGCGGACGAACTCGTCCAGTGTTTGCAAGAGTAGCTTCATCTCGGTTGAAATGGATTCAAGAAACATGGCATGTCTCCACGAAATTTTGAGTGATTGAAATCTCGAGCGATTTATCCCCTGGATTGTAGTGTGAATTGCTCCAGCTTTTCCCGATCGGCAATCATGAATTCGGTTCGCTTAATTTCGATCAGGCCTTCTTCGGCAAACTCGTAGAGGAGCCGACACACCATCTCGCGTTTGGTGCCGATTCGCGCCGCCATCTCGTCTAAAGTCAGATTCCGGGGCACATATTCGTTGGCCGTATCTCCATAGAGGGAGAGCAACATCCGCGCCAGCCGGCCTTTGACTGGCTGGAAAGCAAGCTCTTCCACGATATCGCTGGCGCGCATCATGCGCTGGACCATCAGGACCATCAGGTTCCATGTGGTCCGGCCGTTCGCCTGGAGCCAGGGCACCAGCGTTTCCCGTGGCCAGAGATAGAGTTGAGTCGAGGAATAGGCTTCGAGCAACACAGGCATGGGCGCGTCTTCAATAAAGAACCCTATGCCCCAAAAAATATCTCCTGCGCCAAGTTGCATGACGATCAGGCTACGGCCTTCGCGTGATTCCTTCAACGCGTGGACGGTTCCTTTTCCCACCATAAACAAATGGGGCCATTTCTCGCCGTAGGGAGCGATCCACTCGCCCTTTTCATATTTCTTACGGATCGCCAGCTTGGCCAGTTGCTCTCGCTCAATCTCACTCAGAGAGCCGAATACCGGGTTGAGAGCCAGACGCGCCGCGAGATCGCTCATCGTTATTGCCCTCCAGTCATGATCGCTATCAATTATAGCCCGTAAGTATAGCCTGTAAGTGACTCCGGCTCGAATCGACATTTAACTAAAGGCAAATACTTCCAATGGGGTTCGTGATATTGTTCACAAATAAGGGCCTGTCTCTTCTCACTGTTGTTTTTCACATTAAAAAGGGGGTTTGTCATGCCTGAAACATCAGAAAAGAATAGAAAGATCATGTCCTATGTCGCCATTATCATCGGTGCGCTCATGGTGGCGATCGTCCCGTTCCTGGTCCAGACTTCACTTGACCGTGTGCTGGCTCACCTGCTGGAACACTCAAAGGCCCATCCACAGTTTGCCAGCGGTTTGAAGTTGTTCGACCTGTTTTACCCAGTATGGCGAGCGCTCATTTTTGTGGGCGGCGTCACCTTAATTGTTACCTCGCAAGAGATCGGGAAAGGTGCGAGGTGGGCTTATCAATTGGCCCTTCTGTGTCTTGCTCTGCCGTCGGTAGGCGGGATGTTCATGTTCCTGCCCTATGTCAGCTTTGTGCCGGGATTCCCTTTGCCGATGGCCATTACGCTAATCGGCCTGGCGGGATTCTGGAGTTTGATCCTGTTGCGCGAAGGCACGCGGATCGAAAAGATAACACGTTTCGCGGCATTAACCTTCATCGGCATGATGGCCACCCATTCGTTCACCATCGGCGTGGGGGCGCAACGGACGATGATGACACGTCCCGGGTACCCGCTCTATGAGAGCATGCAAGTGTGGATGTTCAACTTTGTCGGCTGGGTCAACTGGACGGCCTTCATCCTGCTCGTCGCCTCTATTCCCTTGTTGGCCGTTGGCAGACGTCGCGGCTGGTGGATGGTCATCATCGCCGTGGTTTCCGTCCTGTTGATCAATGTTCCAACTCAGATCATCCGTACGAATACCCTGGATTATCTGTATGGCGCGCTGTTGGCCATTGGCGTGCTGATTTTCACGGCCCTGCCGTATTTCAAACAGCACCTGCTGGACGAAGAAGTCGAGGCGAAGGACGAGGTCGCGGCGGAGTTACGGCAGCGTCCGGCTTAGTCATTCGCTCGTCTTGCCTGTCTGGTCTGATGTTGGGGAGGATGCGTTGACTGGAACGCCCTCCCCAACCAGAGTGTTACACATTCCCATTCACCTCACATATTGGAGTCAACCATGAAAAACAATCACAAATTAGGCATCGTTCTCTCAGTTGTGGGCATTTTCACCGGCCTGCTGCTTCTTTGGCTGTTAGCGTCGACTCTAATGCCGACCGTCTACGGCAAGATCGCCGACGGCCGGCCTGATGAGGCCAACGCCGTCTACATCTCCTTCGCCATGCTCGGATGGCTGGGTATTAGCGCTTCGGCCTTATGGGGTGCGGTGCTCTATGGTTTCATCAACAAACAATCCTGGTCGTGGGTGTGGGGGACGCTGGCCGCGTCATTGCAATTGCTGGCCGGGTTCTTCCCGATGATCCCCCCGTCCAGTATCGGCCTGCCTGCGCCGACGATCTGGGTCTTCCTGCTGGCCCTGGTGTTGTGGTTCGGGATGATGCTGGTCGGTGGGGCGAGCATAAAGATCATCGCTCTGACGTTCGTGGCCGGCCTGGCTTACGTGCTGACTTACATGGATGGCGTAGCCAATATATCCAAATTTCAGACGACCACCTATAACGATTTTTGGAAGGGTCTGTATGCCTCGGTTCAGATGGTGCTGTGGTTTGGCGCGGCTGCGTGGCTGGTCTTCATCCCGGCTGTGCTGAAAGGAAAAAAGTGGTCGGTTCCATTAGGGATTTTCGCCGCGATGGCGTCGATGATCGGCGGCTTTCCTCTGGCACTGATCAACATCTATGAAGTCCAGCGATTCTCGATGTTCCTGCCCGCCCCGCTCATCGCCCTGGCTCTTTTCATCGTTCTATGGCTGCCGGGCACGCGTCGATTGATCACCGAACAGGCCTTGTAAGGGTTGAAGATAACTGCGAAATAGCTTAAGTAATCCAATAAATAACAGACTGTAATAAACAGTGATCTTCTTCATGGAATAAGCTGCCATTTGTCACTGTAGGCATGAGGGAGGTTCTGCCATACTAAGTGACGTAAGACACTCATAAAGGGGGTGCTGTTTTATGAATTCGGTTAGTAAACGTATTGACTACCTCTTCCGTTCAACGAACGGGCTGATCCTCATGGCGATGGCTGTCGTCTCTATCATCACCGTCACATGGGGCATGCTCTCGGGCCCGATGGCCGAGTGGGGTGTGCGAGAGGTCACGATTCGCTTGCTGGGCATGCAAATGGTCCAGGCGGAACGTGAGGCGCGCATCATCATGCTCTATCACACGATTGCCATGGTCATCATCGCCATCGAGGTGTACATCATGACCGACATCCTGCCGATGAAGCGACAATCTCAGGTGCTGATCAACGGCACTGTCACCTTCGGCTATATGTTAACTGTTGTCTTCGGCATGCTGTTCGCTTATTGGGGCCAGAATTTCATGTTCCACGGTTTATACCTGCTGGGACTGTCGCTGATCTTCTTTGCCGGTATCTTGCTATCCATTGCCTTGTGGCCGTGGCGGCCGGAGTACCGTCTCCCCGCTGATTCGCCCTATGCCCATACAAAGAAGGGGCTTGACCTGGAGCGCACCGCTTTCTTCGTCATGGCCATCGCTACATTGCTCTCTGCCTCTTTTGGAGCGATCACAGGGTCTTATTGGGGGAACGGACATGAGACGTTCCTGGCTGAAGATCTAATCCGCACGCCGATCAGGACCGCTCTGCAAGGCGCGATCATTGGCCACCTGCATATTATGCTGACCTTGATTGCCATCGCGATTACCCTGATTGTGGGGCGTTGGATGGATTTCAAAGGCCGGCTGCACAAGATAGCGATGATCCTCATGATCATCGGCACCATCATCATCACCATCGGCGCTCTATCCGTGGTCTGGGTCGATTGGGCGCATACGACCATCTATGTCGGCTCAGTCTTCGTCATGTTGGCCGCGCTGCTCTACGTCATCTACACCTGGCGGAAATTGATCAACGATCGCGTCGCCGAGCTTGGCCTCGAGAAGCCAACCTTTGGGCAGAAGGTCAAGGCTCTGGTGCACGATCCACTCAAATTCGGCCCCGGTTGGCAGATGGTTTTCATGAACTTCACCGTGAGCGGTATCGGTATTTTCATGGCCGTCAAACTCGATGAGATCATCCGTGTTTGGCCCCATCGTGATGAACGGATTACCCTGACGGGGCACTGGCATATCCTGGCCAGCCTGATTGCGACCATCATCCTGCTCTACTTCGCCGACCGCGTAGGTCTCAAGGGGCGCGTCCGCAAATGGTTTGGCTGGTCGATCATCGTCATGTCCAATCTCGCTTTCGGTGCGGTGACTATCTTCGCCATGAAGCGACTCTTCGTGGCCGAGGCAGGGCAGCAGTCGATTGTCAACTGGACGATGTTACTGACCGATATCGGCCTGTTCACGGTACTCGTTGTCTTAGGCATATTCATGTTCTGGCGTCTGATCGATCTCTTCCGTGCCAAGGGCTTCTGGTCTGAGGATATGGCGGCTGAGAAGAGAGCCGTTGCCCTTCAGGAGATCGAGGAGCAACGGAAAAGGATTGATGAGCTGAACAAGGCCCTCAAGGAGACCGCTTCATGAAGCGCATACTAATGATGATGACCCTGTTACTGCTGGTGTTTGTCGCCGTAAGTTGTGGCCCAACGCCCAATATCGGGTCAATTACACCACCTTATATCGATACGGGCGTAGATGCCGAGGCTTGGGCGCTGATTCCCGCCGGTGAGTTCCCGTTTGGTCAGCATGACCACATGACGATGGTAGATGAGTTCGAAATCATGGTCACCGATGTGACCAACGAGCAATATGCCCGGTTCCTCAATGAAGCTTTGGCCTCCGGCGCCGCCGGCATTGGCGAGGTCGAGGTTGAGGCCGGGGAGAGCGCGTGGACGGAACGAGGCGTGTTTGGCTTCTATCCGGGGGAACCCTTTGACGGTTTCCGGCATGAGGAAGAGATCAAGGCCGGAGATAAACTGTTTATGCCTCTGGAGGGAGACGGCTTGCGCCTCGTCTTCGACGGGAAGCAGTTCACATCGCTCGACGCCTATACCAACCATCCCGTCACTATGGTGACCTGGTTTGGAGCCAACGCTTTCTGCCAATACTATGGCTGGCGCCTGCCGCTTGAGGCTGAATGGGAGAAGGCGGCGCGTGGTACCGAACTTGTAGATGACCGCGGACGTCCCTTCCCGTGGGGGATGGAGATCGAGCGCAATAATGCCAACTACTACTCTTCGTTTGATGTGTTTGTGAAGATGTTTGGCAAGCTGGGTAACACCACGCCTGTCGGTTTCTACAACGGCAAGGAGTACAACGGTTATCAGACCCTGGATTCGGCCAGCCCGTATGGTCTATACGATATGGCCGGTAACGTTTTCCAATGGACGGGTGATGATTACCCCAACCAGCATTACCGTCATATGCGTGGCGGCAGCTTCTACTCCTATCAGGTAGACTTGCGCGTCTGGAAGTATAACAGCGCTGGGCCGCAATATTACGGCCCAGCAGTAGGATTCCGCTGCGTGCGGGACGTTAATTGATGATGGAGATATAGAATCGTGACCCAATTGTTTACTGCACTTTCTCGACGGTTTCGCCGATACCTGCCACTCTTCAAGAGCCTGCAGACCGGCTTGTTGGTCCTGACGGGCCTGGCGGGATTCATGAGTACCCGCTGTCCGTTCATGAACTGGCAAACCACGCTGGCTGTAGCCGGTAGCCTGACGTTGGCCGTCATTGGCAGCACGATTCTAAATATGTGGTATGACCGGGATATCGATGCCAAGATGGGTCGTACAACGGCCCGGCCGATTCCCTCCGGAGAAGTCAGCCCGACCGAGGCGTTGATACTGGGCCTCGTCATCAGCGCCCTGGGCGTTGCATGGGCTTTGTCCATGGACGTCCTGTACGGCATCGTCGTCTTTGCCGGGCTTTTCTTCGATGTAGTGATTTACACCATCTGGCTGAAGCGGCGTACGCCGTGGAGCATCCTCTGGGGAGGCATAGCCGGGGGTATGCCGGTGCTGGCTGGGCACGCGCTGGGTTCCGGACGGATCGAATGGGTCGGCATTGTCCTGGCTCTGGCCGTCGTGTTCTGGATCCCGACGCACATTATGACCTTCAGCATGCGTTACTACGATGATTACCAGAGCGCCGGCATCCCCACTTTCCCTTCGGCTTACGGATTTGCGAAGACCCGCATGGTCATCGCCATATCCAGCATATTGGCCGGAGCCATGATGGCCCTTGCGGCCTATGGCGTGGGCCTGACGCTTGGCTACTGGCGTCTGCTGATCGTCTTGACGGGAGGCTTGTTGTTGCTCGCCGTTTCCAGCCTGATGCGGCCGTCTGAGCGCGCCAACTTTGGCCTGTTCAAGTACGCTTCGCTTTACATGCTTGGAATCATGCTGTTGCTGATGTTGGTTGTCCAATAGCCGGCAAACCATACGGATTGAAACGACTATGAAAAAGATGTCCGCGATAGACCGTATTTTGCTACTGCTGGCTGGTCTGCTAGCTGCCTACCAGATCGTCTTCGGTATCGAGGGCGCGCCCGCCTTGTCGATTTGGGCTTATACGCTCGCTTTCGGCACCTTGCTTCTGGCCGGCTTGCTGCTGATTATCTTCGGCTTTGAGATCCTGGATAACCCGCTCGTGACCGTCGTTTCCACCATGCTGCCCCTGTCATTGTCGTTGGGGCTGGTGTGGGAACATTGGCCTGCCTGGCGCAACGCTTATCTCGTGTTCGTTATCGTGGGCTTTATAGCTGTCGCCTTCACCAGATTCTACCGGCCGGGAAAGGCGGCCGTCATTACCCTGGCGGTCGTTCATAGCGTGGCCGGGCTGTTGATTTTCCTTTTGCCCATTTACATGAGCTTGCGTGGCCTGGCGCCGACGGGGTTTGTGTTCGTGGGCATCGGCGGCGCACTTATTGGAGTGGGGGGCTTGTTGTTGTCGTTTCTGAAGATGGGAAAACCAGTCATCTCCCGTCAGATGATTCTGGCCATCCTCCCGCTTCTGTTGTTGTTAATGACAGCCGCCTATGTGGTCGGCTTCTATTTAGATTAGACAGGAGACATTCGATGTTAGGCAAAGTATTACGCATTGTGGGTATTGTTTTGTTAGCGCTCACGTCAGTGGCCGTCCTCCTCGGGGGTATCGGCACCTTCTGCGTTGCGTTTAAACCTACCGGCTACGGCCCGATTTTTGCGCCGATAGCCCGGTTCCAGTGGCTATACATTCTCTATGTGGTGACGGGCGTGCTCTTCGGCGTCATGGGCATCCTGGCGACGATCGCGCTCATCAAAGGCAAGAGCAATGGCTATCGTCAGGCGATTACGATGCTGGTGTTGAGCCTGGTGGTTGGCATCATTCACATAATTAGCTCGCGTGCGTTGCGCGGCAGTTCACAGCCGGCGGACATGATCGTCTATGTGAATGCTCTCACGCTGCTCGTCTTCCTGCTGTTCCGTATCCCTGGAATCTGGAACCAGATCGGCTTCACCAAGCGGGATGATCATACGACGGGCTTCGGGACCGGCGTGGCCATGATTGTAGTTGGGGTGATTACCTTGACTGTTCAGATCTGGGCCGGGCCGACCCATATGCTCGACGGCATCAACTATGCTGATGTGTGGCATTTGCCGCTGGCGATCATCGGTTGGGCGCTGACGTTGGGCGGCGGGATCATTCTGGGCCGCTACGTTTTGGCCGAGCCTGAGCTGGACGAGGTTGTTGCCCCGGTGGCTATTGGGAAGTAGAGGAGCTACGTCCTTCGCTCGTGAGGCGGCAAGTTACAGCGGTCGTTGAGATCCGCAGCGATTTGCAGCCTTTGAGCTAACTGGTTTGAATTGGAATAGAGCCGCCCCCGGAAGGGGGCGGTTTCTTGTTCATCGCTTGTCATAAACGCGTATTGTGTAATAATACTTAATGAATGATTGTGCGGTGCGGTAAAATCACCACGGTTCCTTATAACAACCCGATATCCGTGTGACGCGCTGATATGCGCTCTGTCCGCCTTTGTGATAAGATAATGCATCCCGGCTCTTGCAGTGGGAAGCCCACCTTAAAGGAGATAAATATGTCTAAAGATAAGTTAACCGCCAGCGATTGGGAGCTGGTCAGGAACACCCCCTATTGGGTCAACCAGGTTCTGGCCGCGGCCGATGGCCGGGTCTCGTTCATTCTCAAGATGCGCGAAAACAAGGCGTTTGAGAAAGCTGTTAAGGAATACAAGAGCAATAACGCTTTGATCAAAGATATCGTGAGCGACGGCGGCGACGCCTCCAAGGAACTCGAGAAGGCGTCCCAGGCCGACGCTGAGAAGGCGCTGAATCGCATTGCCACCATCGTTGCCGAGAAGCTGGGCGCCGAAGATCTGGCCGCCCTCAAAGACTTTGCGTTGAGCGTCGGTAATAGCGTGGCGTCTGCGGCTCGGGAGCATGGCACGGGTGATGCTATCTCGGACAAGGAAAAGGCCGCCTTGTCGAATATCGAGCGCGCCATGAAGGTGAGCGTCGCCGCGGCTCCTGCCCCCGGCATCGCCAAGCCGAGCGTTACCATGGGCAAGCCCGCCCCCGCCCCCGCCGCGCCCAGTATCCCGGTTAAGCGGGATGACGATGCGAAGGCTAAGGCCGAAGCCGAAGCCAAGGCCAAGAAGGAAGCCGAAGCCCGTCTGGAGAAGGCCCGCCATGAGGCTGAGGCCCGCCAGCAAGAGGCCAAGGCCCGCGCCGAGGCTGCTGCCAAGGCCCGTGAAGAAGCGGCCGCGGCCAAGGCTGAGGCCGAGGCGAAGGCTCGCGAAGAGGCTGCCGCTGCTGCTGCTGCCGCCGCCGCTGCCGCCGCCGCCGCTGCTCCCAAATACACGCAGTTCATCGCGGAGCATACCGTCAAGGCCGGCGATAACCTGAGCTTCATCTCGGAGAAGTACTACGGCACCCAGGCCAATTTCCGCATCCTCTATGAGGCGAATAAGGACGTCATTGGCGACAACATGAACCTTATCAAGCCTGGCCAGGTTCTGAAGATACCCAAGCTCTAGATCGACCGTTATCACATCTATTTGAATGCCGGGTACCTTGTATACCCGGCATTTATTTTTTAAGTGTGGCCGGCAATCGATAAGCCGGGGATAATTCGCCTCATCCGCCCATAACACGGGGGATTGATACGTGTTATGAAATTACGCAAGCTCACTCTGCAAGGATACAAGACTTTTGCATCGAAGACGGAATTTGTCTTCGATAGCGGTATCACGGCGATCGTCGGGCCGAACGGCAGCGGCAAGAGTAACATTGCCGACGCCCTGCGCTGGGTCCTGGGCGAGCAGAGCTATGGCACGCTGCGCGCCCGTCGCTCGGCCGATATGATTTTTGCCGGCAGCCAACAGCGCGCGCGCGCCGGCATGGCTCAGGCGACGATCACGCTGGATAACAGCGACGGCTGGTTGCCGATCGATTACACCGAGGTCGAGATCGCTCGCCGCTCCTTTCGTTCCGGTGAAAACGAATATCTGATCAACGGCCAGCAGGTGCGGTTGAAAGATGTGGCCGAGCTGCTGGCGACCAGTGGATTGGGCGAGCGAACCTATACGATTATCGGCCAGGGGCTTGTCGATCAGGCGCTCTCGCTGCGTTCGGATGAGCGCCGCGCCCTGTTCGAGGAAGCGGCGGGGATCACGCATTACAAAGCGCG
>JACFOH010000010.1:53898-57577 GCA_019454405.1 Promineifilum sp.
CGCGTGACGACTTGTTGGCTCACCACGGACGTATTGAGACGATTCAGAACCGTTTGGGGGAGGCGCAGCAACAGGCGGTCGACTACCAGGCCACGCGCGATCAATTGCGTCAGGACCTGGAAGCGCTGCGACGCCGGCAAGCTGTGTACCGCGAGCGGCGCGGCGCATTCGAACGCCAGATTGAAGAGGCCCTGGGTGAATTACCGTTGCTGGAGGAAGCGACAACGGCGGCTCGCGCAGAAGTAGAAGCCGCTACGACGGATCTGATCGCTGCCCAACTCGAGCTCCAATCCCATCAATCTCATCTGCAGGAGTTTCGCGTCACCTTTGAAGGTCGCCGAACCGAGATAGCGGCGCGGCAGGCGGAGGTCGCCCGACTTGAAGGAGAGCGACAACGGAACCGGACCGCACTGGCGCAGGCCGAGGGCCAGCTGGCCCAATTGCGTTTGCGGCTGGAAGAACTGACGGCCGAACCGGAACCCGCCGGCGATGCTCCATCAGATGAAGATTTGGCAATCCTGGAATCGACCGCCACCGTGGCGCGCGACGAACTGATTCGCCTGCAGGCGGCGCGCAACGACGAGAACCGCGCCCGAAGCGCCGATATCGGCCGGCTGAAGGAGATGCGCCGCGCGGCCCGCGAAACTGAACAGCGGCTCAATCGAATGCGCAACGATCTGGCCCGACAGGAGGAGCGCGTCGCCATGCTGGAGCGGCAGGGGCAACGGGAGATACCGCTCGAACGCGAGCGCGTCGTCGGCCGTCTGGCGTCGCTCATAGATATCCCCGCCGAACACAAGGTTGCCATTGTGGCCGCGCTGGGCGAGCGATTGGCTGCCTGGCTGGTGAGCGATGCCGATAGCTTGTGGCGAGCTGTGGCCAAGGCCAAGGGGAACCGTGATGGCGACGAGGCGCGCCTCTTGTTGGCGGCGCTTGATTTGCCGGAGGCAATCATTGAAGATAGGCCCGATATAACCGGCGAAGCGGGTGTTATCGGCTGGGCGGCCGGCGTTGTCAACCCCGGGCCGGCTGCGCCATTGGTCAACCGGCTGCTGAGCCATGTCCTGCTGGTTGAGGACGCGGCGACGGCCTACCGTCTGGCGGCCGGCTGGCGTTCCGGTTACGCGGCTGTCGCGCCCGATGGATTCGTTGTTTATGGGGGCGGGCTGGTCGAGATGGGCGGCGCGGCCGGCGGTGGCTTCCTGGCGCATGAGACCCGTCGTCGCGATGAAGCGGCTAAACTGGCGGAGATGCGTGTCGCGCTGGAGAAGCATGAAGTCGAGGCGTCCAACCGTCAGGCTGAGATCGACGCCCTGCAGGAGAAAGTGGACGAGCGGGCCAATGAAGAGCGACGCCTGCTCCGTTTAGAGGCTGAGGCCGGCCAGGGGCTGAACGACGCCCGCGGCCGGCTGGAACGAACGCGTCAGCAGCGGGACTTCATCGCTCGCCGCCGTGAGGAACGCGCTGCGGCGTCGTCGCAGACCGGGGAGCGTGTTACGCAGACCGAGGCCACTATTACGCGGCTAACCGAGTCCCTGGCCAGGCATGAGGGTGAACTGGCCACGGCACAAGAGCAACTGGGCGCGCTGCCTGTGGGCGAGATGGAACAGCAGCAACAGAGCTTGCGCCAATCGCTGGCCGCGGCCCAGACGATCCTGGCCGGGCGGCAGGCCGTGGTCGATAGCCGTCGTTCGACGCTCAATCAGAGCGAAGGCCAACTCAACCGCGTGCGCCAGCGCCTGACTTCCCTGCGCTCTCAGGTTGACAGCCTTGGGCAGCAAGAGGACGAGAGCGAGGCGGCCGTTGTGGAGGCCGAGCTTGCGCAAGTTGAATCAGCCCTCACCCCGCTGATGGCGGCCATGGACGCCGACCGCTCGCTTCTCGCCCGGCTCCAGCAGGATTCGGCCGGTCTTCAGCGACACGCCCACGAACTGGAAACACAACTGACCCAGACACGTATCCGCCAGACTCAGTTCGAGAATCAGATCGAGGGCTTGCAGGAACGCATCCGCGCCGATCTGGGGCTGGTATCGCTGAGTTATGACGTGGGACAAACCGGAGCCCCTCCTTTGCCTATCCACGAGGTGGTCGAGAGCCTGCCCGCGGTGACGGAGTTGCCGCCCGATATCGAAGAGACCATCCAGTTATACAGGGGGCAGATGCAGCGCATGGGGCCGATCAACCCCGACGCCCCGGCCGAGCTGGCCGCCACCGAGGAGCGCTTTGAGTTCCTGACCCGGCAGGTCGGCGATTTGACCGAGACCGACGAGCAGTTGCGCGGCGTCATCGCCGAGCTGGACGAACTGACCTCCAAGGCGTTCTCCCGGACGGTCGAGCAGGTGAACGGCATCTTCGACGCCACCTTCCAGCAGTTGTTCGGCGGCGGGTCGGGCCGGCTGGCGATGACCGACCCCGACGACCCGACGAGCAGCGGCGTGGAGATCATCGCCCGGCTGCCCAACCGGCGCGAGCAGGGGCTGGCGTTGTTGTCCGGCGGCGAGCGGTCGCTGACGGCCGCGGCGCTCATCTTCTCGCTGCTGAAGGTCGCCCCGCCGCCCTTCTGCGTGCTGGACGAGGTGGACGCGGCCCTCGACGAGGCCAACGTCAACCGCTTCCGCGACGTCATACGCGAACTCGGCCGGCAGACGCAGTTCATCCTGATCACCCACAATCGCGGCACGGTGCAGGCGGCCGAGACGCTCTACGGCGTCAGCATGCAGCCGGATAGCTCCAGCCAGGTGATCTCGATCAAGCCGGAAGAGTACTTCCAGCGGACTTGACACGGCCGGCGCGCGCGGTTGTCCCCGTCCGCTACATTGCGGCCTCGCGCTCCCTCCCTTATAATCGGTAGCGTGAGTTGAGCGGGTGACGTATTTGCTGAGCGGCCGGAACCGTCCCGCCGCCTGACTCCCGTCATTCCGCCACGATAAACCCTTCTGAGAACTGCTGGAGGAGTCATGCGTACCCCATTTGTTGCTGGAAACTGGAAAATGAACAAGACGGCCGACGCGGCCGTGGCTTTCGTGCGCGAGATCGCGCCCGGCCTGAACGGTATCGACGGCATCGACATCGCCGTCTGCCCGCCTTTCGTCGCCATCCCCGGCGTCGCCCAGGCGCTGGCCGGGACGAAGGTCGGCGTCGGCGCGCAGAATATGTATTACGAGGTCAGCGGAGCGTACACGGGCGAGGTCTCCCCGGCCATGCTGCAGGGGCTGTGCCGCTACGTCATCCTGGGCCACTCGGAACGCCGCGCGATGTTCGGCGAGACCGACGAAGGCGTCAACCGCAAGATCAAGGCCGCGCTGGAACACAACCTGACGCCCATCGTGTGCGTGGGCGAGAGCCTGGCCCAGAACGAAGCGGGCGAGACGCAGGCGTTCGTCAGCGGGCAGGTGCGCGCCGCGTTCACCGGCCTGGCTGATTGGCAGGCGGCCGTCTGCGTCGTCGCCTACGAACCCATCTGGGCCATCGGCACCGGCCGCTCGGCCACCGCGCAGCAGGCGGGCGACATCATCCGCATGTCGGTGCGCGACGTGCTGACGGACATGTTCGGCCGCGACACGGCCCAGGCGATCCGCATCCAGTACGGCGGCAGCGTGACCGAGGCCAACATCGCCGACTACATGAGCCAGCCCGATATCGATGGGGCGCTGGTGGGCGGCGCGTCGCTCAAGCCGAG
>JACFOH010000010.1:57677-85504 GCA_019454405.1 Promineifilum sp.
TGAGCCAGCCCGATATCGATGGGGCGCTGGTGGGCGGCGCGTCGCTCAAGCCGAGTTTCGTCGATCTGGTCCGCTCGGCCGTTATTTAACGCCCGGAGTATCGACCGCGGCATAGGGGCGGTGGATGAGCAGGCCCGCTCGCTAGACGATGAACGACCCGTTGATGCCATTTATTTGGGCGGCCGCGGCCCTCGTCTGCCTGATCCTCATGCAGCGATGGATTCACGCCCATTTGCACGGCATCAGTCTTTTGCTCGTCGGCCGCCCCGATTGGGCCGTCGTCGTCTATGCGGTCGTCCTTTTCCCCGGGGTTATCCTGCACGAGGTTAGCCACTGGCTGATGGCGACGTTGCTGGGCGTGCGCACGGGCCGGATGTCGCTACTGCCACGTCGTCAAGCGGATGGATCGCTGCAATTGGGCTATGTGGAGTATTACAAGGATCGCTCGCTTGGCCCCATTCGCGAGAGCCTGATCGGCGCCGCGCCGCTCATCAGCGGCACGGCCGTCATCCTGCTCATCGGCCACCATGTTTTCCGTGTGGCCAGCCTGGCCGGCACTCTGCGCGCCGGCGATATCGCTATCATGGCCGATGCCATGCTTCAGATCTGGGACACGCCCAACGTCTTAGTCTGGCTCTATCTCGTCTTCGCCATCAGTAGCGCCATGCTTCCCAGCCGCTCCGACCGGCATGCATGGCCCGGGTTTTTGGTCATCATGACGGTTGTGGCGGCGGTCGTCGCTTATCTTGGGCGCAACGTCGGCCTGTTTGATGGCCTGGGCCGGCCCGCCGCGGTTCTGTTTGGCTATCTGGGCACAGCGTTCTCGATCGCCATCGCCGTCAGCCTGTTTTGCATGGCGCTCATCGCGCTGCTCGAATGGGTCTTCGGCCGGATCCGGGGCGCCAGCGTCGTCTATGGCCGTGATCCCAAGAGAAAGCCCACGACCTAGGCTCTCCGTGTTTTGCCGGAACTGGATCCCTGTTGCCCGCTTGCGGCCGGACGCTTAGGCGTTGCCGAGTAAACATGCGAAGGATGCAAGCAAAGTTGCAGCCACATACTATAATTACTTTATTACGCTATATGAAGTGCAAGGAGAATCTACAATGAACCCACTCGTTGAACTACACGCTTTTGGTCAAAGCTTCTGGTACGATAATATTCGGCGCGACTTCCTGGCCGATGGAACCGTCAAATCGCTCATCGAGAATGACGGCATGCGCGGCATGACCTCCAACCCGACTATCTTTGAGAAGGCTATCGCCGGCACGAACGATTATGATGCCCAGATCGCCGAACTGTCCGCCCAGGGCATGGATGCGGAAGCGATCTTCGAACAACTGGAACTCACCGACATTCGTGCCGCCTGTGATCTGTTCGCGCCCGTCTTTAAGGAGGCGAACGGTACCGACGGCTTCGTCAGCCTCGAAGTCTCGCCCTACCTGGCCCACGATACCGAAGGCACCATTCGCGCGGCGCGCCGGCTCTTCGCTGCCGTCGGGCGCCCCAATGTGATGATCAAGGTGCCGGCGACGAAAGAAGGCATCCCCGCCATTCGCGCCCTGACGGGCGAGGGCGTCAACGTCAACATCACCCTCATGTTCAATATGGCCCATTACGAGGCCGTCGCCCATGCGTATATCGACGGGCTGCGCGACTGGGTGGCCAAGGGCGGCGACCCTCGCAAGATCGTCTCGGTGGCCTCGTTCTTCGTCAGCCGCGTCGACACGATCGTCGACAAGCAACTGGCCGCGCTGGGCACCCCGAAGGCGACCGCGCTGTTGGGCAAGTCGGCCATCGCCAGCTCGCGGCTGGTCTACCGGCGATACA
The DNA here is from genome assembly GCA_019454405.1 of Promineifilum sp. Classification (GTDB taxonomy): domain Bacteria; phylum Chloroflexota; class Anaerolineae; order Promineifilales; family Promineifilaceae; genus Promineifilum. The sequence goes on from JACFOH010000010.1 coordinate 59,505, forward strand.
AGGAGATCTTCCGCGATCCCAAGGGCGAGTTCGCCGATCTGGCCGCCAAGGGGGCGACAGCCCAGCGCGTTCTGTGGGCGTCCACCGGCACGAAGAACCCCGCTTACTCCGACACGCTCTACATTACGGAGCTGATCGGGCCGGACACCATCTCTACGATAACGCCGGCCACCATCGAGGCGTTCCGCGATCACGGCGTCGTGGCCAACACGCTGGAGAGCAACCTGGATGAGGCGAAGGATGTTCTTGACCAACTGGCCGAGTTGAACATCGACTTTAGTGCTCTGACCGAGCAACTGTTGGTTGATGGCGTGGCCGCTTTCATCAAGTCGTTCGACTCGTTGATGGCGTCGATCTCCGCCAAGCAAGAGGCTCTGGTTAAGGGATAAACGCATAATCACGACTCAGTGTGAAGCTTGATAGCCGGTTCGGCGATCGTTCTATGCGATGCCGGCCGGCTTGCTTTTTGTGCGCCTTAGCATTTATTATTTGAGTGACGGTTATTCGGCTGATTGTCTGTGCTTGCTTTGTCTCCACATGAGGAGAGGAGGAAATATGCGCATCGGTATGGTTTCGGCCACTTATGACCCCACGGTCGTCAACGGAGCCGTGCGAATGGTCAGCCTCTACAAGCAATACCTTGAGGAACTGGGCCATGAGGTGACGATCTTTACGCTCGGTGATGAAGACCAGACCGACCATAAGGCGCGCATTTATCGCTCCCAGGGCATAAGGTTGGGCGATTATGGCTACTATATCAGTATGAGCTATAGCCGCGAAGCCCAGATGCAGTTGGCTCAGATGGATATCGTCCATTGTCATCATCTCATCATGAGCGTGGAGATGGCCCACCGTTACGCCCGCTGCCCGATCGTCTACACCAACCATACTCGTTACGATCTGTATACCGGCGCTTACGTATCTCTGCCCCAACCCGCGGCCGATGCGATTATGCGCCAGATCTGGCCGGAGTTCACCGACCTGGCCGACGTCGTGATCGCTCCATCCCAGAGCATGCAACAGATTCTGAGCGATTTCGGCGTGCGCACGCGGATCGAAGTCATCGAGAACGGCATCGAACTTGAGCCGTTCCTTCATCCCCGGCGGCCGCGCACCAAATCGGACTATGGTCTGCCGGAGACGGCCCGATTGCTGGCATATGTCGGACGCCTCTCCTCTGAGAAGGCGCTGCCGGATCTCCTCGAACAGTTCTCTCTGGCTCAGGAGTTGTTCCCCGATCTGCACCTGGCTATTTTTGGCAAAGGGCCGCAAAAGGAGGAATTGCAGCGACAAGTCGGGCAGTTGGGCATCGAGGCGCACGTCCAGTTTCGAGGCGCCGTGCCCTACGATGAAGTCCCCGATTGGCTGATACCGGTCGACGCTTTTGTGACGGCCTCGACCAGCGAAGTACACCCTCTGACGATTATCGAAGCGATGGCCGCCGGCAAGCCGGTGGGAGCAGTTCGCTCGCCCGGGATTTCCGATACCGTCGAGCACGGGGTCGATGGTTATTTGGCCGACAGGGTCGAGGGTCTGGATGCTGTAATGGTGGCTCTCGTGGCTGACCCTGCGCGCACGCGGGCGATGGGGGAGGCCGCTCGCGAGGCCAGTAAGCGCTTTGATATTCAGCGAACGGTCGCCGAAACCGTCAAGCTCTATGAGGAACTGCTGGAGGCACGGCCGGATCTCAAGCGTGATAAAGAGCATGGTCGATGGTCGCGACGTACAGAAAAATGGTCCGTTCTGATCGAACAACTGGCTGAAATTGTTCGCCCGTCAGATGGATCGAGCGACGGTATGCGCGGTCGATGGCTGCCGAGCGCCCCATCGACCCCGAGGCCGATTGATGAGTGAACCTGATCGAAACTCGCGCCGTCGCCTGGGCCAATGGGGCGAGAACGTCGCCGCGCTCCAGCTGGAGGCCAAGGGCCTCGTATTGATCGAGCGCAATTGGCGGTGCCGCGATGGCGAGATCGATCTGGTGGCTCGCGACGGGGAGACGGTCGTCTTTGTTGAAGTGAAGACGCGGCGCGGCCGTGAATTTGGCGCGCCCGAAGAGGCGCTGACATCCCGCAAAGCCCAAAAGCTGATGCATCTCGGCCAACTGTATATGGCTGAACACGAGATAGATGACGTCAATTGGCGGATCGATCTGGTAGCCGTTGAGCTGGATGGAAGAGGGAGGTTGTTGCGATGCGACCATATCCCTGACGCTGTGCTGGGCTGGTAGAGGAGAATCAGATGAATCGGGAGCGGCGTCCACTCCTCGTCCTCGTCGGCCCCACGGCCGTGGGCAAGACCGCGCTCTCCCTTCGTTTGGCGCGCCAGTTCGGCGGCGAGATCGTTTCCGCTGATTCACGCCTCTTCTATCGCGGCCTGGACATCGGCACGGCCAAACCGTCTCCGGCCGAGCGCGCCGCCGTTCCTCACCATCTTATCGACCTGTGCGAACCCGATGAAACGCTCAGCCTGGGCGAGTATCAGCGGCTGGCCTATCGGACCATCGACGCGATTCTGGCGCGTGGCCGCCTGCCAATCCTGGCCGGCGGCACAGGCCAGTACGTATCGGCCGTTGTCGAGGGGTGGGGCATCCCCGAGGTCGCGCCCCAGCTTGCCCTGCGTGCCGCGCTGGAAGGCCTGGCTGAGGGCGAGCCGGCCCGCTGGCTGGCTGCGCTCGATCCGGTGGCCGCCCAACGGATCGAGCCGCGTAACCGCCGGCGGGTCATTCGAGCGCTTGAGGTGACGTTGATGACCGGCCGGCCCATCTCTGAGCTGCAGCGCAAACACCCGCCTGCCTACGACATCCGGACTATTGGTTTGTGGCGCGAGCGTCGCTCGCTCTATGAACGTATCGATACCCGCGTGGACGAGATGATGGCTGCGGGGCTGCTTGATGAAGTGCGTCGCTTGTACGACATGGGCTATGACCGTGATCTGCCGTCCATGAGCGGGCTGGGCTACCGGCAACTGCTGGCACATCTGGTGGGCGAGATGAGCCTCGATGAGGCTGTCGAGCGCATTAAATTCGAGACCCACCGCTTCGCGCGGCAGCAGGCGACATGGTTCCGTCGCGATGATCCGCGCATCACCTGGTTCGATCTGGATCAGGATGACGAGGCCGCAGTCGTGGCTGCCATCCAGTTGTGGCTGCGGGACTGGTCAGAACCCCTGGGGATTTGATCGTCAGCGCGTGAGCCGTTCGATCAATCGTTTGATCTCCGACTCGAAAGCGGTATTGATGGGGAAGACCAGGTTTTGCCGCCGGATAATGGTCGCGCGAGCTGTCAGGTAATTCTCCAGTAATTCGCTTAGGCCCTTGGCTGTCGCCACGGTATCGCGGCTGTAGGTTGCCTGAATCAATCGTTGGCGGGCCGGCTCTTCAGGAGGCAAGGCATTCAGCAGTGGCAGCAGGGTGAAGTAGAGTAATTGCAGGTAAATAGGGAATGGTTTGTCGGCGTTGCCCCGCTTGAGCAGGCGTACGATGTCCCAGCACATCACCCAGAACCGGTCATCGAGCGCCTCCAGATCTGACGGGCTGATGTAGGGTTGAGCCGGGGCCAGTCGCGACGAGGCGGCCTGATGCTGTTCGGCCCAATGGTCGCTGTCCTTGAGGATGCGTAATTCACGGTACAGCGGATGGGGAGCGATCGTTTCCATCGTCTCGAAGTTGAAATCGACCTTTGTGCCGTTGCTATAGAGGGTGGTATGGAGAAAGGGGACCGCGTGGTCGTCGTCGAAAGAGCGCACGGCTACGTAAGGCATGATCCCTTTAACGAATTCGCGCCGTCCGGCCCAGCCTATATCCCGCTCGGCCGGGGTCGCGTATATCAGGGCGACGTCGACATCGGAATAGGCATCCTCGGCTCGACGGCCAAATGCCCCATAGAGGTAACATACCTGAATGGCTGGCTCAGCCTGTACATAGCGCTGCAGGCGGCCGATGAAGCGTTCTTGCTCGAACATGATGGAAGACGGATGATCTTAGGCGGGAAAGCAACCCAAGGTGCGTATCAGCATGAAGGTGGCTATTCCCAAAGCGATGCCGGCTAAAACCTGTGCCGGTGTATGCCGCTTCAGATAGATTCGAATCCAGCAAATGAGAACCACCAGAGGCAACAAGGTCAGGCTTGCCGTCCAGCCGAAAATGAGCGTGACGACGAGCCAGGTGATGATCGCGGCCGTGGCGTGGATGCTGATGAGCCATCTGGTATTGATCAGCCCCAGCGTCCCCAGGGTGATGGCGCTCAAAATCGTTAGGCAGCGCAACAACTCCGGCCCGTCGAACAGGAGCAATAGAGCATAAGCTATCATGCCGAAAACGACCGCGGAGATATAAGGGATATGGCGCTCGCGGGTGGAGCTCATGTGCAGCTCACTGATATGACCGGTGCGCATGAGATAAAGGATGACGAATAGCGGCCCTAACGCAACCAGGACGCCGTAGATTAATCCCCAGACAAGGCCGGGCCAGAAGGGGCGTTCATGAACACCCAGCGCTATCCCCGCCGCCGCAAACATAACCGGAGGGCTGATTATGTTGGAGAGGATGCGTGCAACCCGCACCATCCCGATGCGGTCTTCTACATGGGTGTCCCTAGGAATCGTCATAACGGCTTGGCGACCTCTGAATAAAGCGATCGCCGGCTTCCCCCATAAGCGGGCGGCGCGAATGAAGCGCCGCCCGCTTATCAACGTTCAATGAGTCAGGATCAAGTCCCTTCTTCCCAGGAGTCGAGGTAGGTAACCTGTTCCTCGGTCAACGTGTCGATCTTGATCCCCATCGCCGCCAGTTTGATGGAAGCGATTTCCTGGTCTACTTCAGCCGGTACGGTATAGACACGGTTGTCCAGTTCGCCCTTGTGGTCGACCAGATACTTGGCCGCCATCGCCTGCCCGGCGAAGCTCATGTCCATGACCGATGCGGGATGGCCCTCAGCCGCGGCCAGATTGATCAAGCGTCCTTCACCCAGCAGATTCAGCCGGTGGCCGTTGTGCTTCATGGTAAACTGCTCGACGAACGGCCGTACGCGCTTCGGGTCGCTGACCGCCAGCTCTCGCAGTGCGGGCTTGTTGATTTCCACGTCGAAGTGGCCGGAATTGGCCAACAATGCCCCATCTTTCATGAGCATGAAGTGGTGCTTGTCGAATACGTGGATATCGCCGGTAGCGCTGACGAAGATATCGCCAATGGGCGCCGCATCGTTCATCGGCATCACACGATAGCCGTCCATGACCGCTTCCAGCGCCTTGAGCGGATCGACCTCAGTCACGACGACGTTGGCGCCGAGGCCACGCGCGCGCATAGCGATACCCCGGCTGCACCAGCCGTAGCCGGCCACGACGACGGTCTTGCCCGCGAGCAAGACGTTGGTGGCGCGAACAATGCCGTCCATCGTCGATTGGCCCGTGCCGTAACGATTGTCGAACATATGCTTGGTGAGCGCGTCGTTGACGGCCATCATCGGGAATTTGAGCGCGCCATCGCGGGCCATCGAGCGCAGGCGGATAATGCCGGTGGTTGTTTCTTCTGTGCCGCCGTACATATTGCCGATCAGATCGCGGCGATTCTTGTGGATCGTGCTGACCAGATCTGCGCCGTCGTCCATGACGATATGGGGCTTGTGGTCGAGTACGGCGTTGAGGTGTTTGAAATAGGTCTCGTTGTCCTCTCCCTTGATGGCGAAGACGGGGATCTCGTAATGGCTGACCAGTGAGGCGGCCACGTCGTCCTGCGTGCTCAGCGGATTGCTGGCGCACAGCATGACATCCGCGCCGCCCGCCTGGAGGCTGACCATCAGGTTGGCTGTTTCGGTCGTCACGTGCATGCATGCGCTGACGCGAAGGCCCGAGAACGGGCGATCATCCTTGAATCGCTTTTGAATACCACGCAACACCGGCATTTCCAGCTCCGCCCAATCAATACGATGGCGGCCGCCGGGTGCCAGGTCGACATTTTTTACGTCAAAGTCCATTGTCGTTTATCACTCCTTGGAATAGCCCGCGCCTTGCCGGCCTACTTGGCGGCCGGGAGCGGTACGTTGATTTCTTCGTCCTCGAGGAGGAGTACATCGAGCGCACCCTCGTCATCGAAAGACTCGCGGTATCGCGCAACGAACTCCTTGCGCGTGAAATAATGATTTTGCGGCCCGTATTGTTCCAGTACGTAGGCGGCGGCCAAGGCCCCCATACGTCCGGATACGCCCCAGGGCAAGCCTAATTGCATGCCGCGCATTAGCCCGGCGCGATAGGCGTCGCCCGCGCCGGTTGGCTCGGCCACCCAGCGCGTCGGGGCTACCGGGATGAATTCCTCATGCCCGTCGATGACCAGTCGCGAGCCGGCCGGCCCCATCGTCATTACCAGGCCACCTACCCGATCGAGGATCTGCTGCTCGTTCAAGCCGGTTTTTTCCTGGATAAGCTGAAATTCGTATTCGTTGCTCGATAACAGATAGCAGCCGTCTATACCTTCGCTAATCTCCTGGCCGCTGATGCGCGCCGTCTGCTGGCTGGGATCGTAGATGAAGGGCAGACCGATAGCCTTGCATTCGCGAACGTAGTTGAGCATGGCGCCAGGGTCGTTAGGGGAGATGATGGTCAGGTCAGCATCGGGCGCGTATTGTTTGAACGTTAACTTCCCCGCGTGGGCCATCGCGCCGGTGTAGAAGCTGGCGATCTGATTATTGTCCTCGTCGGTGTTAACGAAGAACGAGGCGCAGAATTCGTCATCGATATCGAGGATGGCCGATGTATCGATGCCGTGTTCGTTCAGCCAGGCGCGATACTCACCGAAGTCCTGTCCGGCCGTGGCCATGACTGTCGGGCGACTGCCCAGAAGGGCCATGGTATAGGCGATGTTGGGAGCTACGCCCCCCCGTTGCCGCTTCAGCGAATCAACTAAAAAGCTGAGGCTGATCTTCTCTAATTTGTCGGCTACAAACGCGTCCCGGAATCGCCCTGGGAATGACATTAAATAGTCAAAGGCGATCGATCCGGTGATAACAATTCTCATAAATCCTGCCTTCCTCTAAGATTGCACCATGGCGGCGCGCTCGGTATTGTGGTCCAAGCTCGCGCGAAAACCTGGTCGCGTTGGCCAACCGACCAAATCGTTTGCTAATCTCAATTTGTTCACTTAATGTGGCTTTTTTGCCATTTGCCCATGCTGCCGAGTGTCGTGTCCCCGGCCTTTATCCGAGGATTCGCGGGCAACTTTGGCAGATACGCGATTTCACAGTATACCGCGTTTGCCAAGTAATGCACCTGTAATACTCTATCGGAGGCTGGTTACAAAGAACCTTACAACAGATCCCCCGCGACGCGATCAATGACGGGCTCGTCATCTTTTAGCACAGGCGTCATGCCTAATCGATCGCGCAGCATTGTCAACATCGCCCGCAAGCCGTCGCGAGTCTTGATCTTTTTCCCCTCAGAGTAGGTTCGTGGATTATAGCTAATAGGGATTTCGAGAATGTCGTGGCCGGAGAGAAGGATCTTGTCGGGCAATTCAAAGTCCAGATTGAAATCGGTCGTCGTCAGATTAAGCGACTTCACGACGTCCGCCCGCACCATTTTCGTCGCCGTCGCCACGTCAGTCAGATGACCGCCAAATAAAATGTTGGTCATCATCGTCAAGACCCGCACGCCCAGATACGCGTGAGCATACTTGTACTTAACGTCGCCACCCAGCACGCGCGAGCCGAAGATCGCCGCCGCGCCGGTTTCATCCGCCTTGTGACAGAAGCGTGTGTGTTCGGCCGGATCGTATTCTGAATCGGCATCCTGGATGATCATGTAGTCGCCGCTCATCGTCGCGATGCCGGTGCGAATGGACATCCCCTTGCCCATGTTTTGCTCGTGGAAGACGACGGTGATCTCCGGATCGTCGATTTGACTCAGGATCTCGCGCGTGCCGTCGGTAGAGAAATTATCCACGACGATGATCTCGCGCGTCCAGCCAGACCCAAGATCGACCGCACGGGTGCGGTCAATGATGTCGCGGATGGTGGCTTGCTCGTTGTAGCAGCAAATGATGACGGAGAGTTTCTTCATATCCTCATTCAACCGGAAGCGCCTTCGTGGCAGGTCCGGAGTCGCCAGTCGGGCGAATTCATCGGAATCGCTCGAAGAAGCGGCCGAAGATATCGAGCATATAATCCAGGCGGGTCTTATCCAGGCCAGGGTAGACGCCGACGAAAAAGCCGCCGCGCATGATCTGGTCGGCGATCTTCAGGTCGCCGATGGCGCGATGCTCGATATGCCTGTAAGCCGGTTGGCGAAGGATGTTGCCGGCGAAGATGAGTCGTGTTTGCACCCGATTGACTTCCAGGAAGCGGGTTAGCTCGTGACGCATGAATGGGGCGTCTTCGCGCACCAGTAGCGGCATGGCGAACCATGACGGATCGGCTTTTGGGTGCCAGGTCGGCAACATCAGGAATTCGCTATAAGGCTTTAATCCCTCGTAGAGATAGGCGAAATTTTCCTTTCGCTTGCGGATGAATTCCGGCAACTTCTGCAATTGAATCAATCCCATCGCCGCTTGGGGATCGGTCAACTTCAAGTTGTAGCCGATCTCAGAATACAAATAGCGGTGGTCGTAGAAGCCGGGGATGTCAGGTATTACCTGCTGGAAGCGGACGCCACACTTGCCGTTCATCGGATTGTCGTAGCCGCACCAGCAGTCGCGGCCCCAATCGCGCACCGCGCGGGCGATCTTGGCCAGCTTCGGCCGGTTGGTGTAGACGGCCCCCCCTTCGCCCATCGTGATATGGTGGGCCGGGTAGAAGCTTAGCGTGGCCATATGACCGAACGTGCCGACAAAACGGCCGTCCCATTTTGTGCCGAGCGCATCACATGTATCTTCTATCAGGAATAGATCGTGCCGATGGACAAAATCCATGATCGCATCCATATCGGCCGGATTGCCCAGTGTATGCGCGAACATCAAGGCTCGCGTGCGAGGCGAGACAGCTTCTTCCAGCTGCGAGATGTCGAGATTAAAGTCACCCAGGCAGCTATCGACGAATACCGGCGTCAGGCGATTCTGGATGGTGGGGTTGACGGTGGTGGGAAAGCTGACCGCCGGGACGATAACTTCATCGCCGGGGCGCAATCCATTCGGTATTTTACGGGAACAGAGGGTCGTCAGGGCGACCAGGTTGGCTGATGACCCGGAATTAACCGGGATGACCTCGCGGACGCCGATGAACTTGCCCAGCTGTTTCTCGAATTCCTCGGCGTATGGTCCGGCGGTGAGCCAGAAGTCGAGCACAGCGCTGACCATGTTCTGGATTTCTGCCTCGTCAAAGACCCGTCCGGCATAGTGTACAGTTGATTTTCCCGGCACGAACGGCCGGTCGTGGTGAGCTTTTTCGTAATATTCGGCAACCTGGGCCAGGATCGACTGCCGCAGCTCTTCGATATCACCCATTCTGCGTTTTCTCGTTTAAATTAGCGTCGGCCGGCGACGCTGAATAATATATTTTTACTGGATGAGCCGGTCATCCGGAAGGGGGTTCCCGTAGGGATGTGGCTACCCGTAGCCGAAAATCGATTATAACACAGCGCGGCCCTAATCCAAGTTGCGCGACTTCCTCTCAGCCGCCTTCATCAGGTGGCGGCGTCGGCTCTATCGTTGGCGGTGTGTCCGTGGGTGGCGGAGGGGTATCCGTTGGCGGCACCGGCGTATCCGTTGGCGGCGGGGGCGTGACTGTGGGCGGCACGGGCGTGTCCGTCGGCACCGGCGTCCTTGTTGGCGGTGGCGTTGGTGTTCTCGTTGGCGGTGGCGGTGTTGGCGGCAATGCCGTCGGTCGTATGACGGTGGGTGGCGCGGATGTCGGGCGGGGCGTCGACACGATCTTTGTGGGTGTAGGTGGGATGACGCCGGGCGTTGATGATGGCCGGCTGGGCGGGGAAGTGCTGGTTGCAATCGGCAACGAAGTCCAGGTAGGCGCCGGCGTAAAGGTTGGCAATGGGGTCAACGACGGCTGTGGGATAGGCACGGATCCCCCCGCCGGAGCGCCCGGAGGGAGGAAGATTGATTGCCCGCTCTGCAGATCCATCGTCTCGCGGCAATTGGCCCGCAATATCTCATTGATCGTCGTTCCCCGGCGCACGGCCAATAGTGAGAGGGTATCACCAACCTGGACTTGATAACGTACCCACCATGAAGGCGGCCCACAAAGTGTCAGGGCCGGTTGTTGGGGTACCAGCAGTTGCATCCCGCTTGAGAGCTGGTCCGTGCCGAGGCAATTGGCGTTCGCCAGGTCGGTCACCGTCGATTGTGTGGCTTCGGCGAGCGAGGCTAATGTATCGCCCGGTTGGACGGTATAGAGCAACCATCCCTCGGGAACCGCTCCACAAACAGTATAGATAACACCTTCCTCGCTGACGCCGGTGATGAACGCCGGTCGAGGGTTCGAGTCATCGGGGACCGGGCCGGATGGTTCGGCAACCGGAACGGCCACCGATGATTGTTCTTCAACATGCTGCTGAGTGAGGGGGATGATCTGGCCGATGGCAATGGCTGTGGCCTGAATGTTGACGATGGGCAGTCCGGAGCGTTCTCTGACCGCGCGTACTTGTAGCGTATCGAGTTGTGCCAGGATGAGAGCCAGCAATACCGTGACCATGATCCCTGCGGTCAGGATAATATTGGTTTGCCAGTCTCGAGGCTGTTTTTCGCGCTCGGTATCCATCATTCCCTGAGCTTATTGACCGGTTTCTCCGGCAGCCGCTACTTCTAATGACGCTTCGGATGTCTGTTCAGTTCCGACTTCGTTCTTTAGCAGAGGCCATGATTGCCCACCGACTGCTGGTAATCGAAGGGTGAAAGTTGTGCCCTCACCCACATTGCTACTAAAACTGAGGTCGCCGCCGCTCGCCTGGGCCAATCGCTGCACCACGGAAAGGTTGGCCCCGCCGTCGCCTAATCCTGCAATGGGGCGCCCGCCGGACAAGTAATATTGCGAATCGAAGACGCGCTCGCGATCCTCGGGTCGAATCCCCGCGCCGGCGTCGGTTACCATAAGTGATATCATGTGGCCCGTATGGTGCCCGTTGACGGCCGACGCCTCGGCACGCACCAGAACTGAGCTATCCTCGGCCGATGCCCGGCAGGAATTCTCCAGCAAGCTGAGAACTAATTGACGCAGCACCGTCTCCTTCACAGCCACTGGTGGCAGGGTATCGCTGATGGCGATATCCAGCTTGAGGTCACGCCGGCGAATGACGGGCAGGACGCTCTCCACCGCATATTCCACAGCCGGCCCTATGGCTGCGTAAGCCATTTGCGGTTGGACGGGCGTAGGTTGGACAAGATCGGCTTGCTGCAGGAATGCGGCCATCGATTCCGCCCGTCGGGCGCGCTCCTCGGTCGTGGTCAACATGCGACGAGTCTCGGCCAGTTCCAGAATCAGATGCTCTCTGTCGACACCTCGTTCAGCTGCCGGCGTGGACGCCGAAATTGTGGCTGGAAACTGAATAGCCTGCGCGCTTTTCCCTTCCTCGATACGGCGGCTATCGGCCATGGCCTGGGCCACAAAAGCGGCTATGCCGGGAATAATCGCTCGATCGCGCTCAGACCAGTTCGAAACAGTTGGCGGCGCGGCCAACATTAAAAAGCCAAAGCACTGGCTGCCAACGATCAGCGGCTCGACATAAACCGGCCCCAGAGCGCCGACGTTAAATTGTTGAGATAGTTCGTGGGTTTGCCGTGCCCCCACGCCGCGCGGCAATAGTTCGATGCCACGCTGTTGTTCAAACGCTAATCGAAAAGCGGCGTGGTCGGATAGTTTGATTTGCCGGCTGTAATCGATATCGTGGCCCGCTTTGGTGTGCAACTGACCAAAAGTGACTCGCTGTGGGTTGTTGGCGTCGATCAGGCCGATGGATGCCATCTGTGCCGGAATTAATCCAGCGACCATTTCAAGAATCTGCTCGAGGCGCAGCTCCGGCGTTCGCGCGCTGATAACATCTGTGGTTAGTCGCAGATTATGAGCCAGTTGGTCGGCCTGGGCGCGATCGGCTTCGGCCATGGTTATCAGGCCGCGCAGGCTTTCCCGATAGGCTAACACCGCCCATAGCGGGAAAGCTATCAAATACCCCACGCGTAACCAATAGACGACCTCGGTTCCGGAAGGGATTATCTCCGGATAATTAAAGAAGTTGGCGATATGGGCTAATAGCACGATAGCGACGATGATCGGCCGCATGGTGAGGCGGCTTGTTCGCCCTATTACCAGCCACCCTAGCCCGATTGCCAGAATTATCATTTGCAGGATACCCCAGGCGTAGGCTTGTACGGTGCCGATATAGGAGGTCGTGATACCTGTGGCGGCGATGCGATTCTGCCAATCCTGGAAGAAGAAGAGGAACATGACCGCGACGATGATCAAGCTGATGAGCAGGATGCCATCGGCCAGGCGCGGGCGGTCCATGGCAAAGGGAGCCAGTCCCCACACAAGCAGGATAACCGTGGCCATGTCGATGGCCTGTTCCATTGGCGGCAGGACGATACGAGCGCGAGCGGGATCCCCGGCGATCATGAGACCGGCGAAGAGCAGGATCAGCCGGGTGAGCAGAATGCCGGCCGCGGCGAAGGTCATACGACGTGACGATTCGTCGTTGGCATCTCTTTGCCAATGCGAATAAGTCAGCGCCAGCACGATCTGCAAGGCGAACAGAGTCAGCAGATGATAGATCACGCTGCCTGGTGGCCGGCTCAGTAATTCGATGATCTGCTCTAGAATGGCCATGCTCTCAGCGCACCCTTCTCGTAAACATGACAAACCCTTCCCGGACAGGACGTTCTGTGCCTCAAGAATAGCAGATTACGGGCCGATCCGCTATGAAGGAATCGTTAAGCGCGAGCCTGGCGGCTCCGATCCGGCGCGATCGTCGCCACTGCGAGTTAGGAGTTGAGTTCACCCTCACTATACGTTTGGGTGAGCGTGTCTGACTTTTGACTTCCAGCAGATAGAGAGAATGGGGAGGGCAGGCGCGCCAGGAAAAACGGCAAGACGAAGACGAACGGCACGCCGACCAAATGTGCCACACGATGATCTCCGCCGAACAGATATGTTCGTAGATGCCCGTAGATGATGACCGACAATTGGGAAGTGAGCAGAAACCAAAAACCTGCTCGCAACCGGTAGGCAGCGCGATCGGCCAAATCCGGAGATTCATTGGTAGTGTCCAACAGTAGCCAGGGGAAAGGCCATGCCGCATACCAGATTCGAAAATTAAGGGCTGTGATGATATAGGTGTAGAAAACATCGGCCGTGCCTCGTAGCGCCGAGCGGTCGCGGATCGCTCGCCATAGGAGCCATAGAACGGCAAGCGCGAGTAGCCCTTGAGCGATGCGGCCGAATACCTGGATCGGGACGCTTTTATCCAACGCCATGAAGAACCAAACCGGGGGGGAGAAGGCCGCGCCACCGGTGGCCTCGCGCACCAACCGCAGGGCGAGTTCAATTGACGTCCGCAACGGACCATGCGACCCGGCCCACGGCAGGAACGCCAACCACGTAAGGATCGGGACGCCGAGCAAGGCCGCGAGCGCCAACCGCCTCCGGCTGGCGGCCATGTGGCGGAAGAATTCCAGGAAAAAGAACGGTAACGCCAGAATAGCGATTGGCTTGGTCAGCGCCGCCAGCGACATGACCAAAAAACCCGATACGACGCGGCCGCGCCTTGCTAACCAATAGCCTAACATGAGCCACAGGAGCATCATGGCATCGTTGTGGCCGTCGACGACGAAGATCAGGAACAGAGCCGGATTCCAGGCCCAAAGCAGCGTATAGGCGACGCGGGAATGGTTTTTCGGCAGGAGCGACCAGATCAGCGCCGTCATGATCGAGAAGCACGCCAGCGCCAGCGACTTGAAGAGTAGCACCCCGACTAGCAAGCTATCGCCGGAGATGGCCGTTAGCCCGGCGGCCACCAGCTCCCATACCGGGCCGTAGGGCGATGTCTCGTTGGCCCATTCGCCGGTCAAGAGGATGAATGGGTCGCTGGTAAAGCTGGCTGCCGGCACAACGAAAGGGTTTTGGCCGTAGACGCTGGCGATCCGGCCGCGGATGACATAGCGAAAGATGTCCGTCGCGTTAATGGGGTAGGTGAATAACAGAGGCAAGGCCAGCAAGAGCGATCCGGCCAGGATGAAGTATAAAGGACGAGGGCTGCCCCCATCGCTTCTCTCTGCGCGATGGAAAGACAGGATAAGTAATGCGAACAGACCGATGACCAACAGGGCGTAGACAAGCCCACCCAGCAGAGTGGGAGCGAAGCTGCGAATATCGCTGGGCGGTGCCTGATTGATATAGGGAACCAGCGGAAACCATAGCGCCATTAGCCCATAGCCAAGCAAGCTCAGGGAAAAAATGGCGGGTAGAGATAGCCGACTAAGAAGCGCCGGTTTAGCTGTTCGATGAGCCGGCATCGATTAGATGAGACTCCTTAACGGGGCTTTCTTCCGAATCTATCGAGGCGCTATGTTTATCGAGCGGCACAACGAGCGTTACTGTGGTGCCTATCTCGGGCGATGACTCGACGCGTAGCGAGCCATCGATGCGTTCGGCGCGCTCGCGCATGTTGACCATCCCCAGGCTGCCGCGCGTACTGTAGTCGCGGCTGACATCATATGTGTCGAAGCCGACGCCATTATCCTGAACGGCGGCCACAAAAAGACCCTCTGCCTTCCAGAGCCGGACTTCGATGAGGGTCGCTCGAGAGTATTTGCGAGCGTTATTGAGGGCCTCTTCAATGATGGCAAATGTGACCGTCTGGGCTGATTTGCTGAGCAAGCGGCCGTTTTCGGCTCCGACCAGGCGCATCTCGACGCCGTCGGTCTCGCTATAGCGACGTAACAGGGCGTCGAGGGCCGGGCCTAATCCCTGGGTCTCCAGGACGAGCGGCCGTAGCGTGAAGAGCATCCCGCGAATTTCAGCCGAAATCTGCTTGGCCAATGCTTCGATCTTTAGCAGTTCTTCCCTGGCTCTGGCCGGATCGCGCTCGATCATGCCGCGCGCGAAGCCTACCCGCATGGCTATGGCAGCGACGCTTTGCGTCGGCCCGTCATGAAGATCGCGCGCCAGTTCCTTGCGAGCTTCTTCATCGGCTTCGATCAATCGCTGCTTTTCGGCCTCCAGTCGTTGGTAGAGTTGGGCGTTTTGCAGGGCGATAACCGTCTGATCGCCCACTGCCTTGAACAGGTCGATGTGGTCCCGGTCGAAATGAACGGCGGTATCCGTCCCGATAACCATGGCGCCGAACAATTGGAAACCGGCTCGAAGGGGGACGCACACGGCCGTCAGGCATTCGCGGAAGGCTTCGTAGACCTGGAGTTCCAAGTCATCCTGAGGGTTATTGGTAATGACAGGCTCGGCCTGCCTGATTGCTGCGCCGATGACGCCTTGTTTGCCCGCGATAACACGGTTGCCATCGTCTCCCAGGAACCGGCGGCGGGCGATTGGCTTGAGCGCTCCTTCCTCATAAAGAAATACGGCGCCAACGAGGGATTCTCGGGGGATGCCCATTTCGGCCAGCGCCAGGCTCGACACATCCAGCGCTTGTTCGACGACGCGGTCGAAGCTCAACGTCGCGCTCAACGTCGAGGCCATATGTTGAAGAGAGAGTGCGCGATCATTGGCCGCCTTCAGGTCATGCAACTCGCGACCAACTACTTGCCCAACATCCTTCCGCACGTTGTCTTGCGTTCGTTCCAGGGCGAAGAGGGTCAGAATCCCGACAAGCAGAGTGAACAGCGCGATCAACAACAGCTCCGGCAGCCATTCAGAGAAGACACGACCAGTGAAGTGATCGTGCAGGACAAAAAAGGACACGACCTGCAACGCAACCAAAACGATCACTACAACAGTCACGAACCGCCTGGCGCGTGAAAAGCGTTTGCTAATGATATTGCCGACTAAATCATCCATGCCGATCTGTGTTGATAGAACAGAGGCTGGTTATCCCTCGTCCTCCTCATAGTCATCGTAGTCATCCCGGCCTTCGGACTCCAGTTCGTTGAAGAACTCGTCCAGATCGATCCGGTTTGCGCCACTCGAGGCGCCTCCCTCATCAGCCCAATCGAAGCGAATCGGCGATGTGCGGATAACCTCCAGACTGGTTTCGCACTCGGGGCAGACGATGATCTGCCCTATTTCCGGCCGGCGCTCGAAGTAAATGCGTGAATCGCATTCCAGACAACGGGCCATGATTGACGGATTTTTGTCGGGCATGGATTTACTCTCCTTTGTGTGAAACTTCAGCCGGCCGGCGAGTTCGCTTCTTCCAGACCGTAACGATCGATTGCTTCTTGCAGGATGCGGTTCACCAGTTGTTCAAACGTCCACCCGTCTGCGGCGGCCTCCAGGGGCAGATCGGAGTAGCCCGGGTTTAATCCCGGTAGCGGGTTAATCTCCAATATATAGGGCTTATCGTTGTCATTGGCATCCAGCCGGAAGTCGATCCGCCCCACATCGAATGATCCTGTCACACGGAATGTGGCCGCTGCCAACCAGTTGAGTTCTTCTATTAGATCACTGGGCAGCGGCGCGGGACATAGATAATGGAATGTATGCACCAGTTCGGTTTTGATGCGGCTGGTGTAGACGCCTGCCTCTTCTTCCGGATAGCGGCTCATGTCTACTTCCAAGGGTGGGAAGAAATGGAGGCCGCGAGAGATACGTGGCGCTTCATGATCATCGGGCAAGCGTCGCGCCGCCGGCGCAGTCAAATTACCAACCAACCCTATGGTAACTTCACGTCCCTCGATGAAGCGCTCGACCAGGATGGGTTGGTCGTATAACTCAAACATACGCCGCAGCTGCGTCCGTAATTGGGCTTCATTGTGGACGATCGATTCGGCCGATACGCCCATGCCCGTTCCTTCACGGCTTGGTTTCACAAATAACGGGAACACCATGTCCGGGTCGAGCGGTTCATGAGCACGTTCAAAGGATTGGAAAGGTGGCGTCGATAGCTGATGGTACCATAACACGCGCTTGGTCATGGGTTTGTCCAGCGTCAGGGCGAGCGTTAACGGCCCTGACCCCGTATACGGCACGCGCAACATTTCCAGCACGGCGGGGATTTGTGCTTCACGCGAGTCGCCGAAATGACCTTCGCAGATATTGAAGCAGATATCGGGATTGAGACGAGGCAGTGTCTCGAAGAGCGTCGGATTGCCTTCGAGAAAGGTGGCTTCGTGGCCGCCGGACTCCAGGGCGGTGACGATCGCCTGGATAGTCTCCTCGGAGTCGAGATCGTCCCACCGGTCTTTGGGCATCCCCGGCCAGGTGGGTGCGTTTTTCTGTAAATTCGCCAACACTGCTACGCGCATGATTCCTCACATACCCTATAGCGTTTGAGCCGGCGGCTGCCCATATCGGCCGCGGCGGTATGATCATACCATTGTTAATTGTAGCGCAATATTGATTTACATACGCTCCCGCTCCAGCCGGGTCCGTAACAATTCGTTCACCACCGCCGGATTGGCTCGACCTTTCGTCTCACGCATGACTTGCCCGACAAACCAGCCCAGAAGGTTTTCCTTGCCGCCCAAATAGTTCGCCACGGGGCCGGGATTCCCGGCGATGATTGTGTCAATGATGCTGGTCAGCGCGGCCTCATCGGAGATTTGAGCCAGCCCGCGCGACTCGATAATCGATGATGGATCACGGCCGCTATCCATCATCTCAGCCAGCACCTCGCGCGCGGTAGTTTGATTAATCGTTCCCTGCTCCACCTGGCCCAGTAACGCCACCAGCGCCGCCGGGGTTACCGGGAGCGTATCGATCGAACGCCCTCGCTCGTTCATCAAACGAAACAGGTCGTTGAGAATCCAGTTGGCTAATGTTTTGGGGGAAGCGCCGGCGCCCTTTCCTGCGACGGCCGCGTCGAACCACTCCGCCACCGCCCGATCCTCTGCCAATACGGATGCCTCATAATCTGAAAGCCCGAACTCGTCACGATATCGCGCCTCTTTTGCCTGGGGCAATTCCGGCAGCGCGATCCTGGCTGATTCGATCCAGGCTTCGTCAATGTAGAGCGGCGGCAAATCGGGATCGGTGAAGTAGCGGTAATCTTCTGCCTCCTCCTTGCTGCGTTGACTAAATGTCTCACGGCGGGCATCGTGCCAGCCGCGTGTTTCCTGTATCACCCGACCGCCGCTATCGAGGAGCGCTGCTTGCCGGTCCAGTTCAAAATCGGTCCCGTCGGCCAGGGCGCGGAAGCTGTTTAGATTCTTCAGTTCGACGCGCGTGCCGAATGCCTCGGCGCCTCGTGGCCGGATGCTGATGTTCGGCTCGATGCGCAAGACGCCCTTCTCCATGTCGCCGGTGTTGACCCTTAGATAGCGTAGTATCTGGCGGATGCGCATGGCGTAGGCCCGCGCCTCCTCGCCGGAACGGATGTCAGGGTCAGAGACGATCTCCAGCAAGGCGACGCCGGAACGGTTGAAGTCTACCAGCGAGCCATCGCTCAAGTGGGTCAGCTTGCCGGTGTCTTCTTCCATGTGAACGCGGCGGATGCCGATCCGCTTAATTGTGCCGTCGCTCAGCGTGATATCGAGATACCCCCTGAGTCCGATGGGGAATTCATACTGGCTGATTTGGTAACCTTTGGCCAGGTCAGGATAGAAGTAGTTCTTGCGAGCGAAAATATTGTTCGACTGTACCTCGCAGTTGAGCGCCAGCGCCACCAGCAACGCAAAATCCACGGCGCGACGGTTGACCACCGGCAACATCCCCGGCATTCCCAGGCATACCGGACAGACGGCCGTATTAGGCTCGGCCTCTACGCTATCGACTACCCGACAGCCACAGAACATCTTCGATTGGGTCATGAGTTCGGCGTGGATCTCCAGGCCGATGACAGGTTCGTATTTCTGGAGCATCAAGCTATGTCTCCCAAGGCCAGTTCCGGTTTGCGGCGCGGCTGCGTTTGTTCATAGGCGTGGGCAACATTCAGGATGGTCGCCTCTTGCAACGGGCCACCGATAAGCTGCAGGCCGATCGGCAATCCCTTGCTGTCAAAGCCGCAAGGTGTAGACAGACCGCATCCCGTGCTCAGGTTGAGCGGCAAGGTTAGCATGTCGTTCAGATACATGGTCAGCGGGTCGTCGACGCGCTCGCCGATCTTGAACGCTGTTGTGGGGCATGTTGGCGCGGCGATGACGTCGACGGTTTCGAACGCCTGCCGAAAATTCTCGCGGATAAGCTCGCGCGCCTTCAACGCCCGGCCGTAATATTGGTCGTAGTAGCCGGCGCTCAGCGCATAGGAGCCAAGCATGATGCGTCGCTTCACTTCCGGCCCGAAGAGTGCGCGTGTCCGCTCGACAGTATCGATCACGTCCGACCCTGTGACGCGCTCGCCGAATCGTGTCCCGTCATAGCGGGCCAGGTTGGCTCCGGCTTCGGCCGAGGCGATCAAATAATAGATCGGCAAGCCGTAGCGAGTGTGGGGGATGCTGATCTCGATGATCTCCGCGCCCAGGCGAGCGATTTGCTCAATAGCGGCGCGCACTGCTGCCTCCACTTCCGTATCGATGCCTTCGATGAAGAATTCATGTGGCACGCCGACGCGCAGGCCACGGATATCTCCTGTCAGCGCGGCTTCATAGTCAGGCACCGGGGTGTCGAGAGATGTGCTGTCGCGCGGGTCGTATCCGGCGATGACGCTCAGCAGGGCTGCCGTATCGGCCGCCGTCTGCCCCATTGGCCCGACCTGATCGAGCGAGGATGCATAGGCAATGACGCCCCAGCGCGAGATGCGGCCGTAAGTCGGCCGCATGCCCACCAGCCCGCAAAACGATGCCGGCTGGCGCACGCTGCCTCCCGTATCCGTCCCTAGCGCCCCATAGGCCAGCCCGGCCGCGACGGCCGCAGCGCTGCCGCCGCTGCTGCCTCCCGGAACGCGCTCGGTATCCCACGGATTGCGCGTGGTGAAAAACGCCGAACTTTCCGTCGATGACCCCATCGCGAATTCGTCGGTGTTGGTTTTGCCCAGAATAACCGCCCCCGCTTCGATCAGCCGATCGACGGCATGAGCGTTATAAGGCGAAATAAAATTCTCCAGGATTTTGCTGCCGGCTGTCGTTGGCGCACCCGCCAGACAGAGAAGATCTTTGACGGCGACAGGAACGCCCAGGAGGGGGGTGTCCTCGCCCTCCGCCCGACGGCGATCGGCCGTGGCCGCCATCTCTAATGCCATCTCGTCGGTGACGGTTAGATAGCTGCGGATCGTGTTGTCGATCGCCACGATGCGATCGAGCATAGCTTGTGTCGCGGCCACGCTGGTTAGTTCGCCGCGACGAAGAGCGTCCCGCAATTCGATTAACGTTGAAATAGTTGGCTCCATAATCACTCTTCGAGGATCGACTGGATAAAGAACTGACCGTCGCGCGTCTCCGCGGCATTAAATAAGGCGTCTTCCCGGGAGAGCGACGGCAACACGATGTCGTCACGAGTGACGTTATGGTGCTCGGCAGTCTGATCCTCCAGCGCGGCATCGCTCAAATCAAGCTCACTGAGCATGGCTACATAATCCAGGATAGCTGATAGCTGTTCGCCAAAGTGAGTCAACTCATCCTTTGTCAGAGATAGCCGCGATAGAGCGGCTATTTTTTCGACGTCTGTGTGCGTCAACGACATATTTCCTCAGTTTCTCCGATTAATCTCCGATCGCCGGATCATGTTCTTCATCGAGCTCGGCCGCTAATTCATCGCGCATTTGCTCGAACTCTTCTCCGGTCCATATCCTTTCCGGCCCCGTTAGTTTATCGATATAGAGCACGCCGTTCAGATGATCGATCTCGTGCTGGAAGATACGGGCCGTCCAGTCATCGAAGCGTTGCTGGAACTTGCGACCGTGGCGATCCAGCCCCCGAACGCGAATGGACTCCGCGCGCTCGACTTCGCCGACGTAACCCGGAATGGAGAGGCAACCTTCGATGCCTTTTATGGTTTCCCGGGAACGCCAATAGATCTCGGGATTGACGATCACATACAGCTCGCGAGTGTCCTCGAGTTCATTGCCGTCGTCGTCTATGTCGGGCGCGGTCCAGATGACGGCCAGTTGAAGCGGCTGGCCGATCTGTGGCGCGGCCAGTCCAACGCCGTCGGCCTCGCGCATGGTTTCGATCATATCGTCGATCAGTTTTTGCAGATCGGCATCGAATTTGCTGACCGGGCGATTTTTCTCGCGCAACCCTCTATCGGGTATGGTCACAATAGGTAAAACACTCATAGATCCTCAAGGTCATTGGGTATGCCGGTGGGCGTGCGCTGCGGGATTCGCTCCTGTTCCATGGCTTGTCGATAGACATCGAGTAACAGGGCGTATTCCTCACGCCGGTTGCCTTCGTCGCGCAGCCGTTGTTGCCTTCTCGATTCATCGATACGATGGAAGATGTCGCTCTGGACAAGCTCCGGATTAGGGATGTATTCGAAGACGATGTCCGTCTGGGCGCCGGCAGTATCGATAGTGACGAAGCCGTAATTGAACAACGTCGCCAGAAAGCCGGGACGAGAGGCGTCGACGTTTTGGATGTTGGTGATGGCTGCTTGCCGGCGGCTTTCGCCGAAACCGAACGGCATGCGGTCTACATCGATGACAAAACGATCGGTTAGCTGGAATATATCGTTACGCCAGTCTTCCAGTTGCCAGATGAACCAGAGTGAATTTGCCAACCCTAACACGCCGAGTACGGATAGCACGATTTGAGTTGGTATATTGAAGCCAAGCCCTACTCCGACCCACACACCGAGGGCTACATATCCCAGCAGCGGCAACATGATTCGCTTGAACAGGACAAAAAAACTACGGCGATAGGTAATCGTGTTCCCATCGACAACGCGCCAACCGAACCTGCGGCGTAGCCCCGAGAAGCGTTGCTCCCTGGGCGCGGCCACAACGGGGCCTGGCTCAACCGCGTCGGCCGGGGTTAGCTGCGGCTCAACGCCGAAATGCTGTTCAATCGATTGCCGGATGGCCGCTTGAGTTTGGGCTGATTCCAGCTCCTTATGATGGCCCATTAGCCGTTGCAAAATATCCCGCACGGCTCCCGGATTATCGATATTGTCGAACAGGACGGCGCCGGTGACGGCCGCTGTTGTCACACGTGCCGTGCCGATATTAAAGAGGTTGGCCAGCAGGGACGGCTTCAGAATTTCCACGGTTTGAATCCGGTTGATAGGAATTTTTATCAGGTGGATGCGGAAGCGACGCAATTCAAATTCGTGATGGGTCAGATGGCGGTTGGTGATGATGAAGTAGTCTTCGCGAAAATCGATCAACCGGAGCACGAAGGCGATCATTCCAATGAGTGTCAGAAGGATTGGTAGAGTTATCCTGAGCAAGCTCTGCACGGGTGTGGCGGATGGAATCGTTACCAGCAACACGGCCGCGACCATGACGAGTAGCGCGGGAGGCAGCAATGTGCCCAGTAAGAACCAACGGCTGCGGCGAGTGAAAAGCTCCAGGGTCTCGTCTTGTAGCAATGCTCCGGCCGAGCTGGCGCGCATCTTGTGCTTCAGTTTCAGTTTCTGCGCTTCATTCCAGGCCGCGTCGCTCAATCCGTAGCGAACGCCGTTTTCTTCAGACGGGGCAAGTTCATCGATGATAGATGGAAAGTCGCTCAGGAGCCGAACGAAGTCCGGCCCTTCAATAATATAAAGGCGCCCTGCCTCGGCGCCTTTAACAGTTGCCGAATGGACGCCGGGTATGAACAACCATTCGTCCCGGAAGTAATCGCCGGGGAAGAAGGATTTTGTGTCACGAGGGATACCGTTGTTATCGATTGTCCGGGCGAACAGGCGGCCCTCTTTTACAATGTAAAGGCGATTGACTACATCTCGCTGATATGCGACCACTGCGCCTTCTTCGAAGGTGTATTCCTTTGTGAGCCGCGCGACAGCATCCACAGCGGTATCGCCCAGGCCAGCAAAGATCGGTAATTCGGCTAGAAACTCACGCCTCTCGCTCACAGGGCTATTTTAACATAACGGGTGCGGGGTTTCTAGAGCATCGTGTAAAAAGTGACGCTACAACTGATTCGCCAATTGGTATGATCATTGGACAAATTTATTGCCATCTCCGAATATTCCGATATGATACGCGGTGACTGCTGATGTCTTTAATGACGAGTCTCTTCAACGTCCTCGCCCTACTGTATGTTGGCCGCGCCGTCCAATTATTGGTTCGCGTTACCCGTGATTGGAGCGCTATCCGACAAGAGCCACTTACATGGGACAAGCAGCGCCTGGCCGAGCAGGCGGCATTTTTCCTTGGCGTGCCTCCGGCCGTTTTTGTCCATGAACTCGCCCACGCGCTGGCCGTGTGGGGCTTTGGCGGCCAGGTCGTTGAATTCGGCTACCGTGTCTTCTGGGGATATGTCGTTCCGCAGGGGACATTCACATCCGCCCAGAATTGGATCATTGCCGTAGCCGGGACGCTAGGCTCCCTGGGATTCGGCGCGGCCGTCTGGTTGCTGCTGCGCCGTCATTCCAGCCGCACGCTGCAGTATTTTGGCCTCCGCACTTTTCGTTTCCAGATTTATTTCGCCCTTCTTTACTATCCGATCTTCACCCTGTTCCTGCCTGTAGGCGACTGGCGAACGATCTACAACTTTAACGCAACACCCGTCCTGAGCGCCGGCACTGCCGCCGTCCACGCGTTGTTTTTATTACTGTTCTGGATGGCCGACCGTCGTGGCGCGTTCGAGATGGTCGCCTTTGAATCGACCGCCGACCAGGCCGCCTACGAGACGAATCAGACCCTGGCCTCTATGGGCAACCCGCAAGCTCGATTTGCGGTTATTTCCGCGCTGTGGGCCGGCGGGGCCAGGCGAGAGGCGCGTCGGGCTTTAGATAGCTACCTGGCGGACCATCCTCAGGCGGCCGAAGGCTATTTGATGCGCGCCGTACAAGTCGGTGGCGGTACGACTCATGTTGGGAAAGAAGCGTATGAAGCCGCCGGTCGAGCGCTGGAATTGGGTTTGCATAACCCGGATCAGCAAGCCCTGGCCCGGCAGCTTAGGGCCTACTTCCACCTGGAACGCGGCGATGGCGCGGCGGCCGGACTGGAGTTGGACGCGGCGTTGACTCGTTCGGCCAGCTACGACCCCGGCCAGATCGCGCCAATTCAGCAAGCTGAATTACACAAGCTGCGCAGCCAGGCTTACCGCCGGCAGGGACAATACGAAGCGGCCTATGCTGAAATCGAAACCGCGTTGCGTTGGGCCGAAGAGATGTCTGACGAACAGTTAATTCAGAGGTATACGGCCGAAAAAGCAATCATCGAGAAGCATAGCGACCGAGTTTCGCCAACCATGAAGCAGGGCGACGAGAAGCGGGCCAGGCCATTGATGTTGTAATGGCTATGTTTCTGATTATGCCCGCCTGTAAACGCTGTCTACGATGAATGTCACGTAAAACATAGGATCAATGGTAGTATTCAACGAGGTCTTATTGGGTTATTCTTCATGAACTGCCTGATAGCAGGTCCCCAACACCTGCTACGAACCAATATTTTTGAGGAGTCCTTATGCAGATAGAGCTCAGGGACATTCGCAAGTATTTCGGACAGGTTAAGGCCAATGACGGCATTAGCCTGAAATTGGAACCAGGCAAAATCTATGCCTTAATCGGTGAGAATGGGGCGGGCAAGAGCACCCTCATGAAAATCCTCTCCGGTTATCAACCGCCAACCAGTGGCGAGATTTTGCTGGACGGCAAGCCGGTACAGTTCCATTCTCCGGCCGACGCGTTAGCCAAAGGCGTTGGCATGCTTTATCAAGACCCACTCGACATGCCGCCGTTCCGGGTCATCGATAACTATCTCCTTGGTTACAACAATCGGATACGCCTGGACTACAAGACAGCCCGCGCTGAACTGGAGGGACTGGCCCAGCGGTATGGTTTCCATATCGATGTTCATGCCACGATCGACTCCTTGTCGATGGGTGAGCGCCAGCAACTGGAGCTTGTTCGCCTGTTAGCGGGAGGCGCTCAGGCGCTTATTCTGGACGAACCGACAACGGGCATCAGCGCCGAGCAGAAGGAGATCCTCTTTGAGTCGATGCAGAAGATGGCTCGCGAGGAAGGCAAGCTCGTCATTCTCGTCTCTCATAAACTGGAGGAAGTCCAGGAATTGTGCTCCCACGCGTACGTGTTACGACAGGGGAAATTGGCTGGTGAGCAGGCGCTGCCATGCACCAATGAGGCGCTGGTGGGCATGATGTTTGGCCAGGTTCCGGAACGCAGCGCTCGGCCGCCTTTCGTCCCGGGGGAGCCTGCCCTTGAGTTGCAAGATGTAACCATCGAGACCTACCAACTAACCGTCCCCAATATTAACTTCGCGGTTAGGGCCGGGGAGGTTTTTGGCTTTGCCGGGCTTGAGGGTAGCGGCCAGCGTCTCGTTTTGCAGGCGATCTCCGGCTTGCTCCCAGTCACGCGCGGTCGCGTGGTGCTCAATGGACAGGATATTACCGGCCGGAATTACCATCATAAACTAAGTCACGGGATGGGCTATGTCGCTGCCGGTCGGCTGGAAGAAGGACTCGTCGCTGGATTATCTTTGACGGAGCACCTGGTTCTGACACGACCGGAGAAGAAATTCTTCATTGACTGGGAATCCCATCGGACAGATATGCTCGAGCGGATCGAGACATATCAGATAGTTGGCCGGCCGGAAACGACGGCCGATGCCCTGTCGGGCGGCAATCAGCAACGCCTCCTCTTCTCGCTGCTCAATACACCCTTGCAACTGCTATTGCTGGAACACCCCACGCGCGGCCTGGATGTGCGTTCCTCCAACTATCTCTGGCAATTGCTCTATAAGCGACGCGCGGATGGGACGGCTATCTTGTTCATCTCGGCCGATCTGGATGAGATTATCGAACATAGCGACCGCATCGCTGTGTTTTCCGGCGGCATTATGTCTCGCGTCCTCGATGCGCGAGAAACCACGGCCGATGAACTCGGCCACCTGATAGGAGGTCA
>JACFOH010000092.1 GCA_019454405.1 Promineifilum sp.
ATCACGCCTTTTTTATCTGCCAATTTCTCGCTCATAGATGATCTCTCCTATTCACGGGCCGCCATGAAACGGGCGGTCTTTCAGAGATGATAGCAGAAACGGGGGAATTAAGAATCAGGAATTAGGGAATGGATCAGCGGTTCGGCCGCATCGCTCAGCAAGGAGATCTCCGCTACGGGCATAGCCGGGTCATAGTGCGCGCTGTCATAAGCCTGGCTGTAGGCGGGCATAGTCGGATTGCCTCACGACTGCGGGCGGATAAGTCGGGGAGAGTGCACGCGAATCTCGCGATCAGGCTCGCGGGTGACGCGTCTCAGATGCACAACTGCGTCTGGATAGCGATCGTTGATCCGGCGCATCAGAGCCATCTGGTCCGCGTCGGCATCGACCAGTTCGCCGCCGTGGATGGCGACATACTGCCCTTCGTGGGTAGCCAGCAACGATTCGCGCAGGCGCTCATAGGCAGCTTCCTCCCGCTCCATGGCCTCGCGGTCGGGGCTGACATAGACCGCCGGGAAAGCGTTCTCCAGCGCTTCGGCCAACACCTCCGGCACAGGCCGCTGCGCCTGTCTGGCGGCCGCCTGGGCCTGCCGGTATATGGTATCAGGCAGCAGGATGGTTACTGGGGTTTCCATGACTGGATTATACCAGAATTTCGGCTCCGTAAACTGCTCGCCATCACGCCGGCCACGGACCGTATGCGACCGGTCAATGCACCGATAGGGGCAAGGCCGCGGCGCAACCCCACCGCCCACCCTCCCCCATTCTTGATTCCTCATTCGTAATTCCTGGTTCCTCCAATATGAGTGTGAGGTTAAATAGATATTCAATACCCTTGAATATATATTCAAATACCCTTATAATATGGCTTATACGTTCGCCACGCGCCATAGTGGGCGCGGGCAAGGAGATACAGCGTATGCATAGTGCCAAGAGAGCACACCACACAGGCCGCCGGGATTGGCAACGCGGCCGAACAGAATATGGAATGAATCAACGGCGCGGGGCTTGCTCGGCGTCGCGTAGCCCGTGGCATGGCCGGGAAGGAGAGAGCGAATTGAAGGTAACGATTACGATTCAGGACAAGGGCGACGGGCGACGCATGGGGCGCCGCTGGATG
The DNA here is from genome assembly GCA_019454405.1 of Promineifilum sp. Taxonomy (GTDB): domain Bacteria; phylum Chloroflexota; class Anaerolineae; order Promineifilales; family Promineifilaceae; genus Promineifilum. Next base: position 1,121 of record JACFOH010000092.1, read on the forward strand.
AGCGAAGGCCGCCACGAAGGACGCGGCCGCTGGATGGGCGAAGGCCGCCACGAAGGACGCGGCCGCTGGATGAGCGAAGGCCGCCATGAAGGACGCGGCCGCTGGATGGAAGAGGGTCGTTCGGCCGATCGGCCGCGCGTCGTCGGCAAGCTGGTGGAGTTGCCCGACGGCCGCATCCGCGTCGTCCGCCTTGGCGAGAGCCGCGGCGAAGGTCGCCGCCACGAAGGGCGCCACGGCAAATGCCGCCGCGGCGAAGACCATCGCCACGAACATCACGCCGAATCACACGACAAGCCATCACGCCGCGAAGGCCGCAAGGGATCCAAACAGGAGCGCGGCCGCGACCGC
>JACFOH010000093.1:0-281 GCA_019454405.1 Promineifilum sp.
CTTCTCCATTACCATCATACAGCGATCCTCAACTCACCGTCGCTGGTTCGGTAAACCGCCCAGGCGGTGAGCCCGCCCGCCAGCGCCGCCGTGTTGTCCGCAAATGTCGGCAATCCGCCCATCGTCATATTCCGAACGATGCGTGCATCCAGCATCTGCGTAGCTGGCTCGTCACCTTGGTTCATGGCGTCTTCGTGTGTTGCCAGCGGTCCAAGGGCATAGACACTTTCTGGCCCCGCATTCGGTCCGTATTTCAGGGACTGAGCCCGAGGCGGCGGATA
>JACFOH010000093.1:291-1464 GCA_019454405.1 Promineifilum sp.
TCGTCTGGCGCCACTCACCCCAACAACAGCCCCATTCGCCCATATCGCTTGCGGATCAACATAAATCGTTGACGATCCGGGTATGGTTTCGTGCAGCCCGGAATGACAGTCGCGGAAATAAGCGGACACTTGTCTCCCGGCAAGATTTATCAGGCTGCCTTTCGTCGAAAAGCAACCCCAATCAAATTGAGTATTCGGCATCCATAAGGAGCGACAACCATCAACGATCAAGCCGCAGAAATTGGCACGAAGTTATTATATGTCGGCGCACTTCCGTGAAGCTTTCTACCCACCAATGCAACGTTCCGGGCGCGGGTTATGATGGTGTTGACGCAGCCGCCCCATGCCGCAATCATTCGATCGCTCGTTCCTCTGCCCCCACACCTGATAATCATCGGAGCCCTCAACCCCGCGTCCCACTTCATCTTCGGTAACGCCGATAAACTCGGCCGGAGCGAGAATGAAAGGAAGTTCCGCTACCGCGGCTGCCGGAGTATGTGCAACGGTAACGGTCGTCGGGCCCTGGGCAATAATGCGGGTGGTCAGAAGATCTCTATTGTTATCGCCAGATCCCGGAACCCACAGGAAGACATATCTTCCGACGAGATCAATCGCAGGCATATCAGGAATGTCTATCGTGACGCTGCTCGCCATGGTGTTGCAGGTAAGAACCTCGAACGACGCGGCCACATCAGTCATGTCATATGGACACGGGTCGGCCAGAACGACATTCCTCGCGTCAACAAAGCTCGTAATTTCAGATCGGAAAATGGATTTGTAAGGGCCGGCAGTTTCTATCATCAAGTTCTTGCCGACATGGCGCGCATCAAATACATCAACAGAACTGGTTACGTTCGTCGTTGCGCCGGCAGATGTGGCGCTGAACTTGGCATTTCCCGGCAGCCAACCGGGCCCGCCGTAGGCGGTTGGTTGCAACCCACACCGAACAACGGCCGTATTCCACTCATCAGAGTTGACGATGCCATTGTGCATCTTCCCGATATTGCGGAAAAATCTAATGGCAACATTGATCCACGTTAGCCGGTTGACATTCGTGGTTTTGACTCCAATGGGATCTGTCGCCGCGTTTTCACCCTGAAAGGTGATATTGCTGATTATCGGGCTGGTGCCGATAGCGGTTCGTTGCTCCCAACGAAACATGGCTGTGGGGAT
>JACFOH010000094.1 GCA_019454405.1 Promineifilum sp.
GCACCCGCGAGCTGTGTATCCCCCGCCTCGCCCCCCCGGGGGGGCACCCCCGTCCATAGAGGCGCTGGGGGTGGGGATTCCGGTCGCCCTGCACCAGCATATATTCTCACGCATGTTGGGCGGGACAGATCTCGCCTACCCAGGTGCTTTTAGTTGGCGCTATCCCAGTGAGCTGTTAGATTATTGTGCTTCGCTGACTACGGGAAAGCTGGAAGAGGCTAGTTTGCTCGGGCGAATCCAGTATGAACAGAACCATACTCCGGAGATACTTAGGCAGATCCTTAACCAGGAAATTGCGTATCCGAAGATCATGGAATTGCCGGAGAAATTTGTTGTTGAATACGACGAATGGTCAATTTGGATGGAGCGTCAGCTAAACATAAAAAGGCTACTTTCAAGGGCTGCTTACAGAGCATTTAGGCGTTTCCGCGCCTGGCGTCACACGAGATATTAACTCAATGAAGTCGGACGCCTTCCACGGCGGCACCTTCAGCGAGGATCGGGAAGCTATATTCCCCTCTATAACCGCAGTATAATGCATTCATCATTGATCTATGTGTCTCCGGCGACGTATGAACAACAACTGGCCTGCCCGCTTGACCAACGGTGCCAACAAAATCAAGGGAAGATCCTAATGCAGTTGTTGAAGGTAGCGGAGCGAGAATTCGAGATCGCTTTGGATGATGCTGCTTTAGACAGCGCAGACTTTGGAGTATGGTGGCCAATTGAAAGGAAACATACAGAGCGTTCTCGAAACATCAGGGTACGTCGTCTGGCTGTTAGGAAAGGCCTGGTTTCCAAGTTTAAACAGATCCCTTTCGCACAGTTTTATAGAGATCATCTGAAAAAATATGCCGGTGTGCGTTGGCTGGCCAGACGGCTGAATTGGTTCAAGGTATATTCGTCATACGTTAACCTTCTTACTGCCGTCTTATATAGCAAGCATGCGAGAGAATGGCGTAAGGTGCTTGCACTGGCCGATTTCGTTAAGAAAAAAGGTGTCGCAAGCTGCGACTTGGTCGATGCCGAGCAGATTGAAATACCGCAACCCATGGTCTATCCGTCAGGTGCTCGCGAATACCCGGCATCGTTCCTCGACCAATACTCCTTCCCGAGGTTATTTGTCGCAACCATAAACGATGCAAAGGTCTACGGTGGCACGAATCTGATCCTGGCGGATGACGGCATGGTGATTTGTCATGATCTGTACGATTTCGCACATGATTACACTGCTGAAGAACTTCACGGTCTGACGTTTCATGACCACGACAACAAGCATATCCGGTGGCTGTCTTATGATGAGGCGCCGGAAGTTGTGCCGATATGCGCAACATTCGTCGACGCTTGCGCAGTCAATTATGCGCATTGGTTGACAGAGGTGTTGCCTCGAATTGCGTTGTTTTGCAGCGACAGGC
>JACFOH010000095.1 GCA_019454405.1 Promineifilum sp.
GCGTCGTATTCGGCCTTGTATTCGGCGATGACGGTGGCTTCTTCGGTTCGGGCGATGATGTTGTATTGCGTCACGTTGTAACTCCGTCAAAGGTCAGCAGCTGGTCACGGTAATATTCATACTGCTTCTGCCGCGCGGCAATCTCCGCCGGCAGGCCGCTCGTCAAATCATTTGTCAATAAATCAAACCGGTTGAGTAATTCGATGATTCGCCGTTGTTCTTCGAGCGAAGGGATAGGAATTTGGACGCGTTTTAAAGCATTTGCATTAAATTGAGGTTGCCCGGCCTTGCTAACTAATCTATTTGCCTGATTCCAATACAATCCAGATTGAGCAAAGTGCCAGTAGTAAGCCGGAAGAACAACACCAGTTGGAAAACGTATTCTGATAAGGAACGAGGCATATACAGCGTTGGCCTCCTTTTCAAATAGCATAGTCTTGCCGTACGTTGCGCCCGTGCGAGCCATCAACAAGTCGCCTTTTTTGAGTAAATAGCCCTCGCTATCTGGTGTTAAGTCGATGTATTTACGATTGGTTGGCTGTAATTTGCCATTATCCCCAATATCCGTAATGCGGATGAATCTTACAGCGCCGCTATCTTTCGCGGTATCTGTGTAACCGTATTTGAACTCTGCAACATCCCCCAATGTCATAACTGGCACATCCTCGCCAAACGTCAGCAGGGCGTCGCGATAGTATTCGTATTGCTTCTTTCTCGCTGTCACCTCGGCGGCCAGTTGCGCGGTCAGCTCCGCTGTAAACTCGGTGAAATGGTCGAGGATGCGGACGATCTCGCGCTGGACGGGCAGCGGGGGGAGGGGGATGCGGAGGTTGTTCACGGTTTCCATCCTTATTCCCCTCAAGGTACTTCCCACGGATTGCTTATTCCATTGGGAAGTGACTGAATTCGAGCCAAGGAGAAACATTAAGAATCTCGGAAGGATTTTATCTGTTCTCGGCTTCAATAAGAACACGCTTTCGCTGCAATTCCAGTTGTCCGTAGGGATATCTACGAGAGCGACTTTTCCAATGGTGCCGATGCCTGATAGCAATACATCGTTATATTCTAGGTTTGATCTTTGTTGGATAACCGAAACAGCGTTGGAGTCTATTTTGTCCGTTTTATCGCTAAATATGATCTTTCCCGATGTAATCTCCTTCACTGTTACATAGTAATTGTTAGCCCTCTTGGTATTCAAGACGAAGTTTTTGCGAGGATTTAGACCTGTTCGCACAGATTTTAGAACACTTGATAGTAAGACCGACTCCACCCCATCCGGGCAAAGCTCGGCGATGAGTTCGTCAAGGCGGCTCATGCGGCCCCCTCGATCTCGGCGACAATCTGGTCGATAGCGTCGCGCAGCGCCTGCGAGCGGGCGACGATGGCGGCGATCTCGGCGTTGAGGG
>JACFOH010000096.1 GCA_019454405.1 Promineifilum sp.
CGTTGAAGGGATTAAACGCGGCCGAAGAGGAGAGAATAAGTAAACTGATCAGCAAGGCGATCAGTTAGGCCGAGCATACGAGATCGTTAATCATCTCATTCGAAATGGACGATCTCTTGGCGAACTGTCTCAACCAACTGCATAGTGATTCAAGACACTTCCACCGCCGCTGCCGGCCCGTTCAAGGTAACGGATAGATAATTCAAAATATCTCGGCCAACGATCGCTTCATCGATGTCGATCACGCCGACCACTTCCATGAACTCTTGACGAAGAGGACCTAGCTGCATAGCAACAGGGTATAAATCGACAAAGGTTCCACTGCCTGTAATCCCCCGCATGAAAGCCTTTCGGCTTCGTCGTGCTCCCAATTCCAGCAGGTAGCGAACGGGAATAATCGTGGCGTCGGCCCCGGAATCGACGATTCCGCCTAGCCTAAGCGTTGTGTCGGCAGATGGCAGGCCGATCGATAGCTCAACCATCGGCATCGAGGGATGGTATTCGCTGTTGTAGTCGTAGGTGAAAATCGCCGTCATGGCTGGGAGATGATTTTAGGTGACCGGAACACCAATGTTGTCAGCGGTTCCTCTTCCACCATTGTCATCCAAACGAAGCGATCCGGATAATGCGCTGCGACACGCTGATATAGAGCTGCCGGATCGGCGTCATAGTCGACCAATTGTCCGTTCAGGATGGCGACGTGTTGTCCTTTATGCTCCGCCTTCAATGTCGGATGAAGCGCGATATAGGCTTCCATCTCCTTCATCATGACGGCATCATCCTCGAATTCGGATGAAGAGGATTCTTCCACTGGCGGAAGCGCCTCATCCAGTAGTTCCGCGATCACTATATCCACCGGGCGGTGACGAACACGAGCCAATTTCTTCGCTCGATGGAGTAACGCCTCAGGGATCGATACGGTTACGTATTCGGACATGAGACGATTATATCATAAGCAGTCGAGAGCAGAACTGGGAGGCTTTGGTCAACTGCTAACTCTTAATTCCAGTCTCTCTCGTCCACCACCGGCGCCGCGCCCTCTTCTACCTCGCCGAACAACACCTCATCCACCCGCACGCGGCACACCCCCTGCACGGCCGCCTTCAGCCCCTCAGCCAGGACTGTCTCGTCCGCGCCCTCGGCCGCCTGCACGCGCAGGGCCAGATGATCGCGGATGTCGTCGGGGCGGCTGATGACCGCCTGCATCGCCTGCACGCCGGGGACTTGCCCGGCGGCGAAGCGCAACTGATTGGGATGCACGAACATGCCGCGCACCTTGACCGCATCCCCGCGACGGCCGACGAGGATGACCGACCGCTCCTCTTGCGCGCTCTTGCCCGGCCGCGGATCGACGTTCATCGCCAGGTCGCCCGTGCCGAAGCGGATGAGC
>JACFOH010000097.1 GCA_019454405.1 Promineifilum sp.
AGACGTTTCTTTACGAATACGACTATCTCGTCCTGGCCCTGGGCTCCATGACGGGCTATCACGGCATCCCGGGCGCGGAAGAATTCTCGTTCCCGCTCAAGAACCTCAACAACGCGATGGTGCTGAGGAACCACGTGATAGACATGTTCGAGCGTGCCGAGCTCGAAACCGACCCCGACACGAGGCGTAAGCTCCTCACTTTCGTCGTAGCGGGCGGCGGATATACCGGCATCGAGGTCGCCGCCGAGCTCAACGACTACGTCTCCGCCAGCAAGAGGTTCTACAGGAACGTGAAGGCGGGCGAGGTAAAGGTCGTCGTGATCGATCCGGGCGACAGGATTATGCACGAGATGAGCGAAGGGCTTGCCGAATACGGCTTAATGCTCCTCCAGAAACGCGGGATGGAGTTCCGTCTCAAAACGAGAATCGCCGAGGTCTCGAAAGATTCCGTAAAGACGGAAGACGGGAGCGCCGTCGAAACCTGCACGACCATCTGGGCCGCGGGGACTGCGCCACAGCCCGTAATCGCGGCTCTGTCCTGCGCGGACAAGAGAGGCAGGATAGAGGTGAACGAGTACATGGAGGTCTCCGGGTGCCCCGGCGTATGGGCCATAGGCGACTGCGCCGTGATTCCCGATCCTCATACCGGGGCGTCCTATCCCCCGACGGCCCAGAATGCCGAGCGCGAAGGGGCCCGCGTGGCGGTCAACGTCGCCGCTTCGATAAATTCCAGGGACGGCGACAAGAGGCCGTTCGTCTACAGGACCATGGGCATGCTCGCGCCTCTCGGGCACAGGTCCGCCGTCGCCGAAATAAGAAGCGTTAAATTCTCGGGATTCTTCGCCTGGTTCATGTGGCGCTGCATCTATTTAGGCAAGCTGCCCGGATGGGACAGGAAGATAAGGGTGGCCATCGACTGGCTGCTCGACATGTTCCTCCCGAGGGATATCGTCCAGCTCAAGATGGAAATGAGGCAGAGGCAGAATCAGCCTCAGTCCCCGGGCAAGTCCTGAGCGGGCTTTCTGGTCCGCGACTTCAAAAACGCCACGAGGTCGCTCAGCTCCTGGTTCGTCAACGTTCCGCCGAACCCCGGCATATTAAGACCGCCGTTCATGATCCGCCACGTAAGCTCGTTCGAGCTCAGCCTGTCGCCGATGTATGTGAGGTCGGGGCCCCTTAACCCGCCGTGCCCGTCTATCGTATGGCAGTAGAGGCAGCCCTTGTCGTTAAAGTCTATCCCGCCCCTGTATATCGGGCCCGAATCCGCGCCTATCATCTCGGCCGTAAGCGGCTCGGCGTGGAAACGCGGAGACCACGGCGATACGATCCCTATAGCCCAGAGCCCGGATATCGTCAAGATCACGAGCGCCACTATCG
>JACFOH010000011.1:0-8628 GCA_019454405.1 Promineifilum sp.
CCCCTTGCTGCGTGCTCAATAGCAGCGAATGATGCATGCTGTCGAATTAACCCAGAAGGATCCATTGAGGGGCCTACCGGGGAACCAATTTAGCGATGCCGATCGCGCGCGCCTGGCCCAGGCGCTTCAGTTTGCTATGGAAGCGCATGGAGAGGAACAGCGGCCGTCGGGGGAAACTTACCTCGAGCATGGTCGAAACGTTGCGGCGGCGCTGAATGAATTGGGTATTGAAGATCCTGACACCATCATCGCGGCATTGCTGCACGACATCTTTATGCCTCACACTCGTGTCACCGAGGCCACCGTAAACAAGAAGTTTGGGCAAGAGGTAACCGCCCTAATCAAGGGCGCCCAGAATCTGGACGAGTACTCTAAACAAGCTAGTCGCGTCAATCCAGCCAATAATATCGTCATGGAACAGGCCCAGAACCGTGACACGCTGGAGGCCATCCGCAAAGCCCTTCTATCAATCATTGAAGGCGACATCCGAATCATCGTGCTTCGTATGGTCGATTGCCTGCAAGATTTACGCCGCGCCAGCAAGATGCCGCCGAAACTACAAGCCCAGGTTGCTTATGAGGCGATGCACATTTATGCACCGCTGGCCAATCGGCTGGGTATCTGGCACCTCAAGTGGCAGTTGGAGGACATGTCCTTCAACCTACTGGAACCGGAGAAGTATCGTGAGATCGCTCGGCGCCTCGACGAAAAGCGCGAGCTGCGCGCGCTCAAGGTCGAACGTGCGGCGACGCGCCTGCGGAAACGACTGGATGAGATGGGGCTGAAGGCAACTGTCACCGGCCGCCCCAAACACATTTATTCCATCTATCGGAAGATGGTGCGCAAGAATCTGGGCTTCGACCAAATCTACGATATCCAAGCCTTACGCGTCATCATTGAACCTCCCAAGAGCGTGGAAGGCGAAGAGGAAGCCGGCAACGGGAAAGACAAGAAACGCCGCCAGATGAGCGCCAAAGAGAGAGAAGAGCTGGAGCGCGATCTGTGCTACCAGGTGCTTGGCGCCGTCCATAGTTTGTGGCAGCCGATTCGTGGCGAGTTCGATGATTATATCGGCTCGCCAAAACCCAATGGCTACAAATCGTTGCACACGGCCGTGATTGATTCAGAGTCCGGCCAGAAACTGGAAGTCCAAATCCGCACACAGCGAATGGATGAGGAAGCCGAGCGTGGCATCGCCTCTCACTGGGCTTACAAGGAACAGAAGACAAAAGTCAGTTCATCTGCCCAGAGACAAATCCAGAACTTGCGCGAGCTCTTGCTTTCCTTGCAAGAAGACGAAGATGACGTCGAGAGCGTCGTCGACGTGGGCAAACTCGAAGAGCGTATCCACGTTTTCACCCCTACCGGAGCGGTGATCGATCTACCCGCTGGATCGACGCCGATCGACTTTGCCTATCAAATCCACACGAACCTGGGCCATCTATGTCGTGGCGCCCGAGTGAACGGCAAGCTCACGAGCCTGGATTATCAACTTCAGTCAGGTGATAAGGTAGAGATCGTCAAAGGCAAGCGCGGCGGCCCAAACCGTGATTGGATGAATCCAAGTCTCGGCTTCACACGGAGTAGCCGGACGCGCAGCAAGATCCGCCAATGGTTCAGACAACAAGAACGCGAACAGAATATCGCCCAAGGGCGTGAAGTGATCCTGCGAGAGCTGAAACGGCTGGGATTATTGGACGTCTACACCGTCGAAGATATCGCCCATGCACTGAAATACGATGACATTGATGAATTTCTGGCGAAGGTGGGCTTCGGCGATATCCACTCGGTGCAGATTACGGGCGCACTCGCCATCATGCAGCAATCATTGCGGGATGAAGATGAAGACCTTCTGCCACTCTTCACTCCCCCCAGCCAACGACGAAAGGGGTTGACAGTACGCGGCGTCGAGGGGCTTTATACCCGCATGGCCAAGTGCTGCAGCCCGATCGCGCCGGAGCCGATCATCGGTTATATCACACGCGGTCAGGGTGTGACGATTCATTCGCAAGAGTGCGAACAAATCAAGAACATCCCCGATAAGGAACGATTGATCGATGTCGCCTGGGGCACGAGCAATGAACGTTACCCGATTCCGATCGTAGTCACGGCCTATCGTCGAGGCTCACTCATCGAAGATATGGTCAACACATTGCGCGGCCAGCAAATCAATGTAACCAGTACCAAGCTGGTGACCACCGATAATCTCATGAAGGTCTATCTTGTGGCAGAAGTGGCCGATATCGACCAGCTCAACTGGCTATTGAAAAAACTGGAGAATCTCCCAAAGGTACTCAAGGCGCAGCGTCAGCGCTGGTCCTAGGTTTCTATTTGGTATCGGATGAGATAACCACCCCCATCTCATCCAATCGTACGCGCGTTTCTGATGCGCCTTCCCCCCGGACGAGTTCCCACGTGTTCATATCGTAGTGGAATGGTTCCAGGCGGCCGTTTTCGTCCAGAAGTACGAGATCGCCCCAGATGGCGTGATCATCACGGCCAATGATCCTCAGCCTCGCTGTATGCCAGCGACAGTAGTAGACAAGTGGCTTCATAGTCTTCTCAGTCATCTAGCGCCTCGTACTGCTCAAAGATGCGCCGATAAGCGGGAGAAGTTTCCATAAGAGTCATATGATCGCCAACAGCTTCAAGGCGTCCCTTGCGCATGACCAGAATCAGATCCGCCCACCGGATCTGCGACAAGCGATGGGTGATGAGGAACGTGGTGCGATTCTCAGCCGCACGACGGATGGCTCGCTGAATCTGATCCTCTGTTTCGCTGTCCACTGCACTGGTAGAGTCATCCAAAATAAGGATTCGTGGGTTGGTCAGGAAAGCGCGCGCCAGAGCAATGCGCTGTCGCTGGCCGCCAGATAGAGTGACGCCGCGCTCGCCCACAACGGTCTCGTATCCGTCTTTGAAATTCAGAATAAAATCGTGTGCTTGTGCAGCACGAGCGGCCTCTTCGATTTCCTCTCGCGTGGCATCAGGAGCGCCAAAAGCGATATTATCGGCGACGGATCGCGAGAACAAGAAAATATCTTGTTCAATAACCGAGACCTGCCGGCGAAGAGCGGCCAGGTTCCAGTCGCGCACATCGATTCCATCGACAAGGACGCGTCCCTCGTGAGTGTCGTAGGTCCGGTTGATCAATTTGGTCAGAGTACTTTTGCCGGATCCTGTCTGTCCCACAATAGCGACGGTTTGACCCGATTCAACTGTGAAGCTGATATGGCTGAGCGTGTCAATGCCGGGCACATAACCAAAGGTAACATCCTCGAAACCAACCCGACCGGAGATCGTTCCGGCATAGCCCTCAGGGTTTTCGCTCAGGTCTGTCTTCTTATTGATCAGTTCAAGGATACGGCGCGCTCCAGCCAGGCCCAACGACACTTGGGAATAGGCGGTTAGCGAAATATTGGTTGGGAAGTTGAAAAGTGAGAGAAGCCCCATGTAAGCCACGACATCGCCGACCTGTATTTGGCCTGCACGTAACAAGATAATTGCGTGGATAAAGCCGATCGCCTGAGTAACACCCAACAGAAGTAACGGCAGGAATTTGGACTCCTCCCAACCAATTGCAACAGTTGCATCGCGATATTCACGGGCATGCGCTTCAAACCGCTCGACCTCAGCATCTTCCTGGGCGGTCGACTTGACCATCTCAACCCCATCAATCGCTTCGGCAAGCCGTGAGTTCATAACCCCAAAGGCCAGCCGGACGCGATCGGCGATCCTGGACAGGATGTTCATATACCGGGCTAATGCCAACAGGTAGAGCACAATGAAGAAGAGGGGCGCCATGATGAGCTGCCAGGAGTAGCGCGGCGCGAGAATCAAAGGCATGATGAGAAAATTGGCCGACCCGATAACCAGGTTGATCCCCGGGTACATCATCAGATTGAGCTGGTGGACATCGTTGGTAGCTCTGGCCATCGTATCTCCCACAGGTTGGAGATCGTGGAAGGTCATGCTCTTGTCCAACAGGCTAATGTACAGCTCCTGACGTGAATCGCGCTCGATCCGCTCACCCATGGCTGCGCTGGCGAAATTTCGACCAAACTGAAGGAAGGAGCGAACCACTTGGCTGATGAGAACGCCAAGAGCGGCTGCTCCAATGGTATTTAGTCGAGGGGGCGTGGCCAGAGCGGCATCGAAGGCGACACCGATAAGGATGGGCATGACGGCCGCCAACGCCGCGTTCCCAAAAGAACCCAGCACCACGCTGGAAAAGAGAAGCCGATGCCGAGCCACGTGGGATATTATCCAGCGGCCGGGAGACTGCCGGTTGGTCGGCTTATCGACATAGATGGCAAATTCGCCCATGAAACAAAAGACCTCACTTACGGAATACGTGCGGCTAAACCGCTCCGTTGTTATTCAACAATAGTTTCTTCGGGACGGAAGCCGGTGATGAGATTCATGATCTCTTCCAGAACTTCCTCAACAGAGCGGCCGGTCGTGTCAATAATGATCGCATCAACCGCCGGGCGCATAGGAGAGTGTGTTCGACTGCCGTCGATATGGTCACGCCGCATCACATCGGCGAGAATCACCTCAAAGCTGTCATCATGTCCTTGCTTGCGACGATCAAGCAGGCGCCGCCGAGCGCGCTCTTCTGGCGTAGCCGTGACGTAAAGCTTAAGTGGTGCCTCGGGCATTACGACCGTGCCGATATCGCGGCCAATCATAACCACCTTACCTCGTTGGCCAACTATGCGCTGGCGCCGAACCATTTCCATACGGACTTCAGGATAAGTAGATACTTGAGAGACGGTAGCATCCACTTCAGGTAACCGGATATCCCAAGTGACGTCTTCACCCTCTAGCAAGACCGTGTACTGCCGTCCGTCTGTCTCGCCGGCTAATGGCACGATATCCAGATCGCAGGCATGGGCTAAGTCGACGATCGCTTCTTCGTTTTCAGGTCGAATCCCCTGGCGTATAGCGGCCAACGCTAAAGCGCGATACATAGAGCCAGTATCGAGGCATAAATAATCCAGTCGCTGAGCCAGCAGCAGGCCGATAGTCGATTTGCCGGAAGCGGCAGGCCCATCGATAGTGATGATATCGGGGAGGTTGTCTGTAGACACAAAAATCCTTTACGACTGATTCGATTTAACAACCGGTCGATATGGCTTATTTCTTCGTTTCGAGAGGCGGCTCGACGGTGGAGACTCTTGTATGCTTTGCCGTAACCGACTCACCTCTTGTTCAGACAAGTAACGCCACTGGCCGGGCTCAAGGTCGCCCAGAGAAAGCGGCCCGATTCGTTCACGGACAAGCTGCTTGACAGGATAGCCCAAGTCAGCCGCGATCCGGCGAATCTGACGCTTGCGACCCTCACGAAGAATGATACGTAATTTCGTGCTGTCCGCACGTCTGTCGATCACTTCAATGGGAGCCGGAGCGGTAATACGACCATCAAGCATGACGCCACGCCGCCATTGGTCTAATATCTTCTCAGGGATGGCTCCTTCGACGGTCACGACATACGCCTTCTCATGCCCATATCGGGGATGAGTCAGGCGATGAGCGAGATCGCCATCGTTGGTCATCAACATCAGTCCCTCGCTCGGCTTATCGAGACGACCCACAGGATAGATGTGCTTGGCTTCGTCGATCTGGATGAGGTCGCGGACGGTCGTACGCCCTTCATCCAACTCATCTTCCAGAGAGGAAAGAATGCCGCGCGGTTTATTCAGGGCGATATAGATAAGGCCCTCATGTCGAGCTTGTCCCGTCTCAAGAATAAGCGGGCGACCATCCACCTCGATGCGGTCAACAGCGGGATCGGCTTTATCGCCGAGCATGGCTACACGACCATTCACCGTGACCCGCGCCTCAGCGATGATCGTCTCGCACTTCCGACGCGACCCCAGATTGGCCTGCGCCATGATTTTTTGCAAGCGTTCTTCCACAGTCAGTTAGCATTCCACGGCCGGTTACGGCCCAGTCCGATCGGCCTTATGGCTATGTTCTACTCTTCTTCGTCATCCAGAGGCGGCATTTCCGTCAGGGCACTCAACCCGAACGATTGCAAGAAGTCCGGCGTCGTGCCGTAAAGGATGGGACGACCAGGTTTCTCCAAACGGCCGACTTCCTCAATCAACCCTTTGCTCAACAAGGAGCGCAACGCGCCATCGGAATTGACACCACGCAGTTGATCGATTTGCGGGCGAGTTGCCGGTTGAATGTAGGCGATAATAGCCAAGACTTCCAAAGCTGCTGCGCTGAGGCGCGTCGTCAGTTCAAGCCCAAGGAAACGCTCAATTGCCGCCGCCGCTTCGGGTGCGGTGGTTAACTGCACCTTATTGTCATCGCTCCACTGCAAGCGCAGCCCACGCGCACCATAATCGGCGTCCATCTCACGTAGCAAGCTCTGAACGGCCGCAGGGGTAAGCTCCAATGCCGCCGCCAGGCGCGTTACGGACACCGGGCTGCTGGCCACAAACAAAAGGCTTTCCAACAGCATCATAGGGGGAACAGCGGCGTCGCTCCCGTTGGTTGATGGCAAATCCGACGTAATCATATATTCAAAGATTGGCAACCCGTCATGAATATATTTACAGGACAATCGGATGCCAAGCGGTTATCATTGCGATGATAACACAACCCCTCCGCATTTGGAATAAATCATGTTAGAAACCTTACAATTTGCCCAACAGAATCACCAGAACTATGTAACCGAATTAATCGAATTCCTGAGAATCCCCAGTATCAGCACCCAGACAGATCGGAACGACGACACGGCCAAGGCGGCCGCATGGCTGGCGGAGGCCATGAGGAACGCCGGCCTGGAGAACGTGCAGGTCATTAAAACGGAACGTCACCCGCTTGTTTATGCCGACTGGCTACATGCCGGACAGGATACGCCAACGGTGTTGATTTATGGCCACTACGATGTCCAACCGCCTGAACCGCTAGAGCTTTGGGAATCGCCGCCGTTTGATCCGGTAATCCGCGATAACTATATTTATGCCCGCGGCGCGGCCGACGACAAAGGCCAGGTCTATATTCACGTGAAGGCCGTTGAAGCTTATCTCAAAACGGCCGGCCGTTTGCCCGTGAACGTCAAATTCATTGTCGAAGGCGAAGAGGAGATTGGCAGCCGGAACCTTTATCATTTCATAGCGGAAAATGGCGCGCTTCTATCAGCCGATTCAGCGCTTGTGTCCGATTCGGCCATCCTCGGCAAAGGCAAGCCAGCCCTCGTCTACGGCCTACGTGGTATCTGCCATATACAAATTGATATCACCGGGCCGGGTCGCGATCTTCATTCAGGCTCATATGGAGGGGGCATTAATAATCCACTAAACGTGCTCGCACATATCATTGCCAAGCTGAAGGATGAGGACGGCCATATTCTCATCCCCGGATTTTATGATCGCGTCCGACCGCTGTCGGACGAAGAAAGAGAACTACTGGCAAACTTTCCGTTAGACAAAGGGGCATGGTTGAAAGAAACCGGCGCACCTACAGCTTGGGGCGAGCCGGAGTATTCCCTCGTTGAAAGGCTCGGCGCCCGCCCTACCCTCGATATCACAGGCATGTATGGCGGCTACCTGGGCGAAGGTACAAAGACCGTCCTGCCATCATACGCTCACGCCAAGGTTTCAATGCGGCTCGTGCCAGATCAGGATCCGCACGAAATCGTCGAATTGGCCGAGAAGTACATCCGATCGATCGCTCCGCCTAGTGTAACAGTGAAGATTGAGACAGCGGATGGTAGCCAGGCCTCGCTCATCGATCGCGACACAGCCCCGATACGAGCAGCCTCAGCCGCCTATGAAGCGACATTCAATCATCCGGTAGTCTTTATGCGCGAAGGCGGCTCAATCCCCATTGTCGAGCGCTTTGAATCGGGCTTGAAATTACCGACCGTATTAATGGGTTTTGGACTGCCGGGAGATCGCATCCACTCGCCAAACGAGCGGTTCTATCTACCGAATTTCTACGCCGGCATCGAGACGAGTATTCGATATCTTGATCTACTAAGTCGCGCGAAGTAGAACGGGCGGCGATCGTCTAATCCTGCGCCAGGCCGGCAAGCAGGATCACCGTTGAGCGATTCTGGCCCGTCTCCGTAATAACCCAGATACGGTTTTCGCGAACGGTATAGGCGGAGATGATAGCATCCATGCCAGTTAGCGTATTAACTTTGTTCAGCAGGCCGGGTGCAGGACAGCCGTAACGATCGCCGCTCAATAGAGCGTCATCTACATCCAGATCATAGAATTCGCCATACTCGCCGTAGTCGCCCGAAGCATGGCGTTCGATTAGCTGCCGGATCTCTTCAGTAGTCAGGCGAACCGATACCCCTGTGGTGACGATAATCTGGCCACAATCAATAAGGCAACCGGCGGCGGCATAGGGCGCGGCACGATTATCAACACCCTCATCGGCCTCCGACAGGCGAAAGAAGCCGATGTTGCCGCTATAACCGAGATCAGCATAGGGGATGAATTGGCCATCGCCGAACTCAACGCCGATCTCATCCCGCAGGATCCGTGGCCGCGGCAAGTCGACCAGGGCGCGCTGTCGGCAAAAATATTGATAGCGAGCTTCATCAGCCACGATACGGACGATATGTGGTTTATCGGTCATATTGCTTCCCTTCTTCCCTTC
>JACFOH010000011.1:8728-12861 GCA_019454405.1 Promineifilum sp.
CTTCCCTTCTTCCCTTCGAAAAGTGCATGATGCCGCCGGCGTCCAATATGGCGGTTCCGATCCATAACGCTTCCATTGTAATCACAAGCGGGAACAACGGTGGAAATTTCTACGAGGTTTTCACAAGATGCAGCAAAAGGAACCCCTCAGTCAGCGGCACCAAAGACAGTCTTAATACGAGGCCGCAGCCTATATGAGATAGAACCCTCTACTTGACCTCTATGGGATATCAAACTCGCCCCAAACTTCTTATAATTGACATCAGGCAACAGTAAATGCTATCGTAATCATATGGCCTGAAACTGCGATCGGTATTCAACATGGCAGCATCCCCTCAAGAGAAAAAGTCAAAGAGAGGACCGATAGATCCTCATGTTTATAAGGAGATAAGATGAGCAGTCTGCAAGAACTCCACCAATTAGGGCAATCGACCTGGCTGAATTATTTACGCCATAGCTACATCCGTTCCGGTGAACTCGCAGAACACGTCAAGATGGGCATTCAAGGCGTAACCGTCAATGCGCAGGTCTATCGACGCGCCATTATTGGCAGCACCGACTATGACGCAGCTATTCGAAAAGCAGTAGCAGAAGGCAAACCGGCGCGCTTAATCCACGAAACGTTGATGGTTGACGATATCCAGCGGGCGGCCGATGCATTGCTACCTGTTTTCGAAGCAACCAATTACTATGATGGCTTTGTCAGCTATGAGATGGATCCTGCCTTGTTGGTCGATGCAACATCGGCCATAGCCGGGGCACGGCACTTCTCTCATCTGATAGATCGCCATAACGTGATGGTCGAAATACCGGCGACAGAGGCGGGTATTCAAGCGATTCGAAGGCTCATCGCCGACGGCTTTTCCGTCAACGCCACCCACCTGTTCTCAGTCACCGGCTACGAACAAGTCGCCGCGGCATACATTGAAGGACTCGCCGAATACGCCGAATCGCACAGCGTGTGGCGCATCATGCCGACAGCCGTCGCTTCATTCTCATTGAAGCCCATCGACGCGGCCATCGATCCATGGTTGGAAAAACACGGCCACCCCGAGTGGCGCGGTAAAACAGCTATAGCGTTAGCCAAGATCCTCTACAGTCGCTTCCAGCAAATATTCAGCGGCCCTGAATGGGACAGGCTGGCAGCCAAAGGGGCGCGAGCGCTACGGCCAAAATGGACGCGAATCACGCCGAGTGAGTTTGAATATGGATCATTGCATTATGTCAATGAACTGATTGGCCCTGATACTGTCGTCACATTCCCCCAAACAGTCCTAAATGAATTCCTGCAGCAAGGGCGAGCGGCCGAAACAGTGACGACAGGGGTCGAGGAGAGCGAAGGTCTGCTGGAACAACTCGAGGCGTCAGGACTGCCTCTATCGACCTACCTGAGTCGCATACAGGAAGAATACTATTTGAACACCGACCGGTGGTTTGAATCGTTAGTGGCAGCCGTCATCCGCAAGCGCGACGAGCTGGATACTCATTGGCGTGGCATGACGACCCGATTGGGGGCGCTCCAGCCGGAGGTCGATGAAGGTCTTCGGTCACTATGCCAGCAGAAGATTATTTGTCGTGTCTGGGACCGCGACTATACCGTGTGGAAACCCGAGCCAACGGAGATCACCAACCGCCTCGACTGGTTACGTGTAATGGACGCCATGGCCGAAAAAGCAGGCCGGCTGACAGCGTTCACGAATGAGATCATCAGTGAAGGCTACACCCATGCCTTACTTTTGGGGATGGGTGGCTCAAGTCTCGCGCCCGAACTATATGAGAAGACGTTTGGGCGGCCTTCGCGACCGGCCAACCTGCCTTTCCCCTACCTGGACCTGATAGTTATCGATACGACCGATGCTGATGCGATCCGTGCGGCCGAGGCAGCTGTCGACCTGAAGAAGACGCTCTTCATCGTCAGCACGAAGTCAGGCGGAACAGTCGAAACCTTGTCGGCCTTTAAGTACTTCTACAACCAGCTATCGGACGAAGTTGGATCTGAAGCTGCCGGCCGGCATTTTATCGGCATCACCGATCCGGGCAGCAAGATCAACGAGATCGGTCGCCAATACGGTTTTCGTGATGTATTCATCAACAACCCCAACATCGGCGGCCGTTATTCAGCGTTATCCTATTTTGGGCTGGTGCCGGCCGCGTTAGTGGGCACGAACATAACCGAGCTGCTGGAGCGCGCTTCATGCTCAGCGTCGAACGCGACGGTGTGCCATTGCGATGACATCGCGGACAACCACGCCGCCTTGGTGGGCACAACGATGGGCAAGGCGGCCCTCGTGGGACGAGACAAAATAACGTTCATCATCTCTGCCGCCCTGGCCAGCTTCGGCGATTGGGTGGAACAGCTCATCGCTGAGAGCACGGGCAAGGAAGGCAAAGGTATCCTCCCCGTAGCCCACGAGCCGCACGCCCCCGTCGAGACCTATGGCGCAGACCGGCTATTTGTTCACTTACGCCTGGAAGGCGACACAGGAGACGACGAATTTGTCTCCGCTCTAGCCAGCGCAGGGCATCCGGTGATCACTTTGCGTCTCAAGGATCTGTATGATATCGGGGGCCAATTCCTCCTGTGGGAGATGGCGACAGCTATCGCTGGGTACTTCTTGCAAATCAATCCGTTCGACCAGCCCAATGTCGAAGCGGCTAAAGTGAAAGCCAGAGAAATCGTGGCTGATTATGCCAAGAAAGGCAGTCTGCCGGCAGGTGATTTCGCGCCACTTAATCCGACAACGCTCAAGCAATTTCTGGATCAGGCCAAGCCGGGAGACTATGTCTCTATCCATGCCTATGTGCAGTCTACGCCGGAAACCGATGTGGCGTTGCAGTCCTTGCGTCAAGCTATCCACTTGCGCACCGGCCTGGCGACGACGGCGGGGTACGGACCGCGCTTCCTCCACTCGACAGGGCAGCTGCACAAGGGAGATAGAGGGAATGGATTGTTCATCCAGTTTGTATCTGACGCGGCCGAAGATTTACCGATCCCCGATGAAGCAGGCTCCGCGACATCAAGCATGAGTTTCAATGTGCTGAAGAAGGCCCAGGCTTTGGGAGATGCGGCGGCGCTGAGAGAGGTTAAGCGAAGGGTGATCTCGTTTGAGGTGGGGTCAAACGCCATCGGCGCGATAAAAGAACTGGCGGCAAAGCTCTAGTTGGCTCTTAAGGCCTGTGGGAGATCTCTGAACGGGATCTCCCACGGCCTGTATAACAGACATCTATTCGCCAGTATAAGCGATGCGGAAAATAATGCCCGTTGCCCAGTCGGCCACGTAGAGTGCGCCGTCGGGGCCAACCGTCAGATTAATCGGCGCGGCAAATCCAGTGGCAAAAGTCGCCATATCTTCACCGCCAGGACTGAACCAGACTACTCGTTGGGCCTCAGGGAAGGCGCTCCATAGCGTAACGAAAATACTGTTGTAGTAACCTGGGAAATCATCATCGAGGTAGGTTGTGACGCCCGTGGGCGCGGAATGCGGGACAAAGGTGTGCAAAGGCGGGACGATCTCCACGCCAGCGGGAGCCGGGAAGCACGTGTCACAATCAAACCACGGATAGCCATGTTCCGCACCCGGAACCACGAGGTTGAATTCCTCGGGCGGTCCGAAGTCGGGCATATTATCGGTGGCATAGAGCCGACCCTCCCCGTCCCAGGCGATACCGTAACTATTGCGGAACCCCCTGGCATAGACCTCAATCTGCGTGCCGTCGGGGCTGAAACGCAAGATACTGGCTTCATAAGGGTGTAACTGATCCTGTTCGCCATAATTATCTGCGGCCAGGCTTTCGCCATGGTCGGCCCGCCCACCCACAGCCATATAGCCATAACCGTCCGGCCCGAAAGCGATACCATTGGCCGAATGCATGGCGACATAGCAGCAAGGCAAACCAGTGATGAGGTCTGTCACAACGCCGTCCTCGATGACCGCCAGTTTCGCTTCTCCGTCGACGAAGGTATCAATCACGCGACTGGTGATAAATAATCGATCGGTTCCCGGCTGGAAGGCCAGGCCAGCAGGGGCAATGAAGCCATCGACATAAAGCTCAATATTGCCCGATTCATCGATGATATAAACCTCGCCCGTCATCGTAGCCACATACAACCGCCCATCAGGCCCGAAAGTTAGC
>JACFOH010000011.1:12961-16422 GCA_019454405.1 Promineifilum sp.
AACCTCGCCCGTCATCGTAGCCACATACAACCGCCCATCAGGCCCGAAAGTTAGCGCGTTAGGCTGGCCTTCGATTCGGGCATAATAGGTCGCGGTAAATCCTTTCGGCAGCCGGATGCGCGATTCCCAACCTTTTACGTCGTCATTACAGGGATAACGATCGCTACAGTCGCTCTTGGCATATGGCGGCTGTTTGACGTCGTCGAAGGGCGTGAAAGGTACGGACGGGTCAAGATTGAGTTCAACAACCGGGGTAGGCACGACGCCGCCCTCAGCCGTGGGTGTCGCCTGGGGCATGTCTGTGGAGTCCGGCGCCCCGGTCGGGATTGCCGTCGACACTGCCGGGGGAGGCGCAACCGTCGGCGACACCGTCCCTACGGAAGGAATAGAGGCTTCGGTGCTGACAGCAGTAGCCTCAGCCACAACGGGAGGAGCATCAACGGTGTTCGAGGCAGGCGTTGAAGTACTGCAGGCAGTAACAATGATGAGCAACATAATCAACAGGGCCGTGGCCGCAAGCCGTATCCTGTTTGAGGCATAATCGTGTTGAAAGCGATTCAGGTTCATGGTTTTATTCAAGTACAAACATTGGGGAAATAACCAGCCAGGGAAGCGCCCTATGACCGACGATCAAATCGTCCGTCGGCCCACCCTTCCCATTCAGCTTGTTCTATCAGTTCAACGCTCGATGAGCATCGTCACCGGACCATCATTGTGAATCGACACATCCATGTGAGCGCCGAAGACGCCACTGGCCACGGTGAACCCCATCTCACGCAACTGATTGATAAAGTAATCGACAAGAGGCTCGGCTTGTTCAGGCACGGCAGCCTCAGTAAATGACGGCCGTCGCCCTTTACGAGCATCACCATAGAGCGTAAATTGGGATACAACGAGCAGCTCTCCATCGACATCAGCCAACGACAGATTCATCTTACCCGCATCATCATCGAAGACGCGCAAGCCGGCGATCTTGGACGCGATCCACTCCGCTTCGGCGCGACCGTCAGCGTGTGTGACGCCAAGCAGGACGACGAATCCCCGACCAATGCGGCCGACAACCTTCTCATCGACCGTCACACTGGCATGAGAAACTCGTTGGATGAGCGCTCGCATGTTGTTAAAGGATACCGATCTTGCTGTGGTCGCCGACCGTCAGCTTGAGAGCCTTGGGCCGGATAGGGGAGCGATTGATGACGACGTCACGGCCGATCAAACTATCCTGGATTCGCGCCTCCAGGTCCTTAATCACGCTATTCTCCAGCACCATCGAATGTTCGATCTCGCTATTCTCAACGACGACATCATGGTCGATACTGGTATATGGGCCGATATAGCTATTGATGATACGCGTATTCTCACCAATGATGGCCGGGCCACGCACAATGCTGTTAATGATCTCGGCTCCGCGTTGCACAGTGACGCGATGATCGACCTTGCTATCCCGGTCAACGTAGCCGTCAACGATGTACTTGATTTCCTCCAATACCAGATCATTGGCGGAGAGCATGTCGCCGGGCGCGCCGGTATCGATCCACCAGCCTTCATGCACATAGGGGTGGACCATATAGCCTTTGTCAACAAGCCACTGGATAGCATCGGTAATTTCGAGCTCGCCGCGCCACGAAGGTTTAATGCTGTCGGCAGCCTCGAAAATATAACGATCAAACATATAGATGCCCACGAGGGCCAGATCACTGGGCGGAACCTTGGGCTTTTCAACCAGTCGGACGATGCGACCATCTTCGCCCAGTTCGGCAACACCGTATTGTTCGGGGTGTTCAATTTTGGTCAGGACGATCTGGCTATTCCAGTCGCTGGTAGCAAACTGGCGGATCAGGTTACTGATACCGCCCTGGATCACATTATCACCCAGGAACATGACGAAGCGATCTTCGCCAATGAAAGGTTGGGCAACCTTGACAGCATGCGCCAGGCCCAGCGGCTTCTCCTGGCGAATATAGGTGATGTTGACTCCCCACCGGCTACCAGAACCGACAGCCTCTTTGATTTGCTCGGCCGTGTTGCCCACAACAATACCGATATCCTCTATACCGGCATCGCGAATCGATTCGATCACTCGAAACAGAATCGGTTTGTTAGCGACGGGGATCAGTTGCTTGGCATTCGTATAGGTCAGTGGGTAAAGACGAGACCCCGTTCCCCCGCTCAGAATCAATCCTTTCATAGATTCTCCAGTTGAAAAAGGCACAAGAAATCAAGAAAACCCAACGAGGATAACCACGTTCAACCGTAATACTCCCCTATGCCGCTATCTTTAGGCGCGTTAGTCAGTGCCGCGCCCACAATACGTACCCGGGCTTTCTCCAGCCGCTCACGCGCACGTTCGGAATGATCGCGGCGGGTCATTCCGGCTTGAATAACCAACAACACGCCATCAGCTTTGGCGCCCAGGATAGCGGCATCGGCCGCGGCCAACACGGGCGGTGCGTCAAACAGCACGATATCGGCCCGCTCCACGAGTTGTTCGATGATATGATCCATGCGCGCGGCGCCCAACATATCGGCCGGGTTAGGCGGCTTCGTACCACTGCTGAGCAGCCATAGATTATCGATCGCTGTTTTCTGGAGGGGCAGCTCGCTTACCTCCTCCATGACCAGATTCGTCAGGCCGGGCGTCATATCCAGATCGAACAATTCATGCAGATCGGGACGACGCAAATCGCAATCAACCAGAATAGTGCGCCGGCCGCTTTGAGCATAGGTCACAGCCAGATTGGCAATAGTCGTCGATTTCCCTTCTCCAGCTGAAGGCGACGTAACAACCAGGGTGTGCAATGGTTTATCGAGGCTATAGAAGGACAAGTTCGTGCGCAGCGTCCGGTAGGCTTCGCTGGCAGGCGATCGTGGATCGGTAATCGTTACTAAAGTCATAATCTCTATTTCCAGATCAGGTGGGCTGTCACAACCATGCAGCTGCGGTCACCCGATCGTTTCTTATTGCTGAGGAATGGTCCCGATGACAGGGATATCGAGGAAACGCTCAACATCCTCACTGCGCCTCATAACTCCGGAGGCCAACCACTCCAACAAGTAAATAATAGCCACGCCAAGCAACACGCCAAAAACTGCCCCTGCAGCGGTGTTGATTTTCGTCTTAGGCCGATCCAGCCCCGCCTTCGGATCGTCAATGAATTCAATGGTGATCCAGTCGGCCTTATCCAAACCATAGTTCTTCTCGTCTTGCCACCTGATGAGTTCATTACCCCAAGCCGCAGCGATATCGTTGGCTAGATTAGGATCTGTGTTCTCCACGGACAACTTGATGACGAAGCTATTCCCATCGCTAGCGACACGAACATCATCAAGCAATTCTCCGGGGGTCATATCGAGTTGCAGGTTGTCGATGACCTTCCGAGCCTGGTAGCTGCTATAGAGCCACTGTTCATAGCTACTCAAAAGCGTTTTGGCCGCCTGAGCCTGGCCAAAATCCGTACGTG
>JACFOH010000011.1:16522-79701 GCA_019454405.1 Promineifilum sp.
TCATAGCTACTCAAAAGCGTTTTGGCCGCCTGAGCCTGGCCAAAATCCGTACGTGACGGGGAGACGAGCAATCTTAGAGTCGATTCATAGACAGGCGTCTGAATCTTGCTGAAACCAAAAGCGGCCGCGGCCGTCAATATCATCAATACGATGATCAACCAGCCTCGTTGGCGCAGTATTCGAAAGTAATCTCTAATTTCCATAATATCTTCCAAAGGGAGGTCAATAATCAAAGTTCATGGAGCAGCAGTCTACGCCCCACCAATGACCTGGATATTGATTATCTTCTTTCCCTCCCTTCACGGGGTATCTCACCGATAATCGATAAGCCAATCTCTTCGAGTTCCGCCCGGTCACGGATGGCCGGATCCAGGTAATGCGCTAACAACGCCAGACCCAGCCCAACCAACAAGGCCAGAATCACCCGTAACGGTAAATCGAGCTGGTTGCGGATGCCGGTCGCTATCGGGTTAATATCCGGTTGGTCAAGTTGAGTTAGGATGGCCGTCTCACCTCCGAGTTGCGGCAACGCCTCGGCGTTATCTTCAGTTAACACGATAATAACCCCGTCCAGCATCCGGGCCAGTTGCTCGGGATCGCCGGCTGTCAGGGAGATGGTCATCATGCTGCGGGTGTTATCGGCCGCCAGTCCGCCCTGAATAGCGCCGGCGGGGATATCATATCCTTGTGTTCCCAAATACTTGCTCACTGCCTCCGCGAATTTGCCGCCGCGTACCCAGTCCGTCAGGCCATTAACGATATACTCTGAGGTGAGCCAGTTATAATAACGCTGTTCGTCAGAATCGGTCGCAGCTGGTCCGGGAGGTTGGCCGACGATGAACCGTACGCCTGCGTTATAAACCGTCGGCGCAGGGCGGTAAGTCATCACTCCCGCGAACAGAACGATGATCGCCGGAATCACGGCGATTAACCATCGACGGCGAAGGATTTTCCAGTATTGGCTGAGTTCCATTCTTCGTACTTCTGAGTCACAAAATCGTCGATACGGCGTTTGAACACGGCAACATCGAATCGCTCGGCATGGCGACGCACCACCACCGGGTCAACCGATAGCGGATCGAACGATTCGACCGCCTCGATCATAGCAGCAACGGACTGCTCGGCAAAAAGCGCCCCAGTGGCAACGTCGCCAGGGCCGGTGATGACTGTTTCGCGCGCCCCGCCGGCCGCATAGGCGATCACTGGCCGCCCGGCAGCGTTCGCCTGGAGGGGAGAAATACCGAAGTCTTCCTCACCCGGCCAAACGAACGCGCGACAACGAGCGATTAGATCGGGTAACTCGTCATCGGGCACAAAGCCCAGAAATTTCACCGTCGGCCCGGCCATCGCTTCAAGTCGCTCGCGGTCGCGGCCGCTCCCGGCAATGACCAACGGGCGCCCCATTTTGTTAAACGCTTCGATCAGCAGATCGAGCCGGCGATAGGGCACAAGGCGGCCGACAAACAGATAGTAATCATCAATCCGGCTCGCCGGCTCAAAGCGGTTCACATCCACCGGCGGGTAGATAATAGTCGCGTCGCGGTGGTAAACCTTGGCGATTCGCCGACGGACTTCGTCCGAAATAGCGATGAAGTGATCGACACGGTCGGCCGCCAAACGATCCCACATACGTAGTTGTGTCAGGAAAGGGGCCAATGCCAGACGAGTGAGGCGGCCGATATTCTCGCGTTCGGCATACTGGTGATATCGCCATACGTAGCGAGTAGGCGTCAGACAATAGCAAACATGCATCGTCTCCGGTCCGGTGACAATACCGTGGCAGAAGCCGCTCTTGTTGCTCAGGACGACATCGTAGCCGCGCAGATCGAATTGCTCCATGGCGAGCGGATAGAGCGGGAAATACAGTTGCTGCTTACGATGGGAAAATGGCAGGCGGTCGATGAAGCTGGTTCGGATATCCCAATCACGCCAATGGATGGGCATATGTTGGCGATCGTAGAGCGATGTATAGAGAGGTGCGTCGGGATAGAGGGCCACCAGGGCCTCTAACACATCTTCCGCACCACCGAGCTGGTTGAGCCAGTCATGGATGAGGGCAATCATTCTCACCAATTATAATCCCGGATGAGCGATAGGGCATCTTCAGCGGTCTGCGCCTGACTTCCTGACCGGTAAGGATAAAATAGAGCTTCCCGATGAAAATAACCACAGGGGCGTAATTCACATGCTGTTGTACCTAATCCGACACGCGCAATCAGCCAACAATGATTTATATGCTCGCACAGGGAGCAGTGATGGCCGTTCGGCCGATCCACCTCTGACCGAACTCGGCCACCGTCAGGCTGAGCTATTGGCACATTATCTGGCGACTTCGCGGGAAGGGCCGAGGAACACCTCACCTATCCTCGATGAGTTCGCTGCCCGCCACAACCGGCGCGGCTTCGACCTGACGCATCTGTATTGCAGCTTAATGACGCGAGCGATCCAGACCGGAAGTTATATTGCCACAGCCACCGGCCTGCCCATAACCGGCTGGGTAGAAGTGCATGAACGAGGCGGGGTTCATCATCTTGATGAAATATCTGGTGAGGATATCGGACTTCCGGGTCCCAATCGGGCGTGGTTCGCGGCCGAATATCCACACCTGATCCTGCCTGATAGATTGGGCGACGCGGGCTGGTGGAATCGGCCGCCGGAAACCATCACAGAAGCCCTTGACCGGGCCAATACCGTTTGGTTACAACTTCTTGAGCGCCACGGAGGCACGGAGGACCGGGTGGCTATCGTCAGCCATCTAGGCTTTTTTCAGTCTTTGCTGACGGTGATGTTAGCGACAGAAAGCGGACAGGCCGTTCGCAGTTTTGGATTAAGTCGAATTATGTTCGGCATGAGCAATGTGTCAATCAGCCGCTTTGAGCTTGATGGGGAGTCCTTCGTCGTGCGCTATCTGAATCGGGTCGATTTTCTGCCGGAAGAGCTGATCACCGGCTAATATGCCCAATTAAAGCATTATAAACCGAGCCGACCGGTTTGGTAGATCCACGCTCTCGACAGCCAGGCGGACGGCGCTATCAAGAGGTCTCGGCGGTCGCTGATGAAGTTCGGTTTCCCACGCTAATTCAGGGATAAGCGTCACATCCCGACCGGGCTTGTTCTCCACGATGATCCCCTCTCCGCTCCAGTCCGCGTTTTGCATCAAGTAAACGAGAGTCCAATGCTGGTTCGACAGTCGCTCGGCCGTTCGCACCGCCCCGGCAATGGCGTCGGCCGTGCCGATGCGCAGCGTCACCGCAGCGCCGTCCAGCGGCGACTCGCCACACAGATGCGCCCGAAGCTGTTGGTGGGCCAGCAGGTCGAGATAGCGGCGCAGCGGGCTGGTAACCTGTACGTAAACGTCCAGTCCCAGGCCGGAGTGGCGACCGGGTGTCGTGGATTGCCGGCTGCGCTGCATCAATCGGCGGGTAGCCCACATGGTAGATGGACCGGCTCCGCTCAACTCGTCAGGTGATGGCAACTCTTCTGTTGGCGGATCCTGGACTGTGTAGGCCAGCGGCAGAGCATGGGCAATGCCATAACGACCAACAGCCTCTCCGACCATCAGCATGGCTTCGCGGACGAACCGGCGACTACGAAGAGGTAGCAGCGGCCGGATCGCCACCGAACCTTCGGTAGTCGCTTCGATTTTCACCTCCGGCAGATCGATCTCAACCGCGCCTCCGACCAGCCTGCGAGCGCGGTTCCGCTCAGTGATGGCGATCAGTTCGCGATAAGGGCTTTTGTCGAGTTGCCCCTCGACCGCTTCGTAGGTCGTCCGGGTGACATGCACCCAGCTAGGCACGATTTCCAGCAGCTCAAAGTCGCCGTCGGGCTTCGGTTCCAGCAAGAACGACAGAGCCGGCGACATATCTCCCAGGCCGAGAATCGATTGACTCACAAGTCCATCGGGCAACATCCGCACCACGCCCTCGGGCAGGTAGAGATTGGCCGAACGGCCGCGCGCCTCGATATCGACCTCACTGTCCGGTTGGACGAGTGCAGCCACGTCGGCGATATGTACCCACAAACGGCCGTCTTCGAGGCTGATGGCATCATCGGGGTCGCCGCTGCCTTCATCATCAATCGCCAGAGCCAACAGGTGCGTCAGATCCCGGCGTGGTTCGTCAGGCAAGAGGCCAGTCAGGAAGTCAGGCGGTCTCTCCAAGGTGACGCCCAGCCGCGCCGGATAAGGGTTATCTGCCGGACGCCAGCGGCCGATCGCAAGAAGTAATTCGTGAGCGGCCTCAGATGTTTGCGATTTGCCGAGGCGGCGCAAGGTACGGCTTGCTTCCGCACGGCCGAGGGCCAACGCAATGACGTCGACCAGGTAGCGTTCATCATCCAGGGAGACGCTGCCAAGGGCAACGCGTGCCACAAAAGCCTCCCAGTCGCGCTCTTCCGCAGCCTTTGCCTCACGAGCCGCCAGAATTTCGCTCACCCTCTCGGCCGGGTGAACCGTAATAACTTCTGGAGTTCCCTCGAAGTAGACGCCAGCGGCGACCAGTTGCCAAGCTGCCCAGGCGGTAGCGGGGGTATAAGCATCGAAAGCTAATTCTGCCAGTTCGCTTAAGGTCGTTTGACTACCACCGAGAAGCTCCCAAGCCGTCCGGGGATCGCCCTGAGGAGCCGGCAGTTGACGCGGGTGAGGGCTGGGGCCAAGATGGAGAAGCGCCACATCCTTTGGGCGAACGCTGAGGCGTTGTCCGTCAGGCAATTCTATCGCCAGTTTTTTATCGATAACCTGCCTGACAATCGCAGGGTTGCTCTTATAGAGGACGAGGCTATCTACCTTGATTTCCACGCGAAGCTTCCCATATTCCCGTCGGGTTAACTATCGCGCCCCTTGAAATCATCCATCGAATTATTGATCCCGACGAAAGAAGCGATGCGATCAAGAAGATGCACAGGTAGCAAGCGGCCCGGGAAAGTGGTATATGCGAAGGGGGGCATAATCAGCCGCGATTTTTTCTTTTCAATAGCGTTGATGATTTTATTAGCGGCGTCCTCCGGTTCCTGGATAGGCAAGAGCCAGGGGAAACGTGTCTTGACGCCATTGAACATACCGGTGTTAATGTAGTAAGGACATACGACCGTCGTTCGAATGTTGGGGTAACCAAGGCGCTTGAGTTCAACGCGTAGCGATTCGTCGAACCCAACGGCCGCGAATTTGCTGGCGCTGTAATCGGTCATCCTGGGCACGCCGATCAGTCCACCGGCTGAGGCAATTGTCACAATATGGCCACTCTTTTGCTCCATCATCCCCGGCAGGAAAGCCCGAGTAGTACGAAAGAGTGATAGTGTATTGATATCAAAAGTACGCTCAATAGCCTCGTCGGTCAACTCCAGCAATGGCTTGCCCGAAACGACGCCCGCATTATTGATTAGGATATCCACAACGCCGTGCTCTGCCAGTACGCGCCGAGCGCTTTCCTCGATCTCCTCTCGACTACGAAGATCGCATCGCAGATAGGTCGGAACAGGGTAGCCCCAGCTCTGAATCGTTTCGCTAAGGGATTTGAGGCCGTCCAGATCGATGTCCCACATGATAACTCTCGCCCCACGTGCGGCCGCCTTCAAAGCCATGAGACGACCGATCCCGCTGGCGCTGCCCGTGATCAACACATTTTTGTTCGCGAACGTTGTCATGCTTTATTCACCTCTGGGCCGAAATGTAGGGTGATTATAAACAGATGCGGGGACGAGACAACCAGCGCGCCATACCCTAGAGATCTGGGAACCTTTCGAATGAAGAGCAAAGATACCCTCCCGGGCGAGAGAGCGATGATCGTCGCCCTGATCGCGTCATTGTCGCCAACGACGGCAAAAAATCACCCCCATCAGGGCGTAATCTCTTCTTCGGCCAATCTATCAGGGAAAGCGTAGTTAGGGATTAAGTCCACGGTACGCCGGTACGCTTCTCGGAGAGTGGTCTCTGTATTGAAGTAACCGCTGAGCATTTCCTGCAACACAATGGAGAAGACGAATTGATCATAGAGGCGGGTCATTAAAGCGCCATAGCCCTCGCGCAGGCCCCAGCGCGGTGCGGAAGCGATCCCTTCACGTAGTCGGGCTACAGTATCCTCACCGTAGAGATCCATGAGGCTCAAGCCACTATCCCCAAAAGGTGTCGTTCCCCAGGTATCGATATATTTACGAGGTTCGCTGGTCGTGCCTAACTGCAAGGGGACTTTACGCTCCGAATCAACGGCCAGCCAGCGCGCATAACCTTCATCGAACCAGAATTCGGCAAATGCTGCAGCCAGATCGCGATTGGCCGCGGTAGTAATGCCCAGGCTACGAATATTACCGAAGGCAGTTGGGCTTCCGCTAGGGCCACGGATCTCAGTGATAATGCCGGTATTGTGAGCCAGGTAATTTATCCCTCCCTCAATCTGACCGCATTCATCACAGGTAGGCATAGCCAGCGGGTTCAGCCCGGCCAGATCGGGCAAGATGGCCGACGAGGTAATGATAATCCCTGTGCGGCCAGTCAGAAAGGCGATAGCAGCGCTGGTATCGGTCTGGACGCCAGAGGGGCTGAAGCGATTGATCGTCGTGAAATAATGCTCGATCGCCTCATGACAGACTGGCTCGAGGATAATAACCTCTCCGTCTTCATCGATAAGCCGGCAGCGATTAGCCAGCGCGATCTGCTCAAAAGCCTGATGAGTAGTGACCAGATTCGATTCAGTCGGGATAACCAGCCCGGAGATGACTGCGTCAGGATCGAAGATACGTTCTGCAGCTGTGGCAATAGTCGAGTAAGTCTCAGGCGCCGCCAGTTCCATCTCCTCGAACCAGTCAGCGCGATAGAGCAACAATTGATGATAGCCATCACTGGGAATAGCCGCAGTTCGGCCACCGACTGACAGGAGATCAAGTGCGGCGGGATCGAATCGGTCGCGACCCAGGCGATCGATCACTTCATCGGCCGCGGCCGCATCCAGAATACCATCCTGGACCCATCCAGCCGTGTATTCGATGGGATGCATGATCAAGTCGGGCAGCGTGCCGGAGAGGACTCCCGTATTCGCAAGCTTGGGAAGCAGCGCCGGCGAGACGAGCTGTATGGCGACATTGACACCGTAACGCTCCGCAAATTCTGCAGCGATCTCGTTGAGCACTACCTCATGCTCAGGCGTCGTCTCGTTGATCCAGATCGTCAACCCGTCTCCTTCAACCGGCGGCGGCGCGACCTCACCAGGCGACAGCAGCACGGATGCCTCAGAGTCATCGGCCGGCGGGGTCGCTGTCGGAGCGGCCAATTCCAGTGGAGCGTGTCGCGTTGGCGGCGGGACAGCTGCCTGGGCAGTAGCTGTCGCCAGTCGGGGTGGATTCTGCAGATCCACACCACAAGCCGCCAATAACCCACCCATCATGACGATCAGTAGGGTAAATAGAAACGGATGTCGGAATAATCCGCCACGCAGCAGGTGGGAACGTTGGTCTCTCTGATTCATGAGTTTCGGCCGCATTCACAACAAGAGCGGCTCCAGGTTCGGCATTGTAATGGCCCTCGACGTCCCCGACAAGCGATGATTATCATACGCGATGTATTTCAGGAACAGCTAACTCGGCCGGTGACTATTCTTCTTCGTCACTCTGTGATCGTTCCAATCCGGCCAGCGGGGGTAGTTCATCGCTACCAAGCAACTGCCGTACCCGGCGGCCGACACGAGCGCTCGGCGTCTCCCGATAAACATTCATCAGCGTTTGGGCCAAATCGGCCAGGTTCTCAAATTCACCATATTCTTCACGCAGGTGATCACGATGAAAAGACATCCAGGCAAAAAGATCCGCCTCAGTACGGCCGGGGAAGGCATTTAGCAGGCCGGATTCGCGAATTATCTGCACAGAAGGCAGATAGATCAATTCATACCAGGCATCGGCCGCCTCCTGGAAAGAGACTTCTCTCTCATCGATGAAGCCGAGTTTTTGACGCAACTCTTCTATCTGTGCCAGCAACTCAGGGTAGCGACCGCTGATGGTAAAATGAATATCATAATCAGGATACCGCTCCTTTAGTCCCGTCGCCTCCAAAAAGGATTGCTCACGAAAGCGATTTATGACCACATCAAGGCTATCATCAGGGTTGATGGTGATCTCGTCAGGAAATTCCCAAACATGAGCCTCGACAGTGGGATAATTCAGTTGGCGCGCGGCCGACAAACGATGATTGCCGTCACGAACAAAGTAGACGTCACCGACTTTATAAAGCTCCACCGGGGGCCAACCCTCGGAACGAGCCAACTCGGCCATTTTGATCCAGCGTTCCTTCATGGCATCGTTAAGAGGCAGGAACGTCCGAGTCATATCATCATAACGGCCAACGCTGCCGATGACTTGCTCAATCGGGACATCCTGAATTCCTCGATAAAGAGGGCTTTGTTGGCGCAGGTTCCGGCGAATGGCGTCAAAGGGCAAGAGCCGCGCGTCCCGACCCAAGAGCCAGGAAGTCAATCGTACTCTCTCGGCCTGGTGGCGAGCTTTCTCGAATTCGTTTTGCGCGATGAGTCTGGCGGAAGTGCTCATATTTTTCTCAATGGATGAGTCTAATACGCCTCAGTCCGTCCGGCAATAGACTATCATGCAGCGATCAAATGTAATTTCGCGCAAAGAATCCGTATGCAGAGATTCCCCCGGTGTCTACACAGTACGTATCTTCTATTTGAAGCTTACAGCCAATTCATATTGCGCTAATTGCAGAGTTTCCGGAGCCACCGCAGCGACGATGAGGATCGGTCGCCTCGCGCCCGACAGCGCCTTGTAAACATGAGACAATTGACCGCCAGCAGGCACGTCAAGTTGCTCGACCGAGGGGTAACCTTGCTCATCAAAAGTGACGAGCTGCACCCGCCAGGTTTGAGGGAGATCGGATGTAGCGCGGGAAAAACCTTCAGCGATCCAGCCCAAGTCAAGTGACTCGGCATCATCGAAGAAATCGATCTCCGGGATAGCGATATCGTCAATAGCGAACCCGCCATAGGTCAGGATGAGGTCGGTGACATATTCAAACCGCAGCAATATCTCTTGGCCACTATACGACGACAGGTCGATGGTTTCTTCGATCCATCTTTTCTCACGACCGGTATAAAAACGATCGGTCAGAGCGCTGTCAGAAGGGTCATCGGCCGGATTCAGGCCACGCATTCCATCAGCGACCAGTCCTTGCCAGGTTAGGCCACCATCGGTTGAGGCCGACACATAGGCAAAATCATAACCCTCTTCGGTGTCGACGTAGACCTGGTAATGTAAAGTGGCCTCGGTCGTTTCGCGCAAATCGACATACCTGGTTAGTCGCGGGTTGCTGGTGTTCGCCCGCTGGGCATACCAGAAATAATCGCCCGACGGGGCAGGTGTGCCCAGGAGTGAAATACCCGGCGCGGCCGTCAATTCAATCGCCCCCGTGCCAAGAGGAAGCTCATAATAATCAGCCGCGTATTGATGGACGGTTGCCTCGATACTCTCCGTTGCGTCAATTGATGTCATGGCAACCGGTTCCAGACCCGGGCCGTCCCATCGATAACGTTCGGGCACATCAGGAAGATCCAGGAGCGCCATTGACACCAGCCAATCAAGCCACAAGCTCTCCCCGGTTACATCTACCCCATGAGCGACACCTATATCATTCACAGCTAATAACCCCGGCCAGGGGCTCATCGTAAATTCTCGATAAAGATCTGCGCCAAGGCGGTCGTAAAGAAACCGATTAACCAGATACCCCTGGCCATAGCGTGGGCCGGTATTCCCTTGCTGCCAGCTATTCAATTGCTGATCAGGGTCGGATAGAAACTGGATAGCGCGATATTGAGGTAAAGTCGTGAACCCCATCAGGTCTTCAGCCAGCATGGCCGCACCTTCGATGAACCAGTCCTCATCACCCAGATCATAACGGTTTCCCAACAAGTGGCGTAGCTCATGGGAAAGGGTATCGATATAGGTGAAACGGCCGAACTGCTGAGCATTCATGACAAACATTTTTCGCTCGTTCGATTGCGGATCAACAAAGCCTGGAAGTTCATCACGCGATGAGAAGTAACCAGCCAGCCCACATTGGTCGGGAACAGCGCACAAGGCTAACGGCGAGGCATGAACGATATGAACCCGCACCCCCTTATCTGCCGGAGTGCCAAAATAGGGGAAAAGGGCGTCGAACACGTCATCGAAAGCCTTCGCAACTGTAGCCAGTTCCGTCTTGTCAGGGTTGACCGAGCCACCGTCCAGGTCAAACCAGAAATAGGCATTCTCACCGATGCTCATCAACTCCGCTTCGATCACACTGACGGTATTGTTGTCAACATTGCTAATGAAGAAATTTTCAACAGTCCCCGGTTGTAAATCCACTATGGGGGGAGGTGTAGCCGCAACGGCCGCTACCCTCTGATAAGCGGTCGACAGGCTGATCTCATCGCGCAGTGGCGGCATGGTATCAGTCAGTTCGGCGGCCGCCGTAGCTCGGGCTTGCTCCATCGAGAGCGGCAGAGAAGTCGAGATCTCGGGAGACGGCGTGGCATCAGGAACGACTGCAGTGGGGAACGCGACAGGCGTTGCAGCGCTTTCCGAGGTCGCCGTGGCAGATGGAGTCGCAATCGATTTTTCTTCCGTTGCAGTCGGACCACTCCCTATAGCCGTTGCAGCAAGTGTTCCCGAAGCAGGATCAGAAAAAATCAGTGGTGACGCTCGGCAAGCAGTGAGGGCAATACCAACGAACAATAATGAGAACAATAAGCGCATAGGAGCAAATTGTACATGGCCGCCTGCTTTCCTAAAACACAGAGGCACACTGTTCAGCCGATTCTTACTATGCCGGGGTACAATAGGAGATATGCTATCACTGGATCGGCAAAACTATTGGCGTGAACATTATCGTACGGAATATCCAGGCTGGTGACCGGCAACAAAGGCATTTTGCCGGGCATGCGCGTAAACGACTAAAGCCGGTGGATCGATTAAAATACTCATGATGGAATCGCTTTCTCCGCGGCGACGAGTCTACTACGCTTATCTCGGCCGAACCTATGCGCTGATGCGACAAATTCAGCGACGCTCGATTCTTGGGATGCGCCTGTTGACGCTTGTTCGCTGGTTGCCGGTGATCGTTCTGCTCTATGGTTGGTTAACACAGTGGTCGGCCAGCATCCTGGTGATTCTGGCAGCGCTTGTCCTGTGGATCAATTTGAGCCTATGGCGAGCCAAAAGGACCAATTACATCCGCTTTGTTCCCGATCAAGCTTCATCGATAGATCTGACATCAGTCGATATGGTGCCGGCCAATCAAAAAATCCCAGTTGAAGCGACGGGGCTATTTAGCGTCAGCGGATATGAAGACACCGTTCTTCTGCGTCCTGCCAGCTATTGGCGTGTCCCTCTAGGCGATCACGTTGTGATGGTGGAGGAGCGGCCCGGCAAGTTTCTCTATCAGTTCTTCGGCACACAAACCCTGCAGGAAGTACGCACTGGCTGGCTCTTGCACGGCCCAAATCCGATCGAAACCGTGTCCGTTACCTTTCTGGTCCGATGGGGACCTGAATATACTCAATTCGGGCAAGCTTACGAGAATGGGGACGATGGCAACCTGCCGCCGGCCAAGCGCGTCACCATCTATCTAAGTACAGCTGATATAGGGATCAAGCGCTCGATATGGCACTCTATCGCCAGCGATATCGACCTCGCAAACCCGGGCGGTGAGCGAGTCAACGTTCGCGCAAACAGTTAATCACGGATATATTTACAAGACCATGAATGAAACCGATGCGCTCCTCATCGTTGAACGTGGTCCGGTTCCCACCACCCAAATACCCTTGCCGAATGATCAATTGACCGTTGGCCGTAGCGCCGGCAATGATTATGTATTGGCCGACCCCGAAGTCTCCCGACGCCATATGCGTATCATCCGGCGGGATGATGGATTCGCCATCGAAGATATCGGAAGTACCAATGGAACCTTCGTCAACGGGCAACGTATCAGCCACCTGACGCTACTGCAAGATGGCGACGCCATCGACCTGGGAGATACCGTGCGGCTGAGGTTCATGTGGATGACGCAAATGGCAACAGATGCCGCTGCGGATCTAGCTAACGAGCCTACCCAAATGTTCTCGCCATCTTATCAAGCCGATCAAGATTCGGTGACCGAACAACCCATGCCTTCCGCGCCTGTCTACTCATCTTCTCCCCCTGACTATGCAGCCTACGCGCCTTCACCCGCACGGGACGCCGCCACCGCCCCGCCTGAATTCATCGTGGATTCGCCCCCGCCGCGCGGTCGCAGCTTGCTGATTGGTTGCGGCGTGCTCCTGGCGCTGTTGCTTGTCTGTGCCGGGACGTTCTTGCTTCTGGATGCTTACGACCAGGGACGTTTGCTTTATTGCGGCCCACTGGCTCCATTCTTCGAAATCGTTCTCGGCCCACTCGGTTTCGCCCCCATCTGCCCATAAAAGTTACCGGCATCTATCCTGTTAAATCACCCATGTCTGAACCAATCAAACCCCATCTGCGGCCGCTGGATTTCCAACCCGTCTACCATCAGAACGAGCAGATGTGGCTGCTTCGAGATCCATGGCAACTTAGCGAGCGCCAGCTCATCTTCCCTCAGGCTTTGGCCCAGATGCTCTTGTTTTGCGATGGAACGCGTACAGTAGAGGAAATACATCAAGCTCTATGCGAGCACCTGAGCGATGAAGTGCCCCTAGAGGCGGTCGTTAAAGCGATAGCACAGCTTGACCAGACCTTCCTGTTGCAAAGCGAGCGATTCGAGCGGAAAAAACAACACCTCATCGATGAATACCGTAGTCAGTCATACCGGCCTCCGGCCCTGGCAGGGGTAAACTACCCCGAGGCGCCCGATGAACTCGACGCCCTGTTTCGCCAGTACAGCAACGGTATTGAGACTCCCGGAAGCTCAGCGTGGCGCGGCCGAGGACTCGTCTCGCCTCACATCGATTATCAGCGGGGTGGCCCGGTCTACGCACAAGTGTGGCGCCGAGGAGCCAGGGCCGTACTGGATGCCGATCTGGTGCTGATCTTTGGAACGGATCATAACGGTAGGCCGGGCAGTATCACGCTGACCCACCTGCCATATGCGACGCCCTATGGCGTCTTGCCAGCTGATACGGCACTGGTTGATCGTCTGGCAGAGGCGATCGGGCCGGAAGCGGCCTTCCGCGAAGAATTGAATCACCGAAATGAACACTCTGTGGAATTGTCGGCCGTCTGGCTCCACCATCTCTACCATGAAGCCGGCGTCCAACCAGCCCCCATGGTGCCGGTTCTGGTAGGGTCCTTCCATCACTTCCTCGAAAATGGCGCACATCCTTCAGGCGACGCCACTTACAGCCGATTTCTTGCCGCCTTGCGGGAGGGCACTCAAGCTCGACGGATACTGGTCGTCGGCTCGGTCGATCTGGCCCATGTCGGCCCTGCGTTCGGCGACACGTTCGCTATGGACAAGGGACGCCGCGAGACCCTACGGCTCCAGGACGCAAAACTGATGGCGACCATCATTGAAGGAAATGCGGCCGCTTTTTATCAGCAAATAGAATCCGTTCGGGACAGGAATCGGATTTGCGGATTTGCTCCCCTTTATTTGATGTTGGAGTACCTGCAACCCACAGGTGGCATCAAGGTGGTATACGAACATTGCCCAGCCGACGTCGCGAATACGTCATTGGTGTCAGTCTGCGGCTTGTTGCTGAATTAACCTCTCACCCGCCTCTTCCCTCTATAAGTCATTACCACGGTGACGTTCAGTCGACTATGTAAAAAGATTTCGGCGAGTCAATAGGACTATTGACTTAGGTTAATAACTGTTGTATTGTTGCAATATGTTGTATTATCCCGCATGACATATTCTTTTAAGAATTGAGTCCTAGTGGAAGCTGGGTTCCTCAAGTCGGCGGGGGTTAATTATGGACAAAGAGACCTTACTGGATAGCTACTCCGATGTCGATCAAGTCAGCAAACGCCTCGGGATACATCCCGAATCAGTCAGGCGCCTTATCCGGGATGGAAAGTTGCCGGCCATAAAGTTTGGAAACAAGTGGTTAGTTGAACGATCGGTATTAGAACAGTTTGCCAGCGGCTATGACGGCCGGCCCGGGAATAAAGCAACCCTGTTCTGAATTATCAGGGTCGGTTTTGTCAAGCGCTCTTTTGTCTATCTAGGGAAGAAAGGGGAAAAAGCATGCAACAAACAACGAATACGGATAGCGCCGCCAGCATCCGCGTTGTGGGTGTCGGAGGTGCGGGTAGCAATGCAGTGAACCGCATGATCGCCGAGGGACTTAAAAGTGTTGACTTTATCGCTGTCAACACCGACAACCAGGCGCTCCAGTTGTCAGATGCACCGGTGCGTGTTCGCATCGGTGACAAGTTGACACGAGGGCTTGGTGCGGGGGGCTTTCCCGAGCAAGGGGAAAAAGCGGCCGGAGAATCTCTGGAAGAGATCAACCGCGTGCTCCAGAACGCCGATATGGTATTCGTCACCGCCGGGATGGGTGGCGGCACGGGAACAGGCGCCGCACCGGTTGTCGCTCGAGTAGCTCGGGAGTTGGGCGCGCTCACGATTGGCGTTGTCACTCGCCCTTTCCATTTCGAGGGCAGCAAGCGCGCCGCAGCGGCCGAACGAGGCATCGAGCAGCTTCAAAAGCACGTCGACACCCTGATCGTCATCCCGAATGATCGCCTGCTGGACATCACTGATAAACGTATGCCGTTAGATCAGTCGTTCCAGCTGGCCGACGATGTGCTCCGGCAAGGCATCCAAGGCATTACAGAGCTGATCACTGTGCCCGGATTGATCAATCTTGACTTTGCGGACGTGAAGACCATCATGACCCAGGGCGGCGCGGCCTTGATGTCTGTCGGCCGCGGCTCCGGCGAAGACCGCGCGCGCATCGCCGCCGAGCAGGCTATCAGCTCGCACCTGTTAGACGTTACGATCGACGGGGCACAGGGGGTGTTATTTAATATTACCGGCGGATCGACGCTAAGCTTGTACGAAGTCAACCAGGCAGCAGAGATCATCCGTGAGACAACTCACCCTGACGCAAACGTTATTTTTGGCGCGGTCATTGACGAGGCCTTAGGCGACGAGATTCGCATCACCGTCATCGCTACTCGCTTTGACCACGCCCAGATTCGACGACAGATGTTGCAGCGTAATGAATCCGGGCTATTCGAGACGGCCGCCCGGCAAGCCATGACGGCTGAGCGGCCTGAACGACCGGTGGAAAAACAGTCCAAGCAGGCAGATGAACCGGCCGCGCAGGAATTAGTGCCTCGTTTTGCCCCGGGCAACCTCGACGTCCCGGCTTTCCTCCGGCGAAAATAACATATTATGATTGCCTGATTCCGGGAGAATCGGGTACATAAAAACGCTTATTTGTAGGCTACATCCCCTCTCTGCAGCTCCCCCTGTTTCGCAGGACAGGGGGAGCCTCTTTTTTATTCGGTGCTTTCGAGTAAAGTAAATTGCGAACCGCCTGACACCCAGCAATCCGATCCATCGACTGTCGGGGGGCATTGAATTTGCCACCAGCCGCTATCCAGATCTCGGCCAACGATGGCCACACGCTCATCTTTCAGCAAAAACCCGACACGATCGAAGCGTACGCCAGGCCCGGAG
Organism: Promineifilum sp.; assembly: GCA_019454405.1. Lineage (GTDB taxonomy): Bacteria > Chloroflexota > Anaerolineae > Promineifilales > Promineifilaceae > Promineifilum. The sequence goes on from JACFOH010000011.1 coordinate 32,145, forward strand.
CGAATATTCAAATCGACCAGAATTCGGAGAGTGCCTTGCGCTTTAATCGGGAGCGAATCAGAGGGTAGAGTCGCTGTCGGGGCCAAGTCAGGCTGCGCTTCAATTGTTGCCGGTGGCTCAGTTGGAATGGGGGGTGGTGGTAGCGACGAACCGGCACGGCCGGCGAAGGCGTTGCAGGCCAATGATGTCAACACCAACAGTATCAATCCCCACCCTATCGTAGCTCGGTCGCTCATCCTGCACCTCAATCATCCTCGTTCGTCAAGCCCCTCCCATTATAGTCAAAACCGGTTCATCACGCCTTCCGTCGCCCCTCCGCGCTCCCTCGGTTATAATCCCCGTCAAGTAAGGAATAACGATCCATGAGTTTTCGTCAATTCATCGAACAAATGGCGGCCACCGGAGACCTGATTTCTATCGATCGACCGGTCGACACGGCTTATGAAGTCGCCAACGTCGCCCATGCACTGGAAGGCCAGGTAGTTCTTTTCAATCAGATCGAAGGATATCCAGGATGGCGGATCTGCTCGGGAGTTTGTTCGGACCGCCGCTATTTCAGCGCCGATTTAGGCGTGCCGGTGCCTGATTTACTCCACTATCTATCCGACGCGCTTGATAACCCGATCGCGCCCCCGATAACGGACGTCGCCCCCTGTCAGGAAGTGATTATCAAAGATGTCGATCTGAACAAATTGCCGATCTTGCTGCACTTGCCGGAAGACGGTGGCCATTACGTAGCCAGCAATGTCGTCATCATCAATGATCCCGATCTGGGCCGCAATATGTGCTATCACCGGCTTCTACGATTGGACGAAAGGCGGTTCGCGGCCCGCATCGTTGAGAATCGTGGCACGTACAACGCGATGCAAAAGACAGACGGCGATTTGCCGGTAGCCATCTGCATCGGCGTTTCGCTGGCCGTTCATCTGGCCGCGTCGATGTCGCCACCTCCAGATGTCGATGAGTTATCGGTGGCCCAAGCGCTCTCCCCCACTCCGCTGGTCAAGTGCATCACCAATGATTTATACGTGCCGGCCGACGCTGAAATCGTCATGGAAGGCCGCATCACTAAGCAACTCCACACCGAGGGACCTTTCATGGATCTAACGGAAACAATGGACATTACACGGATGCAGCCGATTATCGAGATCGACCTCATCACCCACCGGAAGAATCCCATCTATCACGCGCTGCTCCCGGGTGATTTGGAGCACAAGTTGTTGATGGGTATGCCTAAAGAACCGACGATCTTCGCCGCGGTGAATGAAGTTGTGCGCTGTACCGGTGCGGTGATCACGCCGGGGGGAGCATCATGGCTCCATGCCGTCGTGCAGATCGACAAACAGGGGCCTGATGACGGACGGCTAGCCATCGAAGCCGCGTTCAAAGGCCATGGATCGCTCAAACATGTCTGGATCGTTGATACGGACATCGACATCTACAACCCTGCCCAGGTCGAATGGGCCATGGCCACACGCTTTCAGGCAGATCGTGATTTGTATGCTTATGCGAATCAGCCTGGCAGTTCCCTCGACCCGTCAGGTATTCATGTGCCCGGTATGAAGAGCAGAACAGCCAAGATGGGGCTTGATTGCACCATCCCTTGGGGCGCCGATATCGGCCAGTTCGCGCGCGGCCAATATGGCTACGTCGACTTGAACGATTACCTCTAAGCGGCCAGGGCAAGCTTGCTCCAGAAAATGACTCTCTCATGAACAACGAACAAACAATTCAACTGACGGATGACCAGCGCGCCATGCTGGCCGGCGAACAAGGCCGCGCGCGCCAGATGGGCATGCGGTTATTACTTGATCTGGCGGCGATGGCCGGGACCAAACAATTGATTCCTATCGCCAGCGCCCACGTCTCAGGAGTTTCTCCGCTTACCGGAGGGATGGGATTGCGTCATTTCCTGTCTCGACTGGCGGACGATCCCGGTCAAGGCGTCGCCGTCCCAACGACGCTGAATGCGGCCGGTTGCGATGAGGCACAATTCCCGGCCATGCGAATCACGGAGCCGGGTTTCCTCGATCATCATCGAGAAATCGTCGAGAATTATGCCCGGCTTGGTGTGAAGACGATCCAATCGTGCGTCCCATATGAGTGGGAAGAAGTGAAGCCCACGCTAACGCCCGACAAACCCGCGGCCTGGGCTGAGTCAAACGCTATCTGCTTCGCCAATTCTTACTGTGGCATGCGTACAAACCGTGAATCAGGCCTGTCGGCGCTGGCTTGTGCGTTGACCGGCTACGCACCCGATTACGGATTGCTTGGCGACGAAGCCCGGCGGCCAAACCTGATTGTACGCGTAACGACTCCTCTGGAGGATCCAACCGATTTCTCCATCCTCGGCGACTGGATAGGCAAACAACGGAAATCCCAGTGGCAAATACCCTACGGTCCTATTCCAGCCATCGTCGGGCTGCCGGCGGAGGTGAACCACGAACAACGCAAGGCGCTGAGTGCGGCGGCGGCTAATTATGGGAGTCCCCTGCTCTATATCCTGGAAGATGACACCCTGCCCGAAGGGGAATATCAGGACGACCTGGACTTCGGGGAAGCTGAACTGAACAATCGCTATGAGGCTCTCCGGCCGCGCTCGGCCGTGTCATTGGTGGTGCTCGGTTGCCCCCAGGCGTCGATCGGTGAATTGCGAGCCATCGCTAAACTCTTACAGGGTCGCCACGTGACGGCCGATCCGTCTGCCCCCGGAGAGGCCCCGCCGCTTTGGGTATTCACATCAGCTACGACAAAAGCCATCGCTGAAAGGACCGGTTTGGCGGATATCATCCGCGGGAGCGGAGCGCTGCTTCTGGAAAACACTTGCCCCGAAGTTGTGCCTTATGACCAGTCGTGGGTAAGCCACGTCCTGACCAACTCGATGAAGGCGGAACATTACATCAAGTCCGGCCTGAACGGCATCCCAACGTCGGTAATGCGCCTGGAGGAATGTATCGCGGTGGCTGCAGGAGAAGTACAACTGGCGACAGAAATGCCTACGGGGAAGCTATCCGCACCCGCCCCCTCATCCGGCAAGCCGGTTGCCCAGGGTAAGCGTCCGGAAAACAGCCAACAGGAGTTGATATTCGACGTCGCCACAGGCAATGGCCTCCCTTCACAAGGCGATTTCACGATCACTGGCGAGGCGCTGGTGACAGATGCTCCGATCACTTTTCTGGGGTACGTCAACCGTGTCACGGGCGTTATCGAGGAGGAAGGCCATCCGGCCGACGGGCAGAGCCTGGCCGGCAAAGTGGTCATCTTCCCGCGTGGCACCGGATCGAGCGTCGCCCCTTACGTATTGCTGGAGCTCTTTTATCGTGGTGCCGCGCCTATCGCTATCATCAATACAGAGATCGACCAGCAAACCGCACCGGCCTGCTCGCTAGAGGGGATCCCCTACGCTTATGGATTCGACGTTGACGTGATTCAGGGGGTAAAAACTGGCGACAGCGTGATGCTAGAGCGCAGAGAAGGCAAGGTTTATCTGCGGGTGATCAATCGGGGAGGACCGAACGCTTGAGTTACCAGCCACTTGGCAGACGTTATGCCATGGCCATGTACCATGATACTCGATTAGCGGGAAGAAAGGGCGTGGTGGGCGCGGAGGGACTCGAACCCCCGACCTCACGGATGTGAACCGTGCGCTCTAACCAGCTGAGCTACGCGCCCACGCATCGGATAGTATATCATTATGGTTTCCAAACGCCAAGATTTTAAGAGGCATTATGAATCAAGCTCCGGTTTTTAAACTCATGAGACAGCGGCCCTTCGCCATACTATTGTTGACGCTGATTCTTCTGGCAAGCTGCGCGAAAAGCAACCCAAGCAGTTTACCTTTCATCGAAACGTTCGATAATGCCGGAAACTGGGGCACGGGCGAAGACGCCTACTCCATCGGGGCCGTCGTCAATGGCGTCTATGATTTCAAGGTGCTGGAAAACGATATCAGCCGGTGGGTGTCGGCGGGCAAGAGTTTCAGTGACGGCATCTACGAAGTCGAGGCGACACCAGTTGAGGGGCCACTGGATAACGGCTACGGTTTGATCTTTCGCGCCAATCCGGAGGCAGGCGATTTCTATTTGTTTAAGGTGTCAGCCGATGGCTATGTCTGGATCGGGCGATATGCGAACGGCGCGGAAGCCGCGACCATCATCGGAGATCACTGGTTTGAATCTCCCGCCGTGCTGCGAGGGTTAAACGCGACTAACAAGCTGAAGGTGCAGGCGGAGGCAGGCAATCTGATTTTTTATGTAAACGATCAGGAAGTCGGTCGTGTGACGGACAACACCTTAACAAAAGGGGATGTCGGCATGCTCGTCCAAACGTTGGGCGGCGGCGGTGTGAGGGTTTTGTTCGACAACTTGAGTGTCAAACCATTGCCTTAACTCTGAAGAATTTTAGCGTTCGTTCTCACGGACCAATTTTGTGCTATCATCGTAACAGACTCGAAAGCAGGCCGCGAGTAACTTGGTCATGATTCCCCTCGATCCGAGCCAGTATCAATTGAGGGCAGACCAGAGCGTTAGGTCAATTTTATTGACTCATCATGTAACGTTCTAAAACAGGAATTCGTGGCGACTTGTTCAAACGCCGCTCCCACTCGGCGGAACACATTCGGATAAGGTCGTCAGCCCGACTATCGGGAACGCCGGCAACTGAATAGCACTCTGGAGCAAGCTATGCTGAAGACCCAAGAGACAAGGAAACGGAAGGAACAAACAAACAATCAACTTGTTATGAGCGCGGCGGAGATCTTGCGCGACTATAACCTGGCCGTGCAAAGCCGGCACGCCAGTCTGGTTGGTCGTCGCGAGGTTCTGAATGGCCGGGCCAAGTTCGGCATATTCGGCGACGGCAAGGAAGTCGCCCAGCTCGCTATGGCCAAGGCGTTTCGTAAGGGAGATTTTCGTTCGGGCTACTATCGAGACCAAACATTTATGTTCGCCATCGGGGCGACGACCATACCGCAATTCTTCGCCCAACTTTACGCCCACGGTGACGTGAGCGCCGACCCAAGTTCAGGGGGCCGGCAAATGAACGCCCACTTTGCCACTCGATTGCTCAATGAGGATGGGACGTGGCGCGACCAAACTCAGAATTACAACTCATCTGCCGATGTATCACCGACGGCCTCACAAATGCCTCGCCTCGTCGGGTTGGGCTATGCGTCCCATCTGTATCGCGAGCTAACCGAGCTACACCACCTGACGCAATTCTCGCAACAGGGGAATGAAGTCGCCTTCGGCACCATCGGCAACGCTTCCACTGCTGAAGGGTTGTTTTGGGAATCTATCAACGCCATCGGTGTGTTGCACGCGCCGGTCATCATTTCCATTTGGGATGATGAATATGGCATCTCTGTGCCGAACGTGCATCAGATCACCAAGGGCAATCTGTCGGAACTGCTGGCCGGTTTCCAGCACGAACCGGGGGTCCCGGGCGGTTATGAGTTGTTTACAGTCAAAGGCTGGGATTATTCAGCCCTGATCGAGACGTATGCGCGCGCGGCAGAGCTAGCGCGCAGTAACCATATCCCGGTGATTATTCATGTCACCGAGCTAACCCAGCCTCAAGGTCATTCCACATCAGGTAGCCAGGAACGCTACAAATCCCCCGAGCGCTTGACCTGGGAAAAAGAGTTCGACTGCCTGCGTAAAATGCGCGAATGGATCATCGAGCAACAAATCGCGCCGCCAGGTGAACTGGATAACATCGAGCGCAACGCCGAGAAACTGGTCGAGAATTTCCGCGTGAAAGCATGGCAGAGCTACCTACGGCCGATCTACAACGAGCGACAAGACGCGGTCGAACTTTTTGAAGAAATCGAGAAAGGTTCGCCGCAGGCCGAGGCCATCGGGGAAATCCGGCGCAAGCTGAAGAACAAAGAGGCGCCCCTGCGCCGCGATATTTTCACGGCCGTGAGCGAAGTATTAACTCTGGCGCGCCACGAGTCGCGTGACAAGGGCACGCCCGTCGGCCGCCTGCTAAGCTGGAAACACGAACAAGAAAAGGCGGTCGAGGAGCGTTACGGCTCTCATTTGTATAGCAGATCGGTTGAGTCGCCCTTGAACGTCGCTGAGGTCAAGCCCGTTTACAGACTGGATTCGCCTTTCGTGCCCGGTTCTCAGATATTAAACGCGGCTTTCGATGCAATATTATCTCGCGATCCGAGGGTCGTGGCGTTCGGCGAAGACGTGGGGATGCTAGGGGGAGTCAACCAGACCTGGGCCGGGTTGCAAGATAAGTATGGGCCGCTACGCGTGTCAGATACAGGCATCCGCGAGGCAACCATCGTCGGGCAGGCCATCGGCTTGGCCATGCGCGGGCTGCGACCAATCGCCGAGATCCAGTATCTCGATTACGCGCTCTACGCTCTGCAAATCATGTCCGACGATCTGGCCACACTACATTGGCGGACACATGGCGGGCAGAAAGCGCCGGCCATTATCAGCACGCGTGGCCACCGCCTGGAAGGCATTTGGCACGCGGGTTCGCCAATGGGAGCATTCATCGATTTATGCCACGGCATGCATATCTGCGTGCCACGCAATATGACTCAGGCGGCCGGATTCTATAACACTCTCCTGCGCGGAGATGATCCGGGTATGGTTGTCGAGGTGCTCAACGGCTATCGGCTCAAGGAACAAATGCCGGATAACATCGGTGAGATAACCGTCCCGTTGGGGGTACCGGAGATATTACGGCCGGGCGAGGATGTCACCTTGGTGACCTACGGGGCAGCCTGTCGCATCGCCATAGATGCGGCCGAGGCGTTAGCCAAAGTGAGTATCGACGTCGAGGTCATCGACGTACAAACGCTGTTGCCATTCGACCGCCATCACATGATTGTCGAGTCGCTCAAGAAAACCAGCCGCATCGTCTTTTTGGATGAGGATGTGCCGGGTGGGGCAACGGCGTTCATGATGAACAAAGTCATCGAGGAGCAAGGCGGCTTCGAGTGGCTCGATAGTGAGCCGCGAACTGTCACCTCCAAACCACATCGCCCGGCTTATGGTTCCGATGGAGCCTACTTCTCCAAGTCGAATGCGGAAGATGTGTACACAGCTATATACGACATGATGAACGAGGCCAATCCGGCCCGCTATCCAAACTATCAATAGACGAGAACAGACAAAGGGGGTTCTTCAATGGCATCAAGGGTAACGTTGCCGGAAATGGGCGAAGGCGTCATCGAAGGGACGCTGTCACGCTGGCTGGTGAAAGAAGGCGACCGTGTTGAGCAATTCGCTCCTATCGCTGAGGTTGAGACCGACAAGGTGACGACCGAGACAACGAGCGACTCAGCCGGCGTTATTCTCAAGTTATGTGTCAACGAAGGTGAGACGATTCCGGTCGGCACAGTTCTGGCTTATATCGGTGAACCGGGCGAAACCATTCCCGGGAATGGCGTACAGGAGAAAGCCGCCGACCCCTTACCAGCGAAACCGGCTACGGCGCCACCACAACCCGCAGCAATCGCCCCGGCCGATACGCCCAAAGTCGCGCCATATACGGGCCGGATCAGTCCCGTCGTTGGCCGCATCGCTTCCGAGCACGGCGTCGATCTGAGCCGGGTAAGCGGCACGGGGCGCGATGGGCGCGTCACGAAGGAAGATGTGCTGGCCTATGTTGAAAATCGTGCGCAGGTAGCGGCTCACTTACCCGATGTGGCTGAACCCCCTGTCGAGACCAAAGTGGTTAGAGAAATCGAGGCCCCCGTCGCCGAAACGATTATCACGGCATCCCCCGCTCCGACGCCAACCAGCGAAGAAGGAGTCGAGCTTATGCCGCTGACGAACATTCGCCGCAGTATCGCCGAGCATATGGTTCGCAGCAAGCACACCAGTCCACATGTGACATCGGTATTCGAGTTCGATTTTTCGGCCGTCGCTGCCCATCGCAAAGCAAACAAGGACAACTTCGAACGCGACGGCGCGCGGCTGACTTTCACGGCCTATATCGTGGCTGCCACCGTGCAGGCGCTCAAAACGCATCCCACGGTCAATAGCAGTTGGTCAGATGAAGGTATCCTGCTCAAGCGCGAGATCAACATCGGCATGGCCACAGCTATCGACGACGGATTAATCGTACCTGTCATCAAAAATGCCGATAGCCTGAACCTGTTAGGCTTGGCGCGAATCATCAACGATCTGGCCGATCGGGCACGGAACAAACAGCTTAAGCCCAATGAGGTGAAGGGTGGGACGTTCTCGATCACCAACCACGGCACAATGGGCAGCTTGTTCGCCACGCCAATCATCAATCAACCACAATGCGGCATTTTAGGTATCGGAGCGATCGAGAAGCGGGTGAAAGTTATCGACGATGCTATCGCTATCCGGACGATGGCCTACGTCAGCTTCACTTTTGATCATCGGATCCTGGATGGAGCAGAAGCCGATCGATTCGTCAGCACGATCAAACAACAAATCGAAACCTGGCGCTAACAGCGCTCAATAAAACGGTGATATGAGGAGGCGTAGTAGCTAAGCCTGCTGCGCCTTCCACGCTGCCATCAACTTCTCCGGCACGCGAACAGGCCGTAACGCCTTCAAATCGGCGAAGTATCCGCTTTGATAAGCAACCGTGCATAGTTGAGCATCGACGCTTATCTCGGCCGTCAACGTCCATCGCGTCCGTGACAGATCGGACACCCACATTCGGCCCATCACCGCATCGCCCATCCGGACCGGCCGGCGGTACTCGATCTCCGTCTTTGTCAGGATAGGACTGATGCCGGTGGCCAGTATCTCATCAATAGGCAGGATATCGGCCAGTATCTCCGAGCGCATATCCTCAAGCCAACGCAAGTAGACAATGTTATGGACGATGTTGGCGAAATCGACATCGTAGGTACGAACGACAATCGGCCATTCGATCAGTAACGGCTTTGAAGAATTATCGGTCATCACCCTTACCCAAACCGGTCGATGAGATAATCAACAACCACGCGGTCGATAACATCACCCGCGCCGTCCCAACGTTCTTCCAGATTTTCGCTGCCGACCAGCGCCCGCAAGGCCGAACGTGTCGCTTCGTCAAAGGCGCCACTTCTGGGGCCTGTATAATGGCCAGTGCGCAGCAGGACGCCTTGCAGTTCGCCTGCGACTTCAGCCAACGGCACAAGATTATCGGGGTTGACCTCGCCGAACAGCAAATGATGCATGGTAACCAGTTCAGCGAGTTTGACGATAGGATCGGGATGGTCATCCACGCGCAGATCCAGGTAACGATCATTGTTACCGCCGTAGCCGCCGTTCTCGCGTACGACCAACACCCCGGCCGCCTGACGGCCACGGCTATCGCCTCCGGCAGACTGACCGGCAGCGAGCGCTTCAACCAGCCAATCAGCCAATTCGCCGGAGCCACGCCGGGCTTGTTCGAACGCTTTGGTCATTGCCTCGACCGTGCCGGGGATGAGAATATTGCCCTGGCAGGCGAAACCGTCGCCGACGACATGACCGGCCCATTCGTAACAGCCATCACCAGTGAAGGAAGCCGCCCGGCCATTCTTATCTACCATACCGACCTGACGCTGAGCGCGCTGGTCATCGGCCGCAGTCAATATTGCAATCGTTTCGTCCGCGCTTTTGCCGCTCGCCATCAAGTCCAGACTGTCGATGCCATAAGCGATGTTGGCAAATGACTGGGTGGCAACGGCGCCGGCGCCGGCGCGCGCCCAGGATACCACGGCCGCACAGGCCAGAAATTTCGACTGCACAGCCACTCCCCACTCTTTCTTGCCGGGGTCGTAAGCGACAATCGAAAACGTAGCTATAGGCGGGATAGTGCGGTCCATTTAGGGTTCCCTCTGTCCACCATCCGATGGCTGCAAGACCACCTTGACGACATCATCGATTCGATCGACGAGGACGAACTTCATATCCTGGCGGAGGTGCTTGGGAATCTCCATCAAGTCACGTTCATTCTTGCGAGGCAGGATGAAGGTACGAATCCCGGCGCGCCGAGCGGCCAGCGCCTTCTCACGTACTCCGCCCACGGGTAGAACACGGCCGCGTAATGTGATCTCGCCGGTCATCGCGACATCATGGCGAATCGGTCGCTCGGTAAAGGCTGAAATGAGGGCCAGGGCCAACGTCACCCCGGCCGACGGACCATCCTTCGGCACAGCGCCCTCGGGCAGATGAATGTGAATGTCGCGCCGCTCGAAGCGTTCCGGATCGATCCCCAGCACCTCAACTTGGCTACGTGTGTAGGTCAGCGCTGCCTGGGCACTTTCGCGCATGACTTCGCCCAACTGTCCAGTCAGGATCAGATTCCCCTTACCAGGCATGGTGTTGACCTCGATGGTCATCAGTTCGCCACCGGCTGCCGTCCAGGCCGCCCCCGTGGCGACGCCGACTTCATCCTCATCCAGCCGGATATCTTCGATGAAGCGTGGCGGGCCAAGGAGGTCACGGACTTTCTCAGCTGTTATCTGTCGTGGGTAGCGTTTGCGTTCGGCCACCATCCGGGCGATCTTGCGGGCGATGGTGGCGACTTCGCGCTCCAGGTTGCGCACGCCCGCCTCGCGCGTGTATTCGCGGATGAGCACCTGCAGTGCTTCTTCTTCAAACTGGATATTCTTGCGAGTCAGTCCGTGCTGTTCGATCTGACGTGGAATGAGAAACTGTTTGAGAATGCCCAGCTTTTCCTCCTCCAGATAGCTGGAGAATTCAATCACCTCCATACGATCCTGAAGGGCGGGAGGGATGGAGTCCAGATAATTAGCCGTCGTCACAAACAAGACGCGGGACAGATCGTATTCCAGACCTAGATAATGATCGACGAAGCTGTTATTTTGCTCGGGATCAAGGACTTCGAGCAGCGCGGCCGATGGGTCGCCACGAAAATCCGCGCCAAGCTTATCCACCTCATCGAGCATAAAAAGCGGATTGCGCGTGCCAACGCGACGCATAGCCTGGATGATACGGCCGGGCATCGCGCCGATGTAAGTACGGCGATGACCGCGAATCTCAGCTTCGTCGCGAACTCCACCCAGGCTGATGCGGACAAACTCGCGGCCAAGAGCGCGAGCAATAGATCGGCCAAGCGACGTCTTTCCGGTTCCCGGCGGGCCGACAAAACACAGAATTGGGCTGCGCATGGTGTCAGAGGCGATACGACGGACAGCGATATACTCAAGGATACGGTCCTTGACGCGCGGCAGGCCGTAATGATCGGCATCCAGCACTTCGGCCGCGTTACGCACGTCCAGGTTATCGGCTGACTCCTCCACCCACGGTAAATCCAGGATCCAGTCGATATAGGTGCGGATGATACCGATCTCGGGTGACATCGGCGGCATCGCATTGAGTCGGGCCAGCTCTTTCTCCGTCTTGGCCCGCACGCCTTCAGGCAAGTTCTTACGGGCAATAGCCTCTTGTAATTCGTTCAGCTCTTGACCGAACACGTCCAGCTCGCCCAATTCCCCCTGGATAATCCGCATCTGCTCGCGCAAGAAATGTTCGCGATGAGAGCGATCGACTTCCTGCTGGACCTGACTCTGGATCTCCCCCTCCAATTCCAGTACCTCGAGTTCCTTGGCCAGCAGGATGCTAATCGTCTGTAAACGATCATGTGGATCGAGGATCTCGAGTATTTCTTGCCGCGTAGCAACCGGCACAGTCAAAGTGGAAGCGATGAAATCGGCTAACCAGCCAGGTTCATCAAGATTAAGGGCGTATGCATAAGCCTCTTCGGGGATGTTTTGGTTCAGGCCTACCACTTTATCGAACAGCACGCGGACAGCCCGCATAAGGGCCTCGGTATTGGGCTGCCACTTGTCAATATCCTCAATAACGCGCGCGCGGACGCGAATGTACGGTGTCCACTGGGTGAACTCCAGGATCTCAACGCGACGCCTTCCCTGCGCCAGGACGCTCGTCGTTTCGTCGGGCATACGCAGCACACGGCCGATGCTGGCCTCGGTGCCGATGGTGAATAGGTCGTCATCCCCGGGGTCCAGAGCTTCACTATCCCGCTGGGCGGCAACGATCAAATTCTCGTGATTAGTGTTCGCGGCATTGATGGCCGCCAGGGACCTCTCGCGGCCAATGAACAACGGCATGACCATCTGAGGGAACAAGACCACATCCCGCAAAGTCAGGAAGGGACATTCGATGATCCCATCCTCGTCCTCGGTCATGGGCCGATCAAACAGTTCGTCGCCGAACCCGGGGAAAAGTTCCGGGAAATCCGGAAACTGATTGAAATCAAAGTCATCCATAGGTTTTGTGTTTCGATTGTAGGGTTTCCCAATGATTTAGCAAATCGCCGACGACGATGATCGAACCGGTGGCCAGGATCATATCTTCGGGACCAGCGATATCGAGCGCCACTGTAACGGCTTCCGCGACGGAGTGGGTGATAAGTGCATCATGATCAAGAGCGCGAACCATGTCCGCCAATTGTCCGGGAGTGGCCGAGCGCGGATGATTAGATGTGGTAGTGATGATTTCATCAGCCAGTGGCGTCAGACGGGACAGCATTCCGGCCACATTTTTATCTGCTGGGGCGCCAAAGATCAGAATAAGCCGGCGGTATCGAAAGTCCTCTTTCAGAGCAGCCACAAGGCGCATAGCCGAGTCATCGTTATGAGCGCTATCCAACAAGACGGTCGGCCGGTCGGAGCCTTCTTGCAACACTTGTAAACGGCCATCCCAATGAACGGCCGCCAGGCCGGTCTGCATGGCGAGCACATTCAGCTCGGGGAACCGGCCGTGAACTTTTTCCAGGGCAGCCAGCGCGACCGCCGCATTTTCAACCTGGTGGCCTCCGGCGAGGCCGATGGTAAATTGCGTACCCGAAGGAATGAAACCCGGATCAGGACCATCGAGGATAGTCAAGCGACGGCGATCATGCTGGTTAGCTTGTTCATGGATGCTCTCATAATGCCAGTCGCGACCGATAACGGTAATCGGCGCGTCTCGCTCGGCGGAGATCTCCAGCAGTTTGTCGAGCGCTTCCGGCTTTTGTGGCGCAGAAACAACGGGAACTCCCGGCTTGATAATGCCCCCCTTTTCAAAAGCGATTTGAGACAGGGTGTCGCCCAATAATTGGGTATGGTCGAGGCTCAAGCTGGTGATCACAGAGACCTCGGGCATCAGAACATTCGTCGCGTCCAGGCGGCCGCCCAGGCCAACCTCGATAACGGCAACATCAAGATTGGAATCGGCAAAATAGAGAAAAGCCATGCTGGTGACGATCTCAAACCAGGTAATGCCCGGGAATTGTTCGATGTAGGGCCGCAGGAGATCGATATAAGTGATAAATGATTCCTCGGGAATAAGGCCGTCCGGATCGTCAGGTGTCAAAACACGAATACGCTCGCGGAAATCGCGCAAGTGAGGAGACGTATAAAGCCCGACACGTAACCCGGCCGCACGCAAAGACGTGGCACACATTGCCGCGACAGACCCCTTACCCTTGGTGCCCGCGATATGGATGGTAGGGTAACGATCCTGTGGTGACCCGAGTAACGCGAGTAAACGGCGCGGCCGATCAGCGTCGATTTTACTGGCCTGATATCGATCGAGGACTTTTTGCTCGAAATTGATGAATCCATAGAGGTAATCTAGCGCACGTTGATAGGCATCCATGAGGACGAATTGTAACTCAACCGATACACTTTTGCAGTGAAGCGTCTTTGACAAGAGCCTTCCACAGGGCTACACTCGGCCGCCTACAAGGATGTTCAAATGACGACTATTCTAGCGATTCACAGTGCGCTATCTAATACCGCCTGGCTCTTTTTCCTCATCATTGGCCTCTGGGGCTTAGTCCGGGGGATTCGCGGACAGGCAGTCAACGGCAATTATTTAGGGGCCGCCTTTATCGGCCAGATGATCTTCGTCATTCAGGCGCTCCTCGGTTTCACATTATGGGTTAGCGGTCTGAGCACAGGTATTCAACGATCGGGCATGCACCTGCTTTATGGCGTGTTCGCACTGGTCTTTCTGCCGTTCATCTACCTGTCCGTATTGCGCGGGGACGATAGCAATCGGGCCCAATGGGTGTTGGCCTTCACCACGCTTTTCTTGTTCGGTATTGCCCTGCGGGCCATCACCACAGCGGCCTGAGCACCCAACGGCTCAGACTCCTTCAGCTGAATCGAGTGGAGAACCTAAGGAGAGCTGGGAAGATATTGCTTCCTTCTTGTCTTCTCCTTCTACGTAGTCGTCTCGCTCCGCCTCCAGATTCATCAATGAAGGCATGAAAAGAATACAAATCGCCATTGCCAAGGTAAACAGCCCTGAGCCGATGAACCATGTCCGCACGCCAATAACATCAGCCAACGGGCCGGCTACCACCAGGCTGATCGGCATCATACCCGTAGTCAGGCTACCCATAAGGGTAAATACGCGCCCTTGCATCTCTGGAGCGACCTTAGCCTGAAATATGGCCATAATCGGACCGTTTGTCAGCGAACTCATGACTCCGCCCATGAGCATCCCGCCAACCGCCAAGGGGAACATGGAAGCCGGAGCGCTGCCAACGATGAGCACACCTACGCCAATGCCGGCGACTCCTATGACCGAAGTCATGATTTGCCGTTTGAAGCCGCCCCACACACCGAGCAACAAACCGCCGATCAAAATACCGACACCAAATCCTCCCTCAAGAATTCCAAGATGCCAGGCAGTGCCCGAAAAGTGGTTGGTCACCAGCAAGGGCATAAAGCTTGTCGTCGGGCTGAGGACCATATTCAGTAACATAGCCGTCAGAGCAAGGTAGAACAGCCCCCGCCAACTAACCAAATAATGCATGCCGTCCCGCAAATCCGTCCAGTAGGCAGATATAGAGGACTGAGATCCATCGGCCACAGCTTGTTTTGGCTGGGGAATCTGGATCAGTAGCAGAAGAGCAATCGCAATGCTCGCAGTGAGCAAATCAATCAGCAGGACACCCTCAACAGGTAACAAGGTGACCAGTAAAGCGCCTAGCGGAGCTGAAGCGACGTTGAGGCCCCCGTTGAGAATCTGGTTTAAGCCCTGGACGCGAGTCAGTTGTTCCTTGGGGACCATCAACGATGTTGAAGCAGTCATGGCGGGCCAGTGAAACGCACCGCCAAGCGACCGGATGAACAGCGCCACGTAGACATGCCATATCTCGGCCGACCCGGTCCAAAACATGACAGCTAATCCAAGCGTCGCCAGCGCAACCGTGAGATCTGCGCCTAACATCACCAGGCGTCGATTCCACCGGTCGACCATCACTCCGGCGAAGGGGCCGAGGAATACCTGCGGGAGCAAACCGATGACGGAGGCAATAGCCAGGACGGTAGCCGAACCCGTTTGCTGAGTCATCCACCAAATCAGGGCGAATTGCACGAGCTGGCTGCCGATCAAGGAAATTGACTGCCCTGTCCAGAGGATGATAAAGGGGCGTAGGGAGCGCTGGCCGTTGCTTTCGTCGTTCATAAGTCACCAGAAATCGGAAGAAGTGTCGTCAGGTCCGAATAGGTCTGCATCAGAATTATTTGTGCAGCATATAATAAATAACATCATATGTCAATATATTTAATATTATTATTGATATTATTTATATTGGTGATATTTTCTGTCATCATAATCGCAGAAAAGGGGTTATAGTTGACATTACATAGGTAACAATCGTGGCCAATGCGAGGAGGCTTTTAATGTTATATAATCAGTCCTTGTCATGAAGCCAAAAAACAGCAAAGAACTAGCTCGAATGCGCGCGGCAGGCCGGCTGACTGCTGAATGTTTCGCCATCCTCGAAGAGAACATCAAACCCGGCGTCACGCTAAAGGCCCTCGATATACTGGTCGAAAATCATATTCATAAGCAAGGCGCGGAAACGTTATACAAGAACTATCGCGGTAGTGGGCATGACCACCCTCCCTTCCCCGGCACCATCTGCGCTTCGGTCAACCACGAGATTTGTCACGGGTTACCGGATGAGCGCATACTCGAAGAAGGGGACGTCGTAGGCATCGATATTGGATTACGGCTCAAGGGATTCTGCGGCGACGCCTGCGTCACTTATCCCGTCGGTCAGGTCGCACCTCATGTCGAGCGGCTGCTGGCTATCGGCCGTGAGGCGCTTCACCGGGGTATCGAGGCAGCACAGTACAACAATCATCTACATGATATCGGCCGTGCTATCCAGGATTATGCCGACACCCAGGGAGTTTCTGTTGTCCACGAATGGGGCGGACATGGGATCGGCCGTATTCTGCACGAGAATATGTCCGTCTCCCACATTCGCCAATCGACGCCAGGCCCGCGCCTCGTGCCGGGCATGACTTTCACCATCGAGCCGATGATTAACGAGGGGACTCACGAATGGATCTTGCTGCCCGACGGCTGGACGGTTATCACGGCCGACGGGAAGCTCTCGGTGCAGTTCGAGCATACCATCGCCATCACCCCAAACGGCCCTGACATCCTCACACGGTTATAAGTCGATTTGGCGACCTACCTACTTCAAGGCTTATTATTAGGGGCGACCGCGGCCATCCAGCCTGGAGCGATCCAGGCTTTTCTCTTGTCACTCCTGGCGCGGGAAGGGTGGCGTCGAGCGCTACCGGCCACGCTCGCGCCTCTTATCAGCGACGGACCAATTTTAGTCCTTGTTCTGGTCGTGCTTACCCGATTGCCGGGTTGGTTATTGCCCGGCTTGCAGGTGGTTGGAGGGCTTTTCCTCATTTACCTGGCCTGGAACGCGTGGCGATCGTTTCGGCAGGGAGCGGCAACCGGCGATCCAGCAGTCGCCATAGAAGGAAGTATCGTTGCCAATATCTTCAAGGCTGCGCTGATGAACCTCCTGAACCCGGCGCCTTATATTTTCTGGGCAACAGTGGCTGGGCCAATTCTTATCAGAGGCTGGCGAGCAAACCCGATATACGGCCTAACTTTTCTGATAAGTTTCTACGGCGCGATCGTCGCTGGCGGAGCTCTCTTCGTGCTGTTTTTTGCCGGCGCCGGCAAGATCGAGCCTCGCATCAACCATGCGTTGCGAGCCATATCGGCTGTAGCATTACTGGCCTTCGGCCTCTATCAATTAATCTCCGGTATGAGTGGAATCGGGGCGGCCTTCGTCTAAACTCCGGCCACCCCTAATCAGGCGACGATATTAACCAGCGTCCCTCGAGCGACGATCACCTTGCGCGGAGCTTTACCTTCCAGAATTCGCTGGATCTTCTCGGACTCTAACGCGATTCGGCCAAGGGCGTCGTCATCCAGGCCAGCCGAAACTTCTATCTTGTCACGAGTCTTGCCGTTTATCTGGATCACCAGACTGATCAACTCCTCACGGGCGATATCTTCATCCCATACCGGCCACGCCTGTTGATGAATACTATAGGGACGATCGCGTCGCGCCCATAGCTCCTCGGTGATATAGGGGGATATAGGCGCCATCAGCAGCAGCATCGTATCCACCGCTTCATCCCAGGCTTCGCGAGACACGGCCGACTCCTTTTGTGCGGCCAGGATGGTATTACGTAATTCCATGATCGCCGCCACGGCCGTATTGAATGAAAACT
Source organism: Promineifilum sp. (assembly GCA_019454405.1). GTDB lineage: Bacteria > Chloroflexota > Anaerolineae > Promineifilales > Promineifilaceae > Promineifilum. Next base: position 49,660 of record JACFOH010000011.1, read on the forward strand.
CGTCCAGATCCTGTGTCACTTTACGGATGGTCTGATGGGTCTTACGACGTAATGCGCGTGAGATCGATTCATCAACCGTCCCGGGTTGATAATCGGCTCGACCGATCTCCCAAATATCCTGCAGCAGCCGCTGCGGCCCCTTGATGCCGCCATAGTTCCACGGGCCGCCCTGCTCCCACTTGGCAAAGAACATCAGATAGGCACGCACCGTATCAGCGCCAAATTCGTCAACAAGCTCATCAGGATTGACAACGTTGCCCTTACTCTTGGACATGCGCTGGATTTCCAAATGGTGGCGCAGCTGATTGACCGTGTTATCGCCATCAATAGCAGGGATATTAATATAGGCATCGGGAGCCGCCTCAACCGTGACCAACACGCCGCCGGCGTCCACCTGCATAACATTTTCGGTGCGCTTCATGAGCTCTCCGATGACAGAGTCATCGCGCACCCCTGCATCAACCGATGCAGGGTCGATCACTTCGATCCGATCAGCTACAAACACATTACCCTGGCGCCGTCCGCGAGCAACGATCGTATCTCCCTTACGTTCCGCCCCCAGGATCTGCCCTTGATTGTGCAGCATGAGCATTGGCTCATCGAACAGGCCTTTAGAGTCACGGCCATTGGCATGCATGATCGCTTGGGTCTCTTCAAACATTCCCAAATCGCGCATGGCCTTGGTGAAGAAGCGCGTATAGAGCAGGTGCATCGTGGCGTGCTCTGCCCCACCGGTATAGACATCGACCGGTAGCCAGTAAGCGGCCTCAGCCGGATCGAACGGACCTTTATCATACTGGGGGCTTAGATAGCGATATTGATACCATGACGAGCACATGAACGTATCCATCGTGTCCGTCTCGCGTCGCGCCGGCCGACCATGGGAATCAGTCGTATGCTGAAATGCCTCATGATAGCGTAACGGGCTTTGGCCGGTGGGCATAAACTCCACATCGTCAGGCAACAGCACCGGCAACTGGTCGTCGGGCGTCATCTCAATAGTCCCGTCAACGCAATGGATGGCCGGGATCGGCGCGCCCCAATACCGCTGGCGACTGATGAGCCAATCACGCATGCGATAATTGACCGACTTCCCACCAATGCCCTTCTCCGCCAGCCATTCGGCCACAGTATTGACCGAAGGATTAGCCCAGCCTTTATCGGCCGTCACCGGCGTACCATTAAATTGGTCGCTGTTGATCATGACACCAGGGCCGACATAGGCGATTTCCATTGCGGATCCATCGATCGATTCGTCAGCATCCGGCTGAATGACCGGCACAATCGCCAGGTTGTATTTGCGAGCGAACTCAAAGTCGCGTTCATCATGGGCGGGTACAGCCATGATCGCCCCGGTGCCGTAAGAGCCAAGCACATAGTCGGCGATCCAAACCGGTATGCGCTTCTGATTGACCGGATTGATGGCATAGCCGCCGGTGAAGACGCCGGTTTTCTCGCGAGTGTCGGCCAAGCGTTCAATCTCTGTTGCTCGTGCCGTTTGCGCACGATAGGCGTCCACAATCTCGCGCTGCCCATCACTGGTTAGTTTATCGACCAGATCGTGTTCCGGGGCCAACACCATGAACGTCGCCCCCCACAAAGTATCAGGACGAGTGGTGAAGACTTCGATAGGATCGCCGTGCTCACTAGTGAACACAACACGCGCGCCTTCGCTGCGGCCGATCCAGTTCGTCTGCATCAACTTGATGGGCTCAGGCCAATCCAGTCCTTCGAAGTTCAGCAGTTCTTCGCAATATTTGGTGATGGCAAAGAACCACTGCTTCATCATCTTTTGGACTACCGGCTGGCCCGTCCGCTCATCCTTGCCATCAATGACCTGCTCATTAGCCAAAACTGTCTGCAGAGTTTCCGACCAGTTGACCAACCCCTCGCCCCAATAGGCCAGACCATGTTTATAGAGCTGGATAAAGAACCATTCTGTCCAATGGTAGTATGCCGGATCGCAACTAACCGCCTCGCGCTTCCAATCGAACATCGTGCCCATACTACGCAGTTGTTTACGCATGCGTTCGATATTGGCATATGTCCAGGTCTTGGGGTGGATGTTGCGCTGAATAGCGGCATTCTCAGCCGGCAAGCCAAAGGCGTCAAAACCCATCGGGAACAAGACATTATAGCCACGCATGCGCATGAACCGCGCTCGCGCATCGGAGGGTGTCATGGCGAACCAATGCCCGATATGAAGATCTCCGCTTGGATAGGGCAACATCGTCAGCGCATAATACTTGGGTTTGCTCCAATCTACTCGAGAACGGTAGAGTTGGTCAGCCTCCCATTTTTGCTGCCACTTCGGCTCGATGACGGCCGGATCGTAGGTGTCACTCATGTTCACGACTCCAATTCTATGATTGCAAGGATTATTCCATACAAAAAGAACCTCTTTCGCTCAGAGACGAAAGAGGTTCCGCGGTACCACTCTGATTGATGATCAAAAAGTGGACCTGAAGGGGTTCGAACCCTTGACCTCCACAATGCCATTGTGGCGCTCTCCCAATTGAGCTACAGGCCCATATCATCCACTTTAACACGTAACGAGTGTAAACCGTCGCCGGCTATCGATTCACCAGCGCGACTCCCAGGCGAGTTCGGCTCAACTTGTCGCCCTTTCAGCCAAGGGGCGACTCTCTATCCACCGCGCCTACTACTCCTGATCGTAGTCTTTCACGTATAATCTTACATTCAGCGGGGTATCTTTCGATACCATCGCACGAACGAAAGATACTATACCTCGATCTATGGTAAAGTGCAAGAAATTTGGTTCCTAAAATCAGCCCAGCCCTACCAGGCGATTGGCAATCCTCGGGTAAAATGCTTAGACTTGTCAACAGGCCCGGTCAGTTAACAACCGGGATATGATATCCAGATGGCCAAGCGTCGTAAAAGATCCCCTGTCGAACTGAAGCCTGTTGAGCCGCACATGTGCGACATCCCGCTTCGCCTGAAGATTCTGCAAAGGCTCCCATTCTTTACCTCTCTTACAGCTCAGGAAATCACGGAGATCAACACTCTATTTCGAGAAGTAGGCTTTGAGGCGCAAGAGTCGATCTATCACGCCGGGGACCCCGCGATTCGTCTGTACGTAGTGGCGGCGGGTATTGTCAAAATCATGCGCCATGCCCTGAACGGGCAGGAGATCTTGCTCGACATCCTCACATCCGGCGAATTTTTCGGCAGCCTCTCTCTCACGGACGACGACACTTATTCGGACACGGCCATCGCCCAAACCGCGGCCTGCACGCTAAGCATCAGCAAAAGCGATTTTCGCTCCATCCTGGCTCGCTATCCGACAGTGGCGCTGGCGATATTAGATATCACCTCCAAACGGCTTCATGAGGCTCACGAGACCATCCGGCAGATCAGCGCCCATACTGTAGAGGAGCGCACCGCTCATACCTTGGTCAAACTGGCTGAGAAACTTGGCGAACCACACGATGTGGGACTATTGATCCAGACGCCACTATCGCGCGAGGACCTGGCAGGTATGGTGAGTAGCACACCGGAAAGTGTTAGCCGGATCATCAGCCAATTCCAGAAAGCCGATCTCATCGACACCGGACGCCAATGGATCGCTATTACCAACTTGCCCCGATTACGCGAGGTGGCAAACATCAGCGACTAATATCACCAAAGCCGGGAAGCAAGCCGCCCATCTAAGCGTTTCGCAACACCTCTAAGTCATCCACTCCCTCTCACCCTCTGCCTCGATTCAAAAACCCGTGCCGTAATCTGCGCCAAATCATGTAACGATCGGCCCAGATCGTGTACGGTATAGCCAGACTCAAGTGAGGTATTCAAATGAAAACAATTTTACGCAGTCAAGATCTGTCATGTCCATCCTGTGTGGCCAAAATCGAGAAGGCCTTGAAGTCTGTCACCGGCGTTGAAGAGGCAACCGTGCACTTCAATACAGGCCGCATTGTCGTCGAGCACGATTCGGCGGCCGTAAAGGATACTGAGCTTATCGAAGCTATCCGCTCAGTGGGATACGAGGCCAAAGTCGCCTCATTCTAATCAAGGTAGGACGCGAGGTCCGCTCGCGTCCTACCCATCAATCGGGGAAGAGCCAATGAACACATTAAGGAGCCGGTTTAGAAATCCAAAATCACGACGGCAAGTGTTGATGATCGCCAGCGGGACGCTGATCATCCTCGCTTTCGTTTCCGACGGCCTCCTGGGCTGGCGCACGGGCTACAATATCATGATGGTCCTGGCGGCGATCCTGGCCGGTTCCGACATCGCCACACGCGCTATCGCCAGCCTTCGCAATCGTCACATCAGTATCGAATTACTGGTCACGATCGCCACCACGGGCGCATTGATCATCGGTGAGTATTGGGAAGCGGCCGCGGTAACGTTCCTCTTCCTGTTCGGCGCTTATCTGGAAGCACGAACATTGAACCAGACTCGCCAGGTCCTCCAGGGACTCCTTGATCTAGCGCCAACGACCGCGATCGTGTGGCGTGATGGTCGTCAACTCGAGGTCATGCCTCACGAAGTCATCGTAGGCGAGACTGTGATCGTCAAACCAGGCGGGAAAGTGGCCGTGGATGGCGAGGTCATCGACGGTCGCTCAACTGTGGATGAAAGCATGATCACCGGCGAACCGTTCCCTGAAGAGAAAGTTTCGGGGAGCGTTGTCTATGCCGGAACCATTAATCAGGACGGCCTCCTCAAGGTCCGGGCGACGGGCGTCGGCGCGGACACGACGCTGGCGCGCATCGTGCATCGCGTTGAAGAAGCCCAGGAAGAAAAAGCGCCCACTCAGCGATTCATTGAACGGTTCGCGAAATATTACACGCCGTTAGTTATCATTCTCAGCGCGTTGACCCTGGCGATCTCCCGCGATCTCGACCTGGCGTTGACGCTTCTGGTCATCGGGTGTCCTGGCGCGCTGGTGATCTCTACGCCGATCTCAGTCGTGGCCGGTATCGGCCGTGCAGCCAAGAGCGGCATCCTCATTAAAGGGGGCGAATATCTGGAGAACGCCGGTCGGATTACCGTTGTTGCCCTGGATAAGACGGGCACGCTTACGGTCGGCAAGCCTTTCGTGACCGACGTTATCGCCTTGTTGCCGGAGAGAAGCCCCATAGGCTCATTGGCATTCATCACCAATCGCCCGGATATGCGATCAAAGAGCAATGAGCGCTGGTCTGAGGAACAAATCGACGTTCTTTATTGGGCAGCTATCGCAGAGACAGGCTCCGAGCACCCGTTGGCACGATCGATCCTGACTGAAGTAGGGCCTCACCGCGAGATCCCAGCGTCTGATGAATTCTTCACAGCTACCGGCAAAGGTATCTATGCTGATTATCAGGGGCGCCGGATCGCCGTTGGCACGCCACTGCTCATGGAAGAACTGGAAATCCCTGTTCCGAGCGAGGCCCATGAAGCTTTGAACGAGCTGAAGGACGGGGGCAAGACGGCCGTCCTGGTGGCATTGGATGGCATCATCACAGGTATTATCGGCATCGCTGACACCTTACGAGGCAACGCGCCGGAGATGATCCAGAAGCTAGGCTCGCTGGGGGTCGAAATCGTCATGCTCACCGGGGACGACGAGACCACAGCGCGCGCTATCGCGCGGGAAGCGGGCATCATCGATATACGCGCCGGCTTACTGCCAGATGACAAATTGAGCGCGATCCGTGAGTTGCAGGCGGGCGGGCGCGTAGTGGCTATGGTCGGCGACGGCATCAATGATGCGCCCGCCTTGGCAGCGGCCAACATCGGCATGGCCATGGGCGCCGCCGGTACCGATATAGCTATTGAGACGGCCGATATCGCCCTGATGGCCGACGACCTCATGAAGATACCGGAAGCGATTCGCTTCTCGAAGGCCACCCTGCGTAATATCCGCCAGAACGTGGTTATCGCGCTGCTGACTGTGGCGATTCTGATGGCGGGGGTACTCCTGGGGCGGGTCCACATGGCCGGGGGGATGCTCGTCCACGAACTATCCGTGCTGGTTGTCATCCTGAACGGGATGCGCCTGTTGAAACTCTAGATCAAATCAAGCTAGAAAAGAAAACAGGGACGAAGATTATTTCGTCCCTGTTTATCAGTCAGGTGGACCTGAAGGGATTCGAACCCTTGGCCTCTACAGTGCGATTGTAGCGCTCTCCCAGCTGAGCTACAGGCCCAACAGCAAGATTCGATTTTATCCGAGGAAGGCTAAAAGTCAAGGCGCTTGGGCGACCGTTCGCCGACAGTCGTTTGACTTGCCCAAGCCATAAGACTATGATCTGGTGAGCGTGCGCTACGCTCGATCTGCTGGAGCCACACACCCATGGAAAAATATAAGATAACCCTTGAATATTGCGTGCCCTGAAACTACTGGCCACGCGCCGCCCGTGTGGCGGACGACATCATGAGTCATTATCAGCACATCATCGAGAGTTTCTCGTTGGTTACCCAGGGCAGCGGCATATTTCGTTTCGTGGTCAATGGGCAAACCCTGTTCTCCAAAAAGGAGGTCGGCCGCCATGCTGAGCCGGGTGAAATTCTAAAGCTGTTCCAGGATCATATCGGCCTGGACATTGAGCCATATCCACAAGAGCTATAGAAGCCCGGGGCAGTGGCGAGCAGCCGTCGCAGCGGCCTTTTCTCACCCGACCCCACCCAAAAACTCAAGCACCGTTTTGTTAAACTGCTCGGCTTGATCGATCGGTGTAGCATGGCCGGAATCTTCGATGACGACTAGCCGTGCTCCCGGGATACGCTCCGTATAGGCGCGCTTGGCGTCGGCCAGCAGGTAGTCGCGATCGCCGGAGATGACAAGCGTCGGACACCGGATCGTGTCGATACGATCAAGTACGCTCCAGCCGGCTATGGCGCGCATCGCTGCCCGGTATGCTCCCGGGTCATTAGCCGACCAACGCTCGACGAGTTGTTCGCGCATGGCCGCCTGTTCGGGTTTGGGAAACAAGCGCCGGCTGATAAATTCACCGCTGCGCGCAGGGCTGAACAACTGCGCCAGGAGCAGCCGTTGTTGGAGAGCCAACCATTCGCGAATTGTGCGCGGCACCAGCGACGGGCCACTATTCACGATGACCATGCTCCGCACTCGCTCCGGGTGATCAACGGCCATTTGGAAGGCAATCATCCCGCCCATCGACAACCCAACGATATGGGTCGACTCGATAGCCAGCGCGTCAAGCATACCCAGGATATCATCAGCCATCATCGAAACGCTATACGGGCCACGCGGTTTGTCACTGCGGCCGTGCCCACGAATATCCGGGGCGATGACGCGATAATGTTGGGAGAAGGCCGGGAACTGGAAGGCCCAATCCTCGGATTGCGAGCCAAGACCATGCAGCAGGAGGAGCGGCTCGCCCTGCCCGGCGGCCTCATAATACATATTAATCCCGTTAGTGTGAACGGTCGGCATGATCACCCTGTAATGTTGTTTGTATGACGACAAGCGAGGGGAACTCCTCGCGCAATTGATCGACCAAGTAGCGAATCGCCAGGTGGACGCCGGGAGTCGGCCGTGGAAAGCCCACTTCAGCCAACGATATGATGATCTCTCCGGCCGGGCGGGAACGGATCTCCAGGCCAATACGCTGCTGGATCGGATCTTCGTTGACATAGGTCTCAATCAAGAGCTTGCCGTCATGGAATGATTGATAAGCGTCGATATAGCGAATGCGGGTAGATTCCAATTCAATAACCGTGGGTCGGATGTGGCGACCGATTTCGGTCAAGTCAGCCGGCAGGCGCAGAACAACATGAGGCATAGGCAACTCCACGGGAAAAGGGAACGAATTGTCGATAGGTGCATCGTTGCGCCGCCATTTGAAATAGCGCGGGGTGCGTCCCTCGCTCAAGGCGACTTGCTCGTACTTCGTCCGTACCCGGCCGGAATCATCGTAAGAGAAGGGCGTATCCTGTCGGCTACTGAAATGTGGCGAGCGTGACAGGCACATGGCGATCTGGCCGGCATAATCATCATGATCAGTGGCAATATCAAGATCGGCCCCTGACGCCATACGCGTAGCTAACAGGCGCAGAAAGGTGTCATCGATCAGACGGCGATCAAAATGATCTTTCTTGGGCCACGGGTCGGGATAATTGATGATGACGCCGGCGATCGATCCCGGCTCACATAAAGCCTGAAGTACAGCTTCGGCCGAAGCCTGCATCAAGATCACCCTCGATAGATCTTCTCGATGGACCTTCCGGGCTGCCCTGCGAATCGATGGAATAGAGATCTCCAGGCCGAGCAAGTTAACATCCGGCCGCCGGCGGGCCATATCGACCAGGAACAAACCGCTTCCGAAGCCGATTTCGACGACCAGTGGCGCGGGACGGCCGAAGAGCGCCGCCCAATCAGCGGGCCAAGGCAATTGCTCCACCTTATACCAATCATTACGAGACATCGAGGCGATTATATGCTCGCAAATCAGGCCGGCAAATCACTAGTTGCGTAGAACTCTGCTCTGGGTCACAATAACCCTCCCTATCAAAATAACGAATTGAGGCAATATGCAGCGCGAAATACGCATTTTAGGCGTGCCTATGGACTTGGGCACCAATCGACGAGGCGTGGATACCGGGCCGAGTGCCGTCCGTTACGCCAACCTGAAGGCCAGGCTTGAGCAGTTAGGGCACGTCGTCCATGACGAGGGCAACGTGGCCGTTCTAAACCCGGAAGAACGTGCCGCCAGAGGAAGCGACAAGCGACAACACGCTGTCGCAGCCATTTGCCAGACGGTTTACGAAAGAGCCGTTCCGTGGATCGCCGACGATAATTTTGCTATATTTTTAGGCGGAGATCACAGTATGAGCATAGGGTCAGTGGCGGCCGCGGCGACGCGAGGGCCGATTGGGATGATATGGATCGATGCTCACAGTGACTTCAATATTCCGGAAACATCGCCCAGCGGCAACATCCATGGGATGCCCGTCGCAGCTATTATCGGCGAAGGACCCGAAGAGCTGATCAATATCGGTTCCCCCGGCCCAACATTGAAGCCGGCACAAATTGTGCAAATCGGCATACGCAATCTGGATACTATTGAGCGAGAGCGATTAACCCGCAGCGGGATTCACGTTTTCACGATGCGTCATGTAGATGAATTCGGCATAGGAGTCGTTGCTCGTCAAGCCCTCGATCGCCTGCGTCACCTGCCGCGCCTTCATGTGAGCCTCGACATGGACAGCCTCGACCCGGCCGAGGCGCCCGGCGTGGGTACCCCGGTACCCGGCGGACTAACATACCGTGAAGCGCATCTGTTGATGGAGATCCTGGGCGATAGTGGTCGCGTAGAATCATTGGATATCGTTGAGATTAACCCCATCCTGGACGACAGGAATCAGACGGCCGAGCTTTCCGTCGGGCTTACCGCATCGCTGCTCGGCCAAAGAATTTTGTAATACTCAGATCAATTTATGGCAAGAATCACCGCTGTACTAGAAGCCGAACGATACGACCGCGTTTATAGCGACAAGGAACTAGTCGCTCGAATTCTCCATTATTTCAAGCCCTACAAAGCGAAGGTAGTGGTCATCACCATCGCCATTTTTATCATGGCCATCATGGGGGCGGCCCTGCCGATCATCATCGCCAGAAGTCTTGGCGATGCCACAAAAGCCGGCTTCCCTGCCGTCCTGGCTTCACTCGTACTCATCATGGGCGTCGGTGTGTGGGGCATGATGCTCATCCGACGCTATCTGACGGCCCAGGTAGTGGCTGATGTCTTAATGACTATGCGTAACGACGCCTTCAACGCCGCCATGACGCAGGATTTATCTTTTTTCGATGAGTACTCGACTGGTCGAATCGTCAGCCGGATCACAAGCGACACGCAAGATTTCGGTGATGTCGTTACGATCGCTACAGACGTCATTAATCAATTAGCAACGGCGTTTATCCTGATATTCGTCCTGTTCACGATCAACGTCCCCTTAACCTTGGCCGTCCTGATCATGACGCCCGTCGTCGTTGTCGTCGCCCTGGCATTTCGTCGAATGGCGCGTGATGTAACCCGGCAAAGTTCGCGCGTCCTGGCGGAAGTCAACAAAGCCATCCAGGAAGCGGTCAGCGGTATCCGGGTAGCCAAGAATTACCGGCAAGAAGGGGCCATCTACGGTGAGTTCCTCGACGTCAATGATTCGGCATATCGAATCAACATTCGCCGCGCCTTTGTATTGGCTAATATTTACCCCTCGCTAAACGCCCTGGCCGGCGTAGGGACCGCGGCATTGGTCTATTTCGGCGGGCGTAGCGCCATTGCCGGGATCATCTCCATCGCCTCATGGTACCTCTTTGTCACTACTGTGGACAGCTTCTGGTTCCCCATCACAAACCTGTCTGCTTTCTGGAGTCAATTCCAGGTCGGTTTGGCATCCACTGAGCGTGTATTCGGTCTCATCGACGCAGAATCAAGCGTCATACAGACCGACTCTATCGTGGTTGGCGATCTGCGAGGAGACATTCGTTTCGATCACGTCACCTTCCGCTACTCGGAAAAGGAACAGATCCTTGACGACTTCAACTTACATATTCAGCCAGGTGAAAGCGTAGCCCTGGTTGGGCACACCGGAGCGGGCAAATCAAGCATCATCAGGCTAATCGCCCGGTTCTATGAATTCCAGGAAGGGCAAATCACGGTCGACGGCGGGGATATACGCACTTACGATCTGAGGAGCTACCGCAGCCATATCGGCATCGTATCGCAAATGCCATTCCTCTTTGCGGGCACCGTGGCTGATAATATTCGCTACGCTGTTCCGGACGCGACCGATGATCAAATCGAAGCCGTGGCACGACGCATCGGCGAAGGGGAGTGGCTGGAAACATTACCGGACGGCATTTATAGCGACGTCGGCGAGCGTGGCAGTCGCTTGTCGATGGGACAGCGTCAGCTGGTCGCCCTGACGCGCGTGCTGCTGCAAGCGCCGTGTATCTTCGTTCTCGACGAGGCGACGGCCAGCGTAGATCCGTTCACGGAATCACAAATCCAGCATGCGCTCGATCTGATCATGGCTAACAGCACGGCGATCATCATCGCTCATCGTCTATCAACCGTGCGCTCGGCCGACCGCATCATCGTTCTGCAAAAAGGGCGAATCATCGAGGAAGGCAGCCATCAAACGTTGATGAAAGCCGGGGGACACTACTCGGAACTATACGACACATACTTCCGCCACCAATCGCCCCAAGCGATGCGTGCTCCGGCGTGGGGATCGTCCAGCGACTAAGATACAGTTGGGTCAAGGAAATATAAACAATCGGAGGCGATCAAGGCTCCGGTTCGTTCACGGTGAGGAAATCGCGGGCGACCCATCCTTCATCACCGGCCTCGGTGCGTACCTGCTGCCAAACAAGATCATCGGTTGTCTCCTGTCCCGCCAGCAGAGTCACCACGACGCCATCCAACAGCCACTCGAGTTGCTCGCCACTGGTGCTCGGAGCGCCGCGCAACCAGACCCCCACCCCGCTACTGACCACGGCTGTGATCGGCGCAGAAGTAGCCGTAGGGACAATCGTCGCCTCCGGAGAGGGTGATGCAGGAGGATCAGTAGGGATAATTTCGACCGTGGGGCCGATGGTCGGCGCAATTTGCGGGGCAGGCTCCTGCGTCAATGTGACCTCGGGGGTAGGTGTAGCCGCCGGGACAAGGCTTGTAATAGCGCGCGAAACAAACGGCCGGGCGGCGAACAGGCCAAGGAAAATAAGCCCGACAATAAAGAGGGTCGCCGCACGAACAAGGCTTACCTGACTGGCGCGCTTGACTTCCACCTGCCCCACATTATACATTTGGCGTTGGACTCTGGATTTTGAACCGATGCCCCTTACAGCGTAGTAAAAGGCCCCCAGCATCGCCAATCCGGCCAAGACCAAAAGTACAATGTTTAATACCGTCGTCGTCACAATCGTTTCGAAGAACTTAAATCAGGATGGTTCGTCTTGAACTGTATCAGCTACGGTAGTTTGCGCAAGGATCGCCTTAGCTTCCTCCCATAAAGCATCCAGTGCATCAAAGGGTAAAACACTTAGCGTGAGGTCACGGTCAGCCGCCAAACGTTCTACCTGACGAAAACGGCGACCGAATCGCTCGTTCGCCTCACGCAAGGCGCTTTCCGCGTCGACATTTAGCCATAAGCCCAAATTGGCGACAACGAACAGCACATCGCCCAATTCAAGTTGCAATTCTTCCGGGGTAGTTGCTTGACGCACTTCCTGAACTTCTTCGGCCAGCTTATCGTACACACCGGAAATATCGGGCCAATCGAAGCCCGTCCCGGCAACTTTTTTCTGAATTTTCTGCGACCGAGCCAGGGCAGGCAGATTCGCAAGAATCCCATCCAGTGCAGATGGAGTCTGGTCTTTAGGTTGTCCGGCCTTTTCCTGCTGCTTAATTATCTCCCAATTGCGCAAGACCTGGGCCGAGTTGGAAACTTGCCAATCACCCCAGACGTGTGGATGACGGCGTTTGAGCTTGGCTTCGATACCGGCCAGAACATCGGATAGAGTGAACTGGCCGGCTTCGGCCGCCATCCGCGTCTGCATGACAACATGGTAAAGAAGATCGCCAAGCTCCTCACGAAGGTTTTCCGTGTCTCCCGTATCCAGCGCAGCGAGAACCTCATACGCCTCTTCCAGGAAGCCTTCGCGCAGGCTCTGGGGCGTTTGTTCCTGATCCCAGGGGCAACCGCCGGGCTGTCGCAGAACCGAGACCGATTCGGCTAGCGCCGGCAAGCTGGATTTCAATGGCAGCGGGGGAACATAGAGGCTCGCCCGATCATCAACATATTCGCTATCACTGATATCAGAGAGCGGTAGCCACTCAACACCCGGCTCACTGTCATCGCCGGCGCGAACCAGCGCGACTTGATGTCCGGCCGGGTAGACGCTCATCAGCAACAAGCTCATCTTTCCCACTAGCGCGCGATCCCGAACTTGAATCAACAGCGCAGGAACGTCCGGGTTAATGGGCGGATAGGACATGGCCTCGAGTTCTGCGGCATCGAATAATTGCAGGCCACCGAGGATCTCAATGCCTAGCTGGGCCACAGCAGGTTGGACAAGGCTCAAGCCGGTAATGATAGTCATATCAACGGGCGACGGCCCGATTAAACGGGCCGTCGCATGAAAAGTCTCGCAATAAGTGAGATTTAACGCTTGGTGTAGGTCGGAGCCTTGCGGGCGCGCTTGAGACCTGGCTTTTTGCGTTCCTTGATGCGGGCGTCGCGTGTGAGGTGATCGCCCGCGCGCAGCGGCGCACGCAGGTTCTCATCGTACTTGACAAGCGCGCGGGCCAGCCCGAGACGAACGGCGCTGGTCTGGCCGGTAATACCGCCCCCTTGAACCAGAACCGTCACATCGACCTTGCCCATCAGATCGCTATCTTCCAGCGGGCCGATCAAGGTCTGATAATCGCCATAGCGCGGGAAGAAATCTTCGACCGGCTTCTCGTTAACCGTAAAGACAGGCGCTTCAGCTGCGTCTGCTTCGCGAAGGTAGATGCGTACGCGCGCGGAGGCCTCTTTACGGCGACCGATTCCCTCAAAATATTCACTCATAATAATTCCTCTTGTCCAGCTGATAGTCGTCGACTTACAGCTCTAAGGGTTGGGGTTGCTGCGCCTCGTGAGGATGCTCTCCGCCGGCGTATACCTTCAATTTCTTGAACATTTTGCGGCCAAGCGTGTTCTTCGGCAACATGCCGCGAACGGCCGACTCGATGACTCGTTCAGGATGTTTCTGCAGCTGGTCGCGCAGGGTGATCTCCTTCAGGCCACCAATGTAGAGCGAGTGCCGGTAATATTTCTTCTGGTCCATCCGGTTACCCGTGACGGCGATCTTGTCAGCGTTGATCACGACCACAAAATCACCACAGTCCACCGATGGACTATAGATCGGCTTATGCTTGCCGCGAAGAACCGTCGCGATACCCGACGCCAGACGCCCGAGCGTTTGCCCTTCGGCGTCCACAACGTACCAAGCGCGCTCAACGTCTGCAGGTTTGGTTACGTAAGTTTTCATCATATTCCTCTCCACCGGCGGGTGGCCGGATAATCAGGTCTATTCAATCGTTATATTCTACAGATACCAAGTATAGGCCATGAGCGGGCGCAGATGTCGCCGAGCGATTTCGTAGCCGCGATGCCATCGCCATCTCGAAATCATCTACAGACCACTTCCCGCAGCCCACCTCTTTGAGCGAACCGACTATGCTGCGCACCATACGATGCAAGAAAGCATTGGCACAGATACGGAAGACGAGCAGATCGCCCTCTCGTTGCCACTCCGCCTCGAACACCTCACGAATAGTCGTGTCGCCTACCGTCGGCCGTCCAAACGTTCCGAAATCGTGCACCCCGATTAAAAAGGCGGCGGCTTCGTTCATCGTCTCCATATCCAGCGGCTGCGATATCTGCCAGGCGCGTTGCCGCATCAACGGTTGCCGTACTGGAACATTGAGGACACGATATTCATATGTCCTGCGTTGTGCATCGAATCGAGGGTGAAACCCCGGATACGCCTCAGCTAATTCCGTTACGGCCACATCCTGCGGCAAGTTGGCGTTGAGTGCGCGGAGTAGCGCATCAGTCCCATGCCGGTTTGGCCACTCAATTGTAAAGCCTACGACCTGACCCAGCGCATGAACGCCGGTGTCTGTCCGCCCCGCCCCAATAACCCGGACCGATTGGCCTGTTATCTGGGTCAGAGCCTGCTCAAGTGTCGCCTGAATGGAGGGTGTGCCGCGTCGTTGCCGCTGGAAACCATAATAAGCAGTTCCGTCATATTGAACAGTAGCTCGATAGGTTCTGCGCTCGCCGCTCGGCCTTTCTCTCGACTCAGGCGTCACATGTACCGTTACTTATTCTTCGACCAACATCAGCACGGCCATATCGGCATTATCGCCGGGCCGCCGGCCGATCTTCACCATACGCGTGTAGCCGCCCGGCCGGTTGGCATAGCGCGGAGCAATCTCGTTAAAGAGTTTGCGCACGACGTCTACCTCTTCAAACGAACCATCGTCGGCTTCCATCGTTCGCACATTGGGCAACCGAGCGGCAGCCAAGCGACGAGCGTGAACGGTCGCGGCGTCTTCGCCGCCGGCGAGGCCACGTTTAGCCAGGGTGATCATTCTTTCTGCGGCTGGGCGAATGGTTCGCGCCTTAGCCTCGGTGGTCGTGATCTGTTCGAACACCAGCAAGTCGGCGACCAAATTCCGCCGTAATGCATTGCGATGGCCGGTATCGCGATTCAACCGGCGGCCATGTACTTTATGACGCATCGTTAACTCCTCTAGCAGCCATCGGAGGCTTAGGCCGACCGCTTGGCCTCGTCTTCTTCCGGCAGGAAACCCTTAAGCCGTAATTGTTGTTTCAACTCATCCAATGACTTATCGCCGAAGTTGCGAATGGCCAGCATCGTCTCTTCACCACGGTCCAGCATCTCCAGCATCTCACCGACCTTGGTAATGCCCGTGCGCTTCAATGAGTTAAAAACGCGGACGCTCAGGTCAAGCTGTTCAATGGGTGTGTCATAGATCTCGTTGGGAATTGATTCCTCTTCCCTTTCTTCCTCAGCTGCCACGAAGGTCTCTTCGCTGACGCCGGCGATTGGCCGCAAGTGCTGGATTAGCAGCTGGGCTGCCTGAGCCAACGCCTCCTCGGGCTTGATCGTGCCATCGGTCCAGATTTCCATGACCGTGCGATCGTAGTCTGCCACCTGGCCAACGCGGGTCTTCTCGACCTCGTAGGCCACGCGCCGGATCGGGCTGAAGATAGCATCGACGGGCAACTCGCCAATCGGCAAACGGCCGCGCTCTTCGGCAGGTGAATAGCCACGGCCGGTCTCTGCCATCAATTCAACTTCCAGATAAGTATCATCAGAATCGACAGTAAACAGATACAGGCCCGGATCAATGATCTCGACTTCCGGCGGAACCTGTATATCGGCCGCCGTGACTGGGCCGGCACCCTGGACCTCCAAACGCATGCGGGCGATATCGGTGTTGACCAGTCGCAACCGCAATTGCTTGATGTTCAGGATGAATTGCATCATATCTTCGCGCACGCCCGGGATGGCCGAGAACTCATGAGGCACATCGGTGACGCGAATGGACGTGACAGCCGCGCCGGGCAACGACGCCAACAAGACACGACGAAGCGCATTGCCTAACGTGGTGCCATAGCCTCGCTCCAGCGGGCCGATCACGAAACGGCCATATTCAGACGACATAGCCGTGCTTTCGACTTTCGGCATGACAAGATTATTGATAGCCAAGGCAATTACCTCCCTGTTGGGAACCCGTCGACAGAATAATTGCGATATTATGCCTTTTCATCGCGTTCATCGACTCCCCTACATTGGTCTGTTTCAAGATGAGCAACTGCCGTTAACGGGAGTAGTACTCGACGATCAACTGTTCGTTGAGCGAAATGTCGATATCCTCGCGCGCCGGCGTATGCAACACACGTCCGGACAAGTTGGCGGCTTCAACCGACAACCAGCGAGGCACACGGCGATCATCAAAGTCCTGGCGCAGATCCTTGAAATAAGTCCTGCGGAAGCTTTCTGGCCGCACCGATACGACATCCCCCGGAGAAACCAGGGCCGACGGGATGTTTGTCTTGCGATTATTCAGCATGATATGACCGTGCGAGACCAATTGGCGCGCCTGAGCACGTGAATCAGCCAAGCCCATCCGATAGACGACGTTATCGAGGCGTTGTTCCAGGATAGCCAACAAGTTGTAACCCGTCAGGCCTTTTTGGCGCGACGCTTGATCGAAATAACGGCTGAACTGACGCTCCAGGACGCCGTAGATACGACGAGCCTTTTGCTTCTCGCGCAGCTGCAACAGATAGTCAGATGCACGGCCGCGGCGGAACTGATTTTCTCGCCCATGTTGCCCCGGCGGATAGCCGCGACGCTCGACCGAACACTTGGGGGTCAAACAACGAGACCCCTTCAAAAATAGTTTTTCGCCCTCGCGCCGGCATAGCCGGCAAACAGGGCCAGTATATCGTGCCAACTTAGGTACCTCCTCTAAAGTACCGGCCGCTACGGTCAGTATTTCACCGCCGCGCGGTCAGGGGTTGCGAGAGGTTTACGGGCTTGGCCACCCTTCTATCCCTCTCGACAACGCTTAAATTAATTAAATACGGCGTTTCTTCGGCGGCCGGCAGCCATTATGCGGCACCGGCGTGATGTCCTGAATCGATGTTACTCGAATACCGCTTGCTTGAATCGAGCGGATGGCCGCCTCGCGGCCAGGGCCAGGTCCTTTGACGACGACGTCAACTTCCTGCACCCCGTTCTCAACGGCGACCCGGGCAGCGTTCTGGCCGGCCAGACGAGCGGCGTAGGGCGTGCTCTTGCGCGAGCCCTTAAAACCGGCCGCACCGGCGCTGGACCAGGCCACGGTATTGCCTTTCGTATCGGTTATGGTGACGATGGTGTTGTTAAAGGCGGCATAGATATGGGCCTGCCCCTTGGGCACCATCTTTTTTGCTTTCTTGCGCGTCGTTTGTGCTTGTCTTCTACGTCCCATCTTTCTTTTGCTCCATCTATCCGGCATATTGGGCAATGCATCGCCCAATATGCCGGCAGATCTCAATTAATATTACTTGCCGCCCTTACGACGACCGCGTCCGGCAACCGTCTTCTTGGGGCCTTTACGCGTCCGCGAATTGGTGCGGGTACGCTGGCCATGGGCGGGTAGATGCCGCCGGTGGCGCAAGCCGCGATAGCTGCCAATCTCGCCCAGACGCTTGATGTTCATCGCCACTTCACGACGCAGATCGCCTTCTACCATGTATTCCTTCTCGACGATCTGGCGCAAGCGAGTCACTTCCGTCTCGGACAGATCGCGAACCCGCGTGTCGGGGTTCACGTCGGCCGCTTCGAGGATCTGGTGGCTGGACGTCCGGCCAATGCCGTAAATGTATGTCAGACTGATTTCGACGCGCTTGTTGCGCGGAATATCAACACCCGCGATACGTGCCATTCTCTATCTCCC
Source organism: Promineifilum sp. (assembly GCA_019454405.1). GTDB lineage: Bacteria > Chloroflexota > Anaerolineae > Promineifilales > Promineifilaceae > Promineifilum. The sequence continues at coordinate 67,665 of JACFOH010000011.1, forward strand.
TTAACCCTGACGCTGCTTGTGGTTCGGATCAGAACAGATCACGCGCACCACACCGTTCCGCTTGATGATCTTGCATTTCGGACAACGCCGCTTGACAGATGATGTTACCTTCATGATTCTATTCTCCTGCCCGGATATATATACCCAGGCATTCCCATCAGCAAGCCTGCTCAACCACCCGGCGCAGGTCCTGCTGAACGGCCTCGATATCTTGTTGGCCGTTCACATTGACTACCAATCCGCGCTTTTCATAATAGTCCAGCAGCGGCTTTGTCTGTTCTTCATACACGCGCATCCGGGTTCGGATTGTATCTTCCGAATCGTCAGTGCGCCCTTCGATTTGCGCACGTTTAAGCAGACGCTGAACCAATTCCTCGAAATCGACGACGATGTTGGGTACGGCGCAGATCCGACCGCCGATCTCTTCCAGCAGTTGCTCCAACGCATCAGCCTGAACCTGAGTGCGTGGGAATCCATCAAGGATGGCCCCATTAGTCGCATCCGGTTGAGCCAGGCGCTCCTTCACCATCGCCACAGTGACTCCGTCCGGGACCAGCTCGCCTCTATCCATGTAGCTTCGAGCGAGTTTCCCCAAGTCGGTGTCGTTCTTAAGATTATAACGAAACAAGTCACCCGTTGACACCTGCGGCAAGCCAAGGGACTTCTCCAGCAACTTGGCCTGCGTGCCCTTTCCGGCACCAGGTGGGCCAACCAAGACAATGAACTTCATGTTACTTGATAAACCCTTCGTAATGACGCATGAGCAATTGCGCTTCCAGTTGGCGCATCGTATCAATGACAACACCGACGACGATGATCAAGCCGGAGCCACGGATGACTACGACGCTTTGCTCCAGGCCTTCAATTCTCAGCAGCTGCGCGACGACGGCCATAATACCGGGCATCACGGCGATGACACCCAGGAATAATGCGCCCACCAGCGTGATCCGCCGAACAACCGACATGATGTAAGTCTCAGTCCGTTTGCCGGGTCGGATGCCGGGGATGAAACCGCCTTGCCGCTGCAAGGTCTCCGGCAGGTTTTGCTGTCGAATCATAACGTCCGTATAGAAGAACGTGAAAGCGACAACCAACAAGAAGTAAAGGATCCAGTAGGCCGTGAAAGCAATCGGCGCGAGGCTCGGGTCGGTCGTGGTGCCGAACTGAGCAACAGCGTTAGCCATCCGGTCTACAAGCCCGCCACTACCCGTAATAAACAAGCCAGCGATGAGCGGGAAGAAGGTCAGAATCGACTGGGCAAAGATAATCGGGATCATGCCGGCCGTATTAACTTTCAACGGAACATAGGTGCTCTGACCCTGATAAATCTTACGCCCTCTGACGCGGCGTCCGTATTGTACCGCAATTCTCCGTTCTCCCTCCTGAATAATAACGATGACCAATACGGTCAAAACGAGATAAATCAGGAAAGCGATGATCGAGAATACTCGCGCCGATACCTGCTCAAGCGTGAAGATTCGCATCAGGGCAGGCAAGATACCGGCCACGATACCGCCGAAGATGATAAGGGAAACGCCCTGACCAATGCCCTCTTCCGTGATGCGTTCGCCAATCCAGATAGCGAACATCGTGCCGCCGACCATAGCGATCAGTGTGGTCAAGGTCGGCAGCAGGTGAGCCGCGCTAAAGCCGAAGTTAGGCATGATCGACTCGACGCCACCAGCCAGGCTGATGCCCACCAGACGAATCTGACCGATAGCCTGGAGGAACGCCAATGGGACCGTCAAATAGTAGGTATACCGATTCAGCTTGTTACGACCGGATTCACCCTCTTGCTGCAATTCTTCGAGCTGCGGAATAATCGGCGTAAGTAATTGAATGATAATCGACGCGGTGATATATGGATAAACACCCATCGCCATGATCGAAAAATTACTGACCGCGCCGCCCGACAGCAGGTCGAGAAAGTCGACCACCGAGTTTCCAGTCTTACGCGATGTAAACAGTAACCATGCCTGAAGGTCAACGCCGGGAACCGGAATATTGGCCAGCAGACGATAGATGATCAGCATCCAGATGGTATACAGGATACGCCGCCGCAGGTCGGGCAAGGTAAAGGCCGCGCGCATTGATTCTATCATTACGTATCTCCCGCAAAGTCTTGAGCAGTATCAGCGAGTTGCTGTTCGCCGGTCCATCAAGACTAGGCGCTGAATGGAATGACCTCCGCCTTGCCGCCGGCGGCTTCGATTTTCTCTTTAGCGGTGGCTGAGAAACGGTGAGCTTGAATGTTGACCGCTCCTTCGATATCGCCATCGCCCAGAATAACCACACGTTCGGAGGCTTTTTTGACCAAGCCGACCGCAGCCATTAGTTCAGGCGTCACGGTTTCACCACCGAAATCGAACTCGGCCAACCGATGCAGGTTAACGGCCTGATATTCGACACGGCGAATGTTGGTGAAGCCACGCTTGAAGGGTAAGCGGCGAGCCAGCGGCAACTGACCACCTTCAAAGTAGGCGCCCTTACCGCCGCCACTACGCGCGCCCTGGCCCTTGGTTCCGCGGCCGGCGGTTTTACCCTGACCCGCTGCGATACCTCGGCCTACGCGCTTGCGAGATTTCTTTGCGCCCTCGTTCGGGCGTAGATCGTTAAGTTTCATCTTACCGGACCTCTTCAACCGTCAACAGGTGGTTAATCTTCTGGATCATCCCCCGAATGGCCGGCGTGTCTTCGTGTTCAACCGTCTGGTACAGGTGCGTGAAGCCTAAAGCCTTAACCGTGGCCTTTTGGCGTACGGTATAGCCGATCGCGCTCTTGCTATAGGTAATGCGTAACTTTGCCATTACTTTCGTCCCCAAAACGGCGAGACATCATTGATGTCCTTGCCGCGATCGTTCGCGACCTGGCGGATATCCATAATCCGATTCAGGCCATCCATCGTCGCCATCATCACATTCAGGACATTACCGCTGCCCAATGACTTCGTGAGGATGTCGCGATAGCCGGCCGCCTCGATAACCGCACGCACGCCGCTGCCGGCGATAACGCCGGTACCGGGAGACGCCGGCTTGAGGAGCACTTTGGCCGCGCCGTAATGCCCAATGACTTCATGTGGCAGCGTGGTGCCATACATCGGCACAGGCGCCATGTTCTTGCGCGCGGCTTCAAGGGCTTTACGGATGGCGTCCGGGACCGTCCGGGCCTTGCCAATTCCGACGCCGACAGTGCCGCGGTTATCACCGACGACGACTGTGACGCGGAAAGCGAAGCGACGACCACCCTTTACGACCTTGGCCACGCGAGCGATATCAATAATGCGCTCGTCAAAATCGTCTTTCTGTTCGCGAAAGCTCTGTTGTCTTCTCTGACCCATCGTAGACTCCTAGGCGGGACGACCCCGCATTACAGCTTCAGGCCGCCCTCGCGCGCGCCATCAGCCAAGGCCTTCACCCGGCCATGGTAGACATAGCCGCCTCGGTCAAAGACGACTTCCTGAATACCTGCATCGAGCGCCCGCTGGGCAACGACTTTGCCCACGATCGCGGCCTGCTCGCTTTTCTTTTTTCCAGCAACCTGCTCGGCAATATCCTTATCCATCGTCGAGGCCGAGGCCAAGGTGTGCCCGGCAACGTCATCAATGACCTGAGCATAAATATGGTGCAGGCTGCGAAAGACATTCAGCCGTGGACGCTCGGGCGTGCCGGAGATCTTTAATCGGATACGACGCTGACGCCGTTTCCGGGGATCGTTCAGATTCTTTGCCATAATGTTTAATATCCTGTTCGCTCGCGCTCGGATTAGACCTTACCGGTCTTGCCGGCCTTACGCCGGACGATTTCTTTCTCGTAGCGAATCCCCTTGCCCTTATAGGGTTCCGGTGGGCGTTGCTTACGAATGCGCGCCGCAATTTCGCCAACATATTCCTTATCGATGCCACTGACGATGACCTTACGGCCGCGGTCCTCAACGGCATAAGATATTCCGTTATCCGGATTGAAGTAGACCGGATGGGAATAACCGACATAGAGCACCAGCTGGTCTCCATTCATCTCGGCACGGTAGCCGACGCCTTCGATGAGTAAGACCTTACGGTAACCGTCGCTAACCCCCGTGACCATATTATTCAACAGGGCGCGGGTTAGTCCGTGCAACGAGCGATGTTGCCGGCTATCGGTCGGACGGCTAACGCTCAGCACGCCCTCATCGAGAGCTATCCCCATATCGGGGTGGAACGTTCGCGACAGTTCTCCCTTCGGCCCCTTCACGGCGACCGTCGAGCCGGAAATGTCGATGTTGACACCCTTGGGCAGTTGTATTGGCGCCTTACCAACTCGCGACATACCATCAAACCTCCCCAGCTTGACACGCTAACAGCACGATCAAGCCGGACTTGTGTCGAATTCTAACTACCATACCTTGCAGAGCAATTCACCGCCCAGCCCGAGTTGACGAGCCTTCTGGTCGGTCATGACGCCCCGAGAAGTCGTCAGGATGGATACACCCAGACCGCTCAGGACCCACGGAATTTCTCGCTTCCCCACGTATACGCGACGACCAGGCGTGCTGACGCGCTGGAGGCCATTGATGACCGAACGACGGTCGCGACGGCCGCCGACATAACGCAGGCGAATGACCAGAGTCGGGAACTTCTCTGTCTCCACGACTTCATAGCTCTCGATATAGCCCTCGTGTTTCAAAACGTCGGCGATCGAGACTTTCAATTTTGAATGTGGCATAGCCACAGTCGGTTGCTGCCGTTCCAGGGCATTACGCATTCGCGTCAGCATGTCGGCAATCGGATCAGTCATAGACATAGCGCACCTCTACTACCAACTCGACTTAACGACACCGGGAATATTGCCTTTCAGGGCCTGCTCGCGAAAGCAGATGCGACACAGACCGAACCGACGGATATAGCCACGCGGACGGCCGCATAGCTGACAGCGGTTCCGGACGCGAACGCGATATTTCCGTTTCGTCTCTCGTGCGATCATTGATTTCTTCGCCATCTATATTCTCCAGAGCGCTTCTTATGGCGCTTACGCGGTCTCTGCGACCTCACGCCGGAAAGGCATTCCCATCAGCGTCAACAGTCGTCGTCCTTCTTCATCGGTCTGGGCGGTGGTGACGATGGTCACTTCCATGCCCCGAATCTTGTCGATCTTGTCGTAATCGATCTCAGGGAAGATCAGCTGCTCGCGGAGGCCAAGGGTGTAATTGCCGCGGCCGTCGAAAGCATCGGGTGAAATTCCCTGGAAGTCACGGGTACGGGGCAAGGCAACATGGATCAAGCGGGTCAGGAATGCCCACATCCGTTCGCCACGCAACGTGACTTTCAGACCAATGACTCGCCCTTCGCGCAGCTTGAAACTGGCGATGGACTTCTTGGCCTTATTCAATACCGGTTTTTGTCCGGTAATGGTTGTGATATCGGCCGTCGCAAACTCGATCGCCTTGGCGTTATCGAGCGCTTCTCCCAAGCCGACGTTGACCACAACTTTGGTAATTTTCGGCACTTGCATCACACTGGAGTAATCAAACTCCTTCATGAGCGCCGGAATCACCTCTTGACGGTACTGCTCGGGCAGCGGCATAAACTTCGTTGCCATTCTTGTTCCTCCAGGCTGAGTAGCAGGCTGGCGCGGTTCCCACCCCGAATCGATTCAGGGATCGGGCCGCTTTGGCCGCCTGGCTCACCTATTAATAATTCTCGTCGTTAATTGAGCTCCGTACCCGACTTCTTCGCGTATCGGACGACATGGTTGTCCTCGTTACGACGGACACCAACGCGCGTCTTCTCGCCGGAGGCCGGTTCGACCAGCATCACATTCGAGATATGAATAGGCGCCTCGAATTCAATGATGCCGCCCTGAGCACGCGAGCGTCCGCCAGTCTGCTTCGGCTTCTGGTGCTTCTTAACAATATTGACCCCCGAGACAACAACCATCTGCTTCCTGGGATAGACACGCTGCACAGTGCCGCGCACTCCCTTGAAGTTGCCGGAGATCACTTCTACCGTATCGTTTACCTTAATTCGCATGGCTTACCTTATCCATTCCTCGCACCGTTGCCGGTTATAAAGATTCCGGCGCCAGGGACAGAATACGCCCAAAGCCCTTATCACGCAGTTCGCGAGCCACCGGCCCGAAGATGCGCGTGCCAACCGGATTCTTGCCTTCCGAGTCCAGGATGACCGCCGCGTTATCGTCGAAGCGGATGTAGCTGCCATCTTCGCGCTTATATTCTTTACTGGTGCGAACAATAACGGCCTTAACGACTGAGCTCTTCTTGACCGACGAATTCGGTGTGGCTTTCTTCACCGTCGCGGTCACGACATCGCCCACGGTGCCATAACGGCGCCGAGATCCGCCCATAACCTGAATGACCAGGAGTTCACGGGCTCCCGAATTATCGGCTACGTTGAGACGACTTTCCTTCTGTATCATTGGGAACCTCGCTTAGTCAGCTCGCTCCAGAATGGACACGAGCGCGAATCGCTTCTCCCGGCTATAGGGACGGGACTCGATGATCATTACTCGATCGCCGATCTGGCTTTCGTTATTCTCGTCATGTACCTTGTATTTCTTTACGCGGCTGATGACTTTGCCGTAAATAGGATGGCGCATCGTTGTCGCCACAGAGACGACAATAGTCTTGTCCATCTTGTCACTGGTCACGACGCCCACGAGTTGTTTACGCTGATCTCTCATCTTGATTTCTCTCCGCTATACAGTGCATCACCGCGTGGCTTAACGCGCAACCTCGTGACGAACTACCAGCCGCGGGCGAGCGGCCGCGCGTCCCTTGGGCCGAACCTTGTTCAAGTTAACCCAAGCCGTTCCCAGCCGTTTGCCACCCTTGTCATTAAATTCAACTTGCCAGGCGCTATCCTCGTAGACGTAGCGCGCATTGGCAACCCACTCTTTGCCTTTCAGCATCGTCGCGATATCAGGGTCGGCCGCGGCGGCTTGCGTCGCCAACTCGCGCTGATGGAGCACCGTCTCCAATTGTGCGATATCACGACGCACCTGGCGCAGGCGCGAGGTATCCTCGAGGCGAGCCGAGGCTTTCTGGAAGCGCAGGTTGAACATTTCTTCACGAGCTTCCTCGAGCGTCTTCTCGAGCTTATCGTTGCTCATTTGATTGAGTTCGACGATATTGGCCATTATAGAATCTCCTCGCGTGAAACGACTTGCGTCCGGATCGGCAGCTTATAGCCGGCCGAGCGCAACGCTCCCAGGGCAATATCCTCCGGCACGCCGGAAATCTCGAAGATAATCCGACCGGGTTTCACAACGGCAACCCAATGGTCGACCGAACCCTTTCCCTTACCCATTCGGGTCTCGGCCGGTTTTTGAGTGACCGGCTTATCCGGAAAGATTCGAATCCAATATTTACCACGACGGCGCATCTGACGAACGATCGTCCGGCGAATCGCCTCAATTTGGCGGCTGGTGATCCAACCGGGTTCGAGAGCCTGCAAACCGTGCTCGCCGTTGAGCAGCGTGGTGCCGCCCTTGGCCATGCCCCGCATGCGGCCCCGGAACTGCTTGCGATACTTAACGCGTTTGGGCATTAACATGTGACATTCTCCGCTAAAAACTCAGTATGCGCTGTTTCGTGGCGCCGAATGGTCCGGTTGGTTAGTAACCGCCATTCGTCTCCCGAGTTGTGTTTATTCACTAATATAGACGTCCGTGGCTTCCACGCGCTGGGGCAAAATTTCGCCTTTATAGATCCAGACCTTGACGCCGATCCGTCCATAGGTTGTCAACGCCTCGGCAAAGCCATACTCCATATCAGCGCGGATCATGTTGCGCGGCACCTGGCCTTCCCAGAGCTTCTCTTTACGAGCCATTTCGGAGCCGGACAAGCGGCCGCTCGCCTCAATGCGGACGCCTTTAACGCCCGCGCGCATGGCTTGCAGAATAGCGCGCTTCATGGCGCGGCTGTGCGAGATACGGCGTTCCAACTGGCCGGTGATATTCTCGGCGATGAGCTGGGCATTGGCGTCGGGCTGGGAGATCTCCTCAACCTCAACTCGCACAGTCTTGCCGGTCAAGTCCTTGAGCTTCTGCCGCAAGTCTTTCACCGCAGCGCCTTTACGGCCAATAACGATACCCGGACGAGCCGTATGGATCGTTACCTGAACCTGGTTAGGGAACCGCTCAATCTCGATATGAGCCACACCGGCTTGAGCCAAATCATTCTTGATCATGCGGCGGATGGCCATATCTTCCTGCAGCAACTCGCGATAGCGGCTACCTTCGGCATACCACCGGGCGTTCCAATCTCGGATCGACTTCAAACGAAAGCCTACTGGATGTACTTTACGTCCCACTTAATCCTCCATCCGGAAATCCGGATTTATAAGCATCAGGCTTAGCCGGCTGCCTCGCGCTCTGCCAACACGACCGTGATATGCGACGAACGACGGACGATGGGGCGGAAACGGCCACGGCCGGCAAAACGACCCCCATGCGGTGCTTTGCGCTGGCGTGGGCCTTCATCAGCCCAGATGCGGCTGACGACCAGTTCGTCAACCTCCAGCCCATAGTTCTCTTCGGCATTAGCCACGGCCGACGCGATAAGTTTAAACACCGGCTCGGCCGCGCGCTGGGGCATGAAACGCAATGCATCCAATGCCGCGCCCGCGTCCTTGCCACGAACCGCATCGACAACCAGACGCACTTTCTGTGTCCCGATCGGGATGTGGCGCGCAACTGCTTTGACTTCAAATATATCGGCCATAATTATCTCCGACCTTTCTTCTCGGACTTGGTGACGTGACCGCGAAACGTGCGGGTGGGCGCAAACTCACCCAGTTTGTGTCCGACCATATTTTCCGTAATGTAAATCGGAATATGGCGGCGGCCATCATAGACTGCGATCGTGTGGCCAACCATTTGTGGAAAGATGGTGCTGGCCCGCGACCATGTCCGAATAACCTGACGTTTTTTCGCGGTATTCAGATCGTCAACCTTCTTCATCAGTTTCGGATCGATATAAGGCCCTTTCTTCAACGAACGTGACATATTCAGTCCTCACTTTCCGGCCGGCGGTCTGGCGTTCCCATGACCGATCTGCCGTACCCAATTAACGACGCTTCTTCCCTCGGCGACGGAAGATATATTTATCCGTCGATTTGTTATTGCGCGTCCGCTTGCCCAGGGCCACTTTGCCCCACGGCGTCTTCGGAGCGGCCATGCCGATCCCGGAACGACCTTCACCACCACCGTGAGGATGGTCCCGAGGGCTCATCACGGTGCCGCGAACGGAGGGACGGGCGCCCAAGTGCCGTTTGCGTCCGGCCTTGCCTAGCTTGACGTTGCCATGCTCGACATTACCAACCTGGCCGATAGTAGCCATGCAATCTTGCGAAACGTAACGCTCTTCACCGGACGGCAACCGGATAGCCGCATATACGGGGTGGTCCTTGGCCATCAATTGGGCCGAAACACCAGCCGAACGAACCAATTGGCCGCCACGTCCCGCGTATAATTCAATATTGTGAATGGTCGTGCCGAGCGGAATGTTACGCAACGGCAGGCTGTTACCCGGCCGAATCTCCGCTTTCGGGCCGCTGACAAGCGTATCGCCAACCTTGACGCCCAGAGGGGCCAGGATATAACGCTTCTCGCCGTCCGCATAAACCAGCAAAGCGATACGGGCCGAGCGATTCGGGTCGTACTCAATGGTTGCCACACGAGCGGGGATATTGGTCTTATCGCGCTTGAAATCGATCTCGCGATAGAGACGCTTGTGACCGCCGCCATGATGACGCACTGTTATCTTGCCGCGCACATTACGGCCGGCACGCTTACGCAGGCCATAGACCAGGCTTCGCTCCGGCTTGGTGCGGGTAATCTCTTCAAATGTAAAGCCACTCATATCGCGACGACCGGGCGAAGTTGGCTTATATACTTTTACAGGCATGATTCCTCCAACAAGTTAGGCGCCAACTTATACGCCTTCGAACAAGTCGATACGATTGCCGGGCTGCAATGTGACAATAGCCTTTTTCCAACCCGCCTTTCGCACAGTGAGGCGGCGCAAACGACGTGCACGCTTGGCCGGCATATTGGCAATGCGGATCCTTTCCACACGGACATCCGGCCAGGCTAGCTCAATCGCCTGCTTAACTTGCAACTTATTTGCGCGCGGGTGCACGACAAACGTGTATTGATTATTGATATCGGCCAGGAAGCTGCTCTTCTCAGTGATCACCGGCCGGCGGATGACATCGCGCCAATGCATTTTATTCCTCCACCGTCTCGTCGTCGGCGTCCACCCACTCGTCAACCACATCCTGTTCCAGGAAGCTGGAGACGACGTCGAGCGCCGATAGAGGCATTACAATTTTGTTATAGCCTAACAGATCACGGATATTCAGATAATTGGCCCGCAGCGTCTTCACATCAGGAAGATTGTTCGCCGATTTCTCGACCGTCTCATTCCGATCTGCCAGGAGCAAGAGCGTGCTTTCGCCGTTCGTCAGCGTGCCGAGCATGCCGGCAATGACTTTAGTCTTGGGCACATCCATGCTGATTTTGTCGACCAGGACAATGTCGCCCAAATCGGCCTTGACAGATAGCGCTGAACAAAGCGCTGCCCGGCGCATTTTACGCGGCATATCCTTCGTGTACTTGCGCGGCTGCGGGCCATGGGCCTTGCCGCCACCGACAAAAATAGGCGCCTTTCGACTGCCATGGCGTGCACGGCCGGTCCCTTTTTGCCGATAGACCTTCGCCGTCGAACGATTAACCTCGGAGCGGGTCTTGGCCTTGTGCGTGCCCAGGCGCTCGTTGGCCAGCTGCCGCACCAGCGCCTGGTGCATCAGGTCGCGGTTGATATTCGCTTCAAAAATAGAGGCCGGAAGCTCGTAAGTGCTCACCTGTTCCCCGGCCATGTTATAAACTGGAAGTTCCATGGTTGTGTCTCCCATGACGTCAAATTCGTCCGACAACTCGCTCGCTATCTAACGCAAAGCTGATAGTTCTAGCCCTTCTTCGCGTCGCGGATAATGACCAGGCCACCTTTGGCGCCTGGAACCGCACCTTTAATAGCGATTAAGTTCCGCTCAGCATCAACCTGGACAACTTCCAGGTTTTGGGCGGTCAGTCGCTCATTGCCCATCCGGCCGGCCATCGTTTTACCTTTCGGTATGCGGGCCATTTCGGTGGCGGAACCGATCGAGCCAGGCGCACGCCAGCGGTCAGACTGACCATGAGTCTTGATACCACCGGCATAACCGTGCCGCTTCACCACACCGGCGAATCCGCGTCCCTTGGTCTTCCCGACCACATCGACCTTCTCGCCGATCTCGAATTGCGCCACGGTTAGTTCCTGACCAACATTGAAGCGGTCGATCTTGCTCGTGCGGAACTCACGCAGGTGGCGAACAGCAGGGATGCCTTTGGTACGACCTTTCTTGTCGCCCTTCAATACGCCCAGATGCCCTTGCTGGCCCCTGGTCAAGCGTTTGAGCGAAACTTCGCCGTAACCCAGTTGCACTGCATTGTAACCGTCGGTTTTCTCATCTTTGACCTGAGTTACAAAGCAAGGCCCAGCCTGAATTATTGTTACAGGGGTCACGACGCCAGCTTCGTCGAAGATCTGCGTCATGCCCACTTTCTTTCCAATCAAACCTTTCACGCGTAACCTCCCGGCACTCGATAGCCGTTCGTGTTTAGAGCGAAATCTCGATGTCCACACCGGCCGGCAGGTTGAGCCGCATCAGCGTATCAATCGTCTTCGAGTCGGGGTTGATCACATCGATCAACCGTTTATGAGTTCTGATCTCGAAATGTTCTTGCGAATCTTTATCAATAAAGGGACTGCGTCGGACTGTGAAGCGCTCCAGGCGAGTCGGCAACGGCACAGGGCCGATGACGCGAGCGCCAGTACGTTCGGCCGTGCCGACGATGCGCTTGGCAGACTGATCCAGAACACGATGATCGTACGCCTTCAACCGGATACGGATTCTCTGTTTCGACATATCTCGCCTCGTTCAGCTGGCCTTACTTGATAATCTTGGTAATAACGCCGGCGCCGACGGTCAGACCGCCCTCGC
>JACFOH010000098.1 GCA_019454405.1 Promineifilum sp.
CTGGCGCTTCAAAAGCCGATCTCAAAGCTGAAGTCGAAAAGCCAATCAGCCGCGCCCGATCAGGCTGTGCAACCCCGACCAGCTTCGCCTGATCGGGCGCTCACCGTCGTGCCCTCCATCAACCCAAAACCGGGGTTCCTTTTGCGCGAAAATACGGGGTCCCGATTCCACGGTCATTGACAGTATCGGCATCGAATGCATTCATTGCCACGGTCCAGTCGGATATGGCTGCGATCTGGAACACGCGCTTTACGAACAATGCCCGCACGGAAACTGAAGCGTTGTGGCGTGACCTCATGCCAATCCCCTACCTCAGGAGGCCCCCACACCGTCAGTTTCTTTTTGCGTCCTCGTCTTGCCGTAGCGGAACATGGGATGTAATGGGGCCGCACTATAGCCAGCCTACCACCGACCATCGTCACGGTTGCGATCATCGATCGCTCGTTTCATCGCCTCCTCGCGGCCGCAATCGTTTTTGTAGGAGTAGTGATCTATAAGCGCCTGCCGTCGATCTTCGGTCATCATTGAAAAGACGTTGCGAAACCGACGCTCAAGCTCTGACCGGTTGCCAGCAGCCGCGATCGGCCGGAACACTTTCCAAAATCCAGCCAAGAAAATCAGGAACACGGCTACAGTAACCAATATGCCCGTACTGTTCCTCCAAACGACAAGCGCCACATCCATAACGCCGCCCATGTTCGCTCTATGCCGTAGCCATCTGGTGAAGGCCACGTTCAGGCTCTCGCACTGCAATCGTCATTACACTAAAAATCAAGATGAGCCCGCTCAATGAGGTTGATCAGTCTTGCGTAATTCAATTTCCATGCATTATATAATTAGCACGATCTTCAAAATCTTTCGTCCAGAAAAGACCAAGTTTTGAATATTCCTTAATTGGACGACTTAGTGCCCACGAAACAGATCCGAGATGATATGCGATCTTTGATGCATGTATTTCATCAATAACATCGTCAGCTAGAAATATATATTCATCTTCAAGTAAATTTTTTATTATTGGCATATTCATTGCAATCTCGTTATCATCATGTAATATATCAAGGAATGCAGTATTATATTTTATAATCGGTGTATAATATCTTATATCACCTAGAATAACTAGCGTGACGAACTTTAACAGATCACGATCTGCAAGATTCTGCATGAGCTGGCCGCCAATGCCGCCCGAGACTCTGACAGCTTCAAACTTGGGGTCGAGCGATAAACTCGCATCAAACCTACGATACCAATCTCGTTCTCCGGTAATGCCATGATCAATAACATCGAATCTGGTTGGCTTAGCGACTCTGTCACGAATCCCTGACGCTATGGCGCAAGTTGATCGCCCGATCCACGAACC
>JACFOH010000033.1:0-10271 GCA_019454405.1 Promineifilum sp.
GGTGACATTTTCGCTTTTTCCTTAAGGGGTGTCAGATTCGCTGAAGCATAACATGGCCAAAATAGCTGATTGACAAACAATCGCACATCCTTTATCCTTGTTGTTATTGTACAGTTGTTGAACAATTGACAAATTATTTGGTCGGCTGGGAAGCCATCTCGAACCCGCCCACACAAGGAGCCAATGGTTCTTCCGCCCAGCATCAGACGGTGTTGTTTTTACATGGGATAAAGACATAAAAAAGCCTCTTGCACGACCAGAAACGATGGCCGCCCTTGTGGCCAAATCATTACGACGGGAACTACGCCGCGAATATATCGTTGGCGGGCGGCTGCCGTCGGAGCCGGAGCTGGCCGAACAGTATGGGGTTAGCCGCGGCACGGTGCGCCAGGCGCTCGCGGTTCTGGAAAGGGAAGGCGTCATCATACGACGCCAGGGAGCCGGAACCTACGTCCACTACATCTCACGCGCGCAAATCCGCGCCGAACACGCCCGCGAATATTCGGATTTGTTGCGCTCCTCCGGTTTTGAGCCTGGTATTCACCTCAATTCCTTCCACTTTGAACCATTAAGCGAAGCCCTCGCCGCCCAGCTTGACATGGAGCCCCAAACCCCATCGCTGGTTGTCTGCAAGACCTTTTCAGCCAATGGGCAACCCGCCATCTACTGCATCGATCGCATCCCCACCAAATGGATCATCTCCGAATTCGTCAGCGAGGAACTGGAGCGTCCTATCTACGATTTCTTGCGCGACCATTGCAACCTGACCATCGCGCATGACTTTGCCGAACTAATCCCGACCGTCGCCTCCCCTGAGGTGGCTGACATCTTGCACGTGCCCCCAGGCTCCCCGCTCCTCCGATTCGACGAGACGGGCTATGATGTCGTCGGCGCCCCTGTCTATCTAAGCACAACCTATTATCACGACAATTTCGTTCGTTTTTCGGTACTTCGCAAACGCATCTAGGTTTCAAATCGCGACCCTCAAGAGGAGGTGATGTATATCGACCAGAACCTCGAAAATGATAACCCTTTAGCCTTGAGATCAGGAACCCTATTGTTGCATTTTGGAGAAAGAACATGAAGAGACTGACAGTGGTACTACTCGTGCTAGGCTTGTTGACATTCCTGCTGGCGGCTTGTGGCGGCGCAGCGCCCGGAAAGCCGGCGACTGAAGCGCCGCCGCCCAAAGAAGAAGCGGCGACCAGCGCGCCCGCGGCCCAGGAGGAGGCTGGAACCTATCGCGTCGCCCTCATCCTTCCCGGCCGGGCCGACGATGTCTCCTGGAATCAGGCGGGCTTCGAAGGAATGAACTGGGCCAAGGAGCAGCTGGGCGACGTCGAGGTAACGGTCGTAGAACAAGTCTACGATGTGGCCGATATCGAGCCTGCGTTAATCGATTATGCTCAGCAAGGGTATAACCTGGTGGTTGGCCACGGCTTCCAGTTCCAGGAGCCGATTATCAAGGTAGCCGCCGATTTTCCCAATGTGGATTTCGGCCTGGGAACAGGCTTCAAGACAGCCCCCAATGTCGGCGTCTATGATGTGAAGCTCGAGCACGGCGGCTACATCATGGGGATGATCGCCGGCATGATGACCAAGAGCAACATCATCGGCGTCATCGGCGGCGTAGACGTCTCAGAGATCCATCGCGGCCATGTGGCATTCAAACTGGGCGCGGAGGCGGTTAACCCTAACGTGACCGTCCTCAGCAGTTTCGTCGGCGATTTCAACGATCTCTCCGGGGCCAAGGAAGCGGCTCTCAACCAGATCAATGCCGGAGCCGACGTCCTTTGGCAAAGCGGCGACGGCATCGGCATCGCCGTCCTCAATGCCTGTGCCGAGCGCAACGTGCTGTGCATGGGCAACAACGCCAATCAGAACGAGGTCGAGCCTTCGATCACGTTGGCCAGCAACGTCTATGCCTGGGGCCCGATGTTCGTCGAGATGATCAACGAAAGCCGAGCCGGCACCTTTGGCGACAAGCATTACTGGATCGATTTCGGCAACAATGGCGAGCAGACGATCTTCAATGATGCGCTGGCAAATCAGATCACGCCTGAAATGCGCGCCAGACTCGATGAAGCCCGGCAAGCCTTCATCAATGGGACGCTCGATCTGGGCGATCTCGATTCCATCAAGCTCGAAGGGAATTAGGTTGCACAGGGCGCGATCACCGCGCCGCGTTACTGTTATCAGGTAATAGACCCCGGAAACTGTCGGTTGGCAGTTTCCGGGGAACATGGAGAGCGGAATGACAGAGCAACTACCGGTACGTCTGGTTGGCATTACAAAGCGCTTTCCCGGTGTGGTCGCCAATGATGGAGTCGATCTGGATCTTCGTGTTGGTGAAGTTCATGGGTTACTCGGGGAAAATGGAGCCGGCAAGTCGACCTTGATGAATATCCTCTTCGGGTTGTACACGCCTGAGGAGGGCCAAATTTTCGTCAACGGGCAGCCCGTCATTATCGATTCGCCGGCCAAGGCGATCTCGCTGGGCATCGGCATGATCCATCAGCATTTTCGCCTCGTCCGGCCGTTCACCGTAACCGAGAACATCATCCTGGGACTGGACTCGACGCCGGCCATCCTGGATATGAAAGCCGCGGCAACTCGTGTAGCCCAGGTAGCCAGGCAGTACGGCATCCAAATCAACCCGAACGCGCGAATTGAGAATCTCTCCGTCGGCGAACAGCAGCGGGTGGAGATCCTGAACAGCCTTTATCGCGAGGCCAACGTCCTGATCCTCGATGAACCGACGGCCGTATTGACGCCACAAGAAGCCCAGGACCTGGCCGTTACGCTACGCGAAATGGCTTCGCAAGGCAAGGCGGTCGTATTCATCAGTCACAAACTGGATGAAGTCATGGACGTAACCGACCGCGTTACCGTCCTGCGCCGGGGACGCAAGGTCTTCGAAGCGATGACGGCCGACACCAGCAAGGGCGAGTTGGCCCGGGAAATGATCGGCCACAAGCTGGAAGAGTTCAAGCGCGAACAAAAAGCCTTCATCATGGCGCTGACAGGGGCCGGCGAAGTGACGGCGGCCGGGGACGGATCGGCCGCCGGTCATCATGAAGCCGCCGCGGCCAGACCGGTGTTGACCGTGCAGAACCTCGTGGTCAATGACGATCGCGATTTGCCGGCTTGCCGCGAAGTCAGCTTCGAGATAGCCGCCGGGGAAATTCTGGGAGTGGCCGGCGTCGACGGAAACGGCCAGCGGGAATTGATTGAGGCCCTCACTGGCCAACGCCCGGCGCTGGAAGGGCATATATCGGTCAATGGGAAAGACGCCACGCGCTGGACGCCGCGCCAGGTGATCGATCACGATGTCGCCGTCATCACCGATGACCGGCAAGGCGAAGGCTTGCTCCTCAAGACCAGTGTGGCGCGCAACACCGTTCTCAAGCTGTTTGAGCGACCGGCTTTTGCCAAACGCAGGATGCTCCGCTTTGGGGCGATCGATTCGTTCGCTGAGCAGCTTGTCCAGGACTACAGCATCAGCACCCCCGGCGTGCAGGTGGCCGCGGCGAAACTATCGGGCGGCAACCAGCAAAAGATTATCCTGGCCCGTGAGTTAAGCCAATCGCCGGCGCTCATTATCGCCAACAAGCCAACCCGCGGGCTGGATATCGGCGCGGCCACCTATGTTCACCAGAAACTCTCCGAGGAACGGGATCGCGGCGCGGCAGTGCTGTTGATCAGCGCTGATCTGGATGAGTTATTCGCTCTCAGCGATCGCTTGATGGTCATTTACAGCGGCCGCGTGATGGGCATAATGCCCATAGAAGAGGCGGACCTGGAGCGCGTGGGCTTGATGATGGCGGGGACCTCCGATGGGGGCCGGCCAACGTCGGAACAGGTTACACCATAGCAGCAGCTCAAGTGAGGATTAGATGACGGCTATCGCAAGATCGACGAAGAACATCAATTGGCCCGGTGTGGGGAGAAGCATCCTGGCGGCCGCGTTGTCCATTGCGTTGGGGTTATTAATCGGCGCGCTCTTCCTGCTCTTCAGCGGCCAGAACCCTGTCGCAGCCTATACCAGCCTGCTGAAAGGGGCGTTTGGGACTCCGGCGCGGCTCGCCGAGACTTTCGTCAAGATGACCCCGTTCCTCATCCTGGCCATTTCCGTATCCATTTCATTCAAGTGCGGGGTGTGGAATATCGGCGCCGAAGGGCAGCTAATCGTAGGGGCCATCACGTCCTTCTGGGCAGCGATGACTTTTCACTTTCTGCCGCCTGTTCTCCTGCTGCCGCTCACAGCCGTGGCGGGTATGGTGGGCGGCACCTTGTGGAGCGGCATCGCCGGCGTGCTGAAGGCCTATTTTAACGCGAATGAAGTGATCACCACTTCAATGCTCAACTTCATCGCCGTCTATTTACTGGCCTATATGGTCAACGGCCCGCTCAAGGACCCCGAGGGGTTTAACTTTCCCCAGTCGCGATTGATTCCGGAATCTCTGGAACTGCCGCGACTGCTCGCCGGAAGCCGGTTGAATATCGCCTTCCTCGTCGCGCTAGGCCTGGTGATCGTCACATTATTGTTTTGGCGCAGCACCGTCGGGTTTCGCATGGAAATCGTCGGCGCCAGCCGTCGCGTGGCCACGCATGTGGGGTTGAACGTCAAAAGGACCATCATACTGGTTTCGATCATCAGCGGAGCGATAGCGGGACTGGCCGGCTGGGGCGAGATCTTCGGCGTGCACTTCCGTCTCATCGAAGCGATCGCCGTAGGCATGGGTTCGCTTGCCGTCGTCGTAGCCCTGATCGGCGAGCTGCATCCCCTGGGGATGGTCGTGTCGGCCTTCCTGTTCGCCAGCCTGGTGGTCGGCGGCAATGCCATGGAGCGCAGCGCCGGCGTGCCTTTTGCGCTGGTCGACGTCATCAACGGCAGCATCATCCTCATCGTACTGGCGCGTTCTTATCTATTTCGGGGGTGGCGTTCATGAATTTAAATCTGCTCACCACATCATTCGTAATCGGCGTGTTGGCCGCCTCGATTCGCCTAGCGACGCCCATCCTGCTGTCCGCCCTGGGGGAGATCTTTGTCGAGCGAGCCGGCATTCTGAACCTGGGTATCGAAGGCATTATGCTCATGGGGGCGTTAAGCGGATTCCTGGGGGCCTACTGGACCCATAATTTATGGATAGGCGTGCTGGCCGGCATGCTCACCGGCATCCTCTTCGGCCTGCTGATGGGCTTCATGAGCATTACGGCGAAGGCCAATCAGGTGGTGGCCGGCATTGGCATCACGATCCTGGGCGGCGGCCTGTCGACCTTGCTATTCCGGCTGGTATTCGGCCTGCGCACCGTGCCCCCCACACTGAAAATCTTCCCCACCCTGCCCATCCCGGTTCTCAGCCGGATCCCTGTCATCGGCCCGGTGCTGTTTGAACACAACATCCTGGTCTATCTGGCGCTCATCCTTGTCCCCGTGGCTTCGGTCGTTCTCTATCGCACTCATTTCGGGCTTAAAGTGCGCGCTGTGGGCGAAAGCCCCGACGCCGTGGACACTCGCGGCATATCTGTCGGGCGCACCCGCTATCTGGCGCTGATCATCGGGGGGGCGATGGCCGGCCTGGGCGGCGCCTATCTGGTGCTGGGCAGCCTGGGGTTGTTCTGGACACAGATGACGGCCGGGCGAGGCTTCATCGCCGTGGCCGTGGTCGTGTTCTCCAAATGGGATCCGGGACGTGCCCTTCTGGGAGCCTGGGTGTTCGGCCTCGCGTCGGCCCTGCAAATCAGCCTGCAGACCCTGAACGTACCGATCGCTTCCCAGATTCTTCTGATGTTGCCGTATGTGATCACGATCATCGTCCTCATCAGTGTCTCTCGCCGGGCGGAGTTCCCAAGCGCCTACGCTGTCCCATATTTCCGCGGCGAGGATAAATAAACATTATCGCGAGATGAAGGCTGACCCGCCGGGCCATCCTTTGCTCCATCATTTTTTTCACAGGAAGGTGTTATGGACCTGGTAATTCGCAATGCTATTTCCGATACCGATGGCGCCCCGCTGGAGGTGGGTATCCAGGACGGGCGGATCGTCGCCGTAGCGCCGGATGGGTTGCCCTCCGGCGAGCGCGAGATCGACGCCGACGGCGGGATGCTCTCCCCTGCCCTGGTAGAGCCGCACTTCCACCTGGAAAACGCTCTCATTTGGGAAGGCGCCTTGAACCACAGCGGCACGCTCGAAGAGGCGATCGACGTGTACGCGGCCATCAAACGCGACATGCCTATCGACGATATCGTCCATCGCGCCTCCATCGCGCTGAGGGCGGCGATCGGTCATGGCGTACAATGGTTCCGCAGCCACATCGATATCGATCAGACCGGCCAGCTGCGGCTGCTGCAAGGCAATCTGGCTGTGCGCGAGCGCTTCAGGGAAGTGATCGACATTCAGCTCATCGCTTTTCCGCAAATGGGTATGACGCGCGATCCGGAAGTGATCGACTTGATGTGGCAAGCGATGGACCAGGGCGCGGACGTCGTCGGCGGCATGCCTCATGCGGAGCGCGACATGGACGACGCCGCTCGCCATATCGAGTTAGCCTTCGACATGGCCGTCGCCCACGATGCCGACGTCGATATGCACATCGACGAGACCGACGATCCCGCCTGGTATAGTCTGGAGCTATTGGCCGAGGAAACGATCCGGCGCGGCTGGCAAGGGCGCGTCACCGCCGGCCATTGTTGCGCCATGTCGGCCTGGGATGACGCTCTGGCCGAGCGGGTCATCGGCAAGGTCGCCGAGGCACAGCTCAATGTCATCACCATCGCCCCGATCAACCTTATGCTTCAGGGGCGGGGCGACAAGCACCCCAAACGCCGCGGCATCGCTCGAGTCAAGGAGCTTATGGCGGCAGGAGTCAACGTCTCATGCGGTCAGGATGACCTGCAAAACATGTTTTATTCCTATGGAAACATGGACCCGCTGGAGGTCGCTTTCGTGGCGGCCCACGCCGCGCACATGAGCGCTCCGCATGAGATCGAAGCCGCCTTTAATATGCCCCGCTATAACGCGGCGCGTAACTTCCGGCTCGACGACTATGGGGTGAGAGCCGGCGCCAGGGCGAACCTGATGGTCCTCGACGCCGCCTCGGCCGTCGATGCCTTGCGTCGCCGCAGCGACCGACGCTATGTTATCCGCGATGGCCGCGTTCTGGTGGAGAGCCGCACGCAGACGAAGTGGAATTTCTAGCGAGCCGCAACGCCCCGGCGGCCGCACGCGCAATTTAAAATCGCTCCATCGCGTGACTACAAGTCAGGAGTAAACCAATGCAATCTCTTGAATTTAAATCACCAGGATCTATCCAGGAGGCCTGTCGCCTGCTGGACGCCACAGGCAGCCGGCCGATCGCCGGCGGAACCGACGTTATCCCACAGATGCGGGACGGCCGCTTCCAGGCCGGCACCCTTGTGGATATCAGCCGGATTCCTGATCTAAGTTATGTCAAGCAAATCAATGGCGAAATCGCCATCGGCAGCACGACGACCCACACGATGATCGTGGACTCCCCGCTCATCCAGGCACGGGCGAGGTTTCTGGCCGAGGTCAGCGGCATCGTCGGCGGCGTGCAGACGCAGAATCGCGGCACCCTGGGCGGCAACATCGCCAACGCCTCGCCCGCGGGGGATACCTTGCCCGTGTTGCTGGCTCTGGATGCGACCCTCGATCTGGTGAGTCAATCCGGCGAGCGCTCGCTGGCGCTGGCCGATTTTCTGCGCGGGCCGGGGCGCACGGCGATACTCTCCGGGGAGATCATCCGGCAAGTTCGCTTCGCGCCCCTGGCACAGGGCGCCCAATCGCTATTCCTGCGCCTGGGCAATCGCAAGGGGATGCTCATTTCGGTCGTCAGCGTAGCGCTCGTCCTGGAGCTTGACGCGGCCGGCCGCGTTCGCGATTGCCGGATCGCCCTTGGCGCGGTCGCGCCAACGCCCATCCGCTGCCGGGAGGCGGAAGCGATACTGCTCGGCCGGCCGGTCGACGCCGGTTTGATCGAGAATGCCGCGGCCGCGGCCGAGGCGGCCAGCCGGCCCATCGACGACGTGCGCGCTTCGGCCGCTTACCGGCGTCACATCGTCCGCGTTCTGGTACGGCGAGGGTTGAAGCAACTCGCCGGTTTAGGAGAGGCGACATCATGAATGAAGTAACCGTCACCCTGACCGTCAACGGCCAGGCACACACCGTGACAACAGCCGCGCAAAAGACGCTCCTCTATCTGTTGCGCGACGATCTCCACCTGTATGGCACGAAGGACGGCTGCCGCGAGGGAGAGTGCGGCGCATGCACCGTACTGCTGGACGGCCGGCCGGTGAACGCCTGCCTGGTTCTGGCCGGCCAGGCCGACGGCCGGGAGGTGGTCACGATCGAAGGATTAGCGGCCGACGATCGCTTGCACCCACTCCAGCACGCCTTTATACAAGCGGGCGCGGTCCAATGCGGCTTCTGCACGCCGGGCCTGATCCTGTCGTCCGTAGCCTTGCTGGAACAGCACCCACACCCAGACGACCAGCAAATCCGGCGCGCCCTCACGGGCAACCTCTGTCGTTGCACCGGCTATACCAAGATCATCGAGGCCGTCAAACTGGCGGCCGGCGAAATGGCCATGGAGGTTGAACATGACTGAGTTACAAGTCGTCGGCCAGACAGTGGTCCGGCGCGATAACCGGGCCAAAGTGATAGGAGAAGCGCGTTACGCGGCCGACATCGCGGTTCCGGGCATGCTGCACATGAAGATCGTCTTTGCCGGCCGGCCCCATGCGCTGATCCACCGGCTGGACACGGCCGCGGCTCGCGCCGTGCCCGGCGTGGTCGATGTCATCACCGCCGCCGATGTGCCCGTCAACGTTCGCGGCCTGATTCGCCCCGACCAGACAGTGTTCTGCGACAAGAAGGTCCGCTTCGAAGGCGACCAGGTCTGCGCCGTCATAGCCGATTCGATCGAGGCGGCCGAAGCCGGGGCGCGACTCGTCCACATCGAATATGAAGACCTGCCCATACTGGCCTCGCCGGAAGAAGCGATGCGCGAAGGCGCGCCCCTGATCCACGACGATTGGCCGGGAAATATCTGCTATCGGATTCAACTCAACAAAGGCGACGTCGACGCGGCGCTGGCCGCGGCCGATATCGTCATCTCGGGGGAGTTCAACACCCCCATGCAGGAGCATGCCTATCTGGAGCCGGAGGCGGGCCTGGGCTACATCGACGAGGAAGGGCGCGTCACCGTGCGCACTTCCGGCCAGGCGACACACGATGATTTGCGGCAAATCGCCGCGGCGCTCGACCTGCCGGAGGATCGCGTTCGGGTGATCTACGGCGCGATCGGCGGGGCCTTCGGCGGCCGCGAGGACATCTCCGTGCAAGCCGCGCTGGCGGTTGCCGCCTGGAAGTTACGCCGCCCGGTGAAGGTCGTCTGGAGTCGCGAAGAGTCGATCGTCGGCCATGGAAAGCGCCACGCCTACACCATCCGGCATACCTGGGGGGCAAGCCGCGCTGGCGAGCTGCTGGCCGCCAAGGTCGATATCCTCTCCGACGCGGGCGCCTATAACTACACCAGCAGCGAAGTGCTGATCAACTTCCTCTATTCGGCCATCGGCGCTTACCAGTTCCCCAATATCAGCATCGACGGCGTCACCGTATACACCAACAATATCCCCGGCTGCGCGTTCCGCGGGTTCGGATCGCCGCAATCGATCTTCGCGTCGGAGATTATGATCGGCCGGCTGTCGGAAGCTCTGGGGATCGATCCGGTGACCATCCGGCTGAAGAACTGCGTCCATAATGGGTCAACCCTGGCCACGGGCGCTCCGATCTCGGGGTACATCGCCTTGCCGGAGCTGATCGAGGCGTGCGTCGAGCGAGCGGGCGCCGTCAGGGAAGGCGCGCGCTGGCGGCTGCCGCGGCCGCAACAGCCCCTGTCGCCGAACAAGCGGCGTGGATTCGGCATCGCCGCGGGCATGAAGAACTCCGGCTTCGGCTGGGGCGTCCCCGAAGGCAGCTACGCGCGGGTCGTGTTATATGGCAAAGAAGAGATCGAGCGGGCCGAGCTTTACACAGCCGCGGCCGACGTAGGCCAGGGCACCCATTCGGTCCTGGCCCAGATAGCGGCCGAAACCCTGGGCGTGCCGCTAGAGAAAGTCGAGATGATCGTGTCCGACACCGCCTCGGCCGGGAGTTCCGGGCCTTGCTCGGCCTCGCGGATGACCATATGGGGGGGCAGCGCAGTCGAAGCCGCCGCGGCCGGCTGCACCCACGGCGAGATCTGCGG
>JACFOH010000033.1:10281-11219 GCA_019454405.1 Promineifilum sp.
GAAGCGCCCAAGACGACGCCGCTCCTTCCCGACCGCGAAGCCAACATGAATTTCGTCAGCTATGCCTACGGCGTTCACGCAGTTGAGGTTGAGGTCGATGTGGAAACGGGCGAAATCGAACTCACCCGCTTCATCGCCGCCCATGACCCCGGCCGCGCCGTCAACCCCCAACAGGTCATTGGCCAGTTGCAGGGCGGTCTGGTTCAGGCCCTGGGCTGGACCCTGACGGAGAATTTCCAGACACACGGCGGCCATATTCGGACGGATCGGCTCAGCACCTATCTCATACCGACGATCGCCGATGTGAGCGTGCCGGTGGAGTACGTGATCGTGGAGCGGCCGGACGACGTCAGCGCCTACGGCGTGCGCGGCGTGGGCGAGATCGGCATGGTTCTGCCCGCGCCGGCCATCGCCGCCGCCATCCATGACGCCACGGGCGTCTGGTTCGATCGCCTGCCCCTGACGCCCGAGTCGGTGGCTACGCGCCTGATGGAGCATGCGCGCTAATCGGGCAATGACCGCCAGGTTCATCCGAATCCTGCTGTTGCTGGGCGTGGTCGTCGCCGTCACTTGGGTGGCGGCGCGCCACGCCCGCCCGCCCTCGCTGACGGGCGTCTGGCGCGACCAGTCGCCCGCGGCCTTGCTCTATGAATTTCGCGACGACGGCTCGGTCTGGCTCGTCCGGGAAGATGGGAATCGCCCCATCTTCAACTATCAGCTCAAGGACGGCGATCAACTGGTGCTCTATGATGGCATGGGGCGACGGCGCGAACTTCTCATTGACCTGACCGCCGATCGGCTGGTCCTGAGAGAACAGCGCGATCCGCCGGCGATCTTCGGCGAGTTCCGGCGCGAGCGCTGAGCCGGGCGAACGCCTGAATTCCCGGCACACACGCATCCGCCCGCCCAATCCTCCCCACGCCCGCGCAAACCCGGTA
>JACFOH010000012.1:0-53810 GCA_019454405.1 Promineifilum sp.
ACCATTTATGAGGCAATGGCCCACGCCAGGGTAACGTTTTATTTTGAGGCAATACAGGTAGCATCGCCTCATCACGACTCGCCTCAATCCGGCTCGAGATAGTTCACCACCAACTCGGTCGTATCGGAGATGATCGCTTGCGGCCGATAGAAATAGCTGCCCTCCAGGCGCTCGCGGGTCAGAACCACCCGTTCCGCCCGGTAGGGGATCCCCTCCGCGTCCAGCCAGCCGGTATCGCCGATCCAGACGACGGCTCGGCCTTCGTCTTGCCAGGCTTTAATCGCGCCAACGAGCGCAGGCCCAACGGATCCCGGCGGGCGACGCAGGGCGAAAGCATCGCGGCCGTAGATGAACTTGAGCGGCGTGCCCCATATATCGCCTTGTCCCACGACCGCCTGATCGTTGAACAGGAGCACAGCGTTGGAAGGTATATCCGCAGCCAGAGCATCAACCTGCTCGACCAGGCCGCGGTTATCGACCTGAGACACCAGCCCGCGAGCTGACCAGCCTAGCCCGGCTAACCAGGCCACAGCTAATCCCGTCATGAGCACCGGACCGATCGGCCAGGGGATCACGACTCGCCGTTGACCAAGCGACAGCGACCATCCTGCGCGCGAGAATCGCCGGCGGCCAATCAAATACGCCCCCGCCAGGATGAAAAACGGCACGACAACGGGCACATAGCGTCGCATGACATAGACGTGGTGCGGGTTGGCGCTGATATTCCATAAATACACAACCGCGAAGAGCCACCCCAGCGCGGGCAACAAAACCGTTCGACGCTCAACCCGCCACACCAGCAGGCAGCCCCCCAGCACACCCAGCCACACGCCCAGCGGAGACAGATACCAGCCCAGGCGGAGCCAGTTCTCATAGTTCGTCACCGGGATTTCACCGCCGCTGAAAGCATCTGGTCGGGCCAGGGCCGCGCCCGATGCAGGCCGGAGGAACCAGCCATAAAGAGCATAGAGCAGCAGTAAAACGATCACCGCGGCGAGAAACGGCCGCCTGAGGCTCTCGGGGGCGCGTAGCCGGCCGGGATGGCGAGCCAGCCACCACAAGGCAGCCACAGCCAGAATTATCAGCAATACTAATAGCGGCCAGGCGCGTTGCAACAACATGACGCCATAACCCACCGTGCCGTAGAAATAAGGGGCACTCAAGAAGTGGCCGTGCAGCAGGGAATGAATGACCAGCGCCACGAACGGCACAGCAAACCAGGAGTCAGTCCGTCGCCAGCCCACAGCCCAGCGCCATACGAGCAGGATCGAGAAGAGGGGCAGCATGACCAGGTTGTCGATGCGCACCAGGAAAGCCATGCCAAAAGCGCACCCGGCCACAAACGCCCACAGGGCAGAAGGCTTGCGCTCGCCCAGCCAGCGCGACGCGCCCCATAGTCCGGTCCATAACAGGAATTGGGTCAGGGCCTCGCTGGTTGGATAGCGACCGAACCACACCTGCAATCCTGTGATGCTCAAAGCCAGCAACGTCAACGCCCCGACGATTGGCCCGCCCACGTCGTGCGCGGTCAAATAAACGGCCAGCGTGGCCAGCAACATCCATAAACCGACGAGTAATAGCTCGGCCCGTATACCTGTCTCGCCCCCACCCGCGGCGTCGAAGACAGCCGCCTGTAACACCGGGTGTAGTGGGTAGAACTGCGGCGTCAGACGACCGTCGGCCACGTCGGTAATATAAAAACCGGGGAGCAAATAAGACGACGCACCCGTCGCATCGGGCACGGAGCGCGAGACGGCCGCCTGCAATTCGACCGGCAGCGCGGCAAAAGTCTCATCCGCGATCCGGAAGCCGCCGTGAGTGGCGATCTCTGCGCCAAGGCTGACATAAACTCCGGCATCGGCCCCGCCGTAGATATACTCATGCGGCCGGAAGAAGAGCCATACGGCAGCGACCAGCCACACGGCCAGCAGCGCCCATTCCCACACCGACCAACGCGATTCACCTTCATTGACGTCGGTTGGCCTTGGCCGGTCGCCGGACAGATATAATCGGAGAAACAACGCCCCACTCACAATGACCAGCACAACTACCAGACGTCCATAGCTGAACCAGCCGCACTCGGCCAGCAGCAAGCCCAGCCAACCGGCCAGCATTACACCCAACGTCAACGCCGCGAACCCCAAGGCCGGATTCCAACGCGCCCGGCGGGGCAGGAAATTCGACACCAATAACCCGCCCGAGAGGAGTGTCAAGAGCGCAAGTAGCGACAGGTTAATCCAACTATTCACGCGCGATCGACTCTACTATCGTGTGCAGAAAATCATTATAGGCGCGGGCGACGTGTTCCGGCTGACAGTTACGACGCACATAATCCAGCCCGGCCGCGCCCATTGCCCGACGCTCGCCAGCCGAGACAGCCAAGCGTTCCATCGTCGCCTGCAACGCATCAACGTCGCCCGGCGGCGTCTTCATCGCCGCCTCGCCCGGCAGTTCGCTATACCAACCATGGTCAAAAACAACAAGCGGCCGGGCCGCAGCCATAGCTCGCAGGGCGACGGCCGAAGTCTCACCTACGGTCGGCTGCCGCAGGTTGACCACCACATCGGCCGTATGAATCCAGTCGACAAACTCGGCCAGATCGGCCACGAATCCAACCTGATGCACGGCGTCCTCCAGCTCGTAGGCGGCGATAAGGGCAGACAGGTCGACATCTGGCCGCACCTCACCCACCAATAAATAATGCACATCGGGATTATTCCGGCGCGCCCGCTGCAACGCCTGGAGGGCCAGATCAATCCCCTTCTCAGCTGTGATCTGCCCGAAGCTGCCGAACAGCACCGCATCATCGGGCAACGCCAGACGGTCGCGCAAGCTATGGCCGGAGTGAGCCTCGACCAACGCCGGGACGATCGCCAGGGGCAGGTCCGGTCGTTGTGCCAACGCACGTTCAGCGGCAAACCGGCTATGAACGATCAGCCCCAGCGAAGCATCGAGCAGTCGCTTGTTCAACGGCTGGTCGAACAAGGGCGCCTCAGCCCGACCTTCGTGAATGGCGCGCGCCAGGCGCCGGCCGCCATCGTCCAGAGAGTAAGCCATCTCGCGGCCGTATCCCACCCAATCGCCGCGTCCCGTCGTATGGTGGCGCACGAAGTGGTGCAAAAAATAGTCGTGAAGCACGACCACGCCGGGATAGCGCAACAGCATGTCGTACATCGTCTCATGCAGGGCGTTGTTACCCATCTGGTAGAGCGACAAGTCGAAATTTCCACGCCGGCGCGGGTAATCGCCGATGGGTTCAACCGGCAAGCCGGACGATTGGATCACCGCCGAGTCATCCACAAAAAGCGTGATGTCCGCCAATTCAGCCAAACAGGACAACAACACGACGCTATAGTCGGCGATGCCGCTGCGGTCGGGTGGCAACGGGCTGAAGTAGGCGATCCGCAGGCGGCGAGGTGTGGGAGTAGGCAGCGACCGCCCGACGAGCCGATCACCCTGCACGACGGCCGCCCGCGCCTCCAGCGTGCCGATATTATTGATGAGGCGCATCGTCTCTCGATCCTGATCGATAAGGCCCAAATCCAGCTCGAGCAGGCCCGGCGGCCGCTCCAGCCAGTCGACCAACGCCCGGTTGAAACCGGCTTGTTGCTCTACCAGCGGTCGCATATGTCGTCGGGCGGCCGCGCCGTTCCAGGCCTCGCGCAGACGCGCGAAGAACCCCTCGGTCGGGGGGCTATCGCTTGCAGGCTCCAACTCATCGGAGGCCGCCAGCCGGCGTAAGTTTGCCGCCTGGTCATCGCGATACGGTTCCCTGTAGCGCAGGTCGTCGTTCATCGGTGGCTTCACAGGTGGGCGTGATCAATCATGCCAGGGAATCGGCGGCACAAAGGCGCGGACGGCATACGGCCCGGCGGCCAGGTCATCGAAGTAATCACGGTTTCGCAGCTCCGTATAGGAGAAGATAGCATGCCCGACCGTACCTAATTGGCGAGCGGCGTCAATCTTGGCATTAATTTGATCGAATGAATCGAAGCTAGCGCCGCCGATGCCAGGGATAACGTACCGCCCGGCGCTGTTTTCCTGGAAGTCGCGGGTCAAGGTCTTCCACCTATCAAGAGGGAATGTGTTTGGATTGCCGGAATAGATCATCGGCATGATCGCGTCGATATAGCCACCCGCCATCCATCCCTGCGAGTCCTGGTAGTAGTCGTAGTAACCCTGACTATAACCAATCCAGCCCCATCGATTCTTGTAAGTGTGCCAGACGGCGGCCGACAGCCAGACATCGCGTCGAGCGGGAACGATCACTCGTTGATAAAGGTCGCGCACCATCGTATTGACCTGTTCGCGTTGCCAATTCTCATAGGCCTGATTGCCGCCGGTGAAGCAATCGCCGCCGTAAGCCGCCCGGCTGACTGGGTCGCATGACGTCGTACGACCTGCGTAACGTACCCGGTCCAGGTGAATGCCGTCGATGTCGTAGCGGTTGACCAGATCGGCCACCACCTGCCTCATATGCTCGCGATATCCGGCCGAGGCAGGGGTAGCGTAGAAATACCCGTCACTACCACTACAGACGATTTGGCCGGTATCTTTCTGCCATTGCAGGCCGTTGAGCTTGCCGCCCGTCGTCCCGTGGGCGTCGCGCAATAAATAATAAGGCGGCCGTGGACTGACGTTCTCCGGCGGCGAGCTGGGGCAGCTATCCCAAACAGGATAGACATTGACATAAGCATGAAGCTGAAGGCCACGCTGGTGGGCACGCTCGACGACGTAAGCCAGCGGATCCCAATACGGGTTAGGCGGCTTCCCAAACTCGCCACTGGCCCGCCTGGCCCACGGCTCCAGGCCTGACGGATAGTAAGCATCCCCCGCCGCCCTCACCTGAAACATCAGAGCGTTGAACCCCGCGCCGGCGGCATTATCGATGATCTCATCGATCTTTTGCCGGGTCGCCCCGCTGCTCGTTGTCCAATCAAAACGCGTCACCCACAGGCCGCGAAACTCCACCATGCCCGGCAAGTCGGCTATTTTATAGACCTCCAGGAAAGCAAGCTTGTTGTTATCTGCCTTGGGGCCGCTGCGAATCGTCAGGCGGCCGTCGGTTACGGCGACGGTCGTCGCCAGCCCACTGACAAACCGCCGGTCCGCGGACGGCGCGCCATCCACCAGCGTCCGTCCCTCGATGAGGGTATGCATATAGCCGTCGTAGAAATCAGGATCTCCGGCGACGGCGTAGACATCATAAATACCCGGCGGCAAAGCGATCTCCCATATCGCGTCGGGGTTCTCCTCCTTCTGCAGGTGGATGAGCGTGTTGAATCGCTGATCAGGCGCCCATGGCGAATGTCGCTGGCGAGTAGCGGAGCTGGTATCGGCGTTCCAGCCATAGGAAAAGCCATTGCCGCGGTCGGTGAACGTCGCGCCAGAATCGGGAAAATAGCCGGGCGGGATATCCGCGCCAAAGGGTTGAAAATTAATCTTCACGACGGGTGTGCCGGTGGATACTGGCCCGCGCAAGGCCACCGGAAAGTAACTCCGATAAGTGGCAGCCTGAGTGACGGCGCTCCGGGCCGCCCCGGCCAGGACCGTGATGGCAATCGATAACAACAGGAGGCCTGCATTTCGGACGTTCATGTGATTTTATTGTCCCATAAATGGCTCTTTCATCCCACTACGCAGCAATTGACACCCCTCGATGCCACTCCTATACTCAACTCAGTCTAATCATTTCAGTGAGGAAAATCGGACCATGCCTATACGGTTTTACGATATCAGCTGGACCCTGTACCCTGGAATATCTGTCCGGTCGGGGGATACACCCTTCGAGACACGCCCGAACGACAGTCTGGCCGGCGGCGATACGGCCAATGCGCCCAACCTGTCATTATGAAAAGCCGCCAACTACCAGCGATCAGCATAGCCCTCCTGGCTTGGTGGGACGCAGGACACGCCTATTGGCCCTGGCGACGCACTCGCGACGCCTACGCCATATGGGTAGCCGAAGTAATGTTGCAGCAGACGCAGATCGCCACCGTGATCCCGTACTACGAACGCTGGATGGCACGCTGGCCGACGGTCGCAGCGCTGGCGGACGCCTCGCTGGACGACGTCCTGAAAATGTGGGAGGGATTGGGCTACTACAGTCGGGCACGCAACCTCCACGCCGCAGCCAGCGTTATCATGAGCGACTTCAATGGCCGGCTGCCGCATACCGTCGCCGAGTTGCGAAAATTGCCCGGCATTGGTCGCTACACCGCTGGGGCCATCGCCTCCATCGCCTTCAACGTACCCACGCCGATCCTCGACGGCAACATCACCCGGATACTCAGCCGCCTGCACGATATCACCGATGATGTCACTCAGCCGGCCACCCACACCCGGCTGTGGCAATTGGCCGAAGAGAGCGTCCCAGCTAACCGGCCCGGCGATTACAACGAAGCGCTCATGGAGCTGGGCCAGCGCATCTGCGTTCCAAAAACTCCGCATTGTCACATCTGCCCACTGGCCGCGCGCTGCCAGGCTCGACAGCGAGGAACGCAACTGGAGCGGCCGGTTCGGCCACCGCGCAAACGCACGCCCCATTATGACGTCGTGGCTGCGGTCATCTGGCGTGACGGCGTCCCGTCGCCCGACGGCCGATTCCTGATCGCCCAGAGGCCTCTCGATGGCCTGCTGGGCGGCTTGTGGGAATTCCCCGGCGGCAAGGTGGAGCCGGGCGAGATCATGTCTGAAACCTTGTGTCGCGAGATTCGTGAGGAACTGACGCTGGCCATCGAGCCAGGCGCCCCCCTGATCGCCATCGACCACGCCTATACTCACTTCCGGATCACTCTCCACGCGTTCCATGCCGCCTACATCGAGGGCGAGGCGCAGCATTTGGGCGTAGCCGACCATGCTTGGGTGACGCTCGACGATCTGGATCGGTATGCTTTCGCCGCGACGGACCGGAAGATCATCGCCGCCCTGCAGAGCGAGATGGCGCAACTTAGTGACGAAACAATCTCCGGCGCATCCCCGGTCGATTGAGGTAAGTGATCGTTTCGCTGAAACGCGCCGGGTGGAAGCCAAATAACCGCTGCACTGAATCGAGGCTCGTCAACTCAGGCGCGAAGAAACGGTCGAAAAAGTAACGACTGACGGCGGGCCAATACCACCAGCTTAACAGCAGGCGCCTGAGCGGCCGCGCCAATACCATCGGCATCGGCAGCAGAAGCATGCGCTTGCGCGTCACATCGAGAATAGCGCGGACGAAATCGCGGTAGCTGAGCATCTCATCTCCAGCGACGGACATGATGCGATTCACTCTGTCCGGCTGGTCCAGAAGCTGTATGATGCAATGAACATAATCCTCGACCCATAGCGGCTGCATGGGCAATGTTCCCCCGTCCGGTAGCCAGGCGATCGGCCACGACCACAAAGTCAGGCTGAGAACGATCTCGCTATAGCGATCATCGCGACCAAAAAGCGTCGACGTGCGCAAGATATTGTAGGGGATGCCACTCTGCCGCACCATCCGCTCGACCTCACCCTTGGTCCGTAGAAGCGCGTGCATCGAGTGGGGGTTGGCGTTCAGGCGACTAGGCAGGATGATCCGGCCGGCTCCCGCCCGCGCGGCTTGATAGAGCAATAGTTCCGTCCCCGCAATGTCAACCCGCTGCAACAGTCGGTTGCTGCCTCGCGCCTCAGCCCCGGCCAGGTGGATGACCGTATCCACTCCCTCCAGTTCCACGCGTAATGCCTGGGGGTCATTGATGCGGCCGCTGTAGGGGCGCCATTCGTAGCCGGCATGGTCGAGCGCCCGCCCGAGGACACGGCCGATGAATCCGGTGGAGCCAGTGACCAGGATCATGGGCGCAATTGTACAGCGAGCCTCTGCGCTTGCTATAATCGGGCCTCATGAGCCACTATTCCCCCGAACGTCCGCTCCGCGTCTGCTATTTCGGCACCTATCGAGCGGGTTACACTCGCAACCAGATCATCCTGAAAGGGTTGCAATCGCAACCGGACGTGTCGGTCGACATTTGCCACGCTCAACTGTGGCACGGCATCGAGGATCGCGTCACCCAGGCCAGCGGTGGTTGGCGTAACCCGAGTTTCTGGCGGCGCGTGGCCGGAGCCTATCGCCAGCTTATCCGCACCCATAAACAAGCGCCCGACTATGATGTGATGCTCATCGGTTACCCGGGCCAGTTCGACGCCTATCTCGGCCGTCGCCTGGCTCATGCGCGAGGGCGACCGGTGGCTCTGGATATCTTGATGTCCCTGCACCTGGTGGCTGAGGAGCGCGGATTAACGATCGCCCATCCAGCGACGGGCCGGATCATCTTCCAGCTGGAGCGCGGCGGGCTACATCGACCCGATCTGCTCATCGCCGAAAACCCCGAGTATGGCGACTACATCGCCAACAAATACCAGCTTCCGGCCGAGCGATTTCGCTACGTTCCCCATGGCGCGGACGAAACCGTCTTCCATCCGCGCCCCTTGCAGCCGCCGGACGACCATTTTCGCATCAGCTATCACGGTGGCTACCTACCGTCGCACGGGATGGACGCCATCATAGGCGCGGCCGACCAGTTGCGCGACGAACCCGACATGCAGTTTCATTTCTACGGCAATGGGCCGGAGAAGGAACGTATCGTCAGCCGGGCGGAGGCGCTGTCATTACCGAATGTGACCTTCCACGGCTACATCGACCAGGAAGAACTGCTCGACAGCCTGGCCCAGGCCCATATCTGTCTGGGGGTTTTCGGCACAACCCGGCAAGCAAACTTCACCGTGCAGAACAAGGTTTGGGAGGGTTTGGCCATGGGCCGGCCGGTAATTTCCGGCGATTCACCGACGATTCGGGCAGCTCTGACTGACCGGAAAGAGATCTATCTGGTCGAGCGCGATGATCCGGTGGCGTTGGCGGCGGCGCTGCGCGCGCTGCGCGATACTCCAGGCCTGCGCGAGGAAATAGCCGCGGCCGGACACGCGCGCTATCTGGCCGGCAACAGCATTCCGGCTATCGGCCGGCAAATGAAAGAGGCGTTGGTAGCCGCCATCGACTCGTGGAACAGCCCAGGCCGAGGCAACTAACGGCCGCCGGGGCCTTCCTTGTCGCTGCGTCCGCGGAACAGCAAACGCACCGGCGTGCCAGTGAACGGATAGTATTCGCGCAACCGGTTCTCGATGTAGCGCTGGTAGCCAAAATGCACCATCTCGGGGCGATTGACGAAGAAGACAAACGTCGGCGGAGCAACGCCGACCTGGGTGGCATAGTAGAATTTCAGTTGTGTGCCGGCCTTCGTCGGCGGCGGGTGGTGGGCCACGACGTCACGCATCAGATCATTCAGCTCGCCGGTGGACAGGCGATGTTGTCGCGCCTCCTGAACCTCCATCACCGCCCCGAGGATTTTGCTGACGCGCTGTCCGGTCTCGGCCGAGATGAATAGCAAGGGCGCATAGGCGATGAAGTTCAATTCACGGCGCACGGTCGCCTCGTAAGCGGGCATGGTGTGCGTGTCCTTCTCAACAGCATCCCACTTGTTAACCAGGATGATGACCCCGGCGTTTTCCTCGACCAGCATGCCGGCGATATGGGCATCCTGCGACGTGACTTCTTCGACACCATCGATAAGCAGCAGGGCCACATCCGCCCGCCGCAGCGTTTTGATGGCGCGCAGAACACTGTATTTCTCGATACCCGGATCGATCTTGCCGCGCCGGCGAATCCCCGCTGTATCGATGATCGTGAATTCCTGGCCGTGCCAACGGAGCTTTTCATCAATGGCGTCGCGCGTCGTCCCGGCGATGGGACTGACGATGGCGCGTTCCTTGCCGATCAGCTTATTGAGCAAGGTTGATTTGCCCACGTTCGGCCGCCCCAGGATGGCGATCTTGATCGACTCATCTTCTGCCTCTTCCGTCACGGCCGACGGCGGGATCGCCCCAACGATGACATCCAGAAGATCGCCGGTGCCTGTGCCGTGAAGCGCGGAGACGGCGACCACCTCGCCCAGACCCAGCTCATAAAACTCGTAGGCCGTATCCCAGAGCTTGCTCGATTCGAGTTTGTTGGCGGCGATGATGACCGGTTTGTCAGCCTGGCGCAGGATATTAGCTACCTCGCGATCGGCGGCGGTAATACCCGTTTGGCCGTCCACGACCAGGACGATGACGTCCGCATCCTGCATGGCCACCGTCGCCTGCTGGCGAATCAGTGGCAGGAACCGCTCGGAGTCCTCGGATAGCGGCTCCGTATGGCGGCCTTCGGTCACCTCAATGCCGCCCGTGTCGATGACGGTGAATATAGATCCGCCCCACTCCGCATCGGAATAGAGGCGGTCGCGCGTCGTACCAGCGACGTCGGACACGACAGCCAGGCGGCGGCCGATGATACGATTGAACAGCGTCGATTTACCGACGTTGGGGCGGCCAACGAGGGCCACGATCGCTTTATTACTCATTGAGCCACCTGTCGTCGTTCACAAATTTCCCACAAGCTCGAGGCTGTTCGCTCGGCCAACGCACGATAGCACAACATGGGCGCGTTGGCCGGCACGCGAGTCGGCTGGGGAACGGAGGCAACCGTCATGATAGATGGTTCACCGGCGATGATATCGTCACCTTCCAGCCCAGTCGTTCCAGTTTCGCCTTCTTTCTTCTCATCGGCGATCGTCACCGTGACGGCCGTCGGTTGGACCGAACGGATCTCAATGCCTCGATCAGGGATATCCACATCGGGAACAACGGAGTGCGACCCCTTGCTCAAGCCGAACAGGTTGAGCGACACGCGCACGTCGCCTTCCGACAGAGTGTCCAGTACGGGCAGCGGCCCGAAGAGTACCACACGCACCTGACTCGGTTCAATCTCAGCCTGAAGGCCGGTTCGCAACCCTCGCAGCTCCGGCACCCGGTTGAAGGTGCTCGTGGTCAGGATCGGTTCGATTTCAATCGTGACGGTGAACGTCCGCTCCGGATCGACCGAGATGCCGTTGGGCAAAGCGAGGACGGCCGCTTGCTGGAACGATTCCGTCAGCCCGGTGATATCGATCGGCTCGGTCGTCACTGAGACAAGGCGGTTTACCTGAGCCGGGCGACCTTCAACCAGCACGCTGGGCGGATCGACGGTCACGCTCAGTAATCGATAGCCAGGCGCAGGCTCGCCCGTCCAGGCCACCGTAATAAGTTTATCCGCGAATCCGGCCGACTCTTCTACCGGGATGGTGACCGTCACAGTATTCCGGTTCAGTTCCAAATCGGTCACGCTGGCCACGCGGCCCGACAGATCGTAGAAGATCGGGCGGCCGGTCTCTACGAGGGTCTCGGCAGTGCCGTTCAGGAACAGCGTCACCAGCGCGAAGGATAACTCATTGACTCGTCCCGCCGGCCCGCGAACGCGAATAGTCGGCGGATCGATGAGCGCCTCTCCCTGGGTATGACCGCGCGCGACCGAGCCGCGAAAATCAAGTTCGACCGGGATCTCGCGCGTCACCTGTTGTTCCAGCAACACGTCAATCTGCTCGGGTGTGATGAACGAGATATCGGCGCCTTCCCGGAGCATGTTCACGACGATGGGCACGGTCGTTTGTTCGCCGGACGGAACCTGGCTCAAATCGACCGTGGCCACAAAGTCGTCCACGGAATATCCCTGTAGGACCGAATCGGGGCCTTCAAGACGAATCTGAACCGTTTGTCGGGCAGGAACATCCACCAACACGAAATCGGCCGGCAGCCCGACGAATTGCACCGGCGCTTCCAGAAAACGAGTGCGAATGGGATCCTGTGTCTCCGAAGCCGACATCCAGATAAAGAAAGCCAGCACCATCGACAGGAAGAAGGTCATCAGGTTCGTCAGGATATCATGCGTGCGGTTCACTATGATCCCCTCCGAGGAAGCCGGACTGATGCGGTTTCATCAGGAAAGCGTGGAGAATGGAGTCGAGACGGGCGATATCCTGGCGGCGCAAGATGCGACCCTGATGAGCGATCGACACCTGCCCCGTCTCCTCCGAAACCACCACGGCCACGGCATCGCTGACTTCGCTAACGCCCAGAGCCGCGCGATGAC
The DNA here is from genome assembly GCA_019454405.1 of Promineifilum sp. Taxonomy (GTDB): domain Bacteria; phylum Chloroflexota; class Anaerolineae; order Promineifilales; family Promineifilaceae; genus Promineifilum. The sequence continues at coordinate 12,017 of JACFOH010000012.1, forward strand.
GCAGACCCATTTGGCGGTCGGATAGGCTGCTGGTGGACAGTGGCATCACGCAAGCGGCCGCGGCCAGCCGGTTGCCGCGAATGATGACAGCGCCATCATGCAATTCAGTGTTCTTGTTGAAGATGGTCAGGAACAATTCCGGTGACGGCTCGGCATTGAGGATGACGCCGGTGTCGATGTAATCCTGCAAACCGGTCTCCTGTTCGAAGATGACCAGCGCCCCATGACGGCGTTGTGACAAACGCAACGCCGCGTCCTTAAGAGCCACCACGACCGGATTGACATCTTCCCGGCGGAAAATGCGAAAATAGCGTCCAGCCAGACCCAATTGCTCAAGCGCGCGGCGCAGTTCCGGCTGGAAGATAACCGGAATGGACAGCAACAGCACCGGCAGCAAGTTGTCCACCAGCCAGGTGAACGCGCGCAGGTCGAAGATCTTGGCCAGCAGGAAGATGAATGCGGCCAATACCAACAAGCCGCGCAACACCTGTACGGCTCGGGTGCCGCGGATCAACATCAGCACGCTGAAGATGATCAGCGTGACCAGCAAGATGTCGATAACGTCGACGATGCCGATGAGGGCGACCCGATCCAGAATGTTTTCGAAAATGTCCAACTATGCCCGGCCAATCCATGCTCTGACGTGCGGGGGCCTGGATGTCCTGTGATAACCGGCCCCGGGGTCTGGCGCGAACATCTGTCTGATCCACGGGGCGGCCGGCCGCAAACGCTCGTGAGCGAATATCCTGATGTGGAAGTATATCACAGTGAGTATGACGTAACAGCGATGTTAAATGTTCGCTTCAATGACGATGCGCCCGACAGGGGGTATGAGGCCCGTCAAAAACCACCAGGCTAGCGGGCAGGCAAGCGGCACGAGTCAAAACGGAACAAACGAATGAGTTATCCTCGATTCGTTTGTTCCGCTCTATTCAGTTTGACTATGACTAATCAGCCGAACCGCTAAAACCGGGGCAGTCCACCGGCTAGGGAATGCAAAGCGTCGTTCCGGCGTAGATCAGGTTCAGATTAAAAATACTGTTGGCTTGCGCGATGACGAACGGGTCAACGCCATACAGGCGGCTGATCTTCAGCATCGTATCCCCCGGAACCACATAATGCTGCCAGCGGCACGCAGGGGTGGGCGGTTGCGGGGGTGGCGGAGGCACTGGCGGAGGCGGGGGCGGAGGTTGCGTCCCGAACGGCACAAATATCGTCTGCCCGGCGAAGATCAGATTCGGATTCGTGATCTGCGGGTTGGCCGTCAAAATGGCCTGCACAGTGGTTCCGTATTGCCGGGCGATGAGTGACAGGTACTCGCCGCGCTGGACAATATGGAAGACGCCGGTACCTTGCGCCTCGGCCGGTTTGGCAGCCAGCAGGAACATCATAACCAGCATCATGGCCACCAGAGCGATCAGGCGGCCGCCCGACTTCTTTTCATTCAAGACCCATTTCATGATACCCTCCATAACTCTGACTATATCGATCTGGCCCGAATTAGAGTGAAGCCGCAATATCGCGTGTGAGATCAGAGCCGGGTCAAATACTCGCCCGTCTCGGTATTCACGCGGATCCGATCCCCCACCTGAACGAACAATGGCGTCTTCACACGCAGGCCGGTGTCGGTGATAATCTCTTTGGTAGCGCCGGTCGCCGTATCGCCAGCGACGGCATTTTCCGCCTCGACGACGTCGAATTCCATCGTCTTGGGCAACTCGTAATCAATAACTTCCCCTTCATAGGACAACAGCTCGAGTTCCATGTTGTCGCGCAGGAACTTGACATCATCCTCCAGCACGCTGTGGGCGACATTCTTCTGCTCATAGGTCGCTGTATCCATAAATACGTGGAACGTGCCGTCATTATAGAGATACTGGAACGTGCTCTTGTCCAGGCGCACGTCATCCACACGATCACCGGAGTTGAAGGTGATTTCCTTGTTGGTTCCCGTGCGCATATCGCGCACCTTGACGCGGATAGTAGCCTTGCCGCGGCCGGGTTTGGTGTGGGTATATTCTGTTACCTTCAATAGAGCGCCGTCGAAGACGAAAGTGACGCCCCGGCGCAACTGATTTACATCGATCATTGGTTAAACTATACTCCTGCGAAACGAGACATAATATCAACTATTTCACACAGTTTAGCATAATTGCCTGACGGTTGGCAATTACCACTCAGGTTCTCGATCGTGTTACAATAGGCGATGCGAGTCGTTGCTATGGATGAAATCGGGGCAAGCACACTCCTCCTTTGCAAGCAATGCGCAGCCGCTCTGGTTGTCGAGCAAGGGGCCAAATACGCCACCTGCGAATATTGCGGCACGGTCAATTTCCTGGACAAAAGCGAAGTCGTCCTTCATTATGCCGTGCGGCCGACTATCGACGGCGACCAGGCCAAAGCCTCCCTTCGCCGCTGGATGGCCGGCAATCAAACCGTCAAGGGACTCGACACCGCCGCCCGGATCGACTCACAAGAATTCGAATTCTTCCCCATGTGGATGGCGCGAACAGAAGACAGGGGCAAGGAAGTGATCCACCTGAAGCCAGCGGCAGCTCTCTCCATCGTTGGGTTAGGGGAACTGCGCGTGCCCGCCTCTGATCTGATGCCCTATGACGATAGCCTGGACGACCAGGCGATGAAGCCGACCGTGCCCGTGACAGCCCTTCGATCCTGGCTAACCGATGATGAAGGCGTTGCCGCGGGGGCCATTCGGGAGATATCCTTGGTCCATCTGCCTATTTACCAATTTAAATATTATTACAAGGGCCAAACCTATACGGCGCTGATCGATGGGGCGACGAGCCAGGTGTTCGCCGCCATCTATCCATCTAAATTTGAACTGCCTTATCTCTCCATCGCCGGGTGCGGCTGTCTGGCCTATTTCGTGGCGGCGTTCATTCCCCTCATATCGACCTTCACCCTGGGCAGCAATGTTGTGGAATCGGCCGGCGTCGGGATTATTCTCTACCTCATGGTAGCCGTTGTACTGGCCATTCCGATCTTTATTATCGCTGCGTCGGTCTCGCGCAAATTTTAGGGGCCGCTCTTATGACGTCGTTCTTTGCACCCAACATATCCAGTCCCGATGTTACGCCGCAACCAGCGACAGGGGCGGCCACTCTCCCACCAAAAGAGCAATCGCAAGGCCTCATCTGCCCTAACTGTGCCGGCGTTATATCCGTCGCCGAGGGTGTGCGGATCGTACAATGTCCTTATTGTAGCCAGCATTCGCTGGTGCAAGGCGACCGCGGCATCCTCCGCTGGTACGTGCCGCAGCGGGTCGATCGCGCCGGCGCGGAGAACAGCGCGCGGGGCTTCCTGTCCGGAATACGCAAGGCAAGAGACCTGCGCCGGGCCGCCAAGATCGAGGAGGTATTTCTGGCATATCTACCTTTCTGGCGTGTAGAGGCCACAGTGGCTGGTTGGCTCTTCGGCCGCGTGCGCGAAGATAAGGATTCGACCAAGCCCGACGAACACCAGGTCTTTGAGTCGATGAACTGGAACGACGCAGCCATCGATGTGACCGAATTTGGCGTCCACCATATCGTGCTCTCGCGCGACGATCTACTCCCATTCGACAATCAGAAGCTACACGCCGAGGCGATGGTCTTCGACCCGTCGGAATCGCAGACCGAGGCGTTCGAGGAGGCGCGAGCGCACTTCCTCTTTCGCAGTCGCGCCCAGGCCAGCCAGACCCGCACCACCTATGAGAATATCCAGCTGCTGCACCCCGAATTCTCGCTGGTCTATTACCCCGTGTGGCTGGTGCGCTACTCTTATCGCAAGCGAATCTATCAGATCGTCGTCGATGGTGTCCACGGCCGGGTGATGTACGGCAAAGCGCCGGGCAACATTCTCTATCGCGCCGCAGCCCTCGTAGTCGGGTTGGCCCTCGGCAATCTACTGATCGTGGACGGCACCGCCCTGCTTCTGGGTCTGTCCTCTCGCAGCAGTGACGACGATACCGGGCTGGGTGCGCTTCTGATGGCAATTGTCATCGGCGCCGCCATCATCCTATATGGATACAGGCAGTTCCGCTACGGCGAGGAGGTGGAGGACAAGCCCAAGGAGTATCGCAAAGCGCTTACGACGCCCACCGTCAAACTCGACTCAATTGGCGGACTCATCGCCTCGAGTTCCAAGCTGAGCGAATTGAGCGATATGATGAAATCGGGCATGGCGCTGGCGGAAGAGCTGGAAGAGGCCAAGCGTTCCGGCAGGCTGGACGAATGATCGCATGAAACTTCTGTTATTGCGCTGCCCTCGTTGCAATCATGCTCTCTCGCCTGATCAGGACGATCAGGTTGTTCAATGCCCCAACTGTCGTGCCGCTGTGGCCATCAATGAGGCCGGGGTTGAATTGGTGAACGCTCATTATGCGGCGCCTTCGGGAAATCCTTCCCACTGGCTGCCGTTCTGGGTCTACCTGGGCCAGGTGACGATCCGTGAGCGCAAGACGCAGGGGGGCCGCTCGGCCGAGCAAGAAGCTCAGGCCTTTTGGGCCCGCCCGCGCCGGCTATACATCCCCGCCTGGGGTATCGATCTTCGCCAGGCGCGCGATATGATTTCATTGCTCATTCAAAAGCAACCTTCGCTGGAAGCAATAGACCCTCCAGCGGGCACATCGTTCGAGCCGGCCGTCGTGACTCCGGCGGACGGCCGCAAGCTGCTGGAGTTGGTCATCGTTTCAATTGAGGCAGCGCGCAAGGATTGGATGGAATCGCTGGATTACGACCTAAGGCTTGACAGCGAAGCGCTATGGCTATTCCCTGCCACTCGAAAAGGAAACGAATGGCAGTTGTTATTAAAGAAGTTCTAGACAATACATCCGCACACGTCATACATATACACCATATATATATATATATATAAAGGGAGAATACATATGGATAAGCATCGAATTCACACAGACAACGCCCCCGCAGCCATCGGCCCCTATTCCCAGGGGATTCGCATCGGCAACCTCGTATTCACAGCCGGACAAATGGGTTACACCCCCGCCGGCGAGCCGGCCGGAGAAGATATTGCCACCCAGACTGAGCAGGTTCTCAATAACCTGAGCGCTATCCTGGAAGCCGCCGGCACAGATATGGCCCATGTCGTCAAGACGACCGTCTTCCTGCAAAGCATGGGGGACTTCGCGACTATGAACGCCATCTACGCCCGCTATTTCACCGAACCTTTCCCGGCCCGCACCACCGTCGAAGCTGCCGCGCTACCCCGCAACGTGCTGGTAGAGATCGAATGCGTGGCCGTTCTGCCGGAGGGTTAGCTCGCCCGCCCGCCTTCATCCATGGCTGATACTATCCTGGTGGCCGACGACGAGGCCAGCATCCGCGATCTGGCCCGGCTCTACCTGGAGAAAGAAGGCTTTCACGTGCATACAGCCGTGAACGGGGCGGAAGCATTGGCACAGGCCGAGAGCGACCCGCCCGCCCTTCTGGTCCTCGATCTCATGATGCCGGAGATGGATGGTTGGGAGGTCTGTCGCCGGCTGCGCGCCAGGAGCGATCTACCGATCCTCGTCCTGACTGCCCGCGATCAGGATATCGACAAGATCGTCACCCTGGAGATGGGCGCAGATGACTACCTGACCAAACCGTTCAACCCGCGTGAACTGGTCGCGCGGGTTCGGGCCATCCTCAGGCGAGCCGGCAGCGGCCGCCCTGCCCAGGACAAGCTACGCCATATCGGCCGCGTCACTATTGATCCGACCGCTCGCCAGGTAACCGTCGGCGGAGAACCCATCAATCTACGAGGCAGGGAATTTGACTTGCTGCTGGCGCTGGCCGACCATCCCAACCAGGTTCTCTCGCGTGATCAGCTGCTCGAGTTGGCCTGGGGCTACGACTATGCCGGACAGACGCGTACTGTCGATGTCCATGTGGCCCAGTTGCGCGACCGGTTGAGCGGCAGCGACGTCGAGATCGAGACAGTCTGGGGCCACGGCTACAAGCTGGGCGTGCGCGACGAGTAGCCTCACCCAATCCCGTTTACCAGCCGGCGCTGCCGGCCATTTATCATTCGGAATCATCCAATTATGACTCAAATTTCCCTCGTACGGCACGGGCTAGTCTACAACCCCGGCCAGATCTATTATGGGCGCTTGCCCGGTTTCGGTCTGGCTGAATTGGGGCGCGAGCAAGCTGAGGCCGCCGGGCGTGCCCTGGCCGTTGAACCGGTCGCCGCCGTTTACCATAGCCCGATGCAGCGCGCGGCCGAAACGGCCGCCATCGTCCATTCCCTGTGTTCCGCCGATGCTCCGATGGCGGCTTGCGAACTCCTGAACGAAGTTCATTCCTCTTTCGATGGTCTTTCGGTGGAGGAGATGGAGCGGCGCGGCTGGGATTTCTATCGCGACAAAGTTCCTGGATTCGAACAGCCGGAACATATCCTGGCTCGTATCCTCCAGTTTTTTGACGAAGCGCGCGCGCAATACCCCAACCAACATGTTGTCGGCGTCAGTCACGCCGATCCGATCGCGTTCGCCGTCATGTGGGCATGCGACCTTCATCCGGCGGCCGATCACCGGAAGCATTTATCCGAGTGCGGCGTTATAGATAACTACCCATCGCCGGCGTCTATCTCCACTTTCACGTTTGCTGAGGGCGATGAGCGAAAGCTAATCAGCTTCCGGTACGTCGCGCCCTTCAATAAAGCCTGATTCAGGCGCCTAATCTCCATCTAACGAGCAATTACCTCAAAATAGTTGGCAATCTCGGGCGAGGGATTTATTATTATTTTGCCTCGCGTCGAGCTCGATTGGTGTCGCGAGACTCAAAGGGCAAATATGTCTTTTGGAGGTACCTTTTTAACCCATTCACCTGGAGGAGGTAGGAATGAGAACCCGTAGAATCATTTTGTTGGTTGGGATATTGACCCTTCTCGTAACGGCCCTGGCTGCCTGTGGCGGCGGTGGCTCCAAACTCGGTACGGCCAAGAACCCCATTGTGATGTCCTTCGTGCCCTCAGGCGACACCCAGGATATCATCGCCAGCGGCGACGCTCTGGCGAAAATGATATCGGATCGCACCGGTCTGACCGTCACATCCAATGTTGGCACGGATTTCTCGTCCGTCCGCGAAGCGATGTGCGCCGGCAAGGCCCATATCGGCTGGCTCAATACGTTCAACTACGTGCTGGCCAATGAACAGTGCGGCGTCGACGCTGGCATGGTGACCTCTCGTTTCGGGAAGTCCAGCTACGCTGGGCAGATCATCGTCCGGGCCGACAGCGGCATCAAGACGATCGAGGACTTGAAAGGCAAGGTGATGTGCTGGGTCGATCCTGCGTCCACCTCCGGCTACATCATTCCGCGCATCATGCTGGCCGCCAACGGGCTGGATCCCGACAAGGACTTCAGCCAGACGGTTGAGGCAGGCTCGCACAACAACGTCGTAACGCAAGTCTACAACGGTGATTGCGACGCCGGCGCGACCTTCTCCGACGCCCGTACCGGCATCGAGAAGGAATTCCCGGACGTGCTGGAAAAGGTCGTCGTCCTGGCCACCACCAGCGACATTCCTAACGACAGTGTATCCTTCATCAAGGACTTCCCGGCCGAGATGCGCACCAAGATCATCGATGCACTGCTCGACATTTCCGCTTCACCCGAAGGTCAGGAAGCTCTGAATACGCTCTATAATATCGAGAGCCTGGTCAAGGCCGATGATTCCTTCTATGATACTTTCCGCGCCGATCTGAGCCGCGCCGGTATCAATATCGAAGAACTGGCCAAGTAACGTTTGTTTTCGTTTGATTTGACCCGGAAGTCATCACGACTTCCGGGTCATTGTTTCTGGCGCACCTGGCCCCAGACGAAGGAGCTTCCGTGCTTCGCGTTCAAAACCTGACCAAAGTATTCCCGGACGGCACTGTCGCCCTCCATGACGTTAGTTTCGACGTCCAGGAAGGCGAGTTTCTGGTCATCATCGGCCTGTCCGGCTCCGGCAAGTCGACCCTCTTGCGCTGCATCAACCGCCTTATCGACCCCACATCGGGTACTGTTCACTGGAAAGATCAGAACATCACCGCCGCGCGAGGGGCCGAGCTGCGATCCATCCGCCGGCAAATCGGCATGATCTTCCAGCATTTCAATCTGATCAAGCGCAGCAGTGTCACAACCAATGTGTTATCCGGCCGGCTAGGTTACGCTCACCCGTTCTGGAGCCTCTTCGGCCGCTTCACGCCCGAGGATCGCCAACGGGCAATGGCCGCTCTGGAGCGCGTCGGCATCCCCGACAAGGCCGACAATCGCGCCGATCAGCTTTCGGGTGGACAGCAGCAGCGTGTCGGCATCGCCCGTGCCCTGATGCAGGAACCTGAACTATTGTTGGCCGACGAACCCGTCGCCAGCCTAGATCCCGTCCTATCACATTCTATTCTGCGTTATCTGGAACTGTTGAATCAGCAGGACGGCATTACTGTTTTGTGCAGCCTGCACTTTTTGGACCTCGTTCATCGTTACGCCACCCGCGTTGTGGGGCTGAAAGATGGCGTACTCGTCTTCGATGGCCTACCGTCCGAATTAACCCCTCAGAAATTCAAAGAGGTGTACGGCGAAGAGGCAGAAATGGTCTCGGTGGCACCTCACGATGACGTCTGAAAACAAGCCTCGACAAAACCCCTGGCTGCCGGCGCTCCTCTCCCTGATAATCCCAGGGGGCGGCCAGTTCATTCTGCATCAAAAATCACGAGGGGTCGCCCTCTTTATCACCTTTTTCCTGTTGCTGGCGCTGGTCCTGTGGATCAAGGTCTATGTCCTGCTCATCCCGCTGCTGTTGCTGTTGCTATGGATGGGCCGGGACGCCTACCAGCTGGCCAAAGGCCGCCAGCCAGGCTGGGGGGCCTCCCTGCTCCTGGCCGGTATCGTTCTTTACGGCGCGGCCACGATTGTGACCGACGTGCGGCCGGCGCGCATGATCACAGGCCTGCCCAGCGTCCAGCCCTATCTACGCTCGCTGCTTCATCCTGAGCTTCTCGAACAACCGACCAAGGATCTCGTCGGCGTATCACCGGTCATGGTTCCGTGCGTCGACCCGCTGCCGGAACCTAATCGCAAGCCAACGATATCTCCTGCCATCACTCCAGGCAGCCCCTGCGCTGAAGTGGGCGACCTCCTAACGATCACGGGCGAAGGATTCGAGCCGAACGTCCCCGGAGAAGTCCAATGGATCGATCCTCTGGGAACGCCGCGTCGGGCATTTCTGGACGACCAGCAAGTATTCTTTGAAGCAGATGCGAACGGCCGCTTCGAGGTTACCCTACGCGTGCCCCAGGCAGTGCCGCTGACTTCACAGCCCGGCCCCGGCCAGACGTTGACTCACGCGGTGCGTGCCGTGCAGCAAATCCCCTCCGGTACCTGGCAGCCCACCGAGACGTTAAGCCTTGTCATCGAGAAGATCGGCGAGACGCTGGCTCTGGCTTTCCTGTCCACGGTGCTGGGCGTGATCTTCGCCGTGCCGGTCAGCTTCCTGGCCGCACGCAACCTGATGGGCGGCAGCCCGGTCACGCTGTTCATCTATAACGTGGTGCGGGCGATCCTGAATATTATCCGCTCCATCGAAACGCTCATCTGGGCCATTATTTTCGCGGTCTGGGTTGGCCTTGGTCCATTCGCCGGCACGCTGGCGTTGTGGTTCCACACCGTCGCCGCGCTGGCCAAACTCTATTCAGAATCGATCGAGAGCATCGACCCCGGCCCCATCGAAGCTATCCGAGCTACCGGGGCAAGCTGGCCGCAAATGGTCGTCTATGCGGTCCTGCCGCAGATCCTGCCCACGTTCACATCGTTTACGCTCTACCGCTTCGACATCAATGTGCGTATGTCGACCGTCATCGGTCTGGTGAGCGATGCTGGTCTGGGTTTCCTGGTCATCCAGTGGGTGCGGCTGAATCGTTTTTCAGCCATGGCCACGGCCATCATCGCCATCGTCATCGTCGTCGCCGTGCTGGATTACCTTTCCGGTTGGCTGCGCGAGCGCATCATCCAGGGACGACCGATTATCAGCGACAAAAGCCCGCCCGTCCGCGCGATCTTGCGAGTACTCATTGTCGTCGGCTTCGTAGCCGCGTTTGCCTGGTCCTGGCGCGTGGCCAAGATCGATCTGGTGAAGCTGGTCACGGGTGCGCCCGACGGATTGGCTCTGGCACGTGAATTCGCTGTCCCCGACCTCTTCACGCGGCCAAAGGAGACTACGGCCATCAGTGCGCCGATCGTCGTACCTTGTGGCCCAGTCGAATCGTCCATCCCGGCCGACCCTACCTTGTCGTTATCGGCCACTTGTGGCAATCCCGGCGATCCCCTAACCATCACCGGAACCGGCCTGCCGCCCAACCGCACGGTCTCCATTCGCTGGACGTTGCCGGACGGCGCCTACCTGCGCATCAAATCCAACTGCTGCGATACGGACGCCGCAGGCAATGTCGTGCTGGAGACGACCATCAACCCCATCATCGTGATGGAAGAGGATCAAACCGAGCCGGCACGAGTCGAAATCACCTACGACGACGCCGGCGGCCGCCTGCATCTCAGCGACACAGTCAAGAGAGTTGTCGAGCTGTCCATCGTCACGCTACTCATGGCGCTGATGGCCACGACCGTTGGAGCCTTTTTCGCCATCCCGCTCAGTTTTCTGGCGGCGCGTAATGTCATGGGTGACACTTTGCCAGGTCGGACCATTTATTACGCTCTGCGCACGTTCTTCAACATTACCCGATCGATCGAACCGTTGATCCTGGTGCTCATCGCCGCCACATGGGTTGGCGCGGGAGCGTTCGCCGGTGTTTTGGCGCTGGCCCTCAACAATATACCCAACCTCGGCAAGCTCTTCTCGGAAACCATCGAGGAGATCGATCCCGGCCCGGTCGAAGCGATCACGGCCACTGGTGCGACCCGCATGCAATCGCTGATCTACGCCGTCGTGCCACAGCTCGTGCCGCCGTTCCTGGCATTCATCCTTTACCAATGGGACATCAACATCCGCATGTCGACCGTCATCGGTTTCGTCGGCGGCGGCGGCATTGGCCAGCAGTTCCGCATCTGGGTCAGTCTGAACCAGTACAGCGCTGCCGGCACGGCTATCTGGGCCATCGTGGTCATGGTCTGGACCATGGACTACCTAAGCGCCAAGGCTCGCGAGCGGCTTGTGTAGAACGCCCAAACGCGCAGATTCGCTCAACCCGATGGTTCGTGCCTGAACCATCGGGTTTTTTATTTAATATCAGGCGCGATTTCTTTGCACTCCCTCTTCTTTGGATAAACTCCCCATCATGGTTAGCACGCTACGCGGCCGTTTGTTATGGTCCTATATCGCGGTGATCCTGGCCGCCTTGCTGTTTATCGCCATCACGTTGTTCGGCTTCGCCACCGTCTCCGGCGCCCGCCTGCTCTCGCCTCTCGAGCGCCTCACGGCCATCAGCCGCACCAACCAGCGCGAACTGCTCCAACTATGGGAGCTAGGCGCGGACGGGGAAGCGCTGCAAGGCTTGCTGTTCTCGACGGCTAATCAAGCTGACGTGCGCGTTCTCGTCGTCGACACGAGCATCCAGGAGATCATCTTCGACACGGCCACCGACGATAATTGGATCGGCGAAAAACTGACAGGGGTGCAACAACCTGAGCGTTTGGGGTTAACCAACGTCGCCCGCGGCAGCATCTTCGGCACATTTATCCATCCCAACGGTTCCCGATGGCTGGTCTTTGCCGAGCCAAACATCGCGCTCGGCCGAGCGCTCATCTTCTATGCCCAACCGGAGCCGACCGCGGGAGAGTTCTTTCGAGAGTTCTTCCTGCAGCCGCTCATCATCGCCGGAGCGCTGGCGCTGCTGCTGGCGATCCTGCTGGCGGCCGTGATCTCTCGCTCTGTGGCCGATCCCTTACGCAGGATGGCATCGGCGGCCGAAGCCATCGCCCGCGGCGACTATGACCAGCGTGTTCCGCAGAAAGGGCCAGGCGAGGTACGGCGTGTAGCGGAAAGCTTCAACAGCATGGCCGCCCAGGTGAAGGCGTCGCAGCAGGCTCAACGCGACTTCGTGGCCAACGTCTCCCACGATCTAAAGACGCCGCTGACAGCCATCAGCGGCTGGAGCCAGGCGTTGCTCGACGGCGCGGCCGATTCGCCCGAAGATCGGGACCGCGCGGCCCAAACGATCTACGACGAAGCCGATCGTATGGCGCGTATGGTCAACGAATTGCTCGACCTGGCGCGCCTCGAATCGGGCCAGATTCAGATAACGATGCAGCGCGTCGATCTGGGCGAAGTGTTGGCCGATGTCCATCGCAGTCTGCTGCCCCGAGCCTATGCGCGACGGATCGATCTGACACTTGATGCGCCAGCCGGCTTGACCGTGCTGGGCGATCCCGACCGCATCGTCCAGATCTTCACTAATCTGGCCGACAATGCACTAGCCTACACCCCTTCCGACGGGAGTGTAGGTTTATCGGCACGGCTAAATGGCGATTGGGTCGAGGGAATCGTCACCGATACGGGCCGGGGCATTCCTGAAGAGGAATTACCGCGCGTATTCGAGCGGTTCTACCGGCTGGAGAAATCGCGCACGCGCGGGGAGGCCGGGCATGGCTCAGGGCTGGGGCTGGCCATCGTTGACGAACTGGTGGCGGCCCACAATGGCGCCATCCACGTCTCAAGCGAAGTTGGGCGAGGATCGACCTTTGTAGTACGGTTACCGAAGGCCCCGGCGGCTCTCTAATCTAGAGAGCCACATTTATCGAGAGGCTATCTCTCGATGATTCAAGAAACAAACGAAACTGCCGGCAATGATCAATAAGCCGGGGGATCGCTAGCGGGAAACGATTCCCACCCGGATTCATCCGTCACGTCATCGCAGTCGATGGCGTTCTGAATCCTGCCGCCAGTCGGCAGGATCCCTTGCTGTGTGCCAAGCAATATCTTGCCGATGCTACGGCGGGCTTCGATGTGCCGGTGCGCTTCGGCCGCTTCGTCCAGCGGAAAAGTCGCGTCGATGCGCACGGTCAGGCGACCATCGGCGATCCATTCAAAAAGCTGATTAGCTCGTCGCAATACCTCTTGCCGGTCAAGGATGTAATGAGCCAGGTTTGGCCGCGTTAGGAAAAGAGAGCCTTTCTGATTGAGAATCTGCGGGTCAACCGGCTCGACCGCGCCGCTGGATTGACCGCACAATACCAGATAACCTCTGGGGCGCAGGCAATTCATGCTCTCGAAGAAGGTATCGCGGCCGACAGAATCGTAGACAACATCGACGCCGCGGCCATCCGTCAGACGCTTGACCTCCGCCTCAAAGTCGCGCTCCGTATAGCGGATGACCTCGTCCGCTCCCATCGCGCGAGCCATTGCCTCTTTTTCCTCGGTGGAAACTGTGCCGATCACGCGCGCGCCGCGCAGCTTGGCCATCTGAACCAGCAGCAAGCCAAGCCCGCCAGCGGCGGCGTGAATGAGAACCGTATCGCCGGGATGAATAGGGTAAGTGTCATGGGTCAGATAATGAGCAGTCATCCCCTGCAGCATAGCGGCTGTGGCCGTGAGCAGGTTAAGCCCATCCGGCACGTGGACCAGCTTCCAGGCGGGGACAAGAGCCATATCAGCGTAGGCTCCCGTGCTCATGGCGAAGGCGACGATATCGCCGGGAACGAAGCTATCAACATCAGGCCCAACAGCGTCAACAATGCCGCCACCCTCGCTGCCCGGCGTGAAGGGTAAGGGCGTCTTGTACTGCCCACTGCGCTGATAGACATCGATGAAATTAACGCCGACGACCTTCAGCCGCACCCTCACTTCGCCCGGCCCCGGCTCAGGCATGGCTACTTCCTCAAGTCGTAATACATCAGGGCCGCCATATTCATGAACGCGAATCGCTCTCATTGTAAACGCTCCTTACAGTGTCACTATAATCACACAGTCACTGTAACCGAAAAGCGGACGAATAGATCACCAGAATACGATAAAGAGGTATGAAAAAGATTATAGGACAGTCGTAGGGATATTGCAGTAGGGAGTAGGATGGCCATACATCGCCCCCCCGCCCACTGTGCTATAATCCATCTGTTATGGGTACGTTCGTCAAGGCCAATCGCAAGAAGTTAATCGGCCTATCCCAGATTCTGCTCAGCCTTCTACTGTTGGCATGGCTCTTCAATCGGGTCAGTTTTCGAGAAGTGGTGCAGACACTGGCCAACATCCATTGGGGTTGGTACGCGCTGGCTTTCGCGCTATTCCAGCTGAATGTGGTCATTCGCGCCTATCGCTGGTTTGTGCTGCTGCGCGCCCTAAATAACAAGCCCAGTTTCGGCTATCTGGTCTATCTCTATTACATCGGCTTCTTCGCCAACAACTTCATCCCGTCCGGCTTTGGCGGTGATCTGGTTAAGGTCGTCAGTTTGCGACAACGACATGGCCACGGCTCCGAGGCTCTCAGTTCAGTGCTAATGGAGCGCGTCACCGGCCTGGTGGGATCATCGCTCATTGCACTGGCGGCGCTGGCCTGGAATCTATACGCCCACGCCCTGACGCTCGATCTGCCGTGGCTCCTGTGGGCGCTCATCATCGTGACGGCCGTGGGCATTCCCCCGATCTTCTTTATCGCCCGCGCCGTCGACCCTATCGGCCTGCTGTTGCGCATCTACCCCAAAGCCACCAAGTTGCCTTTCTACGATAAATTCGAAAATCTGGTCAACACCATCCATCGCTACCCCTTGCGGGCGCTTGTAACCTCTCTGTTCATCAGCCTGCCGTTCACGCTGATTCTCATTCTGCTACAGGTCATGATCGCCATGGCCCTGGGCGTCCATCTACCGTTCCGCATCTTCGCCCTGTTTGTGCCGGTCATTTCCATCATCAATTTATTGCCTATCACGTTCAACGGTCTGGGCTTACGCGAAGGGATTTATACATTCCTATTCGTGCCGGTGGGCGTGCCCGCGGCAACGGCCGTCTCGATGTCACTGGCCTTCTATTTCCTGCGCTTCAGCGCCGGCTTGCTAGGCGGCCTGATGTACGCCTTGCGCAGTATTCTGAGCTTCACGCGCCCTCCGGAGGCCAGCGAAGTATAAGCCGGGGCAAAGAACGCCACACGGATCAAATCAACTATGAGCCAACGCAAAGTCGCCGTCTTTGGTCTGGACGGCATCACCTTCGACTTGTTACAACCCTGGCTGGATGAAGGGCGTCTGCCTAATCTGGCTCGCCTTCTGGCGGAGGGGGCCGGCGGCCGCCTGCGCTCTACCATCCCGCCCGTCTCGGCCTCGGCCTGGCCTTCTTTCGCCACCGGCACGAACCCCGGCCAGCACAGTCTGGTCGACTTCACCTATCCGGCCCAGGACAGCTATGAGATCCGCGTCTCCAACGGGTTGACGGTCGCCGTGCCGGCCGTATGGCAAATCGCCGGGGCGGCCGGCAAACAGGTAGGCGTCGTCAGCTTGCCCATGACCTATCCGCCACGGCCGATGAACGGCTTCATGATCTGCTCCTTCCTGACGCCCAGCGCCGACAGCGAGTACACTTATCCGCCAGAACTGAAGCAGGAATTATCAGACGCTTGCGGGGCATTCCCTTTGCGCATGTCGGAGAAAGGGCGCGGGGTGGACCCGGCAATATTCGTCCGGGCCTGCAAGCAACTGGAGATCGATCGGGCGCGCTCGGTGCAGTATCTGCTGCGCGAAAAGCCGTTGGACCTCTTCATCTACGTGATGGAGACGACCGATAACCTGCAGCACGAGATCTGGCATCTGGTGGACAAAACACACCCGATGCACGATCCCGAGATGGCCGCGCGCGTGTTGCCCGATATTCTCGACTACTACGAGACCGTCGACCGGCTACTGGGTGAGATGCTTGACCTGGTGCCGGAAGAAGCGCTAGTCGTCGTCCTCTCGGACCACGGATTTGGCCCGTTCCATAAATTCTTCCATATCAATAACTGGCTGGCAGCCAATGGTTGGCTGGCCTTCAAACGCAATCCAATCAGCCAACTCAAGCGGGCCGCCTTCCGTCTCGGCGTGACCCCGATCAATGCGCTGAAGTGGCTGACCGCGTTTGGCCTGAGTGATATGCGCAAAAACGTGAAGCGCGGCCGCGGCGGCAAGACGCTACGCCGGTTCTTCCTGTCCTTCAACGACGTCGACTGGTCGCGGACGAAAGCTTTCTCAGTAGGCAACTTCGGGCAGGTCTATTTGAACGTTAAGGGGCAACGACCGGAAGGCGCGGTCGATCCGGCCGACTACGAGGCGTTGCGCGACGCGATCATCGCCAAAGCCAGGGAACTACGCGACCCTGAAGACGGCAGCCAGGTGGTGCCCGTTGTCTATCGTCGCGAAGAGGTCTTCCACGGCATCAGCGAGGCGAGGCTGCCCGACCTGGTGCTGCATACTGACCGGGCCAAGTATGTCTCCTTCGGTCACGCGGACTTCGGCTCCAATCGCGTCATCGAGCCTAGCACCGGCCAGACAGGACACCATCACATGGAAGGCGTCATCGGCTTGCGCGGCCCGGGCGTTCGCCATGGCGCGACGCTGACGGGCGCGAGCCTGCTCGATCCCGCGCCGACCATCCTCCACTATCTGGGTTTGCCCGTGCCGGCGTATATGGACGGCCACGTATTGACCGACGCCTTCACCGAAGAATTCAATGCCGACAATCCAGTGCATTACAGTCAGGTCGGGCCGGGCGATGGCACCGGCAGCGACTCGATCTATACCGACGACGAAGAGGAACTGGTGATGCAAAAGCTGCGCGATCTGGGCTATGTGGCATAAAGATGATAGATGACGATCCTGAAATAGAACTTCCTGATCTTATTCGCCGGTTGCAGCATCAGATTGAATGGAAGCCGGAAAGCGCCGCAAGGCATTTGCTAAAGCGGAAATTGCGGGGCCATTTGCCGGCTGATGCGACTTTGGCCAACTATGAGCGGCTCATTCAGGGTATACTTCAATCCACGGATGCATCGATCTACATATACACGGTCGAAAGCACACCTTATTTGACAGTTGCAGCTACTATTGAGAATCAGATCTGGTTGGTTATTGCCAATTTTAGCGGCATTATAGAAACTGCTTTTATAGTCGAAAATCCGGCAAGCTATTTAAAGCAACCTGCCTTTCGCTATGTCGGCAGGCTCGGCGAGGTGTTAGCATGACGATAGCTACAGAATTGGAAAGACTGTTAACACAATACGAAACAGATGTCCGTTTCCCCGATGTGAGTGGAATGGAGCACCTCGATATGCTCCTGACTCGCAGTCGCATCGCTGAGCACAAAGATGGTCTAAATGCGGAACAGGCGGCGCGACTGGCAGATGCCGATCAATGGCTGCTTCACAACGCTAAGCGATTTAATAAAGCCATTCTCAACGTCGCCGATCTCACCACATGGCGAGAGGAAGCCAACGTATCTCCCGATCATTGGTGGTGGTATCTGGACGTTTTGACGAATGTCCCACAGCTTGCGCAAGTCGGGGATTGATCAGAATTTGACTACTGTGGAAGCTGTCCCCCATCTAACCAAAGACCTCAGCCTCGTCATCCCCGTCTACAACGAGGAAGACAACCTGCGCCCGCTGGCTGATGAGATTCGTGCCGCGCTGGGCGGGACAGGTCTCGACTACGAGACGCTGTTCATCGACGACGGCAGCAAGGATCGCAGCTTCGCCATCCTGCAGGAACTGGCGGCCGAGGACGAGCACATTGTCGCCATTCGCTTCCGGCGCAACTATGGGCAAACGGCCGCCTTTGCCGCCGGGTTCGACTACGCGCGTGGCCGGGTCATCGTCACCCTCGACGCCGACCGCCAGAACGACCCGGCCGACATCCCCAAACTGCTAGCTGAATTGGACAAGGGCTACGACGTTGTCAACGGCTGGCGCGAGAACCGGCAAGATAACCTCATCCGGCGCATCCCGTCGCGCATCGCCAACTGGCTCATCGCCGAGACAAGCGGTGTTCACCTGAAAGATCGCGGCTGTTCGCTGCGAGCTTTCAAGGCCGAGGTCGTCAAAGACCTCCACCTATACGGCGAATTACACCGTTTCATCCCTGAACTGGTCAACTTCGCCGGCTTCAGCATGTCGGAGGTGCCGGTCAACCATCGCGCGCGCGTGGCCGGCGCGTCGAAATACGGCCTGTCGCGCACCTTCCGCGTCATCCTCGACCTGTTCACCATCCACTTCCTGCGCAAGTATGGCGACCGGCCGATGCAGCTCTTCGGCCGCTGGGGAATCATCCTGTTCGCTCTGGGCGCGCTTATCGGCGGCTACTTGACTGCGCTCAAGTTGTGGGCGGGAATCACCGGCGGTATGGCGGGCTTCACCGCCATGATCATCGGCGACCGACCGCTTTTGCTGTTGTCCGTGCTATTAGTCATCATCGGCGTGCAATTTGTTGTCATGGGTCTCATCGCCGAGCTAATGGTGCGCACCTATTACGAGACGCAGAACTTGCGGGTATACCGGATAAAGGAAATCATCAATCAGAAATGACCCTTCTCATCATCGGCTTTGACGGCGCCACCTTCGATCTAATCAAACCCTGGGCGCGCGACGGCTATTTACCCAATCTCGCGGCGCTCATGCATGACGGTGTGACGGCCGATCTCGGATCCACCCTGCCGCCCGTCACCAGCCCCGCCTGGCCCACGTTCATGACCGGCGTCAACCCCGGCAAGCACGGCGTCTTCGACTTCATCCAGCCCCACGGCGAGCATTTCACTCTCGTCAACTCGAACCAGATCCGCCAACCAACCATCTGGAAGCGGCTATCCAAAGCCGGCTACCGCGTCGGCGTGCTCAACGTGCCGGTCACCTACCCCCCGCACGAAGTTAACGGCTTCATGGTGACCGACATCCTCAGCCCCAAGAACGCCATCATCAGCTATCCGGAAGATCTGATCGAACGCTACGAACCGGAACTCGGGCCTTACCGTGTCGCCCCAAACGTCCAGTACAAGTCGGGCAATGAAGCTGAATTTATTGCCGACATCTACGATCTCATCGACGTCCACACCCGCTGGGCGCTGAAACTGGCCGAGGCCGAACCGGTCGACGTGCTCATGGTCCACTTCATCTCCATGGACGTGGCCAAGCACGCCTTGTGGCGCTTCATGGATCATAGCCACCCGCGCTACGAGCCGTCGCCGTGGGAGCACGCCATCCGCGACGGTTATGCCAAGATCGATGACAGTATCGGCCGGCTGATGGACAAACTGCCGCCGGGCTCCAGCGCCATCGTCATGTCCGACCACGGTTTCGGGCCGCTGAAGAATATGGTGAACCTGAATGTGTTCTTCATGGATCGCGGCTTGATGAAGCTGAAGCCTGATGTGATGACTCAGCTGAAATCATGGGCCTTCCGCCACGGCATCACCCCGGCCAACGCTTACCAATGGGTGGCGCGCATCGGCCTGCAAAACAGCGTCGCGCGAGTCAGCAAGAAGGCGCGCAACGACATCGTCGGCAAATTCCTAAGCTTCGACAGCGTCGACTGGGAGCACACCATCGCCTACAGCATGGGGCACGTGGGTCAGGTGTATATCAACCGGATCGGCCGCGACGAACATGGCATTGTGACCGACGACGAGTATGAGCGTCGTCTGGCCGAGGTCAGCGACGCGCTGGCCGAGTTGCGGGATGACGACGGCAATCCCATCCTGACCAAACTTGTGCGCGGCTCCGACGCCTACGACGGCCCCTACGCCCGGCTGGGCCCCGATCTGCATCTGGAGCTCGACCATTACGCCATGATCGCCTGCCCCCTCTTCGCCACCGAAGGACGGGTGATGACCAGTCAGATTCGCGGCGATTCCGGCTGTCACCGGCGCGAGGGCATCTTCATCGCTGCCGGGCCGGGATTTAAGTCGGGGATCGAATTGCCCGAAGAAAACATCCTCGATCTGGCGCCGACGATCATGCATCTGCTGGGCGAGCCGGTGCCGAGCATCATGGACGGCCGTGTATTGACCGAAGCGCTCGTCGATCCCGCTCCGGTGCGCTACTCTGACGATGAAGAAACAGGTCTGTCGGCCGGGCAAGGCTTCGCAACCGATGAGGCCGAGCAGATCGAAGAGCGACTACGCGGATTGGGCTATCTATAGCCCCCGTAAATCTCTAGCGCAACAAGAAACCATCCCGCAGAACATCGGCCGGATCGATCAGCAGTTCATTGCGCCCCATGACATGGGCCGTGCCGCTGATCTCGGGGATGACCGCCGCGTAGGGGCCGAATTCAGCCTCTTCGACGACCTTGCCGCTGAAGATTGTGCCCAGGATGCTCTCGACCACGAATATCTCCCCCATACCGATCTCGCCTTTGGCGTAATGCAACGCCGCCCGGCCGCTGACGCCGGTGCCCGTCGGGCTACGATCCACCTCGCCGTCAGCGAAGATGGCGACCTCGCGCGAATGATTGGCCGGATCGTGTGGCGGGCCAACAAAGATCGTCCCATAGAGCAGGCTCAGGTCCGGCTCGAACGGGTGCTGCGGGATATGCGCGTCCATGACCGCGCGCTTGATGCGCATGCCCAAATCGATTAATTCGCGATAGTTCTCGGGCGTCAACTCGATGCCCAACTCATCCGACTGCACGTAGGCATAGAACGCTCCGCCGAAGGCTACGTCGTAGCGAACGCGGCCGAAGTCCGGCACATCGACCCATTGATCGAGGGCGTAAACAAACGACGGCACGTTGTGGAACGAGACGTGAGTGACATGGCCGCCCCCGGCGTAATGAGGATAGGCAGTGACGCGGCCGGCGGGTGTGTCCAGCCGCACGACCGAATCGGGAGCCAGAAGGCCCGTCTCGATGCCGACTTTTACCAGCCCGATAACGCCGTGCCCGCACATGGTGCTGAATCCCTCGTTATGCAGAAACAACACGCCCAACGTGCCGTCAGGCGTCGTCGGCTCGGTAGGAATGCAGCCATACATATCAGCATGGCCGCGCGGCTCCCACATCAAGGCCGTGCGCAAATGGTCCAGCTGCTCGCGCGCGTAACGTCGCTTGGCCAGAATAGTATCACCCGGCATCTCCGGCCAGCCGCCGGTGATAATTCGCAGCGGTTCACCCGCCGTGTGCGCGTCGATCGCCGTGATACGAATCCAGTCCTCGGGTGGTTGCCAATCTAATTTCATGCATGACTCCTTGAAAAGCGATACTCACCTACGCGAAGCGGCCTGTCGACCGGTTACATACATAACACATACATTGTACCAACATAATTCTTACGCCCATCGGATATGGTATACCCAGTTACAGGAATAATACTGGATACCTCATTGAGGATTCCGATACGGAGTAAAGAAAGATGAGCAAAATCTTGGGAATTGACCTGGGCACTACCAACTCAGTCATGGCGGTCATGGAAGGCGGCGAGCCAACTGTCATCACCACGGCCGAGGGTGGTCGTCTGACGCCATCGATGGTCGCCTTCACCAAGAACGGCGAGCGTCTGGTGGGCCAGACAGCCAAACGACAGGCCACTATCAACCCTGAAAATACGATCTTTTCCGTGAAGCGGTTCATCGGCCGTCATTTTGACGATCCCGAGACGAAAGAAGACCGCCAGCGGTTGCCATACCCCATCGTAGCCGGGCCGAGCGACGACGTACGCATTGAAGTCCCCATCAAGGGGCAATCGTACACCCCGCAGGAGATCTCGGCGATGGTACTGGCCAAAATGAAGAAGGATGCCGAGGATTACCTCGGACAGCCCGTGACCAAGGCCGTCATTACGGTGCCGGCCTATTTTAACGATAGCCAGCGACAGGCAACGAAAGACGCCGGCCGTATCGCGGGGCTTGAGGTGCTGCGTATCGTCAACGAGCCGACGGCCGCCGCCCTGGCCTACGGTCTGGACAAGAAGAACGACGAGCGCATCCTGGTCTTCGACCTGGGCGGTGGTACGTTCGACGTATCCATCCTGGACGTGAGCGAAGGCCTCATCGAAGTGGTGGCCACCAATGGCGACACCCATCTGGGTGGCGACGACTGGGATCTGGCCATCGTCGACTGGGTGACGAGCGAGTTCCTGCGCGATCAGGGCATCGACCTGAAGCAGGATCGCCAGGCGTTGCAGCGTGTTCGCGAGGCGGCCGAGAAGGCCAAGGTCGAACTGTCGTCTACAATGGAGACGGAGATCAACCTGCCCTTCATCACTGCCGATGTGAACGGTCCGAAACATCTGCAGATGCGCCTGAGCCGGGCGAAGTTCGAGCAACTGACCGAGAAACTGGTGGAGCAACTGACCACGCCGTTCAACAAGGCGTTACGGGACGCGAACATCGGCGCCGGCGACCTGGACGAGATCGTCCTGGTGGGTGGCTCCACGCGTATGCCCATGGTGCAGGAGCTGGTCCGCAAGCTAACCGGTAAGGAACCGAACAAGAGCGTTAATCCGGATGAGGTTGTGGCGATTGGCGCAGCCTTGCAGGCGGGCGTGATCGGTGGCGATGTATCCGACGTGCTGTTGCTGGATGTGACCCCGTTGAGCCTGGGCCTGGAGACGCTGGGTGGCGTGATGACCACGCTGATCCCGCGCAACACAACCATCCCGACCCGCAAGAGCGAGGTCTTCAGCACGGCTGAGGATAGCCAAACCGCTGTTGATATCCACATCTTGCAGGGCGAGCGGCCGATGGCCGGCGATAACAACACGCTCGGCGTCTTCCGTCTGGAAGGTCTGCCGGCCGCGCCGCGCGGCATCCCGCAGATCGAGGTGACGTTCGACATCGACGCCAACGGCATTCTGAATGTGACCGCCAAGGATCGGGCGACGGGACGTAGCCAGCAGGTGACGATCACCGCCAGCACAAACCTGACCGAGAACGAGATTCAGCGCATGGTGAAGGAAGCCGAATCGCATGCGGCCGACGACCAGCGCAGTCGGGAATTGATCGAGGCCCGCAACATGGCCGACCAGGTGATTTATCAAACCGAGAAGAGTCTGGGATCGATGAACGGTTCCGCCCCGGCGGACACACGACATAATCTTGAGAGCCAGATCGCTGAACTGCGCGAAGCGATCAAGGGCGACGATAGCGATCGCATCCGGCGCCTGACCGAGTCTATCCAGAAGGCGGCCATGGCGTTGGGTGAAGCGATGTATCAACAGCCGCAGGCCGGCGCTCCCGATTCGGGAGACGGCCACGGCGAGGACGAGGATGTCGTCGAGGGCGAGTTTGAAGCGGCGTAAATCGCGCTCCAACTAGAACGATAGATTACAATTCTTGAAATCGAAGATAGCCGGCTGTACAATGTCGCAGTCGGCTATTTTTCTTTTCCAGGAGAGCATGACCAAGAGGCGCGAACACCAAACTGCCTGTCCTTCGAGAGTATGCGCATGAATCGCCGGATACCTTTCATTCTTGGTCTAGCTGCCCTAACCTTCTTCCTCCTTCTAGCCACCCGAACCGTCCATTCACACCAGGGGCGTCAGTTGTTCCCGGGTTCGCCGGATCGTAAAGTCGTGACCGGAGTCGATTACCTCGGCCAACTGCTCATCCCCGCTGGTACCCAATTCGAAGGCACATTGGTCGGCGGCTTGTCGGCCATCACCTATGACACGGATCGCGATGTTTACTACGTGCTCTCCGATGACCAAAACGAATATGGTCAGTCGCGGTTTTTCACGATGACGTTCGACCTGGCTGATGGGCATCTGACCAACGAAAGCAGCGCGATCATCGGCGTTACGATGCTGGCCAAGCCCGACGGCGAGTCATACGAGCCCTATCGAATCGATCCCGAGGGCATCGCCTATGATGGCGAAGACGGCCTATATATATCATCCGAGCGCAACTTTACGCCCGGCAAGAACGTCGAACCATCTTTCATCGGCCTCTTTGGGTTGGACGGCCGGTTGATCAGATCGATATCAGTGCCCGAGAAATTCCGGCTAGACGGTCAGGGCGTGCGCCCCAACCTGGGCTTCGAGAGCCTGACCATGCGACCGGATGGTCGCTATCTGTTCACGGCCGTGGAGAACGCCCTGGCGCAAGACGGACCTGTCGCCGACCTGCAGCAAGGCAGCGCGGCCCGGATCATAGCGTTCGACCGGGCTACCGGCGCCGCCTCGCGCGAATTTGTTTACATGACCGAGCCAATAGCGGGCGAGCCTACCCAAGGGAAAACACACGAGAATGGCCTGGCCGAGTTGCTGGCATTGGACAACAACGGCACGTTCCTGGCTCTGGAACGTTCTTATTCAGAGGGCATGGGGTTCACCATCAGACTATTCGTCGCCCGAACACAGGGTGCGCTGGACGTCAGTTCCATCGACAGTCTGATGTGGGCGCAGGAAAGCAGGCCATACGACATCGATTCACCCGTCCATAAAGAGCAGATCAATCTGAGCGGCTTGAATCTGCCGTTCCTTACCAACATCGAGGGCATGACTCTCGGCCCGACGCTGGCGGACGGCCGTCGGACGCTCATTCTCGTCGCCGATAATAACTTCAATCAGATTCTGCCGACACAATTCATCGTCCTGGCTCTAACGATGGATACGATCCCTGCCGCGTTACCGGTCGCTGAATCGCCTCGACTGATCGACCAGGCAGATCCGCCCGACGATAGCCTGGCCGGCCGGGCCGCCGACGCGGCGATCTGGGTTCACCCCACCGAGCCGGGCGACAGCCTCGTGATCACGACCATCGAAGGTGGAGGCCTGCAGGTTCTGGACCTGTCCGGCCGGGTGATCCAGACCATCGCCCCAACGGCCTATGGCGATCGGAAGTTCGACGGTATAGATTTGATCTATAATTTCGCGTCAGCCGGGCAAAAGATCGACCTGGCCATCGTCTCCGACAGCGCGCATAATGCATTGGTCGCCTTCCGGATCGATCCGCAGATCAGGCAGCTCATCGAAGTGACCAGCGCCGGCATTCCGCAGCCGTTATCGGGCGAAGGCGAAAATAGCACGACCGCGCATCATCTGGCGGCCTATACCAGCCCGTCCAGCGGCCGCTATTATGTCTTTGTGTCTCAGGGGGACGGAAGCCGCATCACCCAATTGGAACTGAGCGACGACGGCGCGGGCGGAGTGACGGGCGCTGTCGTACGTGTGATCGAACTGCCGGCGCTCCCCAACAATACGAGCGCCCCTCAGGCCGGCGGTCTCGTTGCCGATCGGTTGCTGGGAAATCTATTCGTCACCCTATCGAATCGGGGCGAAATCCTGAAGTTCTCAGCCGAGCCGGAAGGAGGGGCCGATTATGCCGTCATCCCAACGCCCCACGAGGACAATACCGATGCCGGCATCGCCGGAGCAACCCTCTACTACGGACTGGGCCGATCCGGCTACTTATTGGTTTCCAGCCAGTCCGACCATACCTACGCTCTTTTCCAACGGGCCGGCGACCATGGTTACATGGGACGTTTCGTTATCGGGGACAACGGCGGGATCGACCAGGCGACGGGGACGGAGGGGCTCGACGTTGTCAACGTGGCGCTGGGACAGCCGTTCCCATACGGCCTGCTGGTCGTCCAGGACAGCGCCAACGAACCACAAAACGTCGTTGCCAACGACGGCCGGCTGGAAAACAACAGCACCAACTTCAAATTGGTGCCATGGAGGTCTGTCGCCATGAGCTTCAGACTACCGCTATCGGTCGACACTAATGGGTATGATCCGCGCTACCCGATGCGCATACTGTTGCCAACCGTATCCGGCGACTGATTGTGAATCGACCTGGACCTGTTCCCCCCTACAAAAAAACACGCCCGGCGTACTGCCGGACGTCTGTCTGTGGCGCCAGATGGATTTGAACCATCGACCTAGGGCTTATGAGTCCCCCGCTCTACCACTGAGCTATAGCGCCAAATCAGGTGGTATTATAACCAGCCCGCCGTCGATTGCCAAGCGCTGAACGGGTCAGTTTGATCGCGTTAACCAGCGATACTGGCTAGCGGAAAGGGAACGAAAGTAAGGAAGAAGAGCACCAGTGTAAAGATGGCCAACGCGCGGCGGCGCGGGTCAAGCTCGGTGATATCTTCCAGCGGCCTGGCGTGCACGCGGCCGAACGCGAACAGCAACAGGATCCACAACAGCCACGTCGGCGCGAACGCCCCTTGCAGGTAAGTATAGAGTACGATCAACCCCAACCCGACGATGGACGGCCAGAAGAACATCCGCGCCCGCCTACCAAAGAGCGAATAGGCCACGTGGCCGCCATCCAGTTGCCCCACCGGGATCAGGTTCAATCCGGTGACAAACAAGCCCACCCAACCGGCCCAGGCAACCTGATTCAGTTGGACGTCCATTCCTCCGCTGGGCAGATATTTGCCAAAAACGATGAACTTGGCCAGCAGGTAGAGGATGGAGTTCCCTTCAAGCAAGCCGCCGGGTGAGAGATGCCCAACCGACGATGTCGCCAGACCGATAAACAGAATCGGCAAGGCGAATATCAGGCCGGTCAATGGGCCTGCCGCACCGACGTCGAACAGTGCCCGCCGGTTGCTGACCGGCCCTTGAAGGCGAATGAACGCGCCGAATGTGCCGAATATCGACAGGGGCATCGGAATGAAGTAGGGCAGCGTCACCGGCACATTATGGTGCCGGGCAGCGAAATAGTGACCTAGTTCGTGCGCCCCCAGGATAAGCAAAATGCTGGCCGCAAACGGCCAGCCGCGCCAAATTTGGTAAGCTTGGCTTGTCGTCTCGGCCCCATACAACGCGCCGACGAACAACGTGGAGAAGATGGTGGCGATGAACAGGATCAGATTGACGGCCCAACGTGATTTAGGGTGTTCGAAGACAATCGGCAGAGCGATAATTGCCACCTGCTCGCCCTCCCGGCTCACAGTTGGCGTGTAGCCGTATCGCTCAAAACGTCGCCGTAATTCATTGAAACACTCAGCCGGGTCTTGAAGAAATCGGCCGCGAAACCGCAAATGCCCTTTCATCGGATAACCTAGCGTCGTGTCATAGACCATAAACAGGTCGGCGACGTCTCGGCGCAGAGCATCGGCATACTGATACGTCTCAATGGGCGCCGGCGGTTGAAATTCCTCCATTCTCTATCGCTTGTTCCGAATCAGGCGCTTTTGGTTTTTTCGTCAGCTTGCTGAATATCGGCGGCATCGGCCGCGGCATCCTCGTCGTCTCCCCAGCTGACGATCCAGATGCACGCGCCCGCGACCAGCGTCGTGATCAGAACCAGCCAGAACCATTGCATGGGGAGCAAGCCAACGCTCCGCGCTTCATAGATCAGGATGGCATTCATGCCGGCGGCCAGGACGATCCACGCGGCCAAATGAGGATGATTCAGGATCCACTGTTTAATAGCTTGCATGATGGTTTAACTATAACGATTTACACGACGATTGCACAGGGGAAAGGCCATTTTCGGCAAACGCTAACCCGCCGATACACTTACGTGACATCCCGAGCAGGTGACGAAAGATTTGACCAGGCCACCTCGAACTGCTCCTGTGTGGCTGACATCAGCCCATCCGTATGAATGACGACATCGGCGCGGCCGATCTTCTCCTCTTGGGGGGACTGGGCCTCGACCCGCGCTACGGCTGACGCATCATCCATCCCCCGGCAAACCCGCAGTCGCTCCAGTTGCGTCGCGCGGGAGCAGGTCGTCACCCAGACCTGGTCACACACAGCCGCCAGCGGCCCTTCCAACAGCTTAATCGCCTCGATCATCACGATGGGCGCTTCGCTCGTGGCCACCCGGCGAGCGATTTCCTCGCGCACGGCCGGATGCAAGATATCTTCCAGCCGCCGCAACGCCTGCTCGTCGCCGAAGACGATCCGGCCAACCGCAGCCCGATCAATGCGACCATCGGGCAGGCGCACCTCCGGTCCAAACGCGGCGACGACGGCCGTCTGGATGTCCTCGTCCCGTTGGAGCAGTTCATGCACGACGCGATCGGCATCGATGACCAATGCGCCATGCTCGGCCGCCAGCTTCATGACGGCTGATTTGCCCGTGGCGATATTACCCGTCAACCCGATAATGATTCGCCGGTTCATGTGTCATCTCCTCCCATCGTGCGAACAGCTCTTCCAGCCGGGTTTCAGCGGCTTCATACTCGGCCGTCAGGCGCTGCAACTCGATAAAGTCCTGTCCCTCAGCCGCATCCTGCAAAGCCTCACCTAACGAGGCCAGCGCCTCTTCGGTTATCGCGATATCGGCCTCAACTTCTGCCAAAGCCTCCGCTCGTTTGCGCTGCTCGTTCTTGCTCAATTGGGGTACGGCCATCCCTGAACCATTCGTCGCCGCCGTATCCACCATCTCGGCCGCCGGTTTGATCGTTCGGGCCGCCAGATACGCCTGATAAGATCCGTGAAACACGTCCAGTCGCATCGCCCCATCTTCCCGGCGTAGCTCCCATACCTGGGTCGCTAACCGGTCGACGAGGTAGCGATCGTGCGTAACCAGCAAGATCGTCCCGTCGAACGACTCCAGCGCCGACTGCAAAACCTCCTGCGACGGAATATCGAGATGATTGGTCGGCTCGTCCAGCAGGAGGAAATTAGCTTCCTCCAGCACCAGAATCGCCAGCGCCAGCCGCGCCCGCTCGCCACCGCTCAGCGTGCGGACCTGGCTGAAAACATCATCACCACGAAAAAGGTAGCGAGCCAGATAGTTACGGGCTTCGCTAATAGGCATATCTTTATGCCGCAACAGCTCGTCCAGGACGGTAGATTCGGGATTAAGATCCTCATGAGCCTGGGCGAAGTAGCCTACCTTGAGGCTCGCGCCCAGTGCCAACTCGCCCATCAGCGGCTCCAATTGACCCAATATCACCTTCAAAAAGGTCGTCTTGCCCGTGCCATTCGGGCCGATGAGCGCGGCCGTCTCCAGTCGCCGCAGTTCCAGCCCGTCCACGGTGAACAGCGGGTGTCCAGGGTAGCCCACCGCCAGATCGGCCGCCCGCAGGACGATATTCCCGCTACGATAGGCAGAACTAAGGCGCATGTTGAGCACAGGCGGCCGCGTCGGCGCGGGCAAGGCAGCGATAGCCTCCTGCAATTCGGCCAGCGTCGCCGCCGGCCGTCGCAGATCCAGCTCGTCGGCGATCCGGCTCCAGCCCTTGCCGCTCAGTTCGCCGATGGTCCCAAGGCCGCCAACTCGCACTGCTTCGATCTCGCGGCTCAAGCGCGACAACCGACCCCAAGCCATCTGGGTACGCTGTCCGGCGATATTGCGGCGGATAAAATCCACCTCCTTGGCCACTCGCTCCTGAAACGTGTCGTACTCTCGCTGTAGCCTCTCCCACCGCTCCTGTCGTTGATTGACATAAGCGCTATAGTTACCACGATAGACCTCGATCCCCGCCCGGCTCATCTCCCAGATCGTGTTGGCCACTCGGTCGAGAAAATAACGATCGTGGCTGACGACCAGCACCGCGCCGGACCAGCTATTCAGCGTGTTCTCCAGCCATTCGATGGCCTGAACATCAAGGTGATTGGTCGGCTCGTCGAGGATAAGCAGATCGGGCGATTCCAGTAGCAGCCGACCCAGCAACACCCGCGTTTTCTGACCACCGCTCAGTTGGTTCAGCGGCTGGTCCCAGGCCGAAGGTGAGAAGCCCAGACCGGTCAGGACCATACGTATGCGGGTTTCATAATCGTAGCCGCCGGCGATTTCGTGTTGTACCTGCAGGCGGCTGTACTCCTCCAGCAGCTCATCGGTCGCGGTCGCGTCAGTCGCATCCAGAGAGGCGATCTCGCTCTCCATCTGCCGGAGACGGGCTTCCATATCCAGTATCGGCTGGAAGACCGACAACATCTCGCCATGGACGGTCTGTTCGCTGCCCTGACCGACGAACGCGTCGGATGATTCCTGGGAGAGATAGCCGATGCGGCCGCCCCGCGACAAGTACACTTGCCCGCTCGAGGGCTGGGCCTTGCCGGCCAAAATCCGTAGCAACGTCGTCTTGCCGATGCCGTTTGGCCCTACTAACCCGATCTTGCCATCGCGAGGAATGCCAACGCTGACGCCCCCAAAGACGTCATAGCTGCCGAATGATTGGCCGACGTTCGTCGCCGTTAATACCGCCATAACAACTGATTATAACGCCGATCCGGCTGGTGAGGGAGGTCAGGATAGGGCGTCAGACCAAGCTCTCGCTCCGGTCATGTTTCCCTGCGGGGGGCGACAATGCGCCGCTAATCTATGGTTCACTGAGGAGGCGCTCGAGTTCGTCCGCTCTGGTTCGAGCCTCATCATATTTGGAGAGGCGATAATAGTCGATCGCTGATTGGGTATCGCCGTGGGTCTGGGCCAGGTCGCCGGCGTTCAGGCAACCATTAGCTCCGGGATCGCCGTGCAGACAGGCTTGCAAATAGGCGTCAAGCGCGGCCGTTTCATCCACCGGCCGCAACAATTCGGCCAGCGCGAGCCATTGGCGTCCATTGCCGGGATCAAGTTCCAGGCCGCGTTCATAAAATGCGACAGCGTCGGCCGGAGATTCCCGCGCCGCCAACCCGGCCAGCCAGAAATAGCCCGCGGCGTCCTTCGGCTGGGAGGCGATCGCCAGCCGCGCCAGTTCCACATCATCGTCCACCAAGAGGGACATAAAGCCGGTATAGCCGGCCGAACAATTCAGCAACGCCCCCCAGGACGCAGCCCGTCCGGCCAGATCGCCCGTCATGTCATAGACCAGGCCTTCATACCAATGGGCGCGACATTGTTGATTAGCCAAACGGCCCAGCGCTTCAGTTGTCTCGGAAGACCGGGCCAGCGGATCGGCCAGGGCGCGGACGGCCAGCTGGCCCGCATGATTGACGGGATAGGCGCTGAATGCCGCCAACACAACCAGCAACAGGCCGACCGTCAAGGCAACCAGCCGGTTCTTGGTCCAGCCGGCGTTGATTTGCGAGCGGGACGCGCTCATCACAAGCCCGAACAGGAACCACAGCGGAATCCCGCCCAGCGTCCCCAACGAGACGGAATCTGTCAGGCTATAGAGCATGTGGGCGATCAGCGCTCCCAACAATCCGGCCGCCCAAAGGCGGCCGAGCGAACGCGGCGGACGCTCCCGCATCTGCTGAATCGCCGAAGCAGCGACAACAAGAACGATGACCAGTAATATGAATAGCCCGGCCAGGCCGAAGTCGAGAGCCGTTTGCAGATATAAATTATGGGCGTCTTCGACCACTGCGCCCAGTTCAGGAGGCACCAGGGGATAGATCAACCGGGCGGCCGACCCGAACAAACCAAAACCCATGCCCCAGAGTGGATGGTCGCGAATGCCAAAGGCGGCCTGATGCCATATCCCTAGCCGCGGACCGACAACGCTCTCCCACGAATTCGTGCCGGCCAGGACGAACCATTCCATCGCCGGCGTTTGGGTAGCGATGACCGCCCCAGCCACAACGACCGCGACAAGCCCGCCCAGGATCCATTTCCGGCTGACGGCCCCCGAAGCGATCAAGCCCAACACTGTGCCAACCGCCGTCGCCATCATAGCAGTACGCGACTGAGCCAGGATCATCGTACCGGTCATCACCGCCATCAGGGGAAGAAGCACGAGCAGCGAACGTCGGGAGCCGGCTATCCAGTAACCGTAGATGAGGGCGATGACAAAGGGGATGAACAGAGTGAGGACGCCGGCGATCTCGTTCGTCGGCAACCCTTCTCCCCAACCCATCACGCCCGCCAAAGCGCCTGTTTGCGGCACGAAGAAAAGCTTGCTGACGCTACGCATACCGACCAGGCCAATCACAGCTATCGATAAGCCCAAGGCCAGATAGAGTTGTGTAAGACGGGCCGATGAAGCTCGCAAGTCCAGATCGCGATTCGACGAGGAGTTATTTACAAGGGTGAAATACAGCGCAATCGACCATGCCAATATGGTAATCCGCACCCAGGTGATAGACCAGGGTGCGGGGCTTAGCAGGAAAGCCAATGGCAAAAAGACCAGCCCCAACATAGCGATCGGCAAGTTAGCGACCGTTGGACGCGTCAATCGCTCGCCACGAGCCAGGCGAGAGAGAAAAGGCAAGAGCAAGAGCAACAAGGCCAGGCCGGATAGCGAGGTTGGGAAGAAACCGGGAGCCAGCAAAAAGGGTAAGGTTAGAAACAGCGCAAGAACATCTAGCCGGCCAATATTCATCGACGGATTATATACACGAGTGATCGTTTTCTCCATGGATACATCTGCCTCATCATTGCCGGGACGTTGTTCCATGTTACCTTGCCCGGTTGGGTACATCGAGCCACAACCACCTGATCTCGTCGGAATTATGGCGATGGGGCGGTCGGGTCGGGGCTAACGGCCTCCGGAGGCGGGTCAGTGGGCAATTGCGGCGGCGGCGCAGTTGGTTCGATAGTCGGAGCGGCCGTCGGCTTCGGAACATCAGTTGGCGCGGGCGCCGGAGGCGCGCTCGTCGGCGGAGGGGCGGCCGTGGGCAGCGTCGTGGGCAGCGTCGTGGGGAATATATAGATCGGGATCACCGCCGTCGGGAACTGGACAGGCGCAGTCGTCGGGAAGAATACCGGCGCACGAGTTGCCCGAATGACGGCCGTCGCGAGGGGGGTGGGCGTTGAAGTCGCCTCAATAGTCGCCGTAGCGACGACGCTAACCGGCGGCAGGAATATCGTTCGTCCGACTTCCAGTTTGGATTGGGCCAGGCAATTGGCAACGATCAGTAATTCTCGCTGGACGCCTCGCGAACGCGCCAGTGATTCGATCGTATCCCCCCGTTCAATGACATAGCTAACCCACGTCGATGGAGCCGCACATTCCATCATCATGGGAGCGCCAGAGAATAACGCAGTGGCCGTCATGGCCACCTGCTCCAGATCCGTCAGAAGCGGTTCAGTTGTCGGGGTCGCCGTCGGTTCCGCCACGCCGGGCGCGGCCGCTATTGATGCCGGTGTCATAGCCAGGCCGTCCAAGCTGTCATCGTCATCGCCAATATCACTTCCATCGCCTGCCGGCGGCAATACAGTCATCGCTATCTCGCGAACCGGATAACTGATAGGCCGTAGATCAAGGTAGGCTGGGGCATTAGAAAAGAACCACCATCCGGCCAAGACTATCCCCAGTGACAACAGAACTACCATAAAGCGGCGAAATATCGTACTGCGAGGTCCTTGTCTCGGCAGATAGTCATCATTGTTCGTGATAAAGTCAGGATGGACCTGGTCTCCCCATGAAAGCGTCGGGGAACCGCCGGCCGGCGCAGGCGATGATGAGGACGCGGCACGCCCCACACCAAACAGAGCGCTCATCTCCGTCAGCATATCGTCGCCAGGATCCAGCCAAAGAACCCGGTCACCGGCCGAGGCAGACATCATTTCCTGTACGTCGTCGTCTGTAACTGGGGTCTCCGGGATTGCAAGAATCGCAGGCGTTGGTTCCAGAGCCGGAGAAGATATATCCTCAACGGGGGGTGACGCAACTTCGACCGGGTCCGGTTTAATCACCACAGGTCTTGACTTGGGGGCTGGAAGCGGTGCGACCTCAGCGGAGGGCGACACAACTTCGACTGAAGCTGACGCGGCTTCGGCCGCAAGTTCCGCTTCTTTTCTTGCGCGGAAGACGGGGCAAAGGCCATATTGGGCCGTCAGGCAATATTTCTTTTGATGCGTCGCGCTTACCGGTACAGGAAAGGCGGCGCTGAAGCAACGATGTTCTTCCGAAGCAAAGGGCAGCGCCGTATCCGGATCGTTCGCTGTGCCAAGGAAAGGGCACCGTGCGAACTGTTCCGGCTCATCTTCCTCCAACCAGGGGTCGGAATGTCGTAACCGATAGGCGTCTTTGGTATTCATTTCCAAAACAACATAGCCTGCTCGCGGAATGTCGTGCCGGGCGACCCAGCCGACATTCCCTCAATCAGTCTCAGAAGGACTGGCTAGCGTTGACTTACCCGATGAATCATACCAACCGACCCATCCGCCTCAAATGGTGAAGGGGTGAACAAGGCATGAAAAATCGCTAACATCTCCTCATGTGGATCGCCAATCTCTCTAGACAGCCTCTTTACCGATATCGTTCTTGACATGAGGGTCTCTTTTATTAAACATCGCGGCGAGGCCTCTGCGCGTGGTGTCGTCCGCTGCCCGTTCAGCCGGTCTCGTGTCATTAACCACAGTCGTCATCTCGTTCTCATAGCGGTAGTATCCGTAGTAAGAGCTATCTTTACGAGAGACCCGGTTGAGGACGACGCCGACCACATGCGCCCCGGCGCGATTGAGCTGAGCCAACATGGTGCGCGCCGCTTCGGCATGAGTCTTGCCCGGCTGGATGACTAACAAAACGCCATCTACTTTCGAAGCGAGAACCGTCGAGTCGGTGACGACAAATGGCGGGCTATCGATGATAACCACTGAGGCTGACTCCACCAACCGGGCCAGGATCTGCGTCATACGGACGGACCCCAGAAGCTCGGCCGGGTTCGGCGGCAGAGCGCCACTCGTGATAACCGCCAGGTCTTTGACTTTGGAGTAGCGCGCCACATCACGAATATCCATCTGGCCGCGAAAAACATCGCTCAGTCCGACCTGATTCGACATACCCAGGACGCTGTGCACGCGCGGCCGTCGCAGGTCGCCCTCTAGTAAAATCACGCGTTTGTTGGCCTGGGCCATAACAGCCGCGAGGTTAGCCGCGATAGTGGTCTTGCCCTGACCTATTCCCGGACTGGTGATGAGGATCGTCTTCAATGGTTTGTCGACACTGGCAAATTCCAGGTTAGTGCGCAACGTACGGAATGTTTCCGCCATCGGCGATCGCGGATGGGCCGATACATAAGGCGTTCCTTCTTGCTTCATCATCCCCGATTCGCTGACGACAGTACCGACAACCGGCAGCCCCAGGATGTTATTAACGTCTTGCGGCGTCTTGAGGGTGTCATCCATATATTCGAGAATGAAGGCGATCGTGCCGGTAACGAGAAGGCCGAGGATCGCACCCAAAATGATGTAATGGATCGGGCCGGACTGGATAGGAACGGATGACGGAGCAGCACGCTCAACCTGAACTACATTGGGCGTGTTCTGCATACGTGCCAGGCGCACTGCCTCATAGTTGCTTTGTAGCGTGGAGTAGAGTTGGCGGTAGAGAACGAGATTAGCCTGTTCCAGATTCTCTGATCCAGTTGTTGTTTCGGCCGCCGTGGGGCCGCTCTCCAACGCCAGCTTGAAGTACGTCTTCTGGTACAGATCGAGCAAAAATTGCTTTTGTGAGAGCTGCGTGCGTTTTTCATTCAGCATGCTGCGCTGCTCAAGGGAAAGGGGTGGCGGCAGCTCATTCGGCAGAGACTTCGGGGTCAAATCGTCGATATCCTGTTCCAGGCGGGCGATCTCTCCCTGCAGCGCGAAGATCTGTCCTTCCAACTCGACCTTTTGCTCTTCGGCCGAGCGACGCTGCTCTTCCACACTCCGGTCCGACCGCTGCTCGATATCGGCCTCCAGCTTATTTAACTCATCCTCAATTTCTTTAACCTGCAATTCCAGGCTTTGCTCCGAGGACGAGAAACGTGACATCTGCAACGCCTCGTTATACTCGATGAGCACTTCGACCAGGACATTAGCCATTAGCGCCGCGGCCTGTGGGTCGGTATCGCGGACGGTCAACACCAGCATGCCGGTGTCCCGCACCCGGGCGATCTTGATATTCGCATCCTTGATAGTCTTGCCGACTTTCTGGCTGGCCGAATCGAGAATGGGCTGGGTCTTCAACAACTCCATATATGTGTCGGCCAACTCCTTGTCGTTCAGGTTATTGACCTTGTTCACATTGTTGCCGAGCGGCTCCATAACGAGCAATTTCGTGCTGGCCACGTATTCCGGTGTCTGATAGACGCTGAGGGCATAGCCCACACCACCGCCTATCAAAAGGCCGATAATTAATAGCCAAGACCAACGCCGAAGCATTTGCCCGATTAATTTTAGTTCCATATTGCTACCTACCCTGTACAACTCGTTGGCAACACGTTTAGCAATCCACTACGATAACTTGCCGATACACTCAATACCGCACCCAAGATGCTATTATTTAACATGAAGCATCTGACGATCAACCTGACGGCCGCTCATTTGAATGAAGCGCTATTGCCAGCGCGTCAACCGCGGCGGAGACGACGCTCTCCACGTCGGCCAGCGTCATGGCCGGGTAGAGCGGCAACGTCACTTCGCGTGCGCCAATTGCCTCAGTGACGGGCAGCGATGGCCCATCCTCATCCTGCCGGTAATAGCTGAACCGGTGCACCGGCGGATAATGAATACTGGTCTGGATTCCGCCGGCCTTCATCGCGGCCATGAACGCCACCCGGTCGGCTTCTTTCGGCAAGAGCACGGGCCGTAGATGACAAGACGGAACGCCGCGCGCGGCCAAATAAGGTACGCCAATCGCAGGAACAGCCGCCGGCAGGAGCTCACGATAGAGGGCATCCAACGTGCGGCGGCGCGAATTGGCGCCTTCCAGTTTGGCCAGCTGGACACGGCCGATGGCAGCCCGAATCTCATCGATGCGATAGTTATAGCCGGGTGCGACGACGTCATAGCTCCAGGCATGTCCCTGGTGGCGATCCCATGTCAGGCTGGTCATACCGTGCGAACGAAGCAGGCGCAGCCGTTCGGCTAGTTCGTCATCGTCCGTAGCCAGCATACCACCTTCTCCGGTGGTCATATTCTTGTTAGCGAAAAAACTGAAGCAGCCGATCCGTCCCCAGGTTCCCAGCGCTCGGCCATCGAGCGTTGCCCCGGGGGCATGAGCGACATCCTCAACGACATCCAGGCCATGTCGTTCGGCCAGAGCCATAATCGCCGGCATGTCGGCCGCGTAGCCGGCATAGTGAACGACGACGATCGCTCGTGTATGCGGAGTGATCCTTTCAGCCACATCCTCGGCCGAGAGGCCAAAATCATCCACGCCGGTCACGTCGGCAAAGACCGGTGTGGCGCCTGTGTAGCGTACAGCGTTAGCCGTGGCGACGAAGGTCAACGAGGGCACGATGACCTCATCGCCCGGCCCCCAACCTAAAGCCAGCCCGGCCAGATGGAGCGCCGCTGTGCAATTGGTGACAGCCAGCGTGTGACGAGCGCCGGTGAGCGTCGCAAAATCCGCCTCGAAGGCGGCCGTCACCTCGCCCATCGACAGCCAGCGCCGGCGCAGCACGTCGAGGACGGCCGCTTCTTCTTCCGGCCCCAGATCGATGTCGGCCAGTGGAATTCGCCACACGGGCTTTGCCTTGTCCATTTTCTTATCGCATTGATGCGGCCGGTTGGACGCGTTTGTCCGAACCATTGGTGGATAAAATCGTTGGATTATCAGGCGGCAGGAACAGGGATCTCATCCGGTCGAAATCTTCGATAGCTCGTTCATAGTCATCAGCCCGGCCCAGATCTTGCCAATAACCGTCGAACGGGAAGCCGGCGACGATCTCTCCGGCAGCGATGAGTCGCTTGACCAGGTCAGGGAAATCAAAATATTGATCCCGTGGAATAAAGTCCAGCACACGCGGCTCAAACACATAAATACCCATGCTGACCATAAAGTCATAGGTCGGTTTCTCGATATAGCCGACCACATGTCCATCGCCATCTTGCTGGATCACGCCCAGATCGATATGAACTTTGCGATGGTGCATAGCGATGGTAGCTGTAGCGCCGCTCAGGCGATGGTGCTCCAGCAAGCTGGCCAGCGGCAGGGTGGTCAACACATCGCCATTGGCAACCACGAACGTATTGTCCAACCCATCAACCAATGACAGGGGACCAGCCGTGCCCAGCGGCGTGTCCTCATAGCTATAGGTGATATCCAATCCGAGTTTATGACCGTCCTGGAAGAACAGTCGTAGCATCTCGGCCATATGTCCGACCGTCAGCACCGCCTCGCTGATGCCGGCCTGTTTCATTTGTCGCAACAAGACCTCCAGGATGGGCATATCTCCAACGGGCATCAACGGTTTCGGTAATATGGTTGTATAGGGCTTGAGCCTCGTGCCTCTGCCCCCGGCCAGAATGACGGCTTTCATAATCTTGTCCCTCACATACTCCGTAACAAGTTAAATTTCATATTGCCCGACGTGATAAAAGTCCATATGCTCGCCAATCCAGGCGATGGTCTCGCGCAGGCCTTCTTCCAGAGAATACGCCGGCTCCCAATCCAGGACGCGCCGGGCCAGACCGTTATCCGACAGCAGACGCATGACCTCGGACTTCTCCGGTCGCATCCGCTCCGACTCAGTAACGATCTCGACCGGCCGGCCAACGAGACGAATAATCTGGCGAGCCAGCTCGCCAATACTAATGTCCGTCCCCGTACCCAGGTTCAATTCTTGACCAAGGATGCCTTCGGCCTCGGCCGCACAAATAAACCCGTTCACCGTGTCACGGACATAGGTGAAATCGCGGCGTGTATCCAGATTGCCCAGATAGATGCGCTCGGCTGTCAAGGCCTGGGTGATGATGGTCGGGATGACGGCGCGAGCCGACTGCCGCGGGCCATACGTATTGAACGGCCTGACGGTGACAGCCGGCAAATTGTAGGAACGATAGAAGCTCTCCACTAATTTATCGGCGCCGATCTTGCTGGCTGAATAAGGCGATTGTCCTTGAAGCGGATGGTTCTCGTCCATCGGGGTGAACTGCGCGGTGCCATACACTTCGCTGGTCGATGTGTGGATCAGCCGCTCGACGTTATGGGACAGGCAAGCCAACAGAACATTCAGCGTGCCCATGAAATTAGTCTCGGCCGTCTCCATGGGGTGCTTATAGGAGTAGGGAATAGAGATGATCGCCCCCAGATGAAAGACGAGATCAATATCACGTACGGCCCGATCGACGGCGGCTGTATCACGCAGGTCTCCGGCTACCACATCCAGTTCACGAACGACATCGATCGGTAGCTGGCGCAGCAACCCGGAGTCGCCGCGCGAGTTGTAGCGCACAAAAGCGCGCACGTTCGCGCCGCCCAACACCAGCGATTCAACCAGCTGGCTACCGATAAAGCCGCCCGCGCCCGTCACCAGGACGCGTTTACCGTCTAACTTGCCCATCTCTTGATTGAATTACTCCTGATTAATCGTCTACCAGGTAAACAGAAACCGGCCACTTGCACTTGCGCTTATCTGGCAAGCTGACAGGTAGACTTAGACCGCCTCTATCTTGCGCTGCATCGCCAGGATCTGGTCATGGGCAGCGTCCCACGCCCCAACCTGCATCAGATAGTCCACCTCGGCCAGCCAATTTTCGAGCTGAGGTTCACTATCCCCTGTTTCCTCGTCGATTGGCGCTACAGGCAGGTCGTCTATTGTATCGGATGGCGAGGTATGTCTGTCCTGGGCCAGTTGTTCACGCAAAGCCGTCAGTACGTCGGGGAGGACAACTGTTTGCACATCGGTATCGCGGCAGATCTGCAAAATGCGTTCCCGTTGCGGCTGCCGGATATTCTCAATGGCGAACAGAATCAGTCCTATATCATGAATACTGACCAGTTGCGCAATTTCCTCCGTCCGGCCAAGAACCTGAACGCCGCCGATCCGCGCTCCCTGCTTGCGAGGGGAATCATCGACCATGCCGATGATGGAGAACGCCTGGCCCAACTCCGTCTTGCGAAGAAGGTAGGTGGCCAGGTTGCCAACCTCGCCTGCGCCGACGATGAGCACGCGCTCGCCGACAGACGATGCTGAACCCCGCAGGGTGATCCAGTGTTCCGATAGCCCCGTGATGATGCGCATGCGATAGCGCAAGAGGACAAAGCCGGTGAAGGCCAGCACGCCGCTCACAACGATGAGACCAGAGGGTAGCAAGCGGTAGCCCAGATAGGGGACAAAGATATCGCGCGGTTGCCACACGAGATTGACCAACAACAGGATAAGCGTTGTCAGGCCGGACGACGCAGCCAGCGGAAACGCGTCATTGAAATCGGCCCACGACCACGCCACGCGGCCGATACCCAACGCCGCGTTCACCGTGCTGAAAATAATCGCGATGGCGAAGGCCACGCCAACCGCGATGCTCCAGCCCAATTCCAACGGGCCGTTGCTGCGCCACAACAAGCCGGTGAACGCCACAGCCGCGAATGCTATTAACCCATCGAGCACAAACCAGGAGAAGTAGCGGCTGATGAATTTGGCCAGCGGACCCCAGAACAAGAGATGTTCCGGCACGCGGCGTGTCTTCAACTGTGGCAGCAAGGCCAGCAAGGTCCAGAAGATGACGTCCAGGTCGGTCAGGAATGAACGATGGTGAACGTACAGCAGGTCAAGTCGCAGCTTGCTGGGCAGGATGACCTTCAGGTACTGGTCGATGACGTTGCCCCCTTGCAGCATACTTTCCTCATCGCGGTAGAGGACAGACGCCGGGCTGGTGATCCCCGGTCGCACTGAGAGCAAGGCTTGCCGGATGTCAGCCGGCCAATGTGTCACAAAGTCCTGATCCTCCGGCCGCGGCCCCACCAGGCTCATATCACCCTTCAAGACGTTCCACAATTGCGGAAGTTCGTTGACCTTCGTCTCACGTAACCATTGGCCTAGCGGCGTGATCCGCGGGTCATCCTGGCCGGTGACTTTAGGACCGTTATAGCTGGCGGTTGCTTCATACATCGTCCGGAATTTGAGAATCTGGAACAAGCGGCCGCCACGGCCCACCCGGG
Organism: Promineifilum sp.; assembly: GCA_019454405.1. Classification (GTDB taxonomy): domain Bacteria; phylum Chloroflexota; class Anaerolineae; order Promineifilales; family Promineifilaceae; genus Promineifilum. The sequence continues at coordinate 52,569 of JACFOH010000012.1, forward strand.
TGCCCCAATAAAAGATGGGCCCTGGGGAATCGCGTTTAATCAGAACCGCTATCAGCAAAAAGGCAGGGAGCAGGGCGATAATTCCCAACGTGGAAATGACGATATCCAGCGTTCGGCGGGCGAAGTTATCCAGCAGGTGGGCGAGATCGGAGAATCCGGCTGAGAGCTTGACATCGGCTTTATGTGGTTGTCGGGCGATGCTACTGTTCATGTCTTACTCGGCCGGCCGGATGATGGCCAGGTAGTGCGTGTTAAGCAATCGTAACTTCTCTAGCGACCATGCTCCGGTCCATGTCAACGGCACGAGGCGCCGTGCCAACGGCGGGGCCAGGGTGATCCGGTCAAATGTGAACCGGCATCCGGGAAAATAATTCTTGATCTCTGCTGGTCTAACCCCTCTCGTTTGCCTGTTCATCGGATTGATCCAGAAGTCATACCAAAGGATCGCACCATCAGGACGCAGCACTCGAAGCATTTCGTTAGCGACAGTATAGCAGATGCCCCGATCCAAAATCGATGAAAACACCGTGAATTGTAGGAGGAGGTCGAAGGACTGATCGGGATAGGGCAGCTCCGTGCCCGAAGCACAACTCAGCGGCAGATGGGGTAGACGCTCATGAGCCACGGCCAACCGTTCCGGCAGAAGGTCGACGCCATGCAACCGGTGGGGATCGGCGCCGTAGCCAAGCAGTTCCAGGAGGACGCCTCCCGTGCCGCAACCTACCTCGAGAATGTCTTTACCGGCGAGGGGCCACAATCTTTCGGTGCGCAGGCGATGCAGGATAGCTCTCTGTCTTCCCTGTATCGCGAACAGATAGGCTGGGTTCGCCAGAGAATAAGCCCCGGCTTCGGTCATGCGGGCTACACGGCCGCTGTAGGCTTCGCGAATGCGGTTTGTTTCAGAGGAGGGTTCCGATCCCACGTCTGAGCTGCTCACTTATCCTTCGTTCCAGAAGCCTTGCGCCGGATCATAAACCAGCCGTATCGATCCCGTGGCCGGTATTTCGCGCCGCGTTATGCCACCCGCCAACTGGATATTTCCCCCGGTGACAACGGCAAACGGCACAGTCGCATATAGAGTAATAGCGCCAGCGAACAATGTATTGGAGAGTCCATCGGCCGTCCACCAATGAATATTGGCTACGTCGGCGGCGCCAAGCATATCGAACGCATCGTAGTTGCTCGAGATAACGAGGGTCGCGCCGGCGGGAAGAGTCGTCGGCGCCTTGCCGCCAATGGGCG
>JACFOH010000012.1:53910-76954 GCA_019454405.1 Promineifilum sp.
CCGATGAAACGACATCGCTCGACCAAAGCCTGACCGTTATCGATCTCGAGAGATACCGAGAAAGACGCATTGTCCGGCCGATTGTAGAAGAGGCAATCTCTGATGGCGTAGCGATTAGCCGCTCCTCTTCCCAGGCTCAATATTGTCCCCACACCCTGGTTATAAAATTGGCAGTTCTCGATCTCGACCTCGATATCCTCCAGGCGAAGATCGACTTGTGGCAAGGAATCTCCTCGGGGGGCGAAGATGCAATCGCGGATCGTGGCCCGCCAGGGAGAGTTGCTGTAGGCCGCCACAAACTGCGACCCATTCGCGGCGCCGTCCCCTGTCGTAAAGTAACAACCATCGATCGTGATATCCGACCGGATCTGAATGGCCGGAGCGGCCTCGAAGACGCAATTGCGTATTTCATCATGCACAGCCACCGATTGACGATCCTGCGTGATAATCGCCCGGCTATTGCGCGGCCCAAACCAGCACCCCACAAACCGATGGTACTCGGGATCGCCGGCAACGAGCGTCCCCTGAAATTGAAATGCCCAGGAGGTCGCGCCATCGAAGCGCGTATTCTCCACATGAACCGAGTTGTGGGGATGGCAATAGATCAGATGTGAATTCTGGTTATCATGGAGATAGCTATCGTAGATATGGAGACGCTTGTGACCTTCCGGGACTGTCCAGAAGGCGATGCAATATTGCCACCACGGATGGAGATCACAATTCCGAACGGTCAGGAATAACTCACCATACCCCCCGTCGACGGCAGAAGCCGGCGTATACAGGCAGTAGGTGAACCCATCGATGTCGATATTCTCCACCAGGCAAACATGATCTACGCTACCCGATTCAAACAGAACCCCCATGAACTCAAATTGTTCGATAGGCTGATGTAGATCTTCCTCCAGTCGCAAGTTGGCCAGCTGGAAGTTAACGCCACCCGGAACGTAAAAGCCGGAATAAGGTTGCCCCGTGCCCGGATTCTGCACAGTATATCGTAGCAACGTCGATTTTCGCCCCGCCCCTATGACCGTCAAGTCTCCGTTCACCCGCAGGTTCCTGTGTTCCGGCTCCAGCACGATACGATAGAACTGCTCAGGGCGTGGAATCCAGAGAGGCACGCCGGCGGCGACGGCCGCGTCCATGGCCGCCTGGAACGCAGCCCGATCGTTGGTTGTCCCATCGCCCTTCACCCCAAACGCCGGATCCATGATATTGACCGCCGCCTCTTGCCGCAGAGGGCGCAAGGTCGGAGCGGCCGCCGCCGGGAATGTGCGTACCAGTGTGGCTCCGCCGATGACGGCCGCCGCCTCCTTCAAGAACCGGCGGCGACTGATCCATCTACTATCATACGTGTCATTCATGGTCAGCTCCCATTGTCCGGCCGCGTACCGGATTGCCGTAGCGACGCGTAATTTAGCAGCCCGGCGAGAAACCCCAGGCCATAGCTGAGATGTAATACGGGATGAATGATAAGCAAGCGTGGGATATACCTGTGGCCGTGTTCGCGGCCCAACGACAACGAGGCGAACATATCCGCCACGAGATATAGCCCAATGATAGCCGCAGCAAGCCACCGGAACGGTCGGAAGAACAAACCCGGAATTGTCGAGCCTAGCAAACCCGCTACAAATACCGGCGGCACGAATTGCCGCCAGCGCATCTGTCGCGGATGCTTCTGCATAACACGCACCTTCCAATAGCCGTATTGATAATATTGCCGCCACAGCGAACGCAGACCGCTGCGACTATAGTAACGCGAACGGATATCGGGCGATAGCAGGATCCGGCCGCCGCTCTTCAGCAGACGATAGTTGTATTCGTCGTCCTGATTACGCACGAGCTGTTCGTCGAACGGTCCCAGGCGCTCCAATGTTTGGCGCAGGTAGGCTGGAAAGGCGACGGTCTCCACCAGCGCCGGGCGGTCCTTCACCGTGCGGAAAGCAGAGCCGCCCACGCCAAACCATGAACTCATCGCCAGCGCGATAGCTCGCGCCTCCTCGGTCTCGCCCACCGTCTCAATCGGGCCACCGACGGCCTCGACGTCATCAGCCAACAAATGTTCCACACAACGGCTGATATAGTCGGGTGCAATCTCACAATGACCATCGACGCGCACGATGATATCGCCCCGGGCTTGGGCGATGCCGATATTCAGGCCGGGCGGCACGATACGGCGAGGATTATCAAGCAGACGCAGGCGGGGGTAGACAATCTGCCGCGCGCGAATGAATTCGCGCGTGCCGTCGGTCGACATGCCGTCAACGACCAGGATCTCCGTTCGTTCGGCGGGGTAATCTTGACGCAGAACCGCGCCAAGACTGCGCTCGATATAGGCGCTCTCGTCGCGCACGGGCATGATGACAGATACCATCGGTAGGTCGTCCATATCGTAAGTGTACGCGACCGGCCTGCCTTGGTACATGAAAATAGGGCAAAATTAAGTAAGCAGCGCTGTTCTAGTGGCTTAAATTAACGATTCGATCCAGCCGATGACCGATCCAGCCGCGAGAGAATGGCTCGGAATTTGCCGTTAGGCATACGCGGAACCTCGTCCACGGCTTCCAGAACAACGTTCATATCGCTGCCTACTCGGTCGTGGAGCCGCTGCACGATAGTTTCTCCATCTCGCGCGGTGTAGCCCTCCGCCGGCACATAGAGCACGCGCAATGTGTCCCAATCTTCTTGAATGATCTGTCCCTCGCGAACATGCGGATCGGCCTTAAAAACGCCGTCTAGCCGGCCGATATAGCGGCCATCACGAGTCACGATCACGTCTTCCACACGCCCCTCGATTTCCTGAAGCATGGGCAGGGTCCGCCCGCAAGCACACGTCTCATCCGTTACTGCGGCTCGGTCCCCCGTCTGATAGCGAATAAGCGGCATATCGGCGTTGAGCAGCCCCGTGGCCACCAGCCGCCCCACCTGGCCGGCCGGGAGAACCTCATCGGACATATCCGCCAGGATTTCGATATGGCCCGCTTCCGGCCAGATGTGCATCCGGCCCATCTCGCATTCGCTGCCGGCCGCGGCGATCTCGGCCAGGCCATAAGCATCGCGCAGCGGGCATTGAAACGCGGCAACGATCGCTTCACGCTGGTAATCAAGCAACGTCTCGGCATTGCTAATCACGACCTTCAGAGGAGGCGGGGATAGCTTCTGGTCGAGTATCTCCCGTGCCAGCCGGTAAAGGGCCGACGGGTAGCCAAGGAGATAGACGATGCGGTGGCTCTCGATAGCTTTCAGATAGGCAGGGGTATTCTTTGCCGACAAATGAAAGACGGAAAGATAAAGCTGGTTCATGGCGATGTTCCATACCCAGAAGGGGGGTTTATCGCGATCGACCGGGGCAACCAACTGCCCGCCAAGGATAGCCCAACGGTCGTGACGGCTGACGCCATACCAACGCCGCGAGCGCGCCTCGAACAGCGCGAACCACGCCTGCAACGTCTCCCGGCTAAGCCACAAGTATTGCTGTGTACCAGTCGTGCCGCCGGTACGCTCAAAGTACATCGCTTCTAGATCGCAATCGTCAGCCAGGAAGGCGCGGGGCTGCCGGCGTAATATTTCCTTACTCAGCAAAGGCCAGTTCTCAAGCAGCTCCGGAGAAGAGTTGTCGCCGTTGGCGCGGCGCTGCCCCCACTGCTCTCGATAGTAGGGCACGCGAGTGGCCGCCCTGTGAAGCACGTAGGCCATGCGTTCCTCTTGCCAAACACGCCACTGCTCAGCGCTCCACTGCTCGCGCGATAGATATTCCTCGACCATCGCTTCGGTGGCCGGACCATAGCGCCAACGTTTGAGATAACGGCCGCGCGTGCTGGCCGCCATTACTTTCATAGGATAGGGCAATCGGTGGTATATCTTGAACCAATCAGGCATGAGCCACCTCCTGAAACAAGGCTTCCCATCGCACTCGAACTGATTCCCAGGCGCAACCCTCAGCCAGAACGCGCCCGTTAGCCGATAATCGCGATGCCAGGCCTGGTTCCTCTAACAGCCGGCGCACGGCCGCAACCATCGCCCCTACGTCACCGTCGGGCGTCAACAAGGCTGATTCACCGTCGGATAACAGGTAAGGAATACCGCCGACGCGCGTGGCAACAATCGGCAGACCAAAAGCGCCCGCCTCTACGACGCTCACCGGCATATTGTCGACATGATTGGTGTTCAGGTAAATATCGTGGGCGGCAAATTCGCGCGCCTTCTCCTCCGGTCCCAGGAAACCGGGGAACCGGACAGCATCGGCCAGGCCCATTTGTCGCACCTTTGCCTGAATTTGCTCGTGCATCCCCTTCTCCTGTCCGGCCATCGTCAGCGTCGCCTCCGGATAGGTTCGCCGCAGGTCAGCCAGCACATCAATAGCCATCTCCGGATGGTAGATCGGATGAAAAGTTCGCATCCACAAAAGTCGCGGGCGGACGGTAGGACGGTGGCGATACGGATACTCCTCGAGAGCCAGGCTATTGGGGATGATACGAATTCGCGCTGCAAGTTCCGGGGCGCCGGCAAACACGCTTGCCAGGTAGCCCGACGGAGTCACAATAGCGTCCGCCCGGCGTAATACCCGTCGCACCCAACGGCGACGAGCAACGGCGAATTCCGGCAGAGACCCGCCATGCAGAACATAAATCTGCCGCAGGCCCAAGGCCCGGCACAGCAGGCTGGACAAATCATTGATGACAAAGGCCGGGCCACTAAAAATCTGGTGGATAACCAGATCGACCCCGCCGCGCCAGGCATAAATCGAGCGCAATGTATCGACCAGACGCGGCAGGCGGGCCGGAATATGAGACGTGACACGCACTGGGTAACCTTCATCCGACAGCAGCCCAGCCAGTACTTCCCCTTGCGTCGTCACCCAACCGGGATTGACGCCGAGCATCGGCCCGACGATGCCAAGACGCAAGGATGCTACCGTTCCGATCGGGGCCTCATGAAGTAATGCCTCGCTGTTAGTCGTACTCATCGGCCGTCCTGGCACATGTTCCCGGCCATCGGCGCCGGCAGGCAGACACCCCATACCTTATCGAACAATCTGGCCACAGCGGCCTGGTAGGCGCGATAGGTGAACCGGTACGCTGCGGCCGCCCCGGCTTGGCTGGCGGTCAACCAGGTGTCGGGAGCGTCAAGATAGCGAACAATAGCATCGGCCGCGCCCTGAATATCCTCGGCCGGCACGGCGACGCCTGCACCAATTTCATCCAGCACCTGGGGGATACTGGACACTGTGCTGGCGATCGGCACAGCTCCACGAGACATTGCCTCGCTGAGCACCTTGGGCCACCCCTCTGAAGACAGGGTTGGCAACAGAATGAAGTGCGCCGCCGCCCCAAATTGCGCCACTTCAGCCGGCGAACGCCACCCGTAAAAGGATACATTTCGCAGGCCGTGGTTCACTGTCCAGGCTTCATAGCGCGCTCGATCCACCCCGTCACCCACGAACCGGAGCTGGAAGGAGACGCCACGCCGCTGGAGTTCCAGGCCCATTTCCAGAACACGGCCGACTCCTTTGGCATCGTTCAACGCGCCGACGAATAACAGCTCAACCGGGGATGTCAATCGTTTATTCCGCGCGACTTCCTGACCTGATGCATATTCTTCCTCAGTCAGAGACGGATTATCAAACGTATAAATATGCGTCGGTTGGCCCGACCAACGGCCGTTGACGGTCACCACACCACGGGGCCGGTTGTGTTGCAGCCAACGCCGCTGCAGAGCGTAAGAGCGCGAGTCCCCACCAGTGGGACGCCAGTTGCCGGCATACTTCACCCAGCGATATAACGGCTGTTCCGCCCGCGACAAGAGGTAAAGCGCCAACAGGCTGATATTGGCCGGACAACGCACGTGAACCGCATCCGCTCGCGCCATCTCTTCGCGAATCACTCGCGCGTAGTCCGGATAGGTCGCGAGAATCCTCAGTTTATCTGTGAGGTTAGCTCCGCCGGTGGGATTGACCGGCCGCAACCGAATGTTCCCCGCCGAATAGGGCAACGCATTCTTCGGCGGCACGCCTGGATATAAGGGCGCCACATGGACGATCTCGTCGAATAGCTGGGCCAAATGATCCAGTTCGCGCACGGTCGCGCCCCAACCGGCAACGTGATCGCCGGCTCGATAATGCTCCGTGTGAGATACGATCAGCAAACGCATATGCCCAATACCATCATGAACGTATGTGTTCGAGCCCCGGCGTCAGGACCGCGCGCAAGACCCGATCATATTCAGCAACCCGTTCCGCCCAGGTAGAAGACAAAGCCAATTGCCGCGCCAGTTGCCCCATCTCCCGGCGATGATCCGTATCGTTCAACAGAGACAGGATAGCCGCGGCCGTCGCCTCGGGGTCGCCAGGCGGCACGCTGAGGCCCGTCTCGCCCTCGCGGATCGCCTCCGTCAGGCCGCAATCCCGGCTGACGACGGCGGGCAAACCCGACAAGGCCGCTTCCTGGACGACGATGCCATAGCCCTCCACATCGCCATCGGCCGCCTGCCGGCTGACCAGCACGAACAGGTCGGCCGCGTTGTAGACTACCGGCAAATCGTCATCCGCCACCAGGCCGGTGAAATGCACGTTGTCAGCGACGCCCAGTTCGCGGGCCAAGGATGCGAATGCGTCCCGGCGGCTGGGCAAACCGGCGATGACGTAATGAGTATCCGGCCGCTCGGCCAGGATACGCGGCATGGCGCGAATAACCACATCCTGCGCTTTCCGTTCGCTCACGTGTCCCACGGTCAACAGAACCAACCCGTCGCCGACACCCCATTTCGTGCGCCAGGCGGACGCGTCCAGCCCCGGGCGATAGCGCTCGCCGTCGGCAGCATTGGGAATCACAACCAGCCGCCGCGGCCGGGAAACTTCGCGAATCAATCCCGCGGTATAGTCGCTGACGGCGATCACGGCCGAGGCGCTGCCGATAGCCTGGCGAATCAGTTGTCGGGTCGCGAAGGACCGATCGACAAACTCTGTTCCATGGCCAACGGCCACCCAGGGAACGCGATAAACGCCATGAAACGCGGCGGCCGTCAACAAGGCACGCTGACCCGTGGCCACGATGAGCGCGGGGCGAAAAGAACGGACCGCGCCATTGATCTCGCGCAGCCGGTCGAGCCACCAGCCGCCGCCGGCCTTCCGGTCTACTAACGGCACGATCGTAAACGGCTGGCGCGCGTTAAAGGCATCACGCTCGGCATCAGACACATAGGGCTGAGGCGATTGAACCATCACATTCCAGTCAAGTCGCGCCAGGTGACGGGCCAACTGGAAAGCATGGGTGCCTACCCCGCCCGGGCCGGGCGGGAACTCGCTGCTGAGTAGTAAAAGGCGCGGCCGGCTGCCCGGCAAATCATGCATTTCAAGCGGTTGCGCTGACACTTTAACACAGGCCTATTGGAGTATTCGTTCGTCCGGCCGAATCAGCAACCCATGCTCCGGTTCGACTGGTTCAGTCTCTGCTTTCACCTTCCAGAAGACAAACGCCAGGGAAAGCGCCAGCGGGACGGCCGCCAGCCGCGTGGCTGCGTGAACCATCACTGACAGCCCCCACACCGAAAACCCTGCGGCGATCGCCCGAGCCATTCCCGGATCATTGGCCAGGTATCGTTTGAGAATCATCCAGGCCAGGATGGCGAGGACGACGATGCCAAACACCCCATGCTCCCCCAGCAAGCGAGTAAATTCCGTATGCGCGGCCACGGGCTTGCCAAAATATTCTGCGCGATAAGCGTCTGCCTGCCCCACACCGACACCAAGAAATGGGTTATCCAGGAACGCTTCCAGGTCGATCTGCGCGGCTTCGAAGCGGCCAGTCGTATTCAGGTCGGCGAATCGTTGGGCCAGGCCTCCCGCGGTGAACCGTTCCAGAGTCGGGTAGACAACCAATGCGAGGAGAGCCGTAAAGACGGCGAACAGTAACACCAGGCGGCCACGAGCTTTGGGCGTTCTCATCAGATGAAAGCTAAAGACCCCCAGGGCCAGGATAAAACTGTAGATCCCGCCTCGCGAAAACGTCAACAGGCCCTGAATGAGCATCACGACCGACAAGAGCAAGACAAATATTCGCGCGCCCCAGGCGCGAGGCATCATGATGAACAGGGCAATAGCCACGAATGCCCCAAACCCCATCATATTTGACACTTGATTCGGCCCATAGTTACCGCTGGTAATCCAGTTGGATTCGCCGATAAAGACCAGGCGACTCATGTCCAGCACGGTGAGATAAATAGCCAGGGAGGTGATCGCGACGACTGGCGCCAGTATGGCCAATAACATGCGAACGGTGGTGTTGTAGTCGATCGGTCGCGCCCAGAGGTAGAGGGCCGATATAGCGATCATCAAATAACTCGACAGATTGAAACTGAGCTGGTCGCGGGCCTCCGCCACGCCGGCGACCAGGGTGGTGTAGGCGATGGCCGGCACAAACGCCGCCATCAGAACGACCGGCGAGATGCTGCGGAGGCGACGAGTCGAGGGTTTGCGATTCCATTCGATGATAATGGCGATGAAGAGAATCAGGACGGCCGCATACTTGGAAAACTCCCAAAAGAGGTAAGCGTGGGTCATGCGCCACAGGACCTCACCAGCGGCAATGTAACTGACTGCATAGACGACTTGTGACGTGCGACCGGAGAGGGCGGCGCGCAGGCCATACAACAGCGCTATTAACGCATAGGCCGCACTAATCCAGGGCGACAGGTTGGCCACCAAAGCTAGCGGTATATGCAGGGACAGAAAGAAGATAACTCTGATATTGAACGAGCCGGCCAGATCTCGCGCGGGGTTTCCCGACAGGCCTGCCGGTCTGTCGGCCGTCGGAGATTCTTGCGAATAGGATGACAATCTCATAGGGCTGCTATTTCCCCGGTCGAAACCGGCTCAAACATCGGTATGTCCGGATAGTCTACCAGCTTTTCGCGGCCAATTCTCAGATTCGCGGAATTTTTACGCCATGTAAACGGCAACAGAAGGATCATCGCCATCATTCTGGCGATACGCCGCACGCCTGTGTGCGTCCCGCGTAGCGTGCTGAGCGTGCGAATGAGCAACGCTTCGTGTACTTGTCTCGCATTGAAGTAACGATACCACAGATAACCCTCCGTCGGAGCCAGGAACTGGCGACCCAGGATCGAAGCCTTACTGGAAGAGCGCGTCACGACTCTGGCCCCGTGCTGCCGCAACCCCCCGCGGGGCGCGTGCAAATGGATGACCGACGCTGCTGGGTTAAGCACCAGATGCGCCCCGGAAAGGTACAGCCGCATCCCTAAATCGTGGTCGGCCCGCTCGCCCTTGTCATAGGCCAGATCAAACAATCCGGACACTCGCAACGCCGCCGCCCGCAACAAGGTATTATTCGTCGGGAATACATCGCTCTCGCGGATCAGGCCAAATGATGGCGGCAATGCGCCCATGCCCACCTCTTCGGCTACACCACACGACGCATCGATGTCCAGCCGCCCCATGAGTGACAGATGGCGGGCGATGAGATCAGGCTCGATCTCATCATCGTCATCGAGAAACAGGATCAGATCGCCACGAGCCGCCGCCAAACCGGCGTTGCGCGACGAGCACTGCCCCGCGGTGTCGAGCTGGATCACCCGCAACGGCAAATCAGCGAAGTTCGAAGCCCAGTCCGGAACAGTATCACCCGCCTGAGTCTGATCAACAACAATGATCTCCAGGGGCGGCGTCGTTTGCTCCCGCAGCTGGGCCAACAAGTTGAACAGGTATGGATAGCGATCCACTGTGGGGATAAGCAGCGATACGGACGGCGTACTATCGGGTTCCGCCGCCAGCAGAGAAGGCACAGGATCGTGCACGAAGCCAACCGGCATCGATGCAGCCGGCGCCGATCGCCGGCGATAAGCGTGAATTGTCTCCATGAGGCCGCCGCCCCGACGCCAATGCCGCCAGCAAGCCCAGGCCGACCACATCCGCCCGTAACGCGTTCGGATAAATCGGACCTCATCAATCAGAGGCAACACCGGCGAGTCCATCGCCCAACCGCCAGGCGCGATCAACGTCGCCACGTGCCGCATCAAGGCTCCGCCGCGAATCCAGCGATGTCCCAATTCCAGCGATGCCCCCGCCAGCGTCTCGAAATGCGGATCGGGGCCGCCCAGTCGCTCCAGCACGGCCGCTCGCACGAGGCAGGCTCGCAGCGTGAGACGCCACGACGTCGCCACGATTTGTAGATCAGGATCGCGATTGAAACGCCAGACCGGATCCACGAAGTCGATCATGTGGGGCAACCCGGCCATGCCCAACGCCAGGCCCGCGTGCCAGACATCGCCCGAACTGCCGGTCAGTGCCGCCACGGCCTCTTCGTCAGGCGCTCCCAGACTGCTATCCCAAAACAGCAGATAATCCGCCCCCGGCTCGTGGACTGATAGCGCCCCCGCGATTTCATGCGGCCGGGTTCCCACCTTGACGGTCTGACCCAAGGACCAGACCGGCGGGGCGCTCGCCACCGGATCAAGCCAGAACAGATCAACGCGCACGGCTCTCCCCCATATCTCGATAGAAACGCGCGAAGGCCGCGATCTGTTCTCGCAGTTGGAAGCGCTCTTCTACTCGCCGCCGGCCGGCCGCGCCCATCGTCAATCGCAAATCGACATCCCCTGCCAATAACGCCAGCTTGTCCGCCAGAGCGGCCGCGTCTCGTCGGGGAATCACAAATCCGGTCAGGCCATCGGCTACATTTTCCGGCAAACCATCAGCATCGCTGCAGACGACGGGCAAACGCATCGCCTGCGCCTCCATCACTGCATTGCAAAACCCCTCTGAAACCGAGGGTTGAAGATACGCATCGGCCCAGTTCAATGCCTCGAGCACCACGACTTGCGGCTGCCCGCCCAGAAGCTGAATCCGATCCTCTAATCCTGCAACATAACGCGATAACTCATGCCGGAGATAGGCTAGCGGTTCCAGATAATCGCCATCGCCAATGATGCGATACTCAAAGGGGATTCCGCGCTCGGCCAATAGCTGGGCGGCCTTCAGGGCGTATTCATAACCCTTCTTCCACTCCAGACGGCCGACGCTAAGGATGCGCAGCGGCCTCTCCAAAGTGACAGGCCCGGAGCGGTGACCATTCTCGTCTGGAGCGAAAAACACCGTATCAATGGCCGGCGGGATAATCGCGTGGCAGGTCGCGGGCGGACAACCACGCCGGATCGCCCGCCGCCATAAATCGTCACCCAGGGTATGAATGCCATCAACTGCAGACCAGAGTTGAGCGTAATAATCGGGATCATCCAATCCGACATAGTTGAGATCGTAGCCGCGAAAGCTGACGCTGAGGCAACAATCAAGCGCCTGCTTCAGGTAGGTCCGCCCAATCGCCAACGCGCCGAATTCGAAATGCAGGATATCGGGCGATAAGGCGATGATATTCGCGTCCAGATAGAACTGCTTGAACGTCCGCCGGCCGAATCGTTTCCAGGCCACACGCCAGTAATTCCAGGTCGCTCGTGGCGCGCGCGCCAGCGTGGACAGGAACGCCGGCAACCACAGCAAAATCGCCAGCAAGCTCGGCTCGTGGGACCATTGGGCGTGCACCCGGTCACGTAACACCGACCGCGCCCGTAACGCCGGGAATTTGTCCCAATCTTCCAGCGAAGCTTTGGCGCAAACAACATGAATATCCCAACCAGCATCAAAGAGGCCGGCGACCTTGTTAACGATAAAGGTCTCCGAAATACGTGGAAAGCGGGGAACAATCAGCACCAGCCTCATCGCTCAGGCCACGCTCCGGAACAAATCGACAAAGGCGTCCACTTGATCATCCAGGCGAAAATCACGAAGTATGCGCGCGCGGCCGGCAACGCCCATCGCCTGTCGCAGCTTCGGATCGCGCCATAATCTCTCGAGCGCGCCAGCCATCGCCTTTGCGTCAAGAGACGGCACGAGAAAGCCCTCGACACCGTCGGTCACTGCCTCCGACATTCCTCCCACGTCGGTGGTCACCACGGGCAACTCACAAGCCATCGCTTCCAGGGCTGCGTTGGATATTCCCTCGCTGAGGCTGGACAGCAGGAATGCATCGGCCTGTTGCAAGCGTACCCGCACATCGCCCGGCGGTAGTTTGCCATGCCAGACAACGTACTCATCCAGGTGTAGATCCTGGATAGTATAGAGCAGTCGCTGGGTTTCGGGGCCGCGGCCGATGATATCGTACTGTACGGGTACGCCGAGATCGACCAGCCGGCGGACGACCGATAGTGCATATTCATATCCTTTGTGCCATGTGATTGTTCCGGTTGATACTACCCGAAAACGACCATCATTAGGGCGTTCCCCTTCAGTCGGGGGACGAAACATATCGGGATCGATGGCAGGGCGAATAACTATCGATTTGGCCCTATCCAACCCATACTGTATCGCTTCCTCCCGGATCGCCTCGGAAACACAATGCACGGCCGATGCTTTATCAAACGTCAGGGGCAACCCATCACGGAGTCCGGTTCGACGTGGGTTCAGAGGGGCGACATTGATATGCGATCCCCGGCAACTGATCACCGATGGCCGGAGCTCCATCAGAGGCAGATAATCAACCGCCGTCGAGTTCCAGGGAATATACAACACGTCCCACTCTCGTCCGGCGAATGGCAACCAGCGATGGAGCCGCTCAATAGATCGGGAACCGCTGCTTGTGGCCCTCGCCTTGTCATAGAGATGGCGCGTCTCATCTGCCGAACGCAGGGCCGCCCCACCCAGCCGCAGACCGGTGCGCCACAATCGGCTAACGGCCGAACCTTCCCAACCAGGCACAATCATTATGTCAATATTCGTGTTACTCAATGTGGAATCGGCAGGCTTGTTGGAGATGGCCAGCGTGACTCGCACGCCGCGCTCGGACAAACCTCGCACGAGCCGGGCCAGAAAAGTTTCCGGGGGCCAGCGCAAGCCGACGACCAACAGACGCAGCTTATCCACGCGTTGCTGACTCATGAGGTCGGTCTCACGCGGCCGCCCTGGAGTTCCAGCCAGGCGGAAAAAGTCAGCAGCATGGCCATCGGATAGCTACGCTTATCGGCCCAAGGCGACTCGTAGAATGCTTCGATCAAGGCGGCCAATCGCTGCGGCGAAATAAATTCATAGATCGTCAGGCCGGGGCGCAATAACCAATATTCGAGGCCCTGGCGTCCCTCCGGCCCAAGGAACTGGACTTCCCAATTGCGCTCGATCACAACGCGGCCTTCCAGCTTCCGTCGCCCCTTGTTAATCGCGCGCTTCACCGCTGTCCAGGGGTCCGGCCGCCCTGCCTTGAACAGGTTCGCGCCGGTGACCTGCCATTCCACCGCGGCGAGATCAGGGGCATATCGTTTAAGATAGTCTATTTGCAGCCGCCGGCCGGCCACAAACGCTGTCGGCACGGTGGTGAAGAAGTCCGACAAGCGGGTATCATAGAACGGCAACCGCGGGAAGGCGGCGGCCTGGAACGCGCGAATACTGGCCGTCGTCCAGCGAGCTGACCATTGTTCGGTTTTGAGCGCCTTGATCAAAAAGTCGGGGTCGGCGATATCCGGTAATCTTTTCAGCTCATCAGACATCAATTCACGCAAGACGACCGCCGGTTCCCGGCCGCCTAAATGGGGCTTGCACAGGATGCCCAGCAGTTCTCCATAAGGCTTGCTGAATTTGGCTAAGGCGCTATCGACCAACTGGTCGTTGGATAATGAACCGGGGGCGAGCGTGGCAAGCCCCATGTCATCCAGATAAACATCGCCCCAATGGGCAGCAATCACCCGGTCGGCATGCCGACGGATATCGCTCTCGATAGCTATCTGGCGCGCCATCGTCACATCCTGAAATCCTTCAACGCTGCCGATGGCCTGCGCCAACCGGCCAAACAGATAGGGCCGGACGACAAAAGATGTGAAGGGCAAGGAACGCGCCGCGGCGACCTTTCGGGCAATGCGAGTCTCGACCGACGCTTCGTCGTAGCCATAAGAAAAAGCCCAAAAGCGTTCGAGGTCGGGCCGGTCAGCGATGATCGTCGCCACGGTCGAGCGCGAATCCAGCCCGCCCGAAATAGGTACGGCCACCCGATTCGCGGCCGTCATCTCGCTCATAACGGTCGCAAAAATCGCGGCGAACTCCTCCACAGTCTCATCGTAGGAGCGCGATCCATCGGGGCTATAGCGCCACTGCCAGTATCGCTCCTCTGCCAGCAAGCGCCCATGGCGGTCCAGGCGATAATGCATGGCAGGGCGCAAGATACGCACCCCATCAAAATGCGTTCGATCCGCGGCAAAAAAGCCGAAGCCAAAGAAGCTCGTCAGGCCCATCCAATCGAGATCGTTTCGCCCGACGGCCTTGGCCACGGACGGCAGGAACGTGCCGACGGCCGTTCGTAGACCTTGACTAGCTATATAAGCGTGAAGCGTCGCATGGCGATCCGTCCAGATATGTAGTTCATTGGAGAGGTTATTCACAGCAACCAGCAGAAAATGACCATTCAGCCGGTCGGCCGCGATATGTCCCTGGAGCAAACGGGCTACAGTCTGATCGGGATCAGTTGTACCGAACAGCTCCCCAATCAACCACGCAGTCCAATCGCCTGTTTGTATCTGCGAAACGGGCGAACCCTGCCACCCCTCGGACGGAGTGGTCGACGTCCAATGCCAATCCAGCGCCAGTCTCTCCGCTCGCCAGCGCGCGCCGGTCGTGCGCACCGGCAATACGGCCGCCGCGTCGCCGGTGTATGCCAGCCAATCGCCAATCTGCCCGACCGCATGCGGTCGGGCGGTCATCGATCCGGCCGGCAACGGCCGGTCAGGAACATCGCCAGTCATGACTCTATTCGCCCCATGTGGGAATACTCATAGCTCGGAGCCTTGAAACGGTCTCTTCTGCCGAGGTTGAATGGTTGTTCATCGTTTGGTCTAGGGCCGCTGTGAATCGACGATGGCCGCCAGTTGATCTGCCGCTTCGTCATTGCCAGGTTGCAGCTGGAGAATATGTTCGAAGACTGCTTTAGCTTCATCCACCTGCTTCGTTGCCGCATAGAACCGGCCAACCTGTAGCAAAACGGAAGGATTGTCCGGTTGAAGCGCCAGAGCCTGCCGATAGGCCTCGTTTGCCAGCGAAATATTGTCCTCGGCCCAGGCGGTGGAGGCGAGGTTTAGCCAGTAGCCGAACCCTTGCGGCTGGCCCTCGGCCGCTTTTTGATAATAGTCAATCGCGTCGTCGGGCCGGTTATCGGCAATAGCTACTTCGCCCCGACCAGACCAGGCGCGAACATCATCCGGCCAACGTTGCAACATACGGGCGTACCAACTGTCCGCCGCGAGAAGATCGCCCTCGGCGCGAAAAACATCGGCCATGGCCAGATAATATGTTTGTCGATCGGGGAAGACCATCAACCCCCGATCGAGGATCGCGCGCGCCGGCTCCGGTCTGCCCAGCTTCAGATAAGACCAGCCCAGAGCTTCATAGACATCCGCCGGAGGTGTCGGGTTAAGGGCCATCATATGCTCGTAGGCGGCAACTGTCTCTTTATATCGTTCAAGGGCGAACAAGGTCCGGCCCAGCACATACCAGGCTCGGACAGAATCCGGGTCGACGGCCGTGGCCATGTCGTAGTAATCCAGCGCCTCGTCGAGATTTTTTTGATCGTCGGCATCGTATCCACGATTCAACCAGTACTGAAGCGAGGCTTTTGTTCCGCGGCAGGCTTCTCGTGCGTGGGCGCGCTGTCCCTCATTCCAATAGAGAAGGCAAAGCTCAAATTGGGATAAATAGGCGGAAGCGCGATCGGCCATCCCTTGAATGAGCCAGACTTCGGCCGTGGTTAATTGCCCCCTCGACCGGGCGATCGCGCTTAGCGCGCGCGCCTGCATGCCACTCAGCTCGCGCCCCGATGAAATTTGCGCCTTCTCCTCGTCAATCAGGTTTATCAGCGGGTGATCAGAGGTGGCCTGCATCGCCGCCGCCAGGAGGATCGGGTTGCCCATCGTGCCGACCAATCGGTTGCCAAGAGTGGTCAACCGGAAGAACAGCGTCAACAGGCCGACGACGAGCGCCAGCCGAACCCAGCGGCCCGCTGTGGAGCGGCTTCGCCCGACAGGCGATTCGGCTTCTTCGCCCTTAGGAGATGTCTTGTGCGAAGGATATCGCGTGTAGCCACTCATGTTTTTCTCGTCGTCCGTTCACTGCATGCGCATCCTAAACGTCTTATACACCCGTCGTATCGAGCGTGGCCAACTCATCCAGGAATGGAGAATAAGCTGGACAGGCAATAACGTGGCATCGGCCGCGTCCGGCAAAAGCTTCAGGGTCCGTCACTATCTCTTTCGTTCGCAAATAGATCAGCTGATAATCCAGCGGTTTGAGTAAATCAAGCACATTCCTGGCCTGGTCGACCAGAGTTACGTCGTCCCAGCTATGTAATTCCAGGAAGATTAGCGGCCGTATCTCACGCATCGTCCGAGTCAGTCCACGCAGAACGCGTGCCTCTGCCCCTTCGACGTCTATCTTGATGAAATCCGGCGCACAATTGAACTCAGCTACAAAATCATCCACCGCCAGGGAGACCTTACGCATGGGCCGGTAATGATTCAAATAGCCGGGGATAATCGACGCCCCGCCGGAAGCCGCGTCGCCATAAAAATCAATTGTTAGCCCGGAGCGCTCTGCTACCAACGCGTTGATGACAATCACACGTTCCGCCAGACCGTTAAGGGCAACATTGTCCTGGATCAGCCGGCAGGCCGCCTCCGAAGCCTCAAACGTATAGAGCAATCCATCAGCAGCTATCGGGCTGCGCGCCATGACCAGTGTAGTCCGGCCAACATTAGCTCCAATATCCAAGACGCACTGTTTATCGCGAGCCAGGTCCCGTAATATAGCGTAATCCCGGTCTTCGTCGCCGCGCGATTCGCTACGCACCGTATAGGACTCGCCGCACAGAACCAGCCTCTCAGTCGGCTTTAGCGCGCGACGAATCGTCCCGGCTACACCTCGCCAATCGCCCCCCACTCGCGATGAATTGATGTCCGTCATATCACTGTCCCTATCTTCGCTAAAGAAGTCGCTCCATACCGCTCAACGATAGATGATTCAGATACCTGTCGCGTCCAAGGGCTTATTCCCGATCTCTTCGCCCGGTATATTGTCACGAGTCTCGGGCAATCGGCGTACCTTGTGGTTCATAATATCTTTCAAGCCATAAGGCCAGACTCAACAACAGCCACAGACTGCGATGATTATCGGCCTGGCCGGATAGATGATGAGTTAGCAGGTCTTTCAGCCCCGACCGATCGACCTCCAGCCCGAGAAATTCCGGCCGGGAGGCGACTTTGTCCAGATAGATATCGCGTAACGGGCCACGAAGCCAGTCGGCCATAGGCACGGCGAACCCGCGTTTGTCTTTCGTTTGGCGGTTAACATAGCGCTCCAGAGAATGACGAAGGGGTAATTTGCCGGTCGTCGTGGACAAATCCAGACAAGAGCGCCAGTCCACGCGCACAGCCACATCGATCACCTCGCGATCAAGCAGCGGAACCCGAATCTCAAGCGAATTGTACATGCCGGCCCGATCGACTTTCAGCAACACCATAGTCAAATGGCCCACAAACTCATTCCAGCGCAACCATTGCGCCGTCTCATCCGCGTCCCAACCGTCATAATCAAATAGCGCGAATCCCGCCGGCCACGGAGGCAGCGCGGGGAACAGACCGGCCAGTCGGGATGGCGAAAACCACGTGTGTTTTTGCCGGTACCAGTCGCCAATCGAAGGCCAACGCGAGTTTTTATGGGCGTGCTTATCCAGCCCGATTAGGCGATGCGTCGCCCAATGCACATCGCGCCACCATTGTGGGCGACGAAAATCAGGGGCGCTCTTGATGACGGAGCCGAATCGTTCAGGATAGCCCCAGAACAGCTCATCCCCTCCATCGCCGGATAACATCACCGTCATATCGCGGCGCGCTAAATGGGATCCCATGAGCGTCGGCAAGACGGAGAAGTCGGCAAAAGGTTCACCACAGGCCGCCACAGCATCATCGAGCCAGTCAAGCGATTTCTCCGGCGTGAACTGTTCCAGTACGTGGTCGACGCCCAGCTGGCGGGCATAATCGGCCGCGCTGTCCGACTCATCGAACCGGCTGCCGTCGCTACCAATCGTATAGGCGCGCACCGCCCCGCCGGAAACGGCCCGCATCTTGGCCACGACGAGCGGCGAGTCGATGCCGCCGGAGAGAAAAGCGCCGAGGGGAACGTCGCTGACCATCTGCCGCCGGACAGCGGCGCCAACCGCGGCATCCACCGCTTCGAAGGCTTCCTCCCCACTCAGGGTCGGAACGGTATAGGCAGGAAAGGCATAGTAACGACCTCGCTGGATATCGCCTTCGCCGGAAACCTGAAGCCAACAACCCGGTTCCAGCATATAAGTCCGTTCGAGGATGGCGTAGGGCGCGGGGATGTAGCCCAACCGCAGATAAAGACCCAGGCCGTCCGGCGATACCGGCAAGCCGTCGCGCCAGGGATGAGCAAGAATCTGGTCGTACTGGGAGGCGAAAAACAGACCCTGGTCGTTCAGCAAATAGTACAGCGGCTTGATCCCTGCGTGATCACGGGCCAACAAGAGCCATCGCTCGCGGCGATCATAGAATGCCAGCGCGAACATGCCGTTGAATCGATCGAGCGCAGCTTTTCCCCAATGGATGAGGGCTTGCAGGACAACCTCCGTGTCGCCACTCGTTTGGAAGGCGACGCCGCGCTGCTCAAGCTCAGCCCGCAGCTCGCGAAAGTTATAGATCTCGCCGTTGAAAACCAGGGCGTAATTCTCGCCATCGGTAACCATCGGCTGATCAGCGGCCGGCGACAGGTCGAGAATTGAGAGCCGCCGGAACCCAAGCAGGCAGGCCTGACCGTCGAACCAGGAGCCTCGAGCGTCGGGCCCGCGCCGAGCCATCAGATCGATGAGCCTATCGAAATAGAATACGCCGGCCTCGTTTGGAGGGCCAAAATGAAGTTCCCCACAAATGCCGCACATATTCGTTAAGTCATCCTTGCCTGTCAATCTCTGTGACTACCCGACAGAGGTAATGCCTATCCCTTCGCCTGAACCTGATCAGCCATATCATCCGCGCCCAATCTTCCAGTCTCGCTTGAATCGGCCCGAACCTGCCAACGCCCCATCGGCCCCACAACGCCCGGATAGTTCACATCGGAGGCCATAGAGCCGGAGAAGTTCATCTTTAGCCGAATATCGCCCCGCGAAAGCCAGCCACGGCGATGGACGCCCATCAACAAATCCAGATAGTAGTGACCCGAGTTAAAGGAATCAGCCGGTAATTCATAGATGGATTCATAGGAACCGGGCAGTCGCTCGTCCATTCCGGCGGCCGCCAGATCATACGTACGAAACACGTGCGCGCCGTCTCTGGAAAATATATCGAAACCAAAGAGCAAGTTTCGTACCGGCTCCAGAACATCATAACGGAAGAGTAGTTGTAGCGCCCTGTGATTATCGACGAATTCGCCGACCTCGTAACCGTCCTGAATTAATCGTATCTCCTTCAGGCGGATCGCACCGGCCTTGCCACTAAAGACGATCGGCTCAGGCACCGGGTTAGCAGATGAATCTTCCAGATACTGTTCAATGACGGCCGCCGGAAGACCATCGGCAACAATATGTCCACCATGGATCAACAATGCGCGATGGCATAACTGCTGGATAACCTGCATGTTGTGGCTGACGAACAAAACAGTGCGGCCCCCTTCGGCTACACCGCCCATCTTGCGCAGGCACTTTTCCTGAAACGCGGCGTCGCCAACAGCCAGGACCTCATCGACCAGCAATATCTCCGACTCCAAATGGGCCGATACGGCAAAGGCCAAGCGCACGCGCATACCGCTGCTATAGCGTTTCACCGGCGTGTCGATGAACTTTTCCACCTCAGAGAAAGCGACGATCTCATCGAACTTGCGATCAACCTCAGCCTTGGTCATGCCCAGAATCGTACCGTTCAAGTAGACGTTTTCGCGGCCGCTTAGCTCGGGGTGGAAACCCGTGCCGACCTCAAGCAGGCTTGAAACACGGCCGTTCAACGTGATGCGCCCGCGGGTCGGCGGGGTAATACGCGACAGGATTTTTAGCAAGGTGCTCTTGCCGGCCCCGTTACGACCGATAATGCCCAGGACCTCGCCTCGATTGACCGTGAAACTGACATCGCGCAAGGCCCAGATCACATCGTCAGCATCATCAGAACTGATCTGACCCAGACGACGCAGCTGACGCCAGTTTCTCACCGGAGATGAAATCCAGCCCAGCGTCGACTGAAGTAGCGAATCATAGCGCTGTTCCTTCAAGCCGATGTGATACTGCTTGTATACGCCTTCGGCGACGATAGCCGCTTCAGGAGCGTGTCTGCCGTTGGCAGATACGTGAAAGTCACTCTCGTTTCCCATATCGTCAGGCCACATCGGCAAAAAAGGCTTCCATTCGCCGAAAATAAAACAGGCCGCTGATAAAGATGGCGAGGGCCGATACCGTCCCCACGGCGAGCATGTCCCAGGGCATAGGGCCGGTATTAAGGAGCGCCGAGCGAAATCCCTCGATGACGCCCACCATCGGATACAAACCAAACAGGATACGGCCAATCATGCCGAATCGTTCTTCGATCAGCGCGGCCGACCAGACGACCGGCGCGGCATACATCAATATCTGAGTCAGAAAGGGAATAGCATGCTTGACATCGCGATATTGCACCGACATGGCCGATAACCACAGCCCCGTACCGGCGGCCGTCAACATCATCAACGCGACCAGCAGGGGGATGTACAGAACGCGGATCGTGAGCGCGATACGGAATACGGCCATAAGGACGAAGATGATGACGAAGGAAATGACAAAGTCAACCAGCTTGGAGACCACCGGCGTCATCGGAAAGACCAGCCGGGGAAAGTAGATTTTGGTCAGCATGTCAGTGTTGGATACCAGACTCAGGGCGGACGCCGACAGCGCGGTTGAAAAATAGAGCCACGGTACCAGGGCGACATAGTTAAAAATGGCATAAGGAACGCCGTCGCTATCCACGCGAGCCAAATTGCCGAAAATAACCGTGAAGATAACCATGCTCAGCAACGGCCGCAGGATGGCCCAACCAAAGCCTAGAACTGTTTGCTTATACAGGACCTTGATGTCACGGTCGACGAGAAAACGGAAAAGATCGCGATAATCGCGTAACTCCCACCAGTCAACAAACTGCCAGCCATTCACCGGCTCGATCACGATTTGTTCCGACTTCATCATTATCCTGGCCCTCGAATCGGGGCCTCTGGCCCCTGCTCATGCGAGCGACGCGAGCCAAACGATGGGGCAATTAAGTAGCCGCCTTAATCCTCTATCAACTTATCATATCCCGCCGGATCAGAAATGAACACCCTGTGAATCCACAGTGAAATAGTCGTAAAGGTCGGGTAAGCCGGTTCACCTTCCCCGACGCTTCATTCAGGCCAAAAATAATAACACCCTCCCGATGCCGGGAGGGTGTACTCTTTTCATGGGACGATCTGAGGAACTCAGTTCAAATACTGTCGCAAGTGGCCCGCAAAGTTCGGGTGGCGCAACTTGCGAAGCGCTTCCTTCTCCAGTTGCCGGATACGTTCACGGGAGAGGCCAAACATCTCGCCCACTTCCTTCAATGTGCGCGACTCGCCGTCTTGCAAGCCATAGCGCAAGCGCAGAATCCGGGCTTCGCGTGGCGTCAATTGATCAAGGATGTCGCCGATCTCCTCGGTCAGCATGGTTTGGGCCACAGATTCGGCCGGGGCAGGCGCTTCGATATCCTCGATGAAATCGCCTAACTCGGCATCGGATTCGTCGCCGACCGGCCGTTCCAGATGAACGGGCTGGCGGCTGGTGCGCAACATCCAGCGGACGCGGTCGGCCGGAAGTTCCATGTTCTCGGCAATTTCTTCAGCCGTGGGCTGGCGACCATATTCCTGTTCCAGTTCCTGGGCCACCTGATATAGTTTGCTAATCCGCCCACCCAAGTGGGCCGGGATGCGAATGGTGCGGCCGTGATTGGCCAGCGCGCGGGTAACGGCCTGGCGAATCCACCACGTGGCGTAAGTGCTGAAGCGATTGCCGCGCCGATAGTCGTACTTCTCGACGGCTTTCATCAACCCGACGTTCCCTTCCTGGATCAGGTCGAGAAACTGCAAACCGCGACCGCGATACTTTTTGGCGATGCTAACGACCAGGCGGGTGTTGGCGCGGATCAAGTGCGCGCGCGCGGCGTCGCCAACTTCACGCTGGCGCTCCAGGCGATCACGCTCGTCCAGATCGATTTCCTCGCCGGACTCGAGCCGTTCGACCGCTTCGCGGCCGGCCTCGATTTCCATCGCCAAATGCACTTCTTCCTCGGCCGATAACAAGGACTGCTGTCCCATTTCGCGGAAGTAGAGGCCCACGGAATCATCAATGGGGACATTGCTCAAATCAAACAAGGGCGCGTCGTGGGTGCGAACCCGATCCGGGCGCACACGAGGTTTAACCTCAGGAGTCTCCTCATCGAGGATAATATCGTCATCTTCTTCGCTATCGCCAGCGCCCAGCGCGGCCGCCACGACATCATCCTCGTTCTCGTAGATGGCGAAGCCGAGAGTCTGGGCTTCCTCCAACAAGGCTTCCAAAAGTGTAATATTATTCTCGATTTCAGGCAGGGCTTCTATGATTTGGTCAAATGTGAGGTATCGCTGTTCAATCCCTTCATTAAGCAATGCATTGAGAATTTCCATTTCATCGGACAATGGATCATTCGTATCTGTCATCGGTAAGTAATTCCTCGCGGTTTCCCTTGGATTTTCGAGGCAAATCTATGCCTGGCCGGTGCGTGAAAACACGCTGACGTGTTTGAGTTCAGCCATAGACAATTAATCAATAATGTATCTCATCAACAATGGGCTGGCGCCACGCACCTCTACCATATAAGTCAAAAATGCAGTCTAGCATAAAAAAAGGTCAAAAGTCAATAGGCAGCCAAGCTTTTGTTATGCTTCAGCGAATCTGACACCCCTTAAGGAAAAAGCGAAAATGTCACC